>CALUQX010000044.1 GCA_944323045.1 Candidatus Gastranaerophilales bacterium | reverse complement strand
AATTTAAAATATTATAGTGTTTATGGTAGTAATATATATGAGCGTGATTACGCTACTGGAAAAAATTTAAAATATTATAGTGTTTATGGTAGTAATATATATGAGCGTGATTACGCTACTGGAAAAAATTTAAAATATTACAGACTTTAAGTGATAATGCCTTTATAAACTTCCGCGTTAGTAACTTTGTTAAATTAACTAAAATATTATTTACAATCTGAAAAATATGAGGTTTAATAGATATGAATATTTTGATTATTCTTAAAAAGAGTTTTTTATTTTTTATTTTGAGCCTGTTTATTGGCAACTATGCTTGGGCATCTTCTATTCCCTCATTTTGCTTGTTTGGCTGGATTAATCAGAGCTGCAAATCGATCAATTCAATAACCGAATGGGAATATTATGGCAGTCCACTTAAAAAATATACTTTATCTGGTTCAACAATAACCGAATGGGAATATTATGGCAGTCCACTTAAAAAATATACTTTATCTGGTTCGACAATAACCGAATGGGAATATTATGGCAGTCCACTTAAAAAATATACTTTATCTGGTTCGACAATAACCGAATGGGAATATTATGGCGGTCCGCTTAAAAGATATACTTTATCTGGTTCGACAATAACTGAATGGGAATATTATGGCAGTCCACTTAAAAAATATACTTTATCTGGTTCGACAATAATTGAATGTGAATATTACGGCAACCCGCTTAAAAAATACACACTTAATTAATTATTTTTATGTTGTACCAGTAATAATATTCTAATATATTCAATTCTGGTTCTTGACATTCTTTGTGATTAATTATAGATTAAACAATGTGAAGGGTAAGTTATTTTTTATACTAAAATCTATAATTTTTTTAATATCATTTATTACTGTAAACAATTCTAATAGTTATGCCAATCCCATACCTGTGTTTTGTTTGGCAGGGTGGATTGATAATTGTAAAGGATATACTGGAATTACTGAATATGAATATGCCGGCACCCCACTAAAGACGTATTCGTTATCTGGTGTGGGTATTACTGAATATGAATATGCCGGCGCCCCACTGAAGACGTATTCAGTTAATCATTACAAATTAAAAGTTAAGGGGTAATTATGAATGTAATAAAAATTTTGATGTCATTACTATTAATAATATTTAGCATTACGCCTTGTTTTGCAAATCCATTACCTGTATTTGCGTTGTTCGGTTGGTTATTTTCAAATTCCAGCTACAATGGATTTTATGAATATGAACCTAATTCCTATCTTTGGTCTAAAAAATACGAATTATCTGATGATACCGTGTATGAATATGAACCCAATTCCTATCTTTGGTCTAAAAAATACGAATTATCTGATGACACCGTGTATGAATACGAACCCAATTCCTATCTTTGGTCTATAAAATATGAACTAACAGATAACACCGTGTATGAATATGAACCCAATTCTTATCTTTGGTCTATAAAATATGAACTAACAGATAACACCGTGTATGAATATGAACCCAATTCTTATCTTTGGTCTATAAAATATGAACTAACAGATAACACCGTGTATGAATATGTTCCTAATTCTTATCTTTGGTCTATAAAGTATGAAAAATATTAAAATAAAGACCGGGGCTATATATTCTTCTATTTCAGGCGACTATAAATATACAGATTTACTATCGCCCGTTTCGTTTGACTGCGTGCCAGGTGACTGTTTTACGAATATTATTATCCGATGTTATTGACATGATTGAACAATTTGTGTAAATATCCGAAGTGCCAATATTAAGATCGCGCAAGATAAGTGTGTCTTCAATATTATTCAAATTGTCCTGCTCAAGTATCGGATAACATAAACTGTTTATGTTAAAACTTGATGAGATTGTCCATACGCGTTTGTTGTTTGGATGCGTAAAACATTCTCCTGCTATTCCTATAACCTGTACATTACTGTCTCCGCCCTGTGCAATTCCGACTTTCACCTCTGAAAATCCTGTCAGCGTTAAACCACGCCATACGAGTTCTGTATTTCTGATATTATATAATGGCATTTTTGTTCCTCCTTTATTGTTGTACTATTTCATTTAAATTTATATTACCGTATTTAGTTTTTATTTTTGCGGTTATATTTATGGTTAGATTTTTTCGGTCGAATGTAAGCGAAAAATCGTCTACTGATTGCACATCTTTTATTCCTTGTAACTGCTTTTTTACGTCGTGTTCAAGAAATTCTGTGTTGCGCATTCCGTGCTCATAATCAATTCCTTTAGTGTAGTCTAATAACCAGTCGTTGTAGAATGTATTTAGCGCAATAATAATGTGTTGTTTAATTTCGTCGACTCCGTCAACAAGTACAAAATCGCCGTCTCGCATCACAAGACGATTGTTTTCCATTTTTATGTCTGTCATAATTATTTCCTTTCTGTTAAATGACGGCACCTGTCGGATTGCCGTCATTTCCGTTTGAATGTGTGTGTTCTAAAAATACTTTGCCGTCTATAGTTGTCTTTTCACCGAGTGTCACAGATGTGGCATTTATTGTGACTCCGGCACCGCTGATTGTTATATTGTTTCCTGAAATATTTATAACACCGCCGGAAGATGTTCCGACTACAATGTCCCCCTGTGGAAAAGCATATTGTTCCGGTGAGGGATAGAAACCGCAGGAAAAAGCATTATCATTAATGTCATGTTTTCTTACGGCTTCACTCGTTTTGCTGCTGCCGCGAATATAGTCTGTCACGTCAGTGTCAAAAAATCTCACCGTTCCTCTGTCGCCTACATTTAGACCGAGGAATACATATGCTTTTGAGGTCTGTATGTGTTTTACAGGAACTTTATATAAGTAATCTGTTTCATTGTTGTCATAATATTCTATGTCAACGCTATACTGTGAATGTATATTAATTATTTTGCAGGGCTTTTCAACAAGTGTTGTTGAATATATTCCGTTTAGTATTTCGTTTAAGCTGTCATTACAATTTTTACTCATGATTTTTATATCCTATTGTTATTTCTGTTAAACAGGCTTCGCCATAGTTGTTTCCGTGATGATAAACTTCTCTCACGCGGGCACTGCCTTTGAATTCATCAAATTCACATTGAATCCAGTCATTCGGATTAATGTTAGGGGTAAGACTTGTTGTTATAATAATTTCATCCGTGCCATTTTTGTGTAGTCTGGCAGAATTTTCACTGTTAAAGATTAATGTTTCTTCGCCATTGAATTTTTCATCCGGTGCTATAAATTGGAAAAGATTATTCTGAATGCTGAATGATATGCCGAGCGGAGAACAGATTTTTTCAAGTATGTTTTGTGGATAACCTATTGCTTTATAACTGTCGAATTGCATTTGCGGAAGGTTTTCGCTCATTGTTCCTGTGCCGGCACCGGAGTTTTTTACACAATCCTGTATTATCTGTGTGGTTGTTACTTTTTCGCGATAATTAAGATTAATGAATTTAGAAAACGCATTCAGCCCGTCTTTTAAAGTAATTATTGTTGCGACATCAACCCGATTTTCCGGTCTGCCGTTTTTGGTTCTTTCGCGTTCAATATAACCTCTGAATATTAAGGCAGGATCCTCTTCGCCATAACTTGTATATACGTCTACTAAATTGTCTTTTTCCAACAGTTCCTGAAAAGTTGTATCGTTTAAATTCCAGATATTTATACAGGCAGTGTTTGCTTCAGGTTTATTGTTTTTGTACATTTTAAAACTAATATCGAGGTTTTCGATAGTTATTTCAGTTTCTGGTACTGTTAATTTGAGATTAAATTTTAATGAATTAGTTGTCATAGTACTCCATTTCAAAATCAGTATGAAAATTGTATTGTGTAATTTCTGTTTGTTCGTTGTATTTGTTTTTGATAACGAGTTTTCCGGTGATTAGACTGCTGTCTTTGACACGTTCAATCAGGTCAGAATTTTGGGTTATCGGTCTGCCCTTAATCAGATAGATTTTTTGATTATCTTTAATTATGTAGATAGAAAGCAGACAAAAATTGTCGAGCCACTGGAATGAAAATGTGTATTGTTTGTTGTTGATAATGTATCCAAGGCGTACCTTAGGATTTGTTGTTAAATTTGGGAGTTGAAATATTGTCATAATGTGTTTTCCTTTGCAGTTTAAAAAAAGGAGTGATATTAAAATACCACTCCACGAGAAGCATATGAATGATTTAAAATATTTATTGAGGTATTGAAAATGAGATGTTGGCGGCGCTAAATACCGGTATTTCATCTTCATCAAGAGAGATGCTATCAAGGTATTGATTAGTGTCGCCTCGTCGGACTTTGATATCTTGTACTGCTTCTATTCCGTCGGTTTCAAGAATAGGGATTATGAATTCCATTGCATAAACAGTAGCTCCGAGTCCAAGCACGTGTTCTTGTGTGTATTTGAGAATATTTTCTTTTACTCTGTTGGCTACTGTGTTTTCGTAATACCCGCTGCGGATTTTAATTTCGGCGCTTATTTCTATGGGTATTTCTGCTGCTTTTTGGAATCTTATTATTGCAGGGGTACCTTCTGAATCATAGAGTATAAGTTCAGTATTTCCTATAGGCTCAGGTCCATAAGTAATACTATCTAAAATTGCCTGAGCAAAAATGTTGTCTGTCGTATTGTGGTGCGCTATTATTTTAACACATCCAGTAGGAATGTTTGGATTCGAATTTCCATCGTGCAATTTGAGATAAGACCGATGGTCTACATATTTAGATAAATATTTATATACGGCATCTCGAGTTCCTCTTATATTTGAAGTTTTCGCATTTTTAAATCTTGTGCGGAATTCAATATCTGATTCTTCTTCGCGTCCTGTATTTAATTCAATATCATCAGGCAATGAAACTGACAGTATTCCTTCAGGTGCTTTAATTATCTCGAATTTATCGGTGTTTTTAACTGTCACTGCGCCTTCAACTACGCATCGAAATCTGATAATTGCAATGCCGTTTGAATCAGTCGTAAAATCTTCTATGTTAGTGAATTCATTATTATCTGATTGTGAGCGTAATGTGATTGTTCCGGCAGCATATTCATAATTTGGTGTACCACAGATTTTACAGGAAAAAGTTGTCTTTTTACCTTCCAATCTGTAGAGTCCAATTCTTTCATACAGTGCATCCTGATATTCACCGCTTGCAGTTTCCGGATCAAATTCTTTAGCCAGTTTTGCAATTTGTTGTTGCAGCATTATGTTCATTATGCCACAGGATAATGCAATATTGTCAATAATGCCTTCCGGGTGAATAAAGAAGTCCTTGCCAAATTTTTGTTTAAGTTCTTCTTCATACTGGTCTAAAGTGTTGGCTAGAGAATCTATCTCCAGCCCGTTGTTCTCAATGTTCATGATTTTTTCTCCTATGTTAAGTGTTACGCTATTAAAAATAATTACCCGTATGGGTAATTATGCTTGACATTTAAAAAAATTTGTGTTAAAAGAATATTTATGAAAGGAGCAATATTTGCAAAAATAATAATATCTATTTTGATGTTGATGTTTTTGCAATCGCAGGTTCAGGCAAACCCTGTTCCTGTGTTTTATTTATTCGGGTGGGTTCAAAGTCAAAGTAATAGTAGTACATTTTACGAGAGAGACTGTGCTAATGGTAAATATTTTAATAAATATTGCAAGTATGGAGATGACATATACGAAATTGAATATGCTACCGATAAAGATTTAAAAAAATATAGTATGTATGGCAGTAGCGTCTACGAAATAGACTATGCTACAGGCAAGAATCTCAAAAAATACAGTATGTATGGCAATAGTATCTACGAAATAGACTATGCTACTGACAAGAGTCTAAAAAAATATAGTATGTATGGCAATAGTATCTACGAAATAGACTATGCTACTGACAAGAATCTAAAAAAATATAGTAGATATGGTAGTAATCTCTATGAAATTGATTATAATACCGATAAAAACTTAAAATATTATTCTTTCTAATTACATGTGTTTTTGATATTATTTATCAAATATATTAAAAATAAGTACCAATAATTTACTTTATACTTGACGGTAAAAGATAGATATGCTATTAATAATTTATGGCAAATTTGAATTTCATTAGAATATTAACCACTTTATCTGTTTTCATGCTCCTTCAGTGCCCTGTTTTTGCAAACCCAGTTCCTGTGTTTGTTCTGTTTAACTTTATTCCAGATTGGACAACTATCGCAAATAAAAAATGTATTTACGAATACAAGTTAAACAGTCACCCACCTTTTTACGATAAAAAATACATAATAAAAGATGGCAATATATACGAATATAAGTTAAATGCCACTTTTTACGATAAAAAATACATAATAAAAGATGGCAATATATACGGATATAAGCTAAATGCCACTTTCTATGATAAAAAATACATAATAAAAGATGGCAATATATACGAATATAAGTTAAATGCCACTTTCTATGATAAAAAATACATAATAAAAGATGGCAATATATACGAATATAAGTTAAATGCCACTTTCTATGATAAAAAATACGTAATAAGAGATGGCAATATGTATGAATATAAGTTAAATGCCACTTTCTATGATAAAAAATATTTATAATAGATTTTTCAAAAATCAGGAATGAATTAAATGCATAAAATTACAACAACAAAAATATTTATATGTTTATTGGCTGTATTTTTTCTACAGTCATCTATACTGGCAAATCCTGTTCCTGTGTTTTGTTTAGCAGGTTGGATCAGTCACGAATCTTGTAAAGGTATTTCTCGCATAAGAGAAACACGACCTACAGGGCAAGACAAATGGTATTACCTCTATAGTTCAAGAATTCGTGAACAAAATCCTGATGGCGAAGACAAATGGTATTACCTCTATAGTTCAAGAATTCGCGAACAAAATCCTAACGGCGAAGA
>CALUQX010000043.1 GCA_944323045.1 Candidatus Gastranaerophilales bacterium | reverse complement strand
TTCCTCGCTATCCGGATTGGCTCACTTCGTTCGCGCCATCCGTACGCAAATCCGCTAATCACCTAATCACTTAATCATCTATTCACTTTAAAAAAAATTTTTTCCCATTCCCTTTTCCCTAACGACCTCACAGGTCGTTTTTTATTGCTTAATCGGACGTTATAGATAAATTCATAAGTTCTATATCGTCATAATCGACATATGCATGTTGTGTAAGATTCTTACCCGTACGAATAGTTATTTCATTCATCTGATTAGGTCGGATAAGATTACGCGGAATTTTGACACGCTGTCCATCGCCATTTAATTTAATCTCTGCGATTTTATTGCCGTTGAAATAAATTTCAGGCGGACTTGAATAAGCACTTTTAATTCTGTTCTGTCCCATTGAACGCGCAAGCATCGTGTCGATGCCAACAATTGACCCTATAACAAGATAATTTGCACGCGAAAGGGCATCTGATGCCATTTTAAAGTGTTTTGTAATTGCCGGACCGCTTGAATCCGTCTTGAATTCATCCGCATTTGCCGATGTGTCCGAAAAATTATTGTCACCAAGATGAATAAGGTCGGTAGAGATTTGCATATCATTACCGTTTGTTTTTTCTATTCCTATAACAAGCGGATGATTAGTACTATTTGAATTCAGGGTAAGCGAAAATGGTTTGTAGCCGTCTTTTTCGATAGACATAATAGTATTGTCTTTTATATCTGTATTTAACGCAAACGCACCGTTAGAATCTGTATAAGTTGTATAATTTTGTTTGGGCAAGGCTACTTTTGCATCCGGAACAGGGAAATTCGTTGCGGAATCTATAATTCTGTTTGTGTCAACAACTCCATTCTTTTCTACGCCTCCGGTTACAGTTGCCGCATTTGCAGTGCTTATACATAAAAATATCATTAAAATAAGTGTTATAATTTTTCGCATTACAAGCCCTCATCTGGCATTAGTTTAAGCTTATGATAGAGATTATTAATCACTCTCAATAATGTATTCAAAGAACAAATAAAGAAAATCTAAAAATAATGATTGAAATTTGAAATGTTTCTGTTATTATAAGTATACGGGGACAATTTCATGCCGGAGTGATGAAATTGGTAGACGTGCCAGACTCAAAATCTGGTGTGGTTCACCCCACGTGCCGGTTCGAGTCCGGCCTCCGGCAGATAAAAGGACACTTTAAAAAAAAGTGTCCTTTTATTTTTTAATTAATTCTACTATATTTTATTTACTCTTTATTATTAGTCTTACCATAACCAAAGGCTTTGATGCCGGCGCAAGTTCCGGCTATCAGACTGATTAGCCCGTTTACGGCAAATGAATTTTTTGTCGGTGAGTTATAGAATTTAATTTTTCTTGTAACATAATCCAGTCCGATACCGAATCCAAACCATATGGCTGTTGTTGCAGCCGCTTCATGTACTGGCGAATGCTTTTTATGAGTCGTATTGCTGCCAAAAACGACTCTGGTATTTTGAGCGGGAGTATAATGTATATTACTTATTCTCATAGCATTAACCATTATTAATATTCAAAAAATAAAGTCAAGCCGGTGAAAAAACAAATAGACAGATTAAACGCAATAAAGCAGAACTTTTTTATAATAAATTTCAGCAGCAAGCCCGAGAATTTTGCTTATGAATTTTTTGTAAGCAGCTCTGTCAGCTTCGCCGGAAAGAATTATGTCAGCTTTTTCAGCAGTTGGATGCACATAAATTTTTGCTTTTGTTGATGCATTTTTATACACATCATCAACAGATGCCCCGAGATTTCTTTCATTTGCACGTCTGTAAAATCTCTCTTTTTGTACATTTTCAGATACATCAACGTAAATTTTAAAATCAAATGCCTCTGCTATGTCATCAGTTAAGGTGAACAAACCTTCTGAAATAATTATTTTTGCAGGTTCAGCAAGAACAGCATTGTCATTTCTTATTGCAGTGCCGGACATATCGTATTTGGGCAGATAAACATCTTTACCTTCAAGCAGTGTTTTAATATGTTTTTTCATTAATGACAGTTCCAAAGCTTCCGGCACATCAAGATCATAATGCTTGGCGAATTCAGCAAAGCTGCCTGCTGCTTTTACCATTTCTGATCTGTCATAATAGTAATCATCAGTATTAATGCGTGTAATTAAATTTTTTATACAGTATTCCTGAGCGAAAGCCTCCAGAGTATTAATTATGTCAAACGCAATTGTAGATTTTCCGCTGGCTGTTTCACCTGCAATACCAATAGAACAAGAACGCGGGATTCTGCCGGACAAGAACTGAGCCATTTTATGAATAGCTATATCTGAAACTTTACAAAAAATAGAATCCTCAGATTCTATTTCATCATTAAAAATTCTTGATAATCTTTTTTCAATATATGAAAAAACATCATTTTCAACGTCATTTAAACGTTTGAATGATGCTTGTTGTCTAAGTTTATAATTGTTATTTGTAATAGTATTTTGCAACTTTTCATTCCTTATCTATTACGAACTGTTTCCAGCTTTCTTACAATAAATCACAAACATGGTAAAATTTGTCAAAAAAATTACAAAAAGTTCAAAATTCTTTACACCGGAGTATGCATTTCAATACGCTGCGCGCTACCTGTTGTTATTTAATAAATTGTATATTTTTCTTAACAAAAATTTATAAAGATTAAAGAAATATGTGGCAAATGTCGATATAAAGGTAAGTTACAACGTGTGAGGAGGTTTAATGTCAGATCCAATTCAAATATCAATGTACATCCAGAGTCTGGGCTTAAGCGGCAAAGAAGCTGAAACCAAACGCGCGGAATTGGAAAAGTTGTCCGATGCCGAACTTACTGCATTGATTACCGGAAAACCCTCACAAACCTTTGCCCCCTA
>CALUQX010000042.1 GCA_944323045.1 Candidatus Gastranaerophilales bacterium | reverse complement strand
ATGATTGCGAGGGTGATTAGCACTTCTGCCAAAGTAAACGCGGCTTTTGGAAAAGTGACTAAGTGAGTGAAGTGAGTGCGGTGAGTACCGTTGTTTCTGGAATGGGTCTGAGCCACGGCGTCGTTGATTTTTGTGTTGATTTTCATTTTGAGTTGCTCCTTTTGTTATTTGCTAACCATTTTGTGCTAATACTAGCACAATTTGTATTAATATTAGCACTAAAATTAAAATCATGCAAGACTTGTTTCAGGAAAATAAAATATTAATGCAAAACACTCTCGGTCAACTCATTAAATCTCTGAGAAAAAAGACCAACAAATCAATCACTCTGCTTACGGCAGAAGTCGGTATGACAAAGTCACTGCTCGCTGATACTGAAAAAGGTATTAAAGACCCTCAGCTTTCTACTCTCTGGCGCATTGCTCAGGGATTAAATATTCCGCTTTCTGATATTATTAAGCTATTGGAAAATGAATTAGGTGAGGAATTTAGTTTAATAGAATAAAAAAGTCAGCCCCGCGTTTGCGAGGCTGCTTTTTATATGAGATAATACTCATTTCCCTATAGTTATTTATTTGTAGGGATTCTCATTGCATAGAATGAACGTACTACAAATATTAAAGCAATTACTAAGAATATCCAGCCGGCTATTGGTGCAATGTTTCTGAATGATTCGTTAATTGCAATTTCCATTGCTAACAAGCCGAATAATGTTGTGAATTTGATAATAGGGTTCATTGCTACAGATGATGTATCTTTGAACGGGTCACCTACTGTGTCGCCAACAACTGTTGCTTCATGCAGCGGTGTACCTTTTTCCTGTAAATCAACTTCAACAATTTTCTTAGCATTATCCCAGCATCCGCCGGCATTTGCCATAAATACAGCCTGGAATAAACCAAATACTGCAATGGCAATCAGGTAGCTTACAAAGTATGCTACAGGTGCAGATGTTGAAGTGTTTGGTGCTGACAAGCATGCCAGTGCCAGTGCAAATGTAAACAATGCGATAAAGATATTAATCATACCTTTTTGTGCGTATTGAGTACAGATTTTAACAACTTCTTTTGAATTTGCTACGTTAGCAGATTTAGAAGCTGCGTCATCTAATTTGATGTTTTCTTTAATGTATTCAACAGCTCTGTATGCGCCGGTTGTAACAGCCTGCATTGATGCGCCGCTGAACCAGTAAATTACAGCACCACCGGTTAATAGACCGAGTAATGTGTAAGGATTTAATGTATTCAAAATCATTTCAGGTTGAATACCTAATGTGTTTTTGATAACCAGAATCAATGAGAAAATCATTGTTGTGGCACCAACAACTGCTGTACCGATAAGTACCGGTTTTGAAGTTGCTTTGAATGTGTTTCCGGCACCGTCATTTTCTTCCAGATACATTTTTGCATTGTCAAAATCAGGAGTAAATCCGAATTCTTTTTCAATTTCAGATTTAACATCCGGAATTTCTTCTATCAATGACAATTCGTAAACTGATTGCGCATTGTCAGTAACCGGTCCGTATGAGTCTACGGCAATTGTTACAGGTCCCATGCCTAAGAAACCAAAGGCAACAAGACCAAATGCAAATACAGACGGATAAATCATTACTGCTTCAGGGATATATGTAGATGCCAAGTAAGCAAGTCCCATTAACAATACAATAACCATTCCAATCCAGAATGCTGAGAAGTTGCCGGCTACAATACCTGAAAGGATTGTTAAAGATGCACCGCCTTCACGGGAAGCTGTAACAACTTCTTCTGTGTGTTTTGCTTTAGGGGAAGTAAATATTTTGGTGAATTCCGGAATTAAAGCTGCGCCTAAAGTACCGCAAGAAATAATTACAGAAAGAATTAACCATAAATTGTTACCCAAATCAGCCAGTAACCAGTGGCTTACGCCGAAAGTCATGGCGATTGAAAGGATTGATGTTAACCATACAAGGTTGGTTAACGGTTTTTCAAAATCGAATTTAGTTGTTTTTGCAGCATAGAATTTATCTACAATACCGTTAATCCAGTATGCTAAAACAGAAGTTACAATCATCAAGAATCTCATTACGAAAATCCATGTTAATAATTGAACCTGATTAGCTTCGCCGGCAACGGCAAGAAGAATAAATGAAACGAGCGCAACACCTGTTACACCGTAAGTTTCAAAGCCGTCTGCTGTAGGACCTACTGAATCGCCAGCGTTGTCACCAGTACAGTCTGCAATAACACCAGGGTTTCTCGGGTCATCTTCTTTGATACCGAATTGAATTTTCATCAAGTCAGAACCGATATCAGCAATTTTTGTAAAGATACCACCGGCTACACGAAGAGCTGATGCACCTAATGATTCACCGATAGCAAACCCGATAAAACATGCTCCAGCAATTTCACCCGGAACAAATAACAAAATTGTTAACATCAGGATAAGTTCAACAGATACAAGGCAAACACCGATTGACATACCTGCTTTCAAAGGAATATTTAAAATATTCAACGGGTTTCCTTTTAAAGAAACAAAAGCAGTTCTTGCATTTGCCAGAGTGTTCATTCTAATGCCGAACCATGCTACTGCGTATGAGCCCAAAATACCGATTACAGACCATGCCAGAATGATTAAAACATTTTTCAAAGGCATATGCTGCAAATAACCGAAATAAAAGGCAATACACAGACCAATTAATACTTCTAATACAAGCAAAAATTTACCCTGTTGAATCAGGTAAGTTTTACAAGTTTCAAAAATTGTGTTGCCCACATCAGCCATAGCTTTGTGAACATCCAATTTTTTAATACGTAAAAATTCGATAAACCCGAAAATCAGACCAATAACAGAAATAGCGATACCTATTAACAGATAGTTAAAGAAATCGCCATTTACGTCTTTGATACTCGGGACTATCAAATCAGCTTCACTTGCAAACGCAGATGAAGACAACCCCAAAAACAATGCTGCAAACAAGGCAGACAGAGTTTTCAGTGAAAACATTTTGTTAAACATAATAGTCTCCTTCTTAAAGTAACACTTAACGCCATATATTATAATCAAAAATAAAATAATAAACAAGTGTGTAACAAATAGGTAATATTCTGTGGCTGGTGACCTGTGAAAAGTGAACGGTTGTTACAAAAGTGATTAAGTGATTAAGTGACTAGGTGATTAAGCGGGTTACATGAATCAGGCATCGCCAGCTTTTTCCTCGCCCCTTGCGGGGCGGACAAGTCTGCTTTTTTGTAGGGTGCCGTCGTTTCGACGCACCGATTCTGTGATTAAAGGCACTAAGTTACTAAGGCACTGAGGCACTAAGTAGTTAATAAAAATAAGGCAACGCTTGAATCTTGTATTGCCTTATTTTTGAAATTTTTTAGTGTCTTACAATGAGGACAAAGTTTTCTTAATTGTCCAAGCACACTGCAAGCCTGCCGGCATAGTGGCGATAGCCCTCATTGGACCAATACGTATATGTGGAATTGAATTCACGGT
>CALUQX010000041.1 GCA_944323045.1 Candidatus Gastranaerophilales bacterium | reverse complement strand
TGGCGCTTGCGGATTATCATTTGAAACTTCTTCTTTTGCTATTTTGCTTGCGTCCTGCGCATTCACTTCTTTGCCAGCATAGTCAACACTAGCTGAATATTCCACCATACCATTATCGTCTATAACAACACCCGTCTTACCGGTAAATCCGTTGCCGGCTGGCTCATCTTTTGGCGCTTGCGGATTATCATTTGAAACTTCTTCTTTTGCTATTTTGCTTGCGTCCTGCGCATTCACTTCTTTGCCAGAATAGTCAACACTAGCTGAATATTCCACCATACCATTATCGTCTATAACAACACCATTCTTACCGGTAAATCCATTGCCGAATACTGAATTTGGCTTACCGTCCTTCTGATTTTCTACATTTGTCTTGTTTTTCAACAATTTTGGATCAACTTGATTTAATTTTTGAATTCCATTAATGTCCATTTTTTTACCTCATTTTACTGTGCTACAGTTGTGCTTTCGAAATCACTTATTCTAATTATCGGACATTAATGAAAAATATTTACACTACCCTCACTATCCTATACTATCCAATGAGGCAGTATAACTGGATTTCAGGCTTTTTTAAATTTATTTTTACATTTAGTTACACTCTGACTATTAAATAGATATTAATATAAATACTACACAGCTCTTGAACGAAAAAAAGACCGTATCATAACGGTCTTTTTCGTTAATTAATCGATTGTTTATTAATTCTAATATTAAAATTAAAATGCTAACATTCTACCAGCTAGCTTTTGTAACACCAGGAAGTAAGCCCTGATGTGCCATTTTACGAAGACAAATTCTGCAAAGACCAAAGTCTCTGTGGAACCCGTGTGGTCTGCCGCAGATGCTGCATCTGTTATGCAATCTTACTCTAGGGTATTTACCCTTTGCAGCAAGTGCTTCTCTTTTCAGTTCTTTGTCTATCATCGCTTTTTTAGCCATGAATTTCTCCTTTATTTTGTATTTGTTTAATTATTTTCGTTTAGTTTATTGTATTTTATTACTTATTCATTCCTTTGAAAGGCATACCGAGTAATCTTAACAATTCTCTTGCTTCATCATCTGTTTCTGCTGTTGTGATGATTGAAACGTTCATACCTTTTACTAAGTCAACTTCTTCATAAGTAATTTCAGGGAACAATGCCTGTTCTTTCAAGCCTAAGGTATAATTACCGCGACCGTCAAAACTTTTTGCGCTGATACCACGGAAGTCACGAATACGAGGAAGAACTACTGTGATTAACTTTTGCAAGAAATCATACATTCTTTCGCCGCGTAATGTAACCATAGCACCAACCGGCATTCCTTCTCTCAACTTGTATGATGCAATTGATTTTTTAGCTTTTGTAACTACAGCTCTTTGACCTGCTATTTTTGTTAACTGAGCTTCAATTGCTTCTGCTATTTTTGAGTTGTGAGATGCTTCACCTACACCCATATTCAACACAATTTTGTGCAATTTAGGGATTTGATGTTCATTTTTATAACCAAATTTTTCTTTCAACGCTGGTTTTACGTCTTCTTGATATTTTGATTTTAAGTTTTTTGTTAATGTCATTTTTCTGTTCCTTAATTCTCGGATGTTAATATTATTATATGCTAAAAATATTAAACATCTAATTGTTCACCACATTTTTTACAAACACGAACTTTTTTGCCGTCTACGACATCGTGTTTGATCCTTGTCGGTTTTTCGCAAGCAGGGCATACAACCATAACTTTTGAAGAATCCATTGGAGCTTCAAGTTTGATTAAGCCGCCTTGAATACCTGCCATTGGCTGAGGTTTCTGGGCCTTAGTAACCATGTTTGCGCCTTCCACAACTACAGTTGCTTCAGTAGGATTTACTTTTTTGATATTACCGATTTTTCCTTTATCTTTGCCTGATGTTACGATAACTCTATCGCCGGTTTTTACATGCAAGCTTTTTTTGTTTTTATCTGTCATTTTTTTCTCCTGCTTTTTCAAGCTTTTTTTCATGGACTGACCATGAACGGTCTATTACATGTGTTTAGTTATTTGTTCACTTTTTCAAGCGGGTTCCGGAATATCTCCGGAGATTTGATAACTTTTAGTAATCCGAAATAAATTCGGGATAATCTGCCTCTAACTGACGCTTGCGCGTTCGCTAAAAGTTTCAATTGAGACCCGAAACAAGTTCGGGATAATCTATCTCTAAACTCGCACTTACGTGCTCGTTAAGAGCTAGATTACTTCCGGAGCAAGAGATACAATTTTCATATATCCCTTATCTCTTAATTCACGGGCTACAGGTCCGAAAACACGGGTTCCACGAGGGTTTCCGTCTTTGTTGATTATTACTGCTGCGTTTTCGTCAAATCTGATAACAGACCCGTCTTCACGTTTGATATCATGTTTTGTTCTAACTACAACAGCTTTAACAACTTCACCTGCTTTTACTGTCTGATTTGGTGCTGCTGCTTTTACTGTTGCAACGATTTCATCACCAACTGCAGCAAACTTTTTATTTGAACTGCCCATCACGCGGATGCATAACAGTTCTTTTGCACCTGTATTATCTGCGACTTCTAGTCTTGTTTCTTGTTGTATCATTTTCTTTTTCCTTTATTTTTTAAAGAATGTTTTACGTTTGACAGCGCATTATTTGTATAATGATGTCTGATTTATCCGAAAAGTTCGGTTCCTGAAACAATTTCAGGTCACGTTATTTTTTAAATTTGCTTACACTAACTAAAAATTAACGTGCTTTTTCTACAACTTCAAGTAAAGACCAACGTTTGCCGCCTGATAAAGGACGAGATTCTACTATTCTTACTGTATCACCTACATTGCAAACATTTGCTTCATCATGAGCTTTGTAGTTTTTATTTGATTCCATAATCTTTTTATATTTTGGATGTGGTTCGTAATCTGCTACTTTTACCACAATTGTTTTATCCATTTTGTTGCTTATTACAACACCTTGTTTTTCTTTTTTAGGCATTTTGAACCTCCACTGTGCTACAAGATTTTTCTCTTATAACAGTTTTCGCTTGTGCGATGAATCTTTTTGTTTTTGATATCAAAGCTGTATTTTCCAATTTATGAGTTGAAAGCTGCAATTTGTAATTAAACAAATCTTTTTTCCAGTCATTGATAGCGTTTTGCAATTCATCTATTGATTTTTCGCGCATTTCACTTAGTTTCATTTGTTATTTCCTTTTTTATTTTTGTTCACATTTTGCTTTTTCAACTATCTTAACTTTGATAGGCAATTTTTGAGCTGCAAGTTCCAATGCATGAACAGCAACATTTCTGTCAAAGTAATCAAGTTCAAAAAGAATTCTGTTAGGTTTAACAACAGCTACCCAGTATTCCAAATTACCTTTACCTGATCCCATACGAGTTTCGGCAGGTTTTGCAGTAATCGGTTTATCAGGGAAGATTTTTATCCAAACGTTACCGCCACGTTTGATTTCACGGGTCATTGCACGACGTGCAGCCTCGATCTGACGGCTGGTTATCCAACCCGGTTCTAATGCTTTCAGTGCATACTGACCGAATTCAAATGATGTACCTCTGGTTTCAGTACCTTTCATTCTTCCTTTCATCATTTTGCGGTATTTTGTTTTTTTAGGCTGTAACATTATATTTGCTCCTGTAATTTTTACTTATACCTTACGCTTCGGTTGTTTCAATTGGACGGCGTCTCGGACGACGTTGACCTTTTTCATTGCCGCCTTTTTCATTTTTGGCTTTAATGTTCTGGTCTGCTTTTTCTCCTGGCATCAAATTGCCTTTGAAAATCCAAACTTTAACACCGATTTTACCCATTATAGTATCTGCTTCTGTAAAACCGTAGTCTACATCTGCTCTTAATGTTTGAAGAGGTATTCTGCCTTCTTTTGCCCATTCTGAACGAGCAATTTCAGCACCACCCAAACGACCTGATACCATAACTTTTATACCTTGTGCACCGGCACGCATTGTGCGCTGCATTGCCTGTTTCATAGCGCGTCTAAATGCTACACGTTTTTCTAATTGCTGAGCAATTGCTTCGGCAACAAGTTGAGCGTCTGCATCTATTCTTGCTACTTCGACTACGTTGATAATAACAGGTTTTCCAAGATATTTTGTAACTTCTTGTCTTAATTCATCTATACCTTGACCGCCTCTGCCTACTACTATACCAGGTTTTGCTGTAACAACTGTTATTGTTATATTTTGTGCTTTTCTGGCTATTAATATTTTAGAAACACCGGCTGCATATAATTTCTTCTTGATGAATTTTCTTATTTTTGCATCTTCTGCTACAAATTCACCATATTCTTTAATTTTTGCAAACCATGTGCTTGCCCAAGGTTGAATTATTCCTACTCTAAATCCGGTTGGATGTGTTTTTTGTCCCATTTTATCTACCTTTATTTGCTTTGTGTATCACTAACTTTTAATGTAAGATGAGAAGTGCGTTTCAGTCTTTTGTACATACGACCTTG
>CALUQX010000040.1 GCA_944323045.1 Candidatus Gastranaerophilales bacterium | reverse complement strand
GGCAAACCTGACGCAACGGGTACTAAACCAACTGGTGAAGGCACTGAAGGCAAACCTGACGCAACCGGCACTAAACCAACTGGTGAAGGTGTTGACGATAAAAATGACACGCCAGTTACTGTAAAAACGAATAATGAACCTTCAGGTAAAGTTATTAACGATGCTGACAAGAAAAATGCCGGTGAGGTTCAAGGTCCTGTTGATGTCAAAGACCCTAAAGTAAATACTCTTGACAAAACTAAAAAACAACTTGACCAACAAGGAATCAAATATAAAGTTAACGGCAACAAGTTAGTATACAAAGATAACAAAGGCAGAAATATTGTTATGACCTATCAAAACGGCATAAAAACACATGAAGCGGCATACCCTTCAGAAGCAGTAAACGCATATGGAGAACAGCTCGTCTCACGCCGTTACTACGACAAAGAATATAAAAATGGCGTACTCTCCATGGAAAAAGAATATTATGACACTAATCCGCTCAAAATATCTGTCCAAAGAGGATACAAAGACGGCGTAATCTTCCGTGAAGTAAAATGCCTTAATGATGAACAGAAAAATCGAATTATGGGCGAACGTCTGAATAACGGTGAAAAATTAGACACCGCAAAATTTATCAGGCAGCCAATGATTTATGAACGCTCAGAATTCGTTAACGGTAAAAAAGTAAAAACTATATCCTATCGTGACGGCGATACAAGCAAAGTTGACTCAATGCAAACCTTCAGAGACGGGTATACTACAACAACCGTATACAGAGATGGCGACACCACAAAAGTTATGTCAATTGCAAAAACTTACCCTAATGATGCATATGTTGTATTTAAACAATTTAAAGACAACAATCTGGATCAAGTAGCAGAATTACGCGAAGACATGATTAGTCATCAGACATTCAATCCAATATATGATGCTAAAGGCAAAGTAACAGGCTACAAAAAAGCTGACGGCACAGTCCTTGACGCACAGGGTAACCTGAAATCCTGCAAAATGGCTGAAGATTTGTATAAACAACTCAAAGGCTACAGTGACAACGATATCACAGAAGCAATGCTCAGCAAAATTAAAGAAGATAACGTTGTTGATGTACTTGAAGGATTCCAGAATCTATCTCCTGACGAACCGCTGTTTGAATATGTAAACAACGAATGGGGCTTTGGCTTAGGCAGAGAATATATGGATCCTGTTCTGAACAAACTTTTGAAAGTCGGTAATGAATTCGGTATCAAAAACCAAAAATTACAAGCACTTGCCGGAAACAATCCGGGATACAAAAAAAGCGACTTTACAGATGATGAAATAAAACTCCTGAATGAACAGGTACCTGTCGTTGTAAAAGCTCTAAGAGACAGATACAAAGCCATTATCAGAGAAAACATGTAATTTGATTTATGGAACATATTATATATACAAGAGTGCGAGGCTATATGTCGCACTCTTTTCGTTTACAAATTAACCAGTTCCGGCATCTGATTAATTTTATAAAACATTGTGCCGGCATTTTTAAAGTTTTCCGGAGCTGAACTTACATAGAATTTTTCGTATGCGTTAGAACTGTTATCATTTAATAAATCATTCTTTTTCAAATCTGATTTAATGAATTCCGCAAAATAAACAGCCGGATCAATAAACAAATTTTCCGGAGCAATTTGTGTTAAAACAGGCAGCAAAAATGGATAATGTGTACAGCCTAAAACAATTTTATCAGGATTATTTTCAAGCATTGTCTCTAAATTCTTGAAAATTATGGCTTTGCTTTCTGGAGTATTTTCAAGTTTACCCTCCACAATTTTTACCCACTGCGGACAATCCATGCCAAAAACTTTCATTTCAGGATTAATCTTATGTATTTCTCTTGAATACACACCTGATTTTATAGTAGCAGGTGTTGCAAATACCCCTAGTTTTTCTATCGGAAGCCTTGCAAGAATCCCTGTAACTGATTGTATTATAGGATAAATCTTGAAATTATATCTATCTTTGAGTTTGTCATAAGTTACGGCGGAAGTGGTATTGCACGCCATAACAACAGCCTTTGCGTTTTTCTTTTCAAAAAATCTAAAAATTTTATCGGCAAATTCAATTAACTGTTCTTCTGTCTTTTCGCCATAGGGCATGTTTTTTGTGTCACCAAAATACAAATAATTTTCATGCGGCAGAAGTTTTTTAAGCTTTTCAAAAACAGTTAATCCTCCGACACCAGAGTCGAAAAAAGCTACGGGTAAATTTTTAATGCTGTTGTTTAAAATAGTTATTCACTCCTTCCATAATAGCTTTTGCGGTATCCTGTTTTCTCCTGTCGCCATTTAACTGTCCTCTTTCTGAATCATTGGAAATAAACCCTATTTCACAAAGAATAGCAGGAACAGTAGTATGATTTATAACATAGAATTTAGACTTAAACAAGCCTCTGTTATTAGATTTTATATTACTTGCAATAGAAGCATGAACCGTTTGGGCAAGCGCAAGGCTTTCCTGATGATAGTAATGAGTTTCAACACCGGTAATTTCCGGTTTTACACTTGAATTTACGTGAATGCTGACAAATATATCAGGAGCTGAAGCTTCAGTAATATCACAACGTTCCTGAAGTGACAAATATTTATCTGTTTCTCTTGTCATAACAACAGTATAACCCTGTTTAGCCAGAAGAGTTTTAAGACGTTTTGCCACATCGAGTGTAATATCTTTTTCATTAATTCCGTTTCTGATAGCGCCGTAATCAGAGCCGCCATGTCCTGCATCTATGACGACCTTTTTAGCGCCATGATTAGAGGACACGGCAGGTTGTTTAACTGCTTTTTTAACACCTTTAACTTTTATTTTTAAACTCTTACCATCCGCTCCAAGGTATGTATTTACTAGCGAATCATTTTCCAGAGGAATAGATAAGACCATGCCGATTTGCGGCATAAGGGTAATCTTAGCATTTGCAAATACAGAATTTGAATATTCGGATTTAAAAAGTTCTTCACTATATTTAGATACATTATAAAGATAGATATTTAAATTGTTGTTTTTGCGGTCAATCCCGTGGACAATCGGATGAGAAAAAGAAAGAATCATTGAATTTGTTTGATCATTCAACCTTTCTTTGTCATAAGCTATAACATCAGCAGCATTGGTAAACAGCGATGATTTGTCGAGTTTTTGGAAATTTGCAAGCAGCAAGGACTGATTATCTGCTGAAAAGATTGGTATATAGTTATTTACATCATTAGTCGTAATAACAATACGTGCTTTATTCATCTCAAATTGTCCGACTTTAGCCGTATCAGTTTCGTTAATTTTAAATTCTTTATTGCGGATAGTTTGTGAAGTCAAGGCATTAGGAATATCATAAACGATACGCGTTGGATTTTGCAGAATCATAGGCTTTTCAATAGTAGCGGCACCGAACCCGTTTATTAATATTCCATAAGGTTTTATTGTAATATTGTTCAGGTAAAATTGGGTATTTAATTTTAGAGATTTTTTTTCTATTTTTTGCTGCTGCGTATTAGGAGTAGTTACAGCATCAAAAGCCTGTTGAATCTGAGTAACCATTCCTGGCGGATTTGTTGGCTCAATAACAGGATAGGTAACAGTTAATGCTTCATAAAAATCGCTGGAGGATGTGTGTTCATCACGATATGTTTGCTGAAAATAATCACTGCTGAAGTTATTGTTTTTAATTTTTATAATAATATTATTTTTTATTCTGAAGAATTTCAGATTATCTGGATCGTAGTTGTCATTAAAATACAAAACGCAGCGAACGACGTTAGGGTTGGTTGTAAACTGATTAATTTTAACCTGTCTAACTCCGCCGGTATTGAGCGTCCAATCTTGTTTTGGAATAGTAAGAATTGAAGAATCGATATCAAAGTAAGCTCTGGCGGGATTTTCCAGCTTAACGAGTTTAATATCTTTCATTATATTTTCGGTGCTGACAGTATCTTTAGCAGTCAGGACAATGATAGAATTTGCAGTGTCAAAGTTTGCGGAAGTGATTTTAAATACTTCTTCGCAAAACGCCTGTGGCAAAAAATTTATTATAATAGCGAGTAATAGAAATATTAGAGTAATAAATTTTTTCATAGAATCCTATCCTGTCATTAATAATTATATAACGATATTAATAAGAGTACAAATTGTAACGAATAAATATTATAAGATGTAAATAAAAAGGGGAAATTAGATAAAAGTACTTGAAAAAAAATCTTTTCGGGTTAGTATAATAAATGAAGTAACAATTGAATAAGCGTGTGTAGCTCAGTTGGATAGAGTGTTTGGCTACGAACCAAAAGGTCGGGGGTTCGAATCCCTCCACGCGTAATAAAAAAGAGATAGATTTTTCTATCTCTTTTTTATTGCGTGTATTGGGATGAGAACCAGCAGGCGCAGCCTGCACAGGGGTCGAGCGCGAGCGAGCTGAGGGCGGAGGCTTGACGGCTGAATAAATGTAATTTATGAAGACGGCAACCGGAGACCCGTTAAACGCGAGCGAGCAAGACAATCCCTCCACGCGTAATAAAAAAGAGATAG
>CALUQX010000039.1 GCA_944323045.1 Candidatus Gastranaerophilales bacterium | reverse complement strand
GGAACTGGGTATAGCCCTATGACGTTAGAGGAATGTAATCAAGCTGTATCCGATGGGAAATTAGGAATACAGGCTTGTTACTACAGTAGTGACTATTGGGCAGGTGCAGTAAAAGCATGCGGCGGAATAAACAATATGCCAACAATGGCTCAGTTAGGAGAACTAGCAACCTATGTATATAATCATGATAGTACAATAGGCGCCCAAGAGGATATAAGCAGTGGACTTACGCTTGATACAACCAAAGCAAGTCAATTCCTCTCAGTTTCACCATATTCTAGTTACTTCTTTGTTTGGTCTGGGCAGGAGGGCAGCAGCCTCATCGCGCACAACCGCTACTTCGGCTCTACCAACACGCGCTGGAACAGCAACGGCCGCGGCAACAGCAACAGGCTCGCGGTTTGTGTTGACAACTAAGAGGACTTTGTCCTCTTAGTTGAGTGATAAAAGTAAGTGCAGTGAGTAATGTGAGTAAAGTATTTACAATTAATCAGGCAATGTGATATTCCACGTTGTCTGATTTTTTTACATGTCATCGCGCACTGGTTGCGCGATCTCATTAAGAGTGACTGAGTGATTAGGTGATTAAGAGGATTTCAAAATGAGGCAAAGCAAGATTCAAGCGTTGCCTTATTTTATTAACTACTTAGTGCCTCAGTGCCTTAGTAACTTAGTGCCTTTTATGAGTCAATGAGGATATTCCATGTTGCCTGATTCACCTCTCCAAGGGGGAGGTCACAACACTTAACGAACGGATGTGAGTTTAGTGTTGTGGGTGGGGGTTGGTTACATGCGTATTTGGATTGGCTGTTACAGATTAAGAAAGGCTCACTACGTTCATATTATTTGACCCCTCACCAAGTTATGACTAAACTCACTACCGTTCGTTAAGTCAAACTATCCTCTCCCTCAAGGGGCGAGGAAAATTCAGCGTTGCCTGATTCATGTAACCCGCTTAATCACTTAATCACCCAGTCACTTAATCACTTTTGTAACAACCGTTCACCTGTCACGGTTAAAGCTGAACAAAATCAGGTACTCTGTTTTTTGCCACCTGCATGGTTAGATATTGCTCTTTTAATTTTGCCTTTTCGTCATCTGTTGCTGTTTTGGCTTTGTCATTCATTTGAGTGTAAAGGTCTTTTTCTATTTCATTACCTTTAATATAAACATCCATGTCTTTGCTTTTGGTAAAAGTGTTTATTTTAGTGTCATAGGCAATTTTGGGTGCCTTGAACATTGTATATAACACTGCCATTCCCGCAACAAATAATCCAACAAGCCCAATACTAGCACCTAATCCGGCAATAAAACGCTTATTTGCTGATGCTTTTTTAAAATTCTTATTAGCAACTTTTTTGCCTGCGTTAAACAAATGCTCGACAGCAAAATCACCATCAAGAAGTTCTGCAAGCATTCTGCCGCCAAATCCGATTCCGGCAAGAAATGTGCCGAGAACTAACTGTGCACGCTCCCCGCCTTTGCTTATAGGATTTGTTGAGACCGCTTGCTTTGACTTGTTTTTAGGTGTGCCTGAACCGGTACCGGTAAAATTAACCCCTGATATTTTATTGACACTTAAACTCATATAATTCTTACGCACCTTTTACAAGTAGTCCGGAACCATTGGTTGCCATTTGCATTGTTGCATAATGGTTGATTTTTTGTTCAAGCGGAACTTCATCATCCTTGACTTCTTTGTCAACTTCTGTAAGCAGATTTGATTTAAGTTCTCTGTCACGGCTGTACACATCCATTTCTTTTTCTCTGGTGAATGCACGAACTTTTGTATTATAAAGTTTTGCCGGTAAAGTAAGTGCCATTGTTGCAGCCATTACCGCAAGCCCGATAAGTCCTGCTTTGCCATATCTGTATTTGGCGGTCTCTTTTATGAAACAGGTTGAAATACCGGCAGCAGTTGCTCCAAGTACTGCGCCTGTACCAACAGACCCCCAGATTGTAAGTCCTTTTTCAGTCTTACGGTTAATCGGGTTTTCATAACCTGATTTTGCCTTGTTGGCAGTAAAATAAGTGTTTACATTTCCTCTGTTAATTGCTTGAATATTCATTTTTACACTCCTTCATTTCACCCACAATTATTATAAATCAGTACAAAATATTTTTTGCTAATATAATAAGAAAAATTAACATAAATCTACAAATTGTAAACTTTATTTGAAAATATGAAATTTTATGGTAATATAACTTTATAAATAAGATTATCACTTTAGTATAAGGGGAAAAATATGATATCAGTAAATGATTTAAAAACTGGTTTGACTTTACAATTAGATAACGGATTGTGGTCTGTTGTTGAATTTTTGCACGTTAAACCGGGTAAAGGTGCTGCATTCGTAAGATCTAAACTTAAAAACGTTGAAACTGGTCAGGTTGTGGAAAAAACTTTCCGTGCCGGTGAAAAAGTCGCAAAAGCAATGCTTGACAGACGCGAAATGCAGTATTTGTATAAAGAAGGCAAAGAGTTCGTTATGATGGATATGGAGTCTTATGAACAATTGCAGTTAACAGAAGAACAGGTCGGAGCCGGTGTTAAATACTTGAAAGAAAATATGATAGTTCAAGTATTAATGCACGATTCAAGAATTATCGGCGTTGATATTCCTGCTCACGTTGAATTGGAAGTTGTTGATACTCCTCCAGCAGAAAAAGGAAATACTGCTCAAGGCGGCACAAAACCTGCTACTCTTGAAACAGGCGCCGTTGTTAACGTACCGTTCTTTGTATCTAACGGTGATAAAATCAGAGTAGATACCAGAACTAACGAATACCTTGACAGAGTTTAAAAATACAAAATTATAAGAGGTAATAAAATGAAATTTGATGTAGATTATATAGAAAAATTAGCCAAAATTATCGCTGATAATTCCTTAACTGAAATATCTATGGAAGATGGCGAACAGGCTATTACAATCAGAAAAGATTTACCGGAAGTGATTCAGGCTGTTGCTCCTGCAGTATCTCAACCTGCAGCGGCACCTGTTTCTGCTCCTGCTGTGCCTCAGGCATCTTCTTCTGAACAAGCTCCTGCTAAAAAAGGCACACCTATCACATCTCCGATGGTTGGTACTTTTTATAAATCACCTTCACCGGACGCTGAACCGTTTGTTACTGTTGGACAAACTATCAAGCAGGGGGATGTTGTTTGTATTGTTGAAGCAATGAAATTAATGAATGAGATTGAATCTGATGTTGCAGGTAAAGTCGTTGAAATTTGTGTAGATGACGGACAGCCGGTTGAATTCGGTCAAGTTCTTATGTATGTGGAATAAGTGAACTGGTAACAGTGAGCTGTGAATAATTTTTATAAAAAGTTGCAGGGTGGATATTATTTCCACCCGCAAAATATAAGAAAAGACTTGGGATAACAAGGAAAAGGATTATGTTTAGAAAAGTTTTAATTGCAAACCGCGGGGAAATTGCGGTAAGAATTATAAGAGCATGCAGAGAAATAGGTATTCCAACAGTGGCGATATATTCGCAGGCTGATGCAAATTCTCTTCATGTAAGACTTGCTACAGAGGCTTATTGTATAGGACCTGCTGCAAGTTCTCAAAGTTATTTAAGTATTCCGGCGATTATTTCAGCAGCATTAGTATCCGGCGCGGATGCTATTCACCCGGGATACGGGTTTATGTCTGAAAGAGCGGATTTTGCTGAAATTTGCGCTAAACATCATATTAAATTCATTGGACCTACTGCTGATTCTATGCGTAAAATGGGCGATAAAGCCACCGCTAGAAAAACAATGATAGAAAATAATGTTCCGGTAACTCCGGGGACTGGAATTTTGAAAACACCGCAGGAAGTAAAAGAATTTGCTAAAAAAGCAGGATATCCGATTATTCTGAAGGCAACAGCAGGCGGCGGCGGCAAAGGTATGCGTATTGTCAGAAGTGATGATGAAGTTGAAACAAATATGAGTCTTTGTCAGTCTGAAGCACAAAATTTCTTTGGCAACCCTGATGTTTATGCTGAAAAATATCTGGAAAACCCGAGACATATTGAGGTTCAAATTTTAGGCGATCAGTATGGAAATGTTGTCCACTTAGGCGAAAGAGACTGTTCAATACAACGCAGACATCAAAAATTAATAGAAGAAGCTCCTTCCCCTGCAATAGACGAAAAAACACGTCAGGAAATGGGTGCTGCTGCTGTTCGTGCTGCAAAAGCTATTAATTATGAAGGCGCCGGTACATGTGAATTTTTGCTTGATCATGACGGCAAATGGTATTTTATGGAAATGAATACCCGTATTCAGGTTGAACATTGTGTTACTGAAATGATTTCTAATGTTGACCTTGTGCGTGAACAAATTATGGTTGCGGCAGGTGAAAAATTAGACTTTACTCAAGATGACATAGTTCTTCGCGGACATGCTATAGAATGCCGTATTAATGCTGAAAATCCGGATAAAGATTTTATGCCAAATCCAGGGCAGATTACAGGCTATGTAACTCCTGGCGGCTTCGGGGTTAGGGTTGATTCTCACGCTTATCAGGATTATAAAATCCCGCCGTATTATGATTCAATGATTGGTAAACTTATCTGCTGGGGACGCAACAGAAATGAGGCACGCCGCAGAATGTACCGTGCATTGAAAGAATATGTTATAACCGGAATCGAAACAACTCTTCCATTCCATCAGGATATTATTGAAGATCCTGTGTTTGTCAGCGGTAACTTTAATACGGGATTTATTGAAGACTATTACAATAGAACAGGAAAACATAAATCTTAACTTATAAATCTGCAAAGACCGGAATTCCGGTCTTTTTTAAATTTGAAATGATAATAACATTTTTGGCTGTAATAATCCGTATAATTTCAAACTCAATGTCAAATGTCTTTCAAAAACAGTTGACAATATCAGGAGTGCAGCCTTTTGTAATAAACTTTTTGACATATCTGGCTTTGTCTGTAATATGTTTACCTTTTGCATTTAGTAAAAATTATTATATTGCCGGAAATATTTTGATGCCGGCAGTTTTAGGCGGCTTGTTCGGTGCTATGGGTAATTATTATTTAATTAAAGCACTGCAGGACGGCGAATTGTCAGTTCTGGGACCTATTAATGCTTATAAATCTGTTGTGGCAATGGTTGTAGGCATATTACTACTCGGAGAAATTCCTACACTTACCGGTATTCTTGCGGTTGGGTTGATTATACTGGGCAGTTATTTTGTTTTTGATGCAACGGATGAAGGTTTTTCTTTGAAACTTTTACAGCAAAAGTTTATTCAATACAGAATTTATGCATTAGTTTTTACAGCAGTGGAGGCTGTGTTTATCAAAAATGTTATTGCATTATCTGATGCTTTGACTGCATTTTATTTTTGGTGTTGGTTCGGGACACTATTCAGTCTGCTTAACGTTTTATGGCACAGAGAAAAGATAGGCAGATTTTCCGGACAAATTTATAAAAAATTAGCTGCGATAGTTTTGTGTGCCGGCATAATGCAGTATAGTACTAATTTTGTATTTGCCAGGATGAATGTGAGTTATGCACTCGCACTTTTTCAACTTTCAGCGGTGTTAAGCGTTATTCTCGGGTGGAAGTATTTTAATGAAGAGAATATCTTAAAAAAATTGGCAGGAACTTTTATAATGGTTGCCGGAGCTGTTGGACTTATAATTTTGCAATAAATCTTAAAATATATTGCAAAGTTTACAATAATATGCTATTATCGTAGTATACAGTGTGAGGTAGGTGCATATGATGAGAACAGATGTGTTTACAAGATTTTCAAATCCGTTTTTAACAGACCGCCAGAAAGAGCATCGTAAAATGCAAAAAGATGCATTGATAAGAAAAAATTATGATGAAATTTATGCACATGAAAAAGCGCATAAAGATGCGGGCGGGGCACTTGCTGGACCAATTGTTATAGAAAAAAATGAAGAAGGTATACCTGTTGGCGGGCATGTAAATATAAAGATGCCATCACTTAATCCTGCTAATCCTAAAAAGACACTTGAGGATGCAGATACTGTAATCCGTGCGGCAATGGCTCCGAATGACCCGTCTGGTCAAGATTATGCTGTTGCTAATCAGG
>CALUQX010000038.1 GCA_944323045.1 Candidatus Gastranaerophilales bacterium | reverse complement strand
ATTTTTGTTATTTTAATCTTATTTTTTAATTCATTTACAAAGTCTATTGTTGAAGAATAACCGGCTAGTTTTTCTTCGGTATTCAATTGTTTTGTAGCAACTTCAAGACGTTTTTCAAAGACATCTTTTGCTGTTGCCCATGCCTTTTCGTTGTAGTTCTTTACGAGGCTTGGTATTGTTATCGCCGCTACCACGCCGATGATTGCGAGGGTGATTAGCACTTCTGCCAAAGTAAACGCATTGGCGCGCGTGAGGAAGTGAGTACTGTGAGTACCGTTGTTTCTTGAATGAGTCTGAGCCACGGCGTCATTGATTTTTGTGTTGGTTTTCATTTTGAGTTGCTCCTTTCTGTTTTTTCTAGTTTGACCTTTTATTACAAATTGTCATAATGAATTACTAAATACAATAATAATATATTGTATTTAGTAATTTTTGTCAAGTTTTCCGGCGATAACTATATAATTATTAATATGATAAAAATTAAATTGCGAGAATTAACTTGGGATAACTTTACAACAGCGACTTCCATACACAATGCAACCGGTATCAGCAAAGCAATGCTTTCTGATATAATCAGGGGGAAGCATACAAATGTAAGACTTGAAACAATTAATAAACTTTGCAAGTTTTTTAATTGTTCAATCTCTGATATTCTGGAATATATTCCTGATTAATTACAAATTTTCCAGTGCGGCAAGTTTCATAACATTAAAATCAGGCGTTTTGTTCAGCCATATTTCCTGAGCACTTACAGCCTGATATACAAGCATATCCAGACCGTTTATTGTCCTTAGCCCCAGACTTTCTGCATCTTTTAGCAGAACAGTTTTTTTCGGATTATAAATAATATCATAAACAACTGCATCCTCTGGCAGTGTTTTTAATGCAGGCAATTCAACAGGTGTCATATCTGCAGAACGCCCCAGCATTCCTATTGGCGTTGCATTTACAAGCATTGAAAGTTCTGACAAGTCTCTTATTGCATCAATTTGATGTGTAGAGAATTCTACCTCTGGAAATGTTCTGCGTACATAATTCAAAAATTCAAGCGAATTAGGTATGTTTCTAGTGTAATACGCAATATGTTTAACGCCGCATTCTGTCAGGGCAACAGTTGCCGCGCGGCTTGCACCGCCTGTTCCAAGTATTCCAACTTTTTTACCGGTTAATTCAACCCCGTAAGGTATTGCCTTTTTAAATCCGGCTACATCAGTATTATGACCTTTCATTGTTTTGTCATGATTAATTGTAACGGTATTAATCGCACCTGCTATATCCGCACGCTTATCAACTTCATCCACAAATAGTGCGACCGGTAATTTTAGAGGAATTGTCACATTAAATCCTGTATAATCTTCTCGTTTTAGAGATTTAATCCTTGTAACAAGGTCTTCAGGAGGCGTTTCTAAGATATCATAAGTTGCCTGTACACCAATGCTTTCAAATCCCGCCGTGTGGATTACAGCAGAAAGCGAGTGCCCTAAAGGATATCCTATCAAACCGAATTTATACATAAATCCTCCTATTCCTGCTCTGCAGATTCTTGCGTTTCTATTCTTTTGTGACCGCAATTTCTGTTAGAACATTCAATTACAGTACCTTTTTTAAGCTGTTTTTTGACAAGTAATGCGCCGCAATCTGGACATTCTTCGCCGGTTGGTTCGTTCCAGAGAGTAAAATCACAATCCGGATATTTGCTGCAGCCGTAAAAGACCGTACCGCGTTTTGATTTTCGTTCCACTATCACCCCCTGACCGCATTTCGGGCATTTTACACCGGTTGATTTGCGGTAAGGTTTACGGTGCTTGCAGTTTGCATTTGTACATTCCATATATTTGCCGTAAGGACCTGTTTTGAATATCATATCAGACCCGCATTTTTCGCATTTTTCTTCACAAACTTCCTGCGGTTTGTCAGCAGCACTTTCTTCCTGCTGTTCTGATAAAACATTCATTGACATCACTGTTTTGCATTCAGGATAGCCGGAACAGCCAAGAAACTGTGTGCCAAATTTACTTGTGCGGACAATCATTGTTCTGCCGCAATTCGGACATTTGATATTAGTTTCTATGTTAATTTTGTGGGCTGTTTTCATCACTGAATTAACTTCTTCCATAAAAGGATCATAGAAATCTTTCAGAACTTTATTCCAGACAGCTTTTTTTTCTGCAATTTTATCAAGCTTTTCTTCCATGCCTGCCGTAAACTTGTAATCCATAATATCAGAAAACTGGGTTACAAGCTGTTTGGAAACAGCACGCCCGAGAATTGTCGGGTGCAGTGCTTTATCGCGTTTTTCCACATATTTACGGGTTTGAATTACAGTAATAATTGTTGCATAAGTTGACGGACGTCCTATGCCGTATTCTTCCAGCGCCTTAACAAGTGAGGCTTCGTTGTATCTAGGAGGCGGCTGGGTAAAGTGTTGTTTAGGGGTGATTTTTTTGCAATCCACTTTGTCACCTTTTTCAAGATCAGGTATTTTAGAGTCTTCAACTTTTTCCTTGTCATCCTCACTGTCATTGTAGAGTTTTAGAAAACCGTCAAAAGTCACTTTACTTGTACCGGCTTTCAGAGTGTAATCGCCTGCCTGAATTTCTATTGATTTATTGGCAAATTCTGCATTTGACATTTGAGAAGACATGAATTTTTCCCAGATAAGTTTGTATAATTTATACTGGTCATTATCCAGATATTTTTTAATACTTTCAGGTGTTCGCTCAGGGTAAGAAGGTCGAATAGCCTCGTGCGCGTCCTGAACATTTTGTTTGCCTTTTGCGTAAATGTTAGGTGTTTCGGGATAATATTTTTCGCCGTAATTTGTAAGGATAAAATCTTTAGCCATAGCCATGGCGTCGTCAGAAACCCTTACACTATCTGTTCTCATGTAGGTAATTAACCCGACAGCACCGGAGTCAAGTTCAATACCTTCGTATAATTTTTGTGCGACCTGCATTGTTTTTTGTACACCGAATCCAAGTTTAGAACTTGCAGCACGCTGCAGGGTTGAGGTTATAAAAGGAGCAGTTGGCTTGCGTTTGGTAGCTTTGTTTGTAACTTTAGAAACATTGAACTCAGCGCCTGTTAAATAGTCGACTACCTTTTGTGCCTCTTCCTGATTTTTGATGTTTTTTTCTATCGGTTCATTTTTGTATTTTGAAACTTCTGCCTCAAACACTTTTCCGTCTTTTGCAAGATCTGCGTGAATAGACCAGTATTCCTGCGGGACAAAAGCTTCTATCTCATCTTCCCGTTCACAAATCATTCGTAATGCAACTGATTGAACGCGTCCGGCTGACAGATTGTAATTTCCCATCTGTTTCCACAACACAGGTGAAAGTTTGTAGCCCACCAGTTTATCAAGGATTTGTCTTGTCTGTTGAGCCTGAACCATGTCCATATTTATCATTCTCGGGTGTTCTACAGAATATTTAACCGCTTTCGGTGTAATTTCGTTAAATTCAATTCGTTTAATCTTTTCATCCGGAACATCAAGTACCTGACGCACATGCCATGCAATAGCTTCCCCTTCGCGGTCAGGGTCGGATGCAATATAGATATTGTCGAATTTTTTTGCAAGTGTATTTAATTTCTTTACAACATCTTTTTTCCCGGGAATAATTTCAAATTTTGGTTCAAAATTTTTATCTACATCAAATCCCAGATTATCAGTTTTCGGGTCTTTTGTGGGTAAATTTCTTATATGTCCGAAACTCGCTTCAATCTGATATCCGTCTCCCAGTATCTTTTTTATTGTCTTTGATTTAGCAGGAGACTCGACTATTACGAGTGACTTTTCACTTTTTTTAGATTTTGCTGCTTTTTCTTTTACTTCTGCCATATGTAACCTTTATTAATCAATTTTTCTGTATCTATCCCCGTCAACTTGTTTTATTATGCCCTTAAGCTCCATCATTGTCAAGTTTGTCAAAAGTGTTTCAACCTCAAGACCGGTTAGACTAAGTAATTCATCAAAGCCTTTTTCTTCAATTTCAATAGCTTTATAGATTTTTTCTTCATCAGGTTCAAGTTCTGACTTAAAGATTTTTTGCTGTTCCGGCGGCTTAACTTCCCAGTTTAGGGCATTCAGAATATCATCCGCGCATGTAACCAAAGTTGCGCCGTTTTTAAGGAGTTTGTAAATCCCTTCAGTATTTGGGTTAGTAATCAGCCCGGGGATACACATTAATTCTCTGCCCTGTTCAAGCGTCAAATTAGCAGTAATTAGTGCCCCGCTTTTTAAAGACGCTTCTGCAACAAGTGTTCCATAAGAAAGTCCTGATACAATCCTGTTTCGCTGCGGAAATCTGAATTTTATCGGTTCAAAAGTCGGATAATACTCACTTACAACTGCCCCGTTGCCGTTTTCAATTTTTTCATAAAGATGTTTATTCGCTGCCGGATAGGTAAAATCGAATCCGCTTGCGATGACGCCGATTGTTTTAAGGTTTGAATCAAGAGCTGTGACATGTGCTGTAGTATCTATTCCTGACGCAAGCCCTGAGACAATACATATATCAGTATTTCTAAATTCAGAAAGAATTTTGTTCAATGCATCTTTTGCATAACTGGATGCGCGTCTTGAGCCTACGACAGCTAGTGTTTTTTGTAAATTACAGCTTTCTAAATCACCTTTGTAATACAAAACAGCGGGCGGGTTGTCAATATTATGGAGCAAATGCGGATATTTTTCGTCTTCAAATGTATAGAATTTTATTCCGCGTCCTGCAACCAACTCCATGGCTTTATCCGGATTAACTTTATCTCTGTGTATAACAAAGTTTTCTGCTTTTTTCACGCTTAAGCCCTCTATTTGTGAAAGCTCTTTTGTATTCGCCTCAAAAGCTGTTTTTATATCGCCGAAATAATTATATAATCTTTGGATGAAATTGCTGTCTATCTGTTCAATAGAGGAGAAAGCAATCCAGTATTTAGAGTTTTTCATGTTCTTGTTTTTTCTTGATTCTGTTTACGAGTTCTTTAACCTGAGCGGTTTCTTCTTGGGGAATATCCATATTTAGGTAATCCTCAAAGTATTCCAGCGCATCTTCATAATCCCCGCGTGCTAGAAATAATATACCGACTTTTTTATATGCCGGTATAAAATTATAGTTTACCGCAATGGCTTTCAGATAATTTGAAATAGCTTTGTCTATTTCATTATTTGCCTCATAAGCCTGTGCCAGATAGTAATAAACCCATTCGTTGTTATCTTTGTATTCAAGCACATTTTCAAAGTTTTCAATTGCAACATCATAATTGCCGAGTTCAAAATTCACTCTTGCAAGGTCATAATATGCATCGAAATTGTCCGGCTGTTCATCAAGTATTTTATATAACTCATCAATTGCAAGGTCAAGCCGCGCATCTTCCATATAGAATCTTGCCAGATAGTGACGCAATACAAGATTATCCGGAATCTCATAAATACCTTGAGAAAGCAGTTCAATGCCGTTCAGATATTCTTTCTTTTTATAATATATATCAGCGAGATTGATATATACCTGCGGCAGTTTTGGGTTAAGTTCCTGTGCTTTTAGAAAGTTTTTTTCTGCTTTATCCATATCACCTGTATGAGAATAGCAGAGTGCTATATTATTATATAATTCTGCACCCGGCTCCTCTGTTTCCAATACAGAACTGAACAAATCAATTGCTTTCTGGTAATCTTTTTTATTATAAGCTTCTATGGCTTTTTCAGCTTTTGTACTCATTTAAAAATCCTTTATAATCCTAAGCCCATGCCGGAATCTTCATTTTCATTGCCGGAATTTCCTGAGCCTATGTTCTTAATAACAGTTCTGGTGTTGCCTTCAGCTTTAAAATCTTTCGGGTCAACAGTCATTTTAATTCTGTCTGCATAAATTGTTCTAACGCCCTGCGTAATGCTTGAACGTCCATTCATATAAATGTCGTTAGGTTTTCCAGTTGTTTTAGAAGGGTATACTGTAACTTTCGGACCTACGGCATAATAATCCTGATACCAGACGCGTACATTACCGCTGGCATTAAAGATATTTTTAGCTTTTGTATATTCCTGATAATTTGCTTTTAGCGTGAATGTACTGCCGTCATCGTTAATTGATTTAGATGTGGTGTTGCCATGAGCAGTCAAAACATCAGTTGCGGCATCATAATAGAATCTATCAGCAAAAGATTCGTTACCTTTTTCTCTTATTCTGGCAGACCCAATGAGTTCAATATTTTTCATATCACCGTTTTTATCACTTTTAACTTTTGCCATATTAGAGAACGTTTCAAGATCTTTATAATGAATAGTAACAGCACCTGTCGCAGTCATAATACCTGTTTTGGTATCATATTCCTGCACCTCTGCATTAATAACCGCAATCGGAGTTTTTCCGTCAAAAATAATTGACTGGGTATCGCCTTCAGCTCGTACAACTTTTGTTATTAAAGAAACTTTTAATATATTTGCTTTAACTTCACGTTTTTTATTTTTTTTGACTTCATAAGCGTAAGGTTTGTCGTAAAATGTTGCAGTATCAAGTTCCTGCTTGCCGTTCATATTAACATCAGCGGAATCACCGACGACTTTCAAATCATCAATTGTAACTTTTACATCTCCGTCAAACTTGATTTTATTATCTTGTTCATTAAAAGACTGTGTTTTAGATTCAATAACCAAATCTGAGGCATAAACACCTATGCCTAATGTAAATGCAGCGATTAAGATGGCTGTAAGTATCTTTTTCATTATTTCTCCTTAGTTTCGTAGAGTTTGGAAACAGTGTTTCCGCTAACTTTAAAATGCGAATAATCCGGACTTATTTCAACCCTGTCTGCAAGCGTCAAAAGTCTGTTATCTCTGGTAATACGTACTTTGCCGGTTGCAATAACGGGTTTGTCATTTCCTGACCAGACGAGTCTGTCAGCTTCCAGAGTTGTACCGTCTTTGATTACTATAAAAGTATCATCATAAAGAGTAATCTGTTTTTTTACGGAGTTGTAAGTCCCGTTGGTAGACTGAAAGCTCATAGAGACTTCATTGTTATTGTAGAAGTTACCAAGAACATTAGTTAACATTGCGACTTCGTTGTTGCTGTCATAAGTTCCTGTTTCGCCGTAAATTTCCCAGTATTTCATCTCATCCTTAGTTTCTGTGAGAATAATACCGTTGATTAACGCTTCTTTTCTATCCTGTTCACCGGCGACCTGACTGCGGTTAAAATTGTGTGTGATAATACCGGCTGATATAAATGCCCACATCAAAATTCCGACAATAGTTACAAGTGCCGCGATATAAGCTCTTTTTTTTCTGCTCAAATTTTTCCACTTCATACTAATCATGTTAACACGAAAAATCCAAAGTGTGCAAAAATTGAAGAAATATGACAGTTCTGTGAACAGGTAGGCGTAGCCTACTCTTATACTCTGGATGGCTGCTAAAGAAGTTATTCGTAGGGTGCCGTCGTTTCGACGAACCGGTACTCAGTGAATTGTGAACGGTGAACAGTGAACGGTTGTTACAAAAGTGATTAAGTGACTAGCGAATTTGCGCACGGACGGAGCGCGAGCCGGCAGAGGGCGAA
>CALUQX010000037.1 GCA_944323045.1 Candidatus Gastranaerophilales bacterium | reverse complement strand
ACTGAAGATGTTCAGCCGGAAGACGAAGTTGAAAACGCTGAACAAAATGAACAAACTGAAGATGTTCAGCCGGAAGATGAAGTTGAAAACGCTGACAAAACAGAAGAAACCGAAGAAGTTCAGCCGGAAGATGAAGTTGAAAACGCTGAACAAAATGAACAAACCGAAGATGTTCAGCCGGAAGACGAAGTTGAAAACGCTGACAAAACAGAAGAAACCGAAGATGTTCAGCCGGAAGACGAAGTTGAAAACGCTGAACAAAATAAACAAACTGAAGATGTTCAGCCGGAAGACGAAGTTGAAAACACTGACAAAACCGAAGATGTTCAGCCGGAAGACGAAGTTGAAAACGCTGAACAAAATGAACAAACAGAAGATGTTCAGCCGGAAGACGAAGTTGAAAACGCTGACGAAACTGAAGATGTTGAAGCAGCTAATAATAACGTTACCGAACAAGACGAAGAAGTTAATGTTGAAGACGAAGTAGAAACCAAACCGGTTGAAGAAACTGAATCCGAAGAACAAGAAACTGAAGAAGCAGAAGAGCTTGCCGCAACAAGCAATCAAGCAACTGCTGACAGCCGTGTCGCTGCTACAAATACAAGATCAGTTTACGAAGAAGAAACTGACGATACTACTGAAAATCCTGAAGAAGAAACAGGCAACACCAACGCTGCTGGCAGAGTTAGAAACGGGTCAAATTCTGGAAATAGTGAAAACGAAAAAGCCGCATCTGCAGAATCCGAAACATCCAGCAAAAATGAAGTTGACGCTAAAAACGGTAAACAGGCAGCAAAAGATGTTGATAAAGATGCTGACGGCGTTGAATCTGATACAAAAACAACAGAAGAAAACACCAAGGATATGGAAGAAACTGACAAAGCGGCACAAAAATCAGAAAAAGAATTTCAAAAAGATTCAAAAGCACTTCAAAAAGATATCAAAAAAGACCAGAAAGATTTACAAAAAAATGAAAGAGAAGTAGCAGAAACTCAACGTCAGATAGAAGATGAAATTCTCCAATTTGATGCTCTTCAAATGGAATCTGATAGATTAACAGAAGAAGCTGCAGCAGAACAGGACACTACTGGTGAAGATACAACAGCTCCGCAGGCAACACATACTGGATTCAATGTTATGGACAGTGTTATGACAGGTGCTGCTGCTCCGGCTACAGATACATCAAGCACAAGTCAGGAACAAATAGATACAATTAACAAACAGATTGGTGAAAAAGCTAATGTTATTAGTATTTACTCAGATAAATTAATTAAAACTCAAAACAATTCAAACACTATTCTCAAAAGAATGAATACTAATACAAAACAATATAACGTAACTGTAAAAAAAGAAGAAAAAATTAAACAAGAAGACCAGTCAAGAAGTGAAAAAGTATTAGAAGTTGCAAACAAAATTGAAAGCATATCTTCAACAGTTGCAATGACAGGTATGATTGTCGGCACAACCGGTGATATCTTAATGAAAGTTATTTTACCACCTTGGATTCCGGCAGTAGGTGCAGTAATGTCACCTATAGGACATGCTGCAGAAGCTATCGGCAACTACGGTGTTGCAGCTGCCGGTGTAACTAAAATGGCTACATATGCTGCTCAAGGCAACTTGATGGGTGCTTTAACAAGTGCAGTAACTGCCGTTATGGCTGGTGCATCTGCAGTTAGCGCTACAAAACAGGCAGCCAAAGGGTTCCAGGAAATGACCAAAAATATAGCTACCTCTAAAAGCAGAGCTGCATCTTACAAAGCTGCTAAAGCCGCTGCAAATGCCGCTGTTACTGAAACAGGACAAAAAGCAGCAATGCAGCAGACTCAAAAAGCAGTAAACGCCGCTACTGTAAAAACTATGAAACAAACTTCAAGAATGGCTATTAAAGATACATTAAAAAATGCAGGTCAAAGAGTCTTAGGCGTTGGAATGGCATTTGCACAATCTCAAGCCGGAAATCAAGAATCTTCAGGTAATGGTCAAGAAAAAGAAACCACTTACAAAATTGAACTTCCTGAACATTTCAAAGAAATTCAACGCAAAAACAAAATCCGCAGAGATTATGCGGCAACAAGATACGGATTATAATTTGTAAAAAAGACGGACTTTTAAAAAATCCGTCTTTACTTTTTTATTTTAGTTCAAAATGCTCCAGCAGTAATACATTTATTTCTCCAGCCTCTAATTGAACCAGCATTTTCCCACTGGAGAGTTTAGGCTGTAAATGGGCTTTTACAGCGATATTAATTGTGTCTTCTGCAAGTCCAGGAATTTTTATATTAACATCCCCGCTCGGATTATCAAAATCCAAATTTCCGTAAACAAGAACAGTGCTGTTATTATAACTCATTGCATAGGCAAACACAGCAGGATGTCCGGTCTTCAACGGTGTGAATTTTCCATGCGTAATTATCGGGAAGATTGATTGTTTGAACTTATTCGCAGCAGTAAATTCTTGTAATAGTGCAGGATTGTCTTTGCCAGGTTTTCTTGAAAAATTGAAAATATCAATTTTCCCGCGGTGTGCAAAATAGAAATCATCATCAGTAAATGAAGATTCTGCTTTCTGATTTGCCCACGGATAGACATAATCATCCCCTGTCGCAAACCCGTCTACAAAGTACGAATTAACAGGCAAAGTCGCATTTAACCAAATAATCATTGTGCTGTATGGAATTCCATTTATTAATACAGGAGAAAGTTCATCGTGTGTTGTGAAACTTCCGATAACACTTTTAGGGGCTGTTTGTGAAATATTTCTATTAAACTGAATATGATTAATTAATTCATCGGCAGTATGCCAGTTTTTTAGATCGAAGAAACTACCGTAATAGCCGTCAAATCCGGCATCCAGCAATTTATCATAAGGAGTAAAAACTCCATATGCGGAAATTGCCTCATGCCAGCTATCTGAACTTTCAGCAAGCCAGAGGAACTGTGAATCTTTTTTTCTGGAATAAGATATTAGTTCTTTCCAGAATTTTGCCGGTTTGCAGTGTGCGACATCTGCTCTTATTCCGTCGACTCCGAGTTCATCAATCGCCATGTCGACAAACTCTTTGTAAACACCAAATACATCATCATTTATAGCTATTTCATTACCGGCATTCAACAGCCTTACATCAGTCCAGTCGGCAGGAATAACAGGTATTTGTTCCTTATCTTTGACAAATAGTTCCGGTCTTTGCAGATATAAATCATATGCCCCGCATGCCGGTATATCAAGAATAATGCGTATGCCGCGTTTGTGTGCTTCTTCAATAAATTTTTTAGCCTGTTCATTTAGCGCTAATTTTGAATTTTTATCTTTCAACTGTTCATTTATTTTATTAAAAGAGGACGCCGCGTATAAAGACCCTGCTGTTCCGAGTGCTTTTGTTTTTCCTGTCGGAGTAACCGGCAGAATGTGGAGCATATTTATCCCCATAGCCTGAATTTCATCCAGTCTGTCTATTGCGTTTATAAAACTTCCGCTCTCTTCTCCGAGGTTAAAATCAATAATGCCATTGCCATTTGTGTCTTTTGCATTGAATGTGCGCATGTTTATTTCATATATTATAGCGTTGTTTTCAAGAAAAAGTTTTCTTGCATCATTGTTTACATTCTGGGCGTTAACCTGCGCAAACATAGTCATTGCCGCAAGCCCGATTGATATCATTAATTTATATTTATTAAATCTTTTCATACAGCTTCCCTCCGTTTATAAATAATATCAGATATATTTTTACATATCAAGTGCAAGTTATGTATCTAAGAATATTAAATTTTTTAATAAACCTATTTACTGCAATGCGTGTTTTTGATACACTACTTTTGTAACATTTTTATATAGAGGATTAATAATGAGAAAACCAAACATCGCTATTTTAGGCGCAACCGGAGTTGTAGGAAGAGAAATTACAAGAGTTGTAGATGAATTAAAGATTGATTTTAACGAAATAAAATTTTTATCAAGTGCAAAAAGTGCCGGTACTGAAATTGAATTTCAGGGGAAAAGATATATTGTTGAAGAAGCTAAACCGGAAAGTTTTGACGGCGTGAATATTGTTCTTGCATCTGCCGGAGCCTCAACCAGCAAAAAATTTGCACCTGAAATTGTAAAACGCGGCGGTGTTTTGATTGACAATTCAAGCGCTTTTAGAATGGAAAATGATGTTCCGCTTGTTATAGCTTATGTCAATGATGAAGATTTGAAAAAACACAGAGGTATTATTGCTAATCCAAACTGTTCAACATCTCAGTTGATGTTAGTTTTGAAACCTCTGTTGGATAAAGCTAAAATTACCCGCTTAATCGTATCAACTTATCAATCTGTATCCGGCGCAGGTCTGGCGGCTATTAACGAATTGACTGAAAATACCAGAGCAGCACTTGCAAATGAAGAATTTGAAAATAAATGTTTTAAAAAGCCTATTGCATTTAATGTAATTCCGCAGATAGATGTATTTTGCGAAAATGGTTACACAAAAGAAGAAATGAAGGTTGTGAATGAAACCAGAAAGATTCTGCATTTAGGTGAAGATACACGTATTTCTTGTACTGCTGTTCGTGTGCCTGTATACAGAGGGCACTCTGAAGCGGTTGATATTGAGTTTGATAAAGAAGTTACACCTGAAGAAGTTCGTGAATTACTTGAAAATTCTTTCGGAGTAGAAGTCATAGACAACCCTGAAAATTACGAATACCCGACAACATGTGACGCTGCAGGAGTTAACCCTGTTTTTGTCGGCAGAATTCGTAAAAATCTGGCATTTGACAACGGTGTTTCACTCTGGTGTGTCGCTGATAATCTGCTTATCGGCGCGGCATTGAACACTGTTAGAATCTGTCAAAAAGTTATAGAAATGAATTTATATTAGATCAGTTAAAGCAGCTATGGAATATTAAACATCGCTGCACGGGAGAGAAAAATGATAGTAAATAAATTAACAATTGCCCCTATGGCTAAAAATTTACGCCCTACTTCACTGCACAATCCAGATATGGATGTTGTGCATCAGGCATTACTTGCCACTACCAAAAAAGTTTTGGGTCAGTCTAACAAACTGCCTCAAAGTATCCTCAGAAAACAAGGAAAACAGAATTCTATACCGGCTTATGTCAACATGAACAGCTATGTTGGCAATGCATCAGTGAAAAAAACACCTGTTGAAGATCCGCGTGTCTGGGGTGGTATTAATATTTTAGGTTAACAAAACTTTAGAATAAGTCAATTTTTATTTTTACACTTCTTTATAACTCTGTAAGGAAGTGTGAATACCTATGAAAATTGTCTACAAAACAGCACAACAATTCATATCAGACAAAATTCCAACGCGCTATGACGATATTCAAAGAGAAATAGCAGAGGCTAGATTGGAAGAATACTATAAACAGGTTGAATCAGAAGCAGCACAAACGACTTACAAACTTGGTAATGTCATAAGTGAAGCCCTCGGCAACAAGCTGAATAAGATTGTGTGATAAATACTATAAATTATCCCTGAAGAGTTTAATTTATTACTTTTTGTTAATGCAATATCCACATTCCTTTATTTTTCTGGTAAAATAAAGGAAAGATTAAGGTATATATAAATATGGGACAACTTTTAAGAAGAGAAAATGCTGCATTATTTTTTCATAACCTTCAAAAAAGCGGCAAAACAATAGTAGCAACTAATGGCTGTTTTGATATTTTGCATGTCGGGCATGTCAGATATTTGCAGAAAACTAAGACCTTTGCAGATTATATGGTTGTACTCTTGAATTCCGATAGTTCTGTGCGCTCAATAAAAGGCGAAGGGCGCCCGATTAATAATGAAAATGACAGGGCTGAAATTTTATGTGCCTTAAGCTGTGTAGATTACGTTGTGATTTTCAACGAGGACAGTCCACGTGATTTGCTTGATGAGATAAAACCCGATGTTTACACCAAAGGCGCAGATTACACAATGGAAACACTGCCCGAAGCTGATATTATGAAAAAAAACGGTACGCGCGTTGAATTTATCAGTTTTGTCGAAGGCAAATCTACTACAAATTTAATTAATAAAATAAACAATAATTAGATAAGGAGTAATAAATATGAAAACATTCACACTGGAAGAAATCACACAAATTACCGGCGGTATGCTGACAAAAGTTCAGGATGCAAAAATTGAACAAATAGCCCCGCCTCTGCTTGCTGATGAAAATACGCTGGCACTTGCACTCGGCGAAGAAGAAATTGCAAATCTTGCAAAATCAAAAGCAAAAGCAGCACTTGTACCGCTTGGTGTTCAAATAGACAGCTTAACAACAATCGAAGTTGAAAGACCGCGCCTTGCAATGATGAAATTGATAACATTGTTCTATAAAGAGCCGGAGGTAAATGAAGGCATTCACCCATCTGCAACTATTCACCCTGAAGCAAAATTAGGACAGAATGTTAAAATCGGTCCTAATGTTGTAGTTTCCCGCGGGGCTCAAATCGGCGACAATACAAGAATTGTTGCGAATGTGTATATAGGAAGTTATGCAAAAGTCGGTTCTAACTGCTTTTTCCACCCGGGTGTGAATATTGGCGACAGAGTTCAAATCGGTAATGATGTAATCTTGCAGCACGGGGTATCTCTTGGTGCTGACGGATTCAGCTTTGTTACAGAAAATCCTGACAACATTGAACAGGCAAGAAAAGAAGGGCAAATTAAAGAAGGTAGTGCAGACAATCATGTTATCTTCAAAATTCCTTCAATCGGTTCTGTTGTTATTGGTAACAATGTAGAAATAGGTGCTAACACAACCATTGACCGCGGCACCATTGAAAATACAACAATCGGTGATAACACTAAAATTGATGACCTTGTAATGATAGGACACAACTGTAAAATCGGTAAAGGCTGTCTGATAGTTTCTCAGGTTGGTATTGCCGGAAGCTGTGTCATTGGCGACAGAGTTGTTCTGGCAGGTCAGGCAGGTCTTGCAGATCATATCGAAATAGGTTCAGACTCAATTATTACCGCTAAAGCAGGTGTAACAAAATCATTCCCTGAAAAATCAATTGTTGTAGGTATTCCGGCTGTTCCGAGAAAAGAATTTATCAAACAGTTGAAAACAATGAAAGATGCTCAGGAAATTTTTGCAAAATTCAGAAAATATGAGCCGCTTTTAAAAGAATTTGAGGACAATATAAACAATGATAACAATTAAAAAAGAGATATCTATTACAGGCAAAGGGTTGATGAAAAACAAACCCTGTACAGTAAACTTTTTTCCGTCAGATGAAGGAAAAATAAGATATTTTGTCAAAGGTAAAGATGCATTTACTGCTGATATTGACCACGTTATTTCCACAGAGCACTGTGTAACTCTCGGGGATAAATCAAGCAGAGCAATACTTACGGAACATTTGACGGCAGCACTTGCTTTTTGCGGAATTGATTCTATTGATATTTGTATGTCCGAAGAAGAAGTGCCGGCACTTGACGGCAGCGCTAAATGCTGGGTGGAATTGTTTAACAAAGCCGGTATTAAAAAGCCGTTTCTTTATAGTGCTCCCAAATATACAGTATCAGAACCTGTATATTATCTGAATGGTAAGACAAGTCTTGTGATAATTCCTGATAGAGAATTGTTTATTTCATATGCCGTAAACTATGATCATCCGGATTTAAAACAGCGCTGGGTAAATTACAACCCGCGCAATAAAGAAGAAATTATTGAAGCTAGAACATTCGGATTTTACAAAGACCTTAAAAAATTCCAGATGATGGGCTTTGCTCAAGGGGTTACCTACGATAATACAGTCGGGCTGGAAGATAAAGGCTTTACAACAGAATTGCGTTCGGATAAAGAACCGATTAAGCATAAAATACTGGATTTAATCGGCGATTTATATTTAACTGGTGTGAACCCTCTGAATTTGCGGGCGCAAATACTTGTTAAAGAAGCAGGGCATGCCGTTCATTTAAAAACAGCAAAAATACTAAAAGATAAATTAATTGAATGTAAATAAAGTAAGGAGAAAATGATGACAGAAGAAACAAAAGTATTAAGCTTTGATACTACTGAAATAATGAAAATGATACCGCATCGTTATCCGTTTTTACTGGTAGACCGAATTACAGAATGTGTACCGGGAAAATATGCAAACGGCTATAAAAATTTGACGATGAATGAAGAATTCTTTCAGGGACACTTTCCTAACAATCCAATAATGCCTGGGGTATTGCAATTGGAAGCAATGGCACAGTGTTCTGCTCCTATATTGATGACAATGCCGGAATTTGAAGGTAAATTGACACTTTATGCAGGAGTTGATAATGTTCGCTTTAAGAATATAGTAAGACCGGGTGACAGATTTGAAATGCATGTTGAATTAACAAAGGTAAAAGGTCCTATTTGTAAAGCTCATGGCATCGGTACTGTTGACGGCAAAACTTGTGTAGAAGCAGATATGACATTCGCACTTAAATAAGTCAACGCTCATTGCTTAGCTCGCATGTGTTGCGGGAGTTCAAAAAGAGTGACTAAAGTGAGTGAGGTGAGTATAGAATTGTAGGGTGCCGTCGTTTCGACGAACCGGTACTCTGTGACCAGTGAATGGTGAACGGTTGTTACATGACTGAGTGATTAAAGTGAGTGAAGTGAGTATTGTGAGGTGGTGATTAATTAGTCAAAAAGGAATGCCTCATTGCCTGATTTATTGTAAA
>CALUQX010000036.1 GCA_944323045.1 Candidatus Gastranaerophilales bacterium | reverse complement strand
TCAGCATCTGAATCAGCATCGCTGTCTGCGTCTGAATCGCTATCAGCATCTGAGTCAGCATCGCTGTCTGCGTCTGAGTCGCTATCTGCATCAGAATCAGCATCGCTGTCTGCGTCTGAATCGCTATCTGCATCTGAATCAGTGTCACTGTCTATATCTGTGTCAGAATCTGAATCATTATTATATTTATCATCGTCATAATAGTTACGTTCATTTTCATCGCGACCGATTTCAGTTACATCATCCGGTCTTACTGAGCGGTATTCAAATGTAAATTCGCCATCGCCAATTTTTTCAACAGCATTTGTTGAATCATCAGCTTCTACAAAATGACCGTCTCTGCCAAATGAAATATGTTTACCGTCAACATAAACATTGTCTGCAACGAGTTTCATATCAGGAGTATCAGCGTCATTAGTACCTTCAACTCTTGCATTTTTAATCTTCAACTGAGAATCTGCCCAGTGATGAACACCATTAATCCATTCAGAATCAACTCTTGTATTAGGGTTGATGTCTAAAACTTTAACTTCGACATTTTTAGGTGCAACTGCTTTTACATTGTCACCGAAATAGTCAACCGGAGTGTTAGGTACAGAACCCAAATTGTTAATTTCTAATGATGCACCGCGGTTAACAATATTGATATTTTCCTTAGCAGTAATTTCATCAATTTTTGTATTGCCGGAAAATTCAGCATTGATACTGCCGTCTTTAGATATCATTGTGCAGACATTTGTATTGTATTTGTCATCCTGCCCTTTTACATTGATGTCATTAACAGCAAGTGCTTCCATACCGTAACTTGAATCTGTCTGGTTGAATGTTAATTTTTTACCCTGTTCACCAATTTTGTCACTGGCGATTAATGAAATGCCTTTGCCTTGAACATTTGCTTTAGAAGAATCATTAGAGCCATTCAAAATTGAATAACCATTTCCTCTGCTGTCAAAATCTGCTGCAGTCAAAATAACTTTGCCGTCAGCCTTAACCTGACCGAGTCTTAAATCAGAATCTTTTGCTGCAATGTTTGCAACAAGATTAGAGTTTGAAGTTGTGCGTCTTGTTGTTGATGCATTCAAAATACCATTTGCCTGAACATTGATTGATTTAGTCATATCACGACCGTTCGGGTCAACACCGGTACAAGCACCGTTTGCACAGTTGCCAACATCCTGACCGATTGAACCATCGTTTACAACAATGTTCATATTACCGTTAGAGGCAAGTAAAGTGTTATCATAGCCGGCATTTAAGAGGTCGCCGTTTTCAAGGTTAATATTTAAATCACCTTGTGAAGTTACGTTTTTATCAACAGAAGAACTTCCGATTACGATATCAGAATTTGCACCGCGGATGTTTACACCATTACCGCTGACTTTACCGGCAATTGTTAAGCCCTGACGCCCGGAATTTACGAGTTCTGTTACATTATCAGCGTTAGAAACATTTGCACTTGATGAAATATTCATTTTTGTGCCGTTGTTTTCAACTGTTAATTTTGCACCGGCGTTTTTAACTGTTCCTGTAATATTTAATGCACCGCCGTTGTTGATTACATCCATTTCACCGCCGGCATTTGCAAGTTTTCCTGACACATCAATACCTTTTGAACCTTCGCTGGTTACTGATGTTTTACCAGTTTTTGCAAAGTTAACAACATCACCTGCAACTTTAACACCGCCGTTATCGCCATATGCACGAATTACAATGTTACCGTTATCATTTGCAATGGAACCGCCTTGAGTGATGTTATCAGTGTTAACTAAAGAACTAAACAAATCATTCGCTGACTTAACAGAATTGAATACATGATTATCTTTTACGCCAGCCAATAAAACAGCGCCCTGACCAATGTCTACATTTGCAGCTTTTACATCAATATCACCACGTGAAAGGACTTTACCATTGATTGTTACACTGGCGTCACCTTCTGAATTTTCCAGACGTGAAAGGTCGTGCAAATCGCTCGGTCTAAATGAACCTCTAAATTTATCAAAATCTTCTTGAGAAGGAGTCATAACAGATAAAGAACCAACGTTCAAAACGCCGCTGGCGCCTACAACCATACCTTTTGGTGAAATGAATACTACATTACCGTCTGACAAACCGCCGCCAACGCTATTAAGAGCATTCAAAATACCATTGATATTAATCTGATTGTTTACAAGGTTGACGAATTTTGATAAATCCTGACCTCTATACTGCATAATCAAGTTAGCAATATCGCCTGCTGACAAATTAAAGTTTTCATACTGGCGGAAACCAATGTCACCGCTGCCGCCTGACGGATTGATATCGTATATGTTACCGCCATTAGCACCCGGAGTTACGGTAATACCTGTATCATGCCCCGGAACCGCGCCGCCTATTTCACTTGCAACTACCTGAAAACATAATGATTGCTGCATCAAAAAGCATAATGATAACGCTGATGCGACTATTCTTTTTCTATCTGTTTTGGTCAATGCCATTTTGACTTCCTTTCACTTTTCCCTAATTCGGAATTCTTCTACACCTTTTATATATATTCTGGTTTCATATTTATATTATCAAGAGAATATTTATTTTGCTATCCTAAATTCATTTTTATTAATATAAATTCACAATAGCATGTTGTAGATTGTAAAAAAATCCTCAAGAAAAAATATTGCCATTATGTAAACAAATATTAAGACACTATTTTACCCGTTTCAGCAATGTTTTACTAAGCCACCAGTAACAAAGATAAAATACCGCCATCAATGTAATCATCTCAAACAATGCAGGCACTTTTAACTGAGTATTAAACAGATAATACAATCCGGCAAACGGGATAAAAGACAGCAGCATCCTAAATATGGTTAATGTCGGGTAAATCAGCCGCAATCCCGGCAAAACAATAATTGTACTCAAGAAGAAATACAAAAAATTAGCCCCGAAAGTTGCGATACCGGCACCTATCAAGCCATATTTCGGTATCATGACAATATTCAAAACAATCCCTGCAACGCCGGATATCAATTTAATTACAAAGTCTATATAAGTTTTGTTTGCAAGGTGGTACTGCAAAGTCGTATAATCAGCCAGAGACATAAAAAATGTTCCAAAAGCAAAAAACGGTATCAATTTAAATGCAAGTTGGAATTTGTCGCCGGAAGAAAGCATTTGCACATAATCCGGCGCATACATTGAAATAACCGTTATGATTGGCAGTGCTACAAGTATGTAATACCCTGTAAACTTTGAAATTATAGGTCTTACATCAATTCTTTCTTCGTACATATTTATAATACGCGGTATTGCCGCCACTGTTATTATAGAAAATATCGTCATCAGCAAAGGCAGAGTAAGTCCGTATGCAACCCCTACAAGTCCGACATCAGAAAATCCACTGATACTATTCATGATAAATTTATTGCTCTGGTTTATTATCCATGCGCTCAATGATGTTGCCGCAATAGGAATTCCATATTTCATAATCGGGAATATAGTACTCCACTCAACTTTTTGAAATTTAAACCATGATAAAATATTACTTTGATAAATCAATAAAATATCAATCAGAGAAATTGACACTCCCATACCTAACAGCAATGCCATTGCACCCAGATGAAAATATTTTGCGAAAAATATAGACAAACCAATTGTCAAAATCTGGTTCAAAATTGTTGAAAATGTAAACGACATGGATTTCAATTCCGCGCGCAAAAGCTGAAACAGCAACGCCCTTGCAGCAACCGGTATAATAAGCAAAAGTATTGCCAGATAATACTTTATCGGAATATGGAAAAAGTCAAAGAAATTCTGTCTAAAAAACAGAGCAACCGCAACCATTAAACACAAGTTTGTAACAAGCATCGTTACAAGCGTTGTAAGATATTTCGGCATGTCCTGTGTAAGCTGGTGCTGTCTGAAAAATCTGAGTCCGGAAAGCCCTACCCAATCAGAAAATATAATACATAAAAACGAAAGAAATGCGATTGATAATGAATACAATCCGTATTCTTCCGGTGTTAAAAGACTTGTATAAACAGGGACAATTATCGCATTACCGAGCATGCCGCAAATCTTTGACGGCGAATACTTCACCATATCCCTGAAAATCCCTTTTAGTTGTTCTTCTTCAACTGCTTTATTTTCCACATATTCCATTAATATTTACCTTAGTATACTTAACCCCATATTAATATTATATTACAAAGATAAATAAAGGGAATATGTAAAATTAAACTACCCGTCCGAACAAATCGTATTCATCAGAATTTTCTATCAAGACATTTTCAAAATCCCCCGGAATAACAGATTTTTCAGCCGATGCATAAACCATGCCGTCAATCTCTGGCGCATCGTGTTGGGAACGCAAAATCACAAGTCCGTCATCAGTAAATCCTTCAACAAGACAGTTTAATGTTTTTCCGATAAAGTTTTCATTAATTTCTTTGGAAATTTTTTGCTGCAAAGTCATTAGTTTTTTTCTGCGCTGGCGTTTAATTTTTGCCGGAACCTGATCCTGCATAGAGTATGACGTAGTGTTCTTTTCTCTTGAATATTCAAACACACCCATTTTATCAAATCTTGTACGTTTTACAAATTCATACAACGCATTGAATTGTTCATCGGTTTCTCCCGGATATCCGACAATAAAAGCAGTTCTTATAGTAACATCAGGAATTTTTGTCCGAATTTTTGCAATAAGTTCATCATAATCAAAAGCCGGACGCCGCATTGCCTTCAAAATTTCCTTATCATAATGCTGCAGCGGAAGGTCAATATATTTAACGACTTTATCAAGTTTAGCAATTGCATCCAGCAATTCGTCATTCATTTGAGATGGATATGCATACATAATTCTTATCCAGAATTCGCCATCAATTTTATTCAATTCTTCAAGCAATTTTGCAAGTGAATTTTTTCCATACAGATCAATACCGTAGCTTGTTGTATCCTGTGCTATCAAAACAAGTTCACTAACGCCTTTTTCAATAAGCGACTTTGCCTCTTCAACAATATTTTCAATAGTTCTGGAATGGTATTCTCCTCTCAACTGTGGAATAATACAATATCCACAGTGATAATTACATCCGTCAGCAATTTTTATATAAGAACTAGGACCCATTGTAATCTGCTGTCTTTCAATCGTTTCCGGATAAATGTACTGCGGGCGTTCAGAAACTTTATTAACATTGTTTTTCCCTTTGGCAACCTGTTCGACAACATCCACAATTTCTCTTATATCAGAAGTACCAACCATGCCTGCAATTTCCGGTATTGCCTTTTTCAATTCACCTTTATATTTTTGAGGCAGGCAGCCAGTAACAATAACTTTTTTCCCCCCCTGTGCAACCTGTAGAATACTCTGTACAGATTCTTTTTCTGCATCGTGAATAAATGAACATGTATTTATCACAACAATATCAGCCTGACTGTCATCAAGAGTAACTTCATACCCTTTTTCTGCCAGCAAGCCCAGCATCAATTCAGAATCTACCAAATTTTTTGCACAACCGTGATTTAACAAAGCTATTTTCATTTTCCGCCTCACTATTTTTACAAAGGCATTTTATCATAGAAATTTTATTTTTGTAATTAGTCTGGCTATTATGATTGTTGACAAGGTTAAAGAGCCGTGAAATAATAATAGTTATGGAAGAATATAAATTAGATACAGAGAATATTTGTACACAGATAAAATATCTTGCGGCAAAAGAAGGTTTGAATATGACCGGACTAAAGTATGCTGTAAATGAAATTTTTGATAAAGACGACAGTGTTCGAAATTTGTATAATAAAATAAAGAAAAAGACATTAAGGGTTTCTGAATTATCTGAAATAGCCGAAATTTTGAATTACGATATTATTTTGCGTAAAAAGTCATGAATTGAGTTTTGTGAAAAGTGAGATTTTAACAAACTGCTTTGCATAGAATAGCCTGGGCAGCAACATAACCGCCTGACCAACAGTTTTGCAGATTGAATCCGCCGCAAAATCCGTCGATATCCAAAACTTCCCCGCAAAAATATATTCCTGAAACGAGTTTGGATTCCATTGTCGATGCATTAACTTCATTCAACGCGACCCCGCCGCAAGTCACAACTTCTCCGCTTGTAAATGTTCCGGTAATTGTTAATTTAAAATTGTTTAAACTATCCATAATTAAGTCACGCGTACTGCCGTTGATTTGATGTGCCTTAGTATCAGGATTAATGTTTAATTTGTTTAATATATATACAGCGAGTGAACGAGGTACTTTTTCTGACAAAACATTCTTTATAGATTTGTGCGGATTAGTGTTAAGCACCTGCTGTAAATCAATTTCCGGCGCTAATTTCAAAGTTATATTGTAGGGAAAACTCTCGCGGGCGTTTAGAGAAGACAATTTATAGGCATAAGGTCCTGAGATACCTTTATGTGTAAATAGCAAATCACCTTCTGTTAATTTTACGGAGACTCCGGCAAGTTCAGAGGTATCTTCTTGTGTCAAAAGCCCTACCAGTGCCTTTTTCGGCTCAATGATTGTGTGTCCTAAATATTGACACATATTATAAGAGGCATGCCCGCCAATACTAATTACAACCGCATCAAATTCATAACTCCCGCTATCTGTAACAATATTGTGCGGTTCACCTGAATTTATCCTTAAAACTTTTTCATTTATAAAAGTAACTTTGCTAATGGCTTTTAGAAATTTTTTCCTGACATCAGCAGAAGAATTAGATACAGGGAAAATACGCATATCATCCTGAACATATGTATCTACACCTATACTTTTAAAAAATTCAAGCGTGTCTGCTGTAGAAAATTTTGAAAAAACAGAATACAAAAACTTTTCGCCGCGCGGATAGTTTGCCGCAAGCTCCTTAAAATCATATTCACAATGCGCAAGGTTGCACCGCCCGCCGCCTGTAGGCAAAAGTGTTTTAAGCGGCTCATTCATCTCAAATATTGTTACATCACAATCATTTTGCAAAAAATAAGCGCAAATACATCCTGCAGGTCCGCCGCCGACTATTCCTACTTTATATTTCGACTCTTGTACCATATAAAAATACCATTTCAGGATTTTCTAAATCATTATGCAATTCAGCAATGGTTTTATGCAAAAGAGGATGTTCATAATCCGGAATTAATTCAAGTAACGGCACAAGCGTAAATGCTCTGAGATGTAAGTATTTGTGCGGTATTGTAAGTGTATCTTCATTAATTATTTCATTATTATAAAATAATATATCAATATCTATGGTTCTATCCTGATACTCCTCACCTTCATGTTTAACTTTGCCTAACTGCCGTTCAATTCTCTGGCATTCTGATAGCAGTTCGTGCGGAGAAAGCTTTGTTTTAATCTCAACAACAGCGTTTACAAACCAGGTTTCTGTATTCATTCCCCATGGTTCAGTCTCGTAAAAAGCAGAGGTGCGGATAATATTAATATTATCCGAAGCCCCGAGCAAACTCGTTGCCTGCTGCACATACCCGATTCTGTCACCTTTATTTGAACCTAAACTTAAATACACTATCGCCATATCTCAATTTTATAAATTTTCACGATTCTTGTCAATAATATTTTATAAAAATCCATTCCACAATACAAATAAATTAACAAACTGGATATAATTTAGTTTAGCATGTATAATTAACTTGTTATGTATATTTATGGATTAATTACAACACTATTATTTATATTACTTTTGCCATTTGTGTATCTTGCAAGGGCAATAAACGGCAAATTTCTGTATGGGTGGAAAGAAAAACTAGGATTTTTTAAGGCACCGGATTTAGGTGAAAAAGTTATAATGTACCACGGAGTCTCTGTGGGAGAAGTTATTGCACTGGAAAACCTTATAAAAAAAACAAAAGAAACTTTCCCTGATTATAAATTAGTTGTTACAACAGGCACTAAAACAGGACAGGAAATTGCACACAAAAAATATGACACAATCGCAGATTATATAACATATTTCCCGTTTGATATACCATTTTGTGTAAACAGTTTTTTAAGTAAAATCAGACCTACCGTTGTAATGATTGCTGAAACCGAACTCTGGCCTACATTTGCATTTAGCTGCAAAAAAAGAAATATCCCGCTTTATGTAATTAACGGCAGAATTTCCGATTCTACATACAATTCTTATAGAAGATTGAAATTCTTTTTTAAATATATACTTAGATACTATTCAGGAATTTATACCCAGAGTGAATATGATAATCAGAAACTCGTTAATATAGGCTCAGATCCAGATAAAACTGAAGTCATGAAAAACCTTAAATTTGATGTTAAAAAATCACCTGACAAAATTGATATGGGTAAAGGCAGAATTATTATTGCCGGAAGTACTCATCAAGGGGAAGATGAAATTGTTATAAATGCATTTTCTCAATTAAAAAAAGAATTTCTGGATATAAAATTACTGCTGGCGCCACGTCACCTTAACCGCGCTGAGCATGCTCTTCAACTATCAGAAGCAACAGGCATGAAATGCGGCTTGCGCTCTAATAAAGATAATTTTAACGAAAAAGATATTATAATTCTTGATACTCTCGGGGAATTGAGTAAAATGTATCAGATTTGTGACTTTGCTTTTATCGGCGGAAGTTTTAATAAAACAGGCGGGCACAATCCGCTTGAAGCTGTTGTTTACTCTAAACCGGCTATCTCAGGTCCTTCGATACATAATTTTAGAGATATTTACGGCATCCTGACACGAACAAACGCCGGAAAAGTAGTTAAAACCCCTGAAGAATTACAGGATTATATGCATAAACTGCTCTCTGATAGTGATTTTTATATTAAAGCATGTAATGATTGCGTTGACATTTTTAACGATCAACAAGGTGCAATGCAATTTTGTATTAACAAATTACATCAAATTTTAAGATAAATTTAAACTTTCTGTTTTTCAAGCGTGGTGCGCAATTCAACCCTCTTTATATACATCATTTGTATGATTTTTATTAAGAAATATTACGAAGAAGTAAGAAAATATTAAAGAAAAGCGAGAGAGTTGCCGACAATAAGAGTACGGAAAACAACAGAAAGGGACCAAACAATGGGAATGGCAGCATCACAAGCCAGATTTTTA
>CALUQX010000035.1 GCA_944323045.1 Candidatus Gastranaerophilales bacterium | reverse complement strand
GCAATAAATGTAACAGAATTAGCCGGTACAACAGGCTGTGCGATAAATCCAGATTTAGTCGGCGGCATGTGCATAAGCCAGATACTCGCTCCTGGAACAGGATATAGTCCAATGACATTGGACGAATGTAACCAAGCGGTATCTGACGGAGAATTAGGGATAAAGGCATGTTACTACAGTAGTGATTATTGGGCAGGCGCAGTGAAAGCCTGCGGTGGAATAAACAACATGCCAAGCCAAGACCAGCTAACCAAACTAGCGGGATATATATATGATGGTTCCTCAATAAATTCATCAGGCTGGACGAACCCAACAGATAAAGCAATGAACACAACAAAAGCCTCTCAATTCCTCTCAGCAAGAGGTACAGGCTATGATTACTTCTATGTTTGGTCTGGGCAGGAGCACAGCAGCTACTACGCGTACCACCGCAGCTTCCTCTCTACCTACACGTACTGGTACTACGACACCCGCAACCTCAGCTACAAACTCGCGGTTTGTCTAGGTGAGTCCGATTAAGTGGCTTGCCACTTAATCGGGGTGACTAAGTGACTAAGTGATTAGGTGACTAGGTGATTAAGCGGATTTCAAAATGAGGCAATGCAAGATTCAAGCGTTGCCTTATTTTTATTAACTCCTTAGTGCCTTAGCCCCTTAGTAACTTAGTGCCTTTAATCACAGAACCGGTGCGTCGAAACGATGGCACCCTACAAAAAAGCGGACTTGTCCGCCTGTTCACGGTTTTTTGTCTTTTTGGTATAATCTAAGAAAAGGAGGTTAGTGGTTATGAAAGTTTTATTATTTAATGGCAGCAGCAACGAAAAAGGATGCACTTATACAGCACTTTCGCTGGTTGCAGAAAGCTTAAACAAAAACGGTATTGAAACAGAAATTATTCAGGTTGGCAAAAATGCTATTCGCGACTGCATTGGCTGCGGCGCATGCAGAAAACTCGACGGACAGTGCGTTTTTAAAGACGATATCGTAAATGAAGTTATTGACAAAGCAAAAAATGCAGACGGATTTGTTTTCGGCTCGCCTGTTTATTATGCCCATCCAAGCGGCAGATTGCTGGCATTTATGGATAGACTATTCTACGCCGGCGGGTCTGCATTTACTTACAAACCGGCGGCGGCAATTGTTTCTGCAAGACGTGCCGGCACTACCGCTTCTCTGGATGCTATTATCAAGCATTTTACAATAAATCAGATGCCGGTTATTTCTTCTAACTACTGGAATATGGTTCACGGCGCTCAAAATAAACCAGATGATGTGATGCAGGATCTGGAAGGTGTTCAGATTATGCAGACACTGGGCTATAATATGGCATGGATTTTGAAATGTATTGGGGCTGGTAAAAAAGAAGGAATTAATCACCCTGCCGCTAAAGATAAAATCATGACAAATTTTATCCGTTAACAGTTTAGTTCATGAAAAGCCGGCACCATTTTGTCAAATGTACAAAAATGTTTATAGCCGAGATATTTCAACTGTTCATGTATAAACGGAATTTTGTAACCAATGTGCTCTGCTCTGTGTGAGTCAGAGCCTATGGTTATAATTTCTCCGCCTAATTTTTTGTATAATTTTAGAATATCGCGTGACGGCATTAAATCCTGTAATCCGTATCTGAATGAAGATGTGTTTACTTCAATTCCTTTGCCGTTTTCGATTAAATGTTTTAGAATTTCTTCAACAATATCGCAAATGTTTTCGAAAGGATATTCACCGACCCTGTCATATCTTCTGATTAAATCCATGTGACCGAGAACACTGTAATCATCATAGTTTTGGACAATTTTTAAAAGTTCTTCGTAATATTCACGGTTATATTGCTCCTGAGTTTTCCCGCTTTGAAATTCCTGATTCCAGAGGTCTAGGTTGTTTATAAGATGCACTGACAGAATAATAAAATCAAAGTCGTAATTATTGAAAAGAGTTTCGTAATACTTGCACAGTTGTGACTGGAGTCCGAATTCCATACCGAATTTGATGTTAATTTTGTCTTTAAAAAGTTTTCTGCAGCGATTAATTTCTTTTAAATACGAAGGACAATTGCAGTCTGAATATCCATAAACAGCATTGATATGGTCGGTAAAACAAATTTCGTCGATGCCAAGAGAGATAGCTTGTTCTACAGCCTCTTGCATCGGCAAGACAGAGTCGTCGCTAAATGATGTGTGCATATGATAATCAGCCAGCATTCTATTAAATCCTCCGGCAATATTATACCGCAAAAATTTTCTGTCCGAAAATTATTTTTTTAACAGGCGTTCCCTTAAAACTTTTGCGTAATCTTTATATTCATCAGCCTGATTTGTTCTGCCGTAATTCGCAGAATGAATGCGTCTGTCACAGCTTATAAAGTCAGCTTTTTTGATAGTTATGTCTGCTTTAGAAAGACGGTTTGTCAAATCAATAACATCACCGGTAATTATATCTTCTCTGAAGCCGCCGACAATGTCAAAAACTTCTTTTTTAAAAAGTGTTGAGCCTGTTAAAATTCCATAGAAAGGTTCGGGTTTGCAGAATTTTTTCTGTTCTGGAGTATCAGGAGAACAAAAGTCTTTTAATTTTGCCATTATTATTTTGTTATCCGGAGATTTTTGCATTTCATCATATAATTTTTTGAGCGCATTTTCTGTTAACATATCATCCTGATCAATTGTCAGCCAGTAATTGCCTTTAGCGGCTCTGATGCCTGTATTTTTACCTGCAACCTGACCTTTGTGTTCAGTGTTAACAATTACGCGGCAGCCCATAGATTTTGCAATTTCAACTGTTCTGTCAGTAGATATATCATCTATGACAATTATTTCATGGTTAAATGTTTGTCTTTGGATACTTTCAATTGTTTCTTTTATATACTTTTCACCGTTGTAAGATGGGATTACAACTGAAATTAAATCTTCCATAATATCACCTTGTCTTTTTATTTATTGTAACAGAAACACAACAAATAATCTTTTTCTTTCACAAGTTAATATTATGTAATATTCTAATATACATGTACCTGTTTTTATGTTATTGTGGTCAGGTAGTACATTAGGTGATAGATTCAGATATTTAAGATAGGGATTTTTTTAAATGCAATTTAAAGATTTAACTAAGGCAGAAATAAGAGAGTGTTTTAATAATGTGGATAAATATTTATCTGCAATGGAGAAAAAATGGGTTAAGTATATAGATCTTGGCTGCAAGGTTGTACGTTTGGTTAGTTATAGCGATAAATTTTTGCCGCATGTTGAAAAACAATTGACATATGTTTTGAGAGATAATGCAGAAAAATTTGATGCAACATTAATTTTGTGGAATGAGAAAGATGTGTTTGCACTGGGAAAAACGCTTTCTCCAAAGTTTAATGCGAAAACAAATATGCGTCTGCGGATTGAATTGTTGTGTTCAAAGCGCACAACATATGACCTTCAGATTATGGATAGTGATTTTTCTAAAATTAAACCCGTTATTGATATTCAATCACAACGCGGATTCTTTATCGGAAATGATTACGAAAAAAATACTTATTACTATGGTGTTAACAACCTTGAACCGGAAGAATTTATTAAAGAAGGACATTTGTTTGTTCAATTCTTAAACAATATTTTGAAAACTCCGACATCAAATCTTGCGCACGGGGCTGTTATTGGATTAAACGGCGACGGAATACTTTTCTGTGCAAGAGGTCAGAGGGGCAAATCAACATTATCAGTGCTTTCTATGATGAAAGGATTTGAATATGTATCTGATGACTATTTGATTTTGCATCAAGATAACAACGGGCAGCTTTTATCCAGCCCGATATATTCAATAATCACTCTGTCTCCGGAAATGTACAATCGTTTGTATGATTATATGGCTGACTCAAGATTTGTATCAAACAATGCAAGAAAAGATAAATATGTGTTTAATATTGCGAATTTCCACAACACATTCAAGATGAATTATCCGATTAAAATTGCAATATTTCCGGAAATTGTTACTGATGCAAAACCTTCCATAAGAGCTTGTACAGCAGAAGAAAAAGGGCGTGCAATGGTGCAGTTAATTCAATCCACATTGATGCAGACGGCTGATTTGAGTGAAAATTGGACGGTCAAAAAGATGATGGATATGATTAAAGATTTACCTTATTACAAATTAAATCTCTGCCACAATATTGATGCAAATACCGAATATTTAAGAGATTTTATGAACAATCTTGACAGTCATGCAATTCCTGTGATTGATGCAGAAAAAATTGCGGTAGATATAACTTTTGATCTGGCAAATATTCTAAATACAGAGACAGGAATAATTTATTCTATGAATAAATTTGCGACCAATTTGTATGAAAATTTGTTAGGCGGTGTTAGTGCAAATGCAATAAAAGAAGAATTAAAAAATTATGAAAATTACAATGAAAATATTTTGAGCGAATTTCAATTGTTTATTGATGCACTTGCTGCAAAAGGTATTTTTAGAGAGGGCAATTTGTCCGGCAAAAATCCTGTAATCAATACAGATTTTGCGCAGGAAAATGAATATAAATTGTCTTTAATTGAACATGCAGAAGAAGAATATTTACAACTGATAAAAGAAAATAAGGAGAACAAAAATGAATTATGTATTAAATGAAGAAAAAATGTTCGCAGATGTGACCGATGGTATTGCAATCATCATTAACTCTGAAACAGGAATATATTACGGTTTGAACGGTTTAGGCACAGCCGTTTATGAAAATCTTGTGAATGGTGCATCTTCAGAAAAAGTTTTAGCTGTATTAAAAGCGCTTGCAGGTGCACCGGCAGATATTGAAACAAGATACAATGATTTTATTAAATCAATGGTTGGTTATGACTTACTGTTAGAAGGTTCAGAAGGCAGTGCTGATGCAAATATCGATGTGAATATTGCTGCAGAAGATAACTTTGAACTTTCTGTTCAAGAATACAATGATGCACAGGAATTACTTTTGGCGGACCCTATTCACGAAGTAAAAGAAGAAACAGGTTGGACTCCGGAAAAGGATTCAATCGGTTACACAAAAGAAGAAACTGCAAAACGCGAAGAAAAAATGGAAGTGTAATGCCAAAAGTTTCAGTAATCATACCTGTACATAATACGGAAAAATTTATAGAGAAGTGTCTGGATAGCGTTTGTAATCAAACGCTATCTGACATTGAAATAATCTGTATAAATGACGCCTCAACAGATAATTCGCTTGAGATATTAAAGCGTTATGCGGCAAAAGATGACCGGATAAAAGTAGTAAATTTGGAGGAGAATAAAGGCGCTGCGGCAGCACGTAATACAGGAATAGATGCAGCGACAGGAGAATACATTGGCTTTGTCGACTCTGATGATTTCATAGATGCTGAGTTCTACGAAAAACTCTATAATAAAGCAGTAGACGAAAATGCAGATGTGGCAAAAGGGAATATTTATGATTACAATGGCGAAACAGGAGTTGTAGAATTAACTGATTTTTATGATATGAATGATAAAATTCGTGAAAACAAATTTTATTTTCATTATGGATTTACTTCAGCAATTTATAAAACTGAATTTATAAAAAATAACTGCATACATTTCCCTATAGATTTAATTTATTTTGAAGATCCTTATTTTAGCATTATGGCATTATTAAAATATAACACACTTGTAATTGTTGATGATGCAAAATACTATTACACCATAAATCCAGATTCAGTTTCTAAAAATGTGAATACTGAAAAAATAAAAGATTTAATAAAATCAGTAGATAAAATATTTGAACTAATTGTTGCGATAGATAATGAAGAAGATTATTCAATATTGTTCGATTTTCTATGCAGAAATTTGTGGAACTGGTATAGGGAATATATTAATGATATTGAAATCTCTCATAGTTTGTCTGAGGCTATATTTAATCTTTTAATCAGATGCTCATTTAATGAGACACGTGATAGAAATTTTGCACTGGTAAGTCCGCTATTGCCTAAAAGTTATATTAGTAAATTTTTACGATACCGGTTGGGGAGATGAGATAAAATGGACATTAAGGAAATAGAAACAGCATTGCTTAATGAGTATAAAAAATATGATTATTTGAATGCGGATAAAGAACACCCTTTAATAAAAATATTTGTAAGCTATATCAAACCATCATTTCTTTTTAAATCTGAAATATTGACACCTATACATCTGGGAAGAGTTGTTGCAAAAGAAAATAGTAAGGACGGAGTTGTATCTGATGAGGATTTAAAATGGTTGTATGAAAATTGTATAGGGGATGATGATTTTGAAGATAATATCTCTGGTCTGAATCGTCGTGTTGGCTTTTTAACCGGTACTTACCGTGCGTGGAAAAATTATGACAAACTGGGAAATCCAGAATATTTCGGCTCCTTCGGGTATAGAAAATTGTTAGCGCCAGAATTTTTGAAGGAGATAACTAATTACGATATAATTCTTCCAAAACCGTATTTTTTTGAAAATTATTTGAGTTTAAAAGACCAGTTTATTAAATGCCATGGAGATGACTTGTATGAGGTAATGCTAAAAAATATTCTTGAAGTTTATCCGCATGAATATGATAACTTCAATAGTTATATGAATTTAAAATCCGGTTATTTTCATGAATTGTATATTATGAAAAAGGAAGTTTTTTTCAATTTTTGTGAATGGATTTTTAAACTGATGTTTTATATGCTGGAGCATCAGCCAGATTTTATAGATCCAATATCTGATTCAGCATTAAGCCCTGAACAATATATAAATCTTGTAACTGAGTTTTTGCATGTAGAAGAAGATAAAGTTCGACCAAATTTAAAAGGAAAAGAATTCAGAGATATTGCATTCATATTGGAACGGGTTACCGGCTATTATCTCTATAAGTTGACTCAGGATAAAAATATTAAATACACAACAGCACAGGTCGTGCAAACATACCAGACACGTGAAGATATAATTAGAAAATCTATTTTGGATAAGATGCGTGCGAATGTAATAAGGAAGTAATAGTGATTGAAGAACAAAAATTATTAGATTTGTATAAACAATATGATTATCTAAATGCCAGCACAGAAACACCTTTAGTAAAAATTTTGGTTAGTTATATCAAGCCATCTTTTTTGTTTAAGTCAGACATTTTAACCCCTATTCATCTTGGCAGAGCCATAGCAAAAGAGAATAGTAAAGACGGTGTTATCTCTGAATCAGATTTAAAATGGTTGTATGAAAATTGTCTGGGCGACGATGATTTTGAAGGGAATATTTCAGATGTGAATCGGCGTGTAGGCTTTTTAACAGGCACATACTGGGCGTGGAAAAACTATGATAAATTAAGAAACCCGAAATATTTTGGCTCTTGTGGCTATAGAAAATTATTTGATGTAAAATGTCTTGATAATATATGTGATTATGATGCGATTATACCTGTAATTGAAGTAAATGCAAATAACAGGACAAACAAGGAAAGATACATTTATTCCAGGGATGTAAATATGTATAATTTGACAATGAAGGTTATGGAAAAATTACATCAGAAAGATATTCCGTTGCTAGAAAAGTATTTTGACATGCGAGCAGGTTATTATCATGAAATGTATATCTTTAAGAAAAATATATTTTTTGACTATTGTGAGTGGATTTTTCCAATGATGTTTGATTTGTTAAAGTATGAACATGAAGACTTTATGCCGGATCGAACCAAAAAGTTGAATATAGTTCAACAGGTTCAATCTACTTTTGATGTACGTGATGTAGCTTTTGTAATTGAACGTTTAACCGGATTTTATTGTTTTAAATTATTACAAAAACACAGCTTGAAAATTAAAGAAGCATCTTATCATGTTTTTAGAACAAAAGAAGATGATAGAAGAGATAAACAGAAAGTTATTGATATCATAAGATTACGAATGAAAAATTGTACAGAGGGGAAATAATGGCATCAAATCAAAAACTTTTGCAAAGACTTAATTTTTTATTTTGTACACCAGAAGAAAGGATTTTCAAGAAAGAAAATCTTACGGATACGAATACACAGAAGATTTTATCATTAAAAGAAAAATATAATGGCAAAAGATGTTTTGTCATCGGCTCCTCTCCATCATTAAATCTTTTAGATTTAACTAAATTAAATAATGAATTTGTATTCACAGTGAATCGTGGATATATGCTAAAAGAAAAAGGATTGTTACATTCGTCTTTTCATGTAATTTCAGATACAAATACATTTAAGGATAATAATTCTAAATTTGAACAGTTAGAAAATTTTTCAGATAAAATTTTTTGTTATGCTGGTATGCAGCCGCCTATAAAAATGGACACTTATTACTTTGATTATATTCAATATCAACTTAATAAAGAGTGTAGTTTTCAAAATAATTTATTAAAGCCATTAATCGGCTATCAATCAGTTATTCATTTTGCAATACAAATTGCATACTACTTAGGATTTGAAGACATTTATCTACTGGGAGTAGACTTAGACTTTGCAAAAAACAAAGGACATATATATAAAGAAACAGATGAAGAAACTCAAAGACAGCTAGAACATTCGATTAAAGAAGCGCAGACAATGCTTTATGGAATAAAAAAATGCGGTGAGTTTTTGAAAGGTGCTGGAGTAAATTTGTTAAATGCATCTCCGTCAGGTATTGTAGATTCTATAGAGAGAGTTAAATATGAAACTTTGTTTAAGGAGCGGAACAATGAATGAAAAAACTTTAAGTACTTTAGCGTACGTAAAAAAACTTCCAACATATTGTCTGGCTGTTGATTTATATCTCCCAGCAGTTACCTGTGAACAAGGTATTAATGAAGGTGTAATAAAAACACAGGAAGAACATAAAGAAAATATTGATAACTTAAAAAAGGGGTTAGATGAAAAATCACTAAAAACTCTAAATATGATTTTTCGGCAGTCTGAAATTTTTAAGGATAATCCGGGGTATCTGCCACTAAAAGAAGTTTTTAATGAAGAAGAACTGACTAATTATCAAAAATTTTGTGACTTTTTAGCAATACCAACCATTCATCAAACAACACCAAATGATGAATATTACATTAATAGTAATTATAAACTTCCTATTAATTTTTTTGCGTCTGAAGTCTTTCTTTATAAACATGGTCTTACAACATTAAAAACTCTGGAAAAGTTTAAAAATTCTAATAGGGTTGCTATTGATGCAGGTGCATATATATGCGATAGTGCACTTGTTATGAGAGACTTTTTTACAAATCCGATTCATTGTTTTGAACCAACAAAAGAAAATATTGCACTTTGTCAGAGAACTATTGAATTAAATAATTTAAAAAATATAACACTTATTAATAAAGGAATAAGTAATATAACAACTACTTATAAAATACAAAAATCAATAAATCAAGGACACGCTGATAGATTAATAGAGTGTAGTGTTGCTGAAAGTTCAAGTGAACATATAGAAACTATTTCTATTGACGAATATGCATCCGATAATAAGTTAGAGATAGGACTTATAAAAACAGATATTGAAGGATTTGAACCTAAATTGCTTGAAGGAGCAATCCAAACTATTAAAAAGGATAAACCTATTTTACTTATCAGTATATATCATAATTATCATGATTTTTACAAAATAAAACCATGGATTGAGAAGTTAAATTTAGGGTATAAATTTAGTATATTTAAAGGATTGGCAACATACCCTACAGAAATTTGTTTAATTGCGGAGGTTATTAATGAATAATATACCAATATTTTTATCATCAGATAATAATTATGCGCCATATGTCGCGACTACAATTGCAAGTATTTGTGATAATACAAAATCATTTTGTGATTTTTATATTCTAGATGGCGGTATTTCAAAAGAAAATCAAGAAAAGATAATTGCACTAAAAGAACATTTCAACAATTTTTCAATAGAATTTATTAATATTGATGTTGATAAAGAATTTGAATCTATAAATTATAAAAACAGTGAATATATAAGTATTTCTACATATAATAGACTTTTAATTCCTCAACTTAAACCGGCATTAGATAAAGTTTTGTATTTGGATGTGGATATAGTAGTTCTTGGAGATATTGCTGAGCTTTATAGTATAGATCTTGAAAATTACGCTCTTGGCGCAGCCTGGGATAAAAGCAGAATTTTATATAATACAGACACAAAAGAACCAATGAAATTATCAGATGATTATAAGTATTTTAATGCAGGAGTTCTTTTAATTGATATCAAAAAATGGAATAAAAATAATGTTTTGAAAGTGTTATTTGAGATAGAGGATGAATATCATGGAACAGCGCTACATGTTGATGAAACATTGTTAAATAAATATTTTGATAATAACTATAAAATTTTTGATATAAAATTTAATTATACTGATTACGATGTATTGAATAAACCGAATTCAGAGATAATAATCAGGCATTTTGCATCTGCTTTGAAACCATGGAATTCTAATTATTGTATACTTGGTAAAAAGGTAGTGCCTCTTAAGAATTTTGAAGATTTTTGGTATTATGCAAAGATAACAAAGTTTTATGAACAGATTTGTTCTACATATCAAGCAGGTATTAATAAAAATTTATTTACCAAAAGGATGAGTATTGTCGCTAGTAAAATGCAAAATTTAAATTGTGTCTGATAATTTATAATTGCTTAATATCTTTTTTATAGTAATAATATCTCCCATCTTATCGTTGGTTGTTTGATATGAATGATTAGAAACATATTTTATTATATGTCTATCAATTTTCTGTTTTGAAATTTTATTTTTTCGCATTTTGGGATTATGTTCAAAAATAATAAAATCTATTGTTTTAGAGGGATATTGTTCATTTAGAATTTTTATATTATTTTTTACTACATCCAAATCCAGAATAGAAGTTGCATTCATTTGCGTCCAGGTATTAACCATATAAACAAAACAAATTTTATCAAATTTTTTGATATTTGATAACATTCTTTTATATCTTCTTAGATAACGTATTTTAAAAAGTTTAAAATTTTCTTCATTTGATTTGTCTGTTTCAAAATCATGAGCTATTTCAAATTTAAAATTATTATTAATTACCGGATAATGTCCACTGGTTGTAATTTTATTGCGATCAAAAGAGTAGTCATCCTTATTAAAAAAGAGTGTGAAATTATAAAATAATTCAAAACGTTCTTGAATTGGTTCTATACTATAATCTGAAGGTATTAACCAATCAAATGGCTGGGAGATATTTCTTAACCCTTCATTAATCAATATCATTGTACAGTGGCAGCTTCTACCAAATGGAATATATAAATCGTAGTATTTATTAGAAAACTTATCTTTATACTTTTGCCAAAAATTTTTAATGAAAGTCAAATACATTATAGAAATCTCATTTAATTATATTTCACATTTTTTAATGGAATAAAACCAAATAATAAATGTCGAATTTTTTTGTTTGATTGTTTTTTGATTATGTAATAAGGTATATTAAAAAGTTTATAAATTATTTTAGTATCCTTATCATATTTTTTTATTACTATTTTAATGAGAGGACTCTTTGGTGTCAATATTTGTAATATTTTTTCATCAAGAGTATTGATTCCCATATACTTATCTGCAACATAATCAACATAACCTGTAATATCATATTTTTCGTTATTTAAACGTATAGGAATTAATTTAGTTTTAAGTTTAGATGTCGCAATAATTTCAGCAATAGAAGATGATAAGGAGCCTTCACCTCTTAATTCAAAAGTTAAAACATACTTATACTTAGACATCATTTTTTCTAAGGTTGATTCATCTAATGGATACATCTTAAAAATAGAATAAACATCAGGATTTATTCCATATGCTTTAAGTTTAGATATAATTTGTGGTCCCTTAAAAAGGAAATATCCAGCCATCCCGGCATATAAAATTAAAATTTTTTTACTATTCCCTTTATTTGATAGAGCTATTCCATTGTTTATATTTATAATTTCGGATTTAAAGCCGCCATAGCAATCATCAGCAATATACATCGGTCCTTTATGCGTTGTTGAGCGGTTCATTATCCATTCCATTTCTTCAATAGTTGCTGGAGAATATATTTCTATATTTGGTGTATTTTTCATTATAGGAACATCATCAACGGCTAAGTGAGAATATCCTGCAAAAGGATGCGATAATCCAGATAAAGTTGTAATTACTCTAATATTTGCGTTGCAATAGCAGGCAAACTTAAATTGATCTAAGGCTCTTTTGGTTGCATAAGCTGCAATCATGAATACATAAACCGTCTTTCCAGAAAGTGTCAAACCTGTGGCTATAGATATAGCATTTTGTTCCGATATACCTGCCCCGATAACTCTATCAGGATACTTTTTCTGGATATTAGAAGCCATATAAAATCTATATCCATCAATTCCAACAAAATAAGTGTTTGGATCTTTATCGGCTAACTCTTCTATAAATTTTGTGACAAATTCCATCATATCAGCATATCTCCTCTATTATTTGAAGATACTCTTCTGGTGTGTAAGTACAACTGTGCAAATAAGCATGCGAACGCTTTTCTAATAAAAATGAACATTCTTTACCTTTTATGCAATTGGCAACGATGCATTTGGGTTTATCAACTTTTTTCTTTAAAACCTGTTCTAATTCATCAATATCATGCCCGTTACATTCAATACACTCAAAGTTAAAAGCTCCAATTTGTTGTATAATATTGGATGAGGTATCAATCATATCTTTTGTATAACATTCGATTTGTCTAAAATTACGATCGACTATAAGAGTTATATTTTTCATCTGATGATGACCGATATACATAATAGCTTCCCATACTGAACCTTCTTGTAATTCTCCATCTCCAACAAGACAATATATGTTTTTATCAGGCGCTGCAATTGCAAATCCTATAGCCAGTCCAAGTCCTTGACCCAATGAAGAGCAAGCAGGGTCTAAAGCCAAAAGTTCCGGATAGTTAAGACCTCCAAATAAATCGTGTCCGACTCTGCCATCATTCTGTTGCCATGTTGGAATTATGTTTTTAGGTATTAACCCTAGTTCGGCTAATAGGCATACATGCCCTAAACGTGCATGTTCTTTGGATAGTATAATTCTGTCACGAATTATACTATCCAGGTTATTTTTGTTTATAGTTACAAATCCTTTTGAATATAATGTGTATAAAATTTCTAAACAAGAAAATGACGAAGGTATATGACCTGTACGACAATCCATAGCTGTTTTGACAATTAATTTTTTAGCATTGTTAATAAGTTCTCTATCGTGTTTATCCATATAAACATAACCTTTTATTTAAAATGTGATAAAACAGCCCCTAAAAGTATTACAGTATAAGTATTATTGAATTATATGATATAAAAAACTATTTCCTATAATACACTAATTATTAAAAATAATATTTATTTTACTGGTCATTTCAGTATTTTTATGATACAAATATTATATCACATTTTAAATAAATTGTTATAGGTGTTCATATGGATAAAATAGAATTTGAATTATATAAAAACAACAATATT
>CALUQX010000034.1 GCA_944323045.1 Candidatus Gastranaerophilales bacterium | reverse complement strand
CTTTATTTGCTTTGTGTATCACTAACTTTTAATGTAAGATGAGAAGTGCGTTTCAGTCTTTTGTACATACGACCTTGTGCTCTTGCTCGTGCTCTTTTATATGTTGTGCTTTCGTCTGCATATATTTCAGAAATTTTCAATTCATCTGCAGATACGCCATATTTTTCTTGTGCATTAGCAACAGCAGCCTTCAAATTCTTTTCAACTACTCTTGCTGCAAAGTAAGGCATAAAACGCAACATATCTTGAGCTTCATTAACAGCTTTTCCTCTAACTTCGTTGATTACTCTGCGAAGTTTTCTTGCTGTCATTTTGATATCTGTTTGTCTTGCTTTAGCTTCCATTTTATTTTTCCTTTTTTGCTTATTGCTTTTCATCTTGATATGATTAGAAATTTTAAAAACAGGTAATTAAAAGTTTTAACCTATTTTCTTTTTGCAGTTTTATCTGAACCTGCGTGTCCTTTGAACATTCTTGTTGGTGCGAATTCACCCAGTTTGTGTCCAATCATTTGCTCAGTTACGTAAACAGGAACGTGAGTTTTCCCGTTGTGAACAGCAATGGTATGTCCGAGCATATCTGGAATAATCATTGATGCTCTTGACCAGGTTTTTATAACCTTATGTTCTGAGCTTGCATTCATTTTTGCAATTTTTTGTTGTAGAGCTTCTTCTACATATGGACCTTTTTTTAATGAACGTGCCATTAATTTTTTCTCCTTTGTGTTGTTTATTGTATTTGCTTCCTTGTGATTCAAGGAGGTATTGAAACAGTGCGGGCATAGAATATACCACAGACTGATTCGTTTTTTTGCATTGCGGCAAGCTTAGCGCCTGCCGTATGCATTTGTTTTATCTTTTGATTTTCAATTTTCAAATTTCAATTGCTTTTCTCATCTGAGATCCCGAAACTTGTTCGGGATAAGATATCCGTAAGGCTCGCTTGCGCTCGCCAACGGCTTTCTTTCATTTTCAATTTTCAAATTTCAATTGTTTTTCTCATCTGAGATCCCGAAACTTGTTCGGGATAAGATATCCGTAAGGCTCACTTACGTTCGCCAACTTTTTATCTTTCATTTTCAATTTTCAAATTTCAATTGTTTTTCTCATCCGAGATCCCGAAACTAGTTCGGGATAAGATATCCGTAAGGCTCACTTACGTTCGCCAACGGCTATCTTACTTTTTGCGTCTTCTTACAATTAATTTGTCAGAAGCTTTTCCTTTTTTACGGGTCTTGTAACCAAGTGCCGGTTTACCCCAAGGTGTTTTAGGGTGTCCACCTGGACCTGTTTTACCTTCACCACCACCATGTGGGTGATCGCAAGGGTTCATTGTTACACCACGTACGGTTGGTCTGATACCTAAGTAACGTTTTCTGCCGGCTTTACCGATTGAAATATTTTTGAATTCTGCGTTACCCAATGTACCAATTGTTGCCATACATTCTTTTCTTACCATTCTCATTTCTGATGAAGGAAGTTTGATTGTAACATAATTGCCTTCTTTAGCCATTACCTGTGCAGCATTACCGGCTGCTCTTACCATAACACCGCCACGTCCCGGAGTTAATTCAATATTGTGAACTATTGTACCTAACGGGATTAATTCTAACGGGAGTGCATTACCGTTTTGTACAGGTGCATCCGGACCTGAAACAATTACATCACCTACGTTTAAACCTTCCGGTGTCAAAATATATCTTTTTTCACCATCTGCATAATATACAAGTGAAATTCTAACATTTCTGTTTGGATCATATTCAATTGTTTTAACAGTTGCAGGTACGCCGAATTTTTCACGTTTGAAATCAATTACACGGTATGCTCTTTTCACACCGCCGCCTTTGTGACGGCAAGTGATTCTACCTGTGTTATTTCTACCTGCTGTTTTTTTCAATTTCTTTAATAATGACTTCTCTGGAGTTTGTGTTGTGACTTCCTGGTAATCACTTTTAGTCATTCCTCTTTGTCCTGGAGATGTCGGATTTATTTTTCTAATTGCCATTTTAATTTCTCCTTTATTGGCTTTGTACTTTTCGGGACATGTGCCTGACGCCCCTGCTTTAGACTAAAAAAGTCTTGGATTATTTTTTACCGGACTGCTTATTTATTTTGTCCGCCTCTGCAGGTCATGTTTTTCAACTTACCCCGCAGAACAATCCTTATGCACCGATTAATTCTTCAATCGGATCGCCATCGATTGTTACGATAGCTTTTTTAGAAGAATCTGTTCTTCCAAATTTATATCCCATTCTCTTTTCGTGAGATGGCATATAAACTGTTCTTACTTTTTTAACTTTTCTACCTGGAAAAGCTAATTCTACAGCTTGAGCAATTTCTATTTTGGTTGCATTTTTTACAACTTCAAATGTATATTGTCCCAGTGTTGTTGCGCCTACTGATTTTTCAGTAATTATAGGCTTTTTAATTATGCTGTATAATTTTTCTGTATTTGTTCTGTCTTTACTCATTTTTTATTTCCTTTACTGTTTTCTGATTTAATGATTAATTAGCTTAATCTTTCTGTTATATCTTTTACAGCAGATTCTGTAACTACCACAAAATCAGCTTCCAATAAATCTTTTACGTTTAAGTTTGTAGGCAGGATAATTTTTACGCTTGGAATATTTCTTGCTGCCAATTCAAGATAATTATTTTCTGCAGCTTTTACATCTGCTATAACAAGAACTTTACCTGATACATTCAATGATTTTAATGCAGCAGCCATTAATTTTGTTTTTGGCTCGGTAATAGTTGAAAAATCTTTTACAACAATCAATTGTTCTTCTCTTGCTGACAATGCAGATTTCAAAGCCAATTTTCTTGCTTTTTGCGGCATATTGAATCCATAATCTCTTGGTTTTGGTCCGAACACAACACCACCGCCTGCAAACAATGGAGAACGGAGAGACCCTGCTCTTGCTCTACCTGTACCTTTTTGTTTCCAAGGTTTTTTGCCGCCGCCGGATACTTCAGCTCTTGTTTTTGCACAAGCTGATCCCTGACGGGCATTATTTAATTGTCTTCTTAATGCTAAATGCATTACATGAATATTAGGTTCTACACCGAAAACACTTTTTTCTAATGTTATTTCGCCTAATTTTTCACCGTTTGTACTTAATATTTCTTTTGACATTTCTATTTTTCCTTTTATATTTATCTACTGCCTGTTACCCCTTTCGGATTCACCGTTTTATATGGCAACTCGGGATTTTTATAACTTATCTGTTATTGTTAAGATGTCTTTGATTATTACTTCTTGCGTGCTTACCGTTCGTTTTATTCACAGTCATTTGTTTTTATTCTAGTGAATCCGGCTTGATTCGCGACCGCACACACAGCGCTTAGAACATAATCTATTAGTTCCATTTTGTTCTTGAAGGAACAATTGTTACCAATCTGCCTTCACAACCAGGAACTGAGCCTTTTATCAATACTAAATTGTTAGCAGCATCAACTTTAACTAATTTCAATTTAGTAATAGTAACTCTTTCATTACCCATGTTACCGGCCATTCTTTTGCCTTTGATAACACGTGAAGGAGTTGTACCTGCTCCGATTGACCCCGGTTCTCTGTGATTTTTTGACCCGTGAGCCATCGGTCCTCTTCCAAAGTTCCATCTTTTTACTGTACCCTGGAAACCTTTACCTATTGATTTTCCTGTTACATCAACTTTTTCAATGTTGTCCAGAACTGATAATTCAATTTTATCGCCGACTTTATAATCCTGCGGATTATCAACTCTGAATTCTTGAAGATGCCTGTAGTTGCTTAAATTATTCTTTTTGAAATGACCTAATTCAGCTTTTGTCAGGTGTTTTTCTTTTGCTGCAACTGTACCAACCTGAATGGCATTATAACCGTCAGTTTCTACAGTTTTAACCTGAGTAACAACAGTTTCATCAACTTTAATAACTGTTACAGGGATAGCCAAACCTTTTTCGTCAAAGATTTGAGTCATTCCAAGTTTTTTACCAATTACACCTAGTGTCATATTTTTACCTTTCTTGCAAAGCCGGCATTATATTTTCAAAGCTAACCCATTGAAAGTATTGCCAACTATTGCATTTTCACTTGCGAGCGCTACGTCTTGCTTTTGTCCTTACCTTATTTGAGGATTTTCACCTCGACAATCTTTTTAGATTGTCCCGATACAGTTTTGAGATTATATTTTTACTCTTTACTTACCGGTCGCAGTTCACATTATATATGCATAATGCTATTAAATTTTCAAATGTGCTTCGGGGTTGATTTTTTTGTTTTGGCTTGAACTACCGTTATAGTATTCTATGCCGTGCGTCCAAGCCCTGTATATTATAATTTAACTTCAATATCAACACCAGCAGGTAAATCTAATCTGCTTAACTCTTCAGTAGTCTGTTGAGTTGGTTCGTATATATCGATTATACGTTTGTGAGTTCTCATTTCAAAGTGTTCACGAGATTTTTTATCTACGTGTGGTGAACGCAAAACGCAATATATACGTCTTTTAGTAGGTAAAGGAATCGGACCGGCAACCTTAGCGTCAGTTCTTTTTGCTGTTTCTACGATTTTGTCTGATGATACATCGATTAATTTGTGATCATATGCTTTCAAACAAACTCTGATACGTTGTCTTTTAGTGCTTGCCATTTGACATTCCTTTTTCTTTTGTATTACTTAACTTATTAGGGTGAAAGCTGCATTATCACTGACTTTCCAGCCCTAAACCTGAGAGATGCTATTCATAAATATTTCGGATATTTTTAAATACTATATCTCAAGCATAACAATACTAAGCCAAACAAAAGCGCCTGTCAACAAGGTATTTAGAAAAATGTGTAGAAATTGTAACAATTTTTCTGTGAGCGGGGAACGGGTGGACGAAATCCACTTTTATACTCTGGTTGACTGCTAAAGAAGTACAGGCAAGGCTAGTTCTCTGTGAACTGTGAACAGTGAACGGTTGTTACAAAAGTGATTAAGTGACTGGGTGATTAGGTGATTAAGCGGGTTACATGAATTCAGGCAACGCCACCATGTCATCGCGCAGCGGATTGCGAGCAGAGGGCGCAGGGCGCACACGGCGGCGTGGAGCCGGCGGAGCAGCCCGCAGACCCGTTTATTGCGAGCAACCAAGCAGTTGCGCGATCTCAGAAAAGTAGGGTGCCGTCGTTTCGACGCACCGGTTCTCTGTGAATTGTGAACGGTGAACAGTGAACTGTTGTTACATTGGGTGATTAAGTGACTGGGTGATTAAGTGATTAAGCGGGTTACATGAATTCAGGCAACGCCACCATGTCATCGCGCAGCGACATCGTCGCAATTCTAGCAAGTCGTAGATATTGCGCGATCTCAAATTGAAAGGGAATAGGGGAATAAGTTTCAAACATAGGTCGGGCTTCAGCCCGACATCATGAATGGTGGCACTCCGATTAAGTCGCTAAGTTACTAAGGCACTGAGGGGCTAAGTAGTTAATAAAAATAAGGCAATGTGCGCGTTTCACATTACCTTATTTCAATTAAATCCTTAGTGCCCTAGTGCCTTAGTTACTTAGTGCCTCCAGTAAGAGGCTCTGGCTCTTACTGGGCAAGACAAACCGCCAGCCTGCCGCTGGTGCTGCGGGTAAGGTTGATCCAGGTCGTGCCGGTAGCGTCAAAGTAGCGGTAGTACGCGCTGCTACTGGTACTCTCCTGCCCTGACCAAACAAAGAAGGAATTATAGCCTGTACCTCTTGCTGAGAGGAATTGGGAAGCTTTCTCAGTGTCCATTGCTAAGCTGCTCGTTGGTCCGTTTGAAATTACGCTGTCGGTGTTGTAAATATATTTTGCTATCTCTGTTAGTTGATCCTGGCTTGGCATGTTGTTTATGCCGCCGCATGCTTTTACTGCTCCTGCCCAATAATCACTACTGTAATTGCAAGCCTGTATTCCTAATTTCCCATCGGATACAGCTTGATTACATTCCTCTAACGTCATAGGGCTATACCCAGTTCCTGGGGCGAGTATCTGACTTATGCACATGCCGCCGACTAAATCTGGATTTATCGCACAGCCTGTTGTACCGGCTAATTCTGTTACATTTATTGCATATATATCGGATTTTTCGCCATATTTATTTGGGTTCTTGTTGCCGGTTACATCATACAATATCGCCATGCTGTTACTCGTTGCGCTGAACTGGTTATTAAATGGTTCCTGTGTTGTATTCGGATTGTAAGCTATTATTGCATTTACACCATTTGCAAACTGCACTGCAACTGTATCTGTATCCCAATCATCCTGACCGAGTGATGCGGCGTTTTTGATTGTGGACATATCAATTGGGTCTTCGCCTTCGTTCCATATCACTTCTTTATTAAAGCACTTTGTAATATTGTTATTGTCGCATACTCTTGTAATCTTTATGTACTTCTTTAATTCGTTTACAAAATCCATTGTCGAACTGTAGCCTGCAAGCTTTTCCTCTGTGTTCATTTGGCGAGTTGCGACTTCAAGGCGTTTTTCAAAGACATCTTTTGCTGTGCCCCATGCCTTCTCGTTGTAGTTCTTAACGAGGCTTGGTATCGTTATCGCTGCTACTACGCCGATTATGGCGAGGGTGATTAGCACTTCCGCCAAAGTAAACGCGGCTTTTGGAAAAGTGACTAAGTGAGTGAAGTGAGTACGGTGAGTACCGTTGTTTCTTGAATGTGTCTGAGCGGTTGATTTGTTGATTTTGTTTTTGGTTTTCATTTGGAGTTGCTCCTTTCTGTTGTTTCTATCTTCTGATTGTGTATTACTGATTGTTTCCTCGTGGTTGGCTTGGTGCCCTCTCCTGAGGGGAGGGCGGAACCACTTAACGAACTTTCGTGAGTTTAGTGGTTCGGGTGGGGGGAGTATATATGGACTGGTCCGACCCCCTCCTGAAATTTCTAGCCTCTCTCCGTTCGGCAACAAATTTCTTCCTCCCCCGCGGAGAGGAATTTTGTGGTTCTTCAATTGTTGATTTGATTCTTCATCATTTAGCATAATTCTTTATCCTTATACTTTTCTTTGTTATAATACTAATTTATCATAAATTCTATTTATTAAGTAGGTTTTAATAGGACTATTGATTTTTGCACAAGTTTTTGGCTTGTGGTGTGATTGGCGGATTGGTAAATCCGACATACTTTTAAAGACGTTAAGACGATAAGACGTTGAGACGCGTCTTGGATTTGCTCCACGCTCACAGAGTTTCGCCTGAAAGCCTTGCGGCTTAGTCGGCTCAATCTGTTCGCTATCCGGATTCGCTTCGCTACATCCGTACGCAAATCCGCTAAGTCCGTTACATTGTTTAGTCTTTGTGAAACGTATACGTTTTGGATTAATGTGCCTGAAAGCCTTGCTGGGCTTAGAGTTTGGCGCCCCCCCCCCCGAAAATGCAGTCATAGCAAGGGTTTCAGCCCTATTACATGGCGCAAAGGTAAGTGGGGTGAGGATTGTGAGGATATTGCTTGGGTGGAACCCCAAACATACATTTTTTAAAGTGATTAAGTGATTAGCGAATTTGCGGACGGACGGAGTGAAACGAGTCCGGTTAGCGAACGGAACGAGCCGACTGGAGCAGAGCTCCTTAGGCGAGTCTCCGTGAGCGTGAAGCAAATTCAAGACAGGTGATTGAGTGATTAAGAATTTATTTTCTTCTAATCGTTCCATCATACTTCCTGTCATTGAACTCCTCGGTTTTTGTTCACATTTTCATTATGACATATGTTGCTAAATTTTGCAAGTCCTTTTGGGAAAAGTGAGGGGAGTGATTAAAGTGAGTATTGTGAGGTGGTGATTAATTAATTAGTCAAAAAGGAATGCCTCATTGACTGATTTATTGTAAATACTTTACTCACCTTAGTCACCCCACTCACTTTACTCACTTCAGGTAACAACCGGTCACTGGTCACTGTTCACCGGTCACAGAGTACCGGTTCGTCGAAACGACGGCACCATACGACTTAACGTCTTTATTATCTCCTTAGTGCCTTACTTTGCGAACTCTTTTATAAATTTTTCAGCCTCTTCTTTTGTCGCAACATCACCATTTATTTGTGCATCGTGTAATGCGTTCATAATTTCACCGAGTCGCGGCGAAGGCTTAATATTCAAAAGTTCCATAACATCATTGCCTGACAGCAGTTTGGGCAAAGGCTCAAGGGTATCACGTACACTTAGATAAAAATTTAGCAGTCTGTTAAGATTTTCTATATTATCTTCAACCATTTCATCAGAAACAGCTTCTCCGCGTGCGGAAAGTCTGTCTGCCTGCGCAAGAAGTATTGCATCAATAGCACAATCCTCCATTTTGCGAACATACCGCATCATAATCTTTTCATTTATTTCCGGTGCTGACATCACCTGTGACGGATATATATGATTTTTTATCATTTTAGAAATATAATCAATCTGTTTGTTTGAAAAGTTAAGCCGCCGCAAAACATTTACAGCGAGTTTTGCACCTACATCATCGTGTTTTATAAATCTGTGTCGTCCTGTATCTTCTTCAATTGTCCATGTAGAAAATTTCCCGATGTCATGTAAAAAAGCAGCAAATTTAAGATGTGCAATTCTGGTGGCACCGCCGAAATCAACACGCAGCATGTGGTCTTTTACTTCTTGTGATGAATTTGCAAAAATCCCGGACAATTGTTTAACAGTTTCTATGGAGTGATGAAACAAATCCAGATGATGATGTGTGTTAGACGGCACCTGTTTTAACTCTTTTACTATAGGAAATATTTTTTCTAAAAGCCATGTTTTATCCATATTTAAAAGCGCTTTAAATGCGAAAGGTCCTGAAAAAAGTTTAATAACTTCGTAATTAATCCGCTCTACTGCCGGTTGTGATATCAAATCTGAATACTTGCATTCCGCCTCAATAACAGCATGGCTAAGTTCAAATCCCAACAAAGCCTGAAAACGATAAACTCTAAGCAGTCTTAACGGGTCATCTACAAAATTGTGTTCATTAATACAGTTTATAACCCCGTGTTTTAAATCCGTTATTCCGCCGCACATATCAATAACTTCAAAATTTTTGAGATTAACCGCTATTGCATTGATAGTCAAATCCCTGCGCATAATATCTTTTTCAAGCGAATTCTCTACCGGATTTGTCACATCAAGATAATTTATTTTGTCCGGCAATACAAGTCTGAAAATCTTATTCTCTTCATCCAGCGACACAAAAGTTGCATCAAAAAAATCAGCAAGTTTGTGCGCAAAACTTTTTGCATCTTCATCCAGAACAATTAAATCGCGGTCAAAAGTATTCTTGCCGAGGAGAAAATCTCTCACAGCGCCGCCGACAAGATAAATGTCATTGTCGAAATTTTGTATAATTTTTGTCAAAATTTCATCAGATTTAATTTTTTCCGTAATTTTCGAATTCATAAATAATGTTTCCTAATGCAACAGTTACTGCAGTTTCTGCTTTCAGAATCAAATTTCCGAGAGTAAGTTCCGGTATGTTATTTGAAGTGAAAAATTCAAATTCTCTATTGGAAAATCCACCTTCAGGTCCGATAATAACAAGTACATTTTCGCCTCTTATAATCGGAGTTTTTTCAAAAAATTGTTTTAAAGTTGTGCGTGTTCCGCGTTCGCAGAATGCAATAATTTTATCAAATTTTTCAGTCTGTAAAAGTTTTTCAAGTGTCGTCATCTCAAAACAAGAAGGCACAATTGCGCGTTCACACTGCTTTGAAGCCTCGTACATGATTTTCTGCCACCGGTCAATTTTATTTTTAATGACAGATTTGTTCAGGGCACAATTGTCTGTTAGCACCGGATATATTCCGCGGACGCCGAGTTCTGTCGCTTTTTCTATAACAAAGTTTTGTGCGTCACTTCTCAGCGGGCTCTGTGCAAGATATAGATTAAAATTTAAATCACGTTCAGATTTATAACTTTTTTCAATTTCTGTTTCAATTGTTTTTGCATTTATCGCGGTTATAACAGTTTCATATTGAATTTGATTTTCATCAATCAAAAGTAGTTTTTCTCCTGTTCTCGCGCGTAAAGAACGTGCAATATGATTGTAATTATCTTTATCTGAAATTACTATTTTATTGTCCTGCTTGTCTTCTGAATTAATGAAAAAATGCGGCATCTTTACTCCTTGTTTAAATATATTATAACAAACATATATAAAATTTTATTAATAAATTTATGTTAAGATATTACCTAAAAAAGTTTTTTGCATTATAATTGTAGTAACAAAATAAAAGAAGGAACAAAAGGGATATGACAAACAAACAATCTACAGATGAAAAAGTGATAGGTATACCTCGCGCAATGTCTTTTTATCACAATTATCCGTTTTATTATGGATTTTTCACTGATTTAGGCATAAAGATAGTTCTGTCTGATGTTACGACAAAACAGACTATGTCCGCAGGTTCAGCACTTGTTGTTACAGAAACATGTCTTCCTATAAAGGTTTTTATCGGGCATGTTTTGAATTTGATAGACAAAGGTGTAGATAAAATACTTGTTCCTTCCCTGCAGTCAGTTTCTCACAAAATTTACAACTGTTCAAAAATCCGTGGTCTGCCGGATTTAGTCAGAAATGTTGTAAAAAAAGATTTTACACTTATAGAACCTACACTTGATAAATCAGAAAAAAATCAAGGTTTGTATGAGTTTTTAAAAGAATGTGTTGCTCCATTCGGCATTACTGATGAAGAAGTTATAAAACGTGCTTCAAAAGCCGGCTGGAGAACTTATAACAATTTCCATATCATGTCAAAGTCCGGTATGAGTTATCAAAAGGCTATAAATTACGCACTGCAAGGCAAAGTGTTTATTGAAAGCCAGAGCAGAGAATACCCGATATCAATAGCTTTAATATCCCACGGATATAATATTTACGATGAACGGACATCTATGAGGATATTTGATAAGCTTGAAAAAATGGATGTAAAAGTATACAGTTCCCTTCAACTATCAAAAGAACAAATGGAAGACGGTATCAAATCTTTAGGTCAGGAATTATACTGGGCAAATGAATTTGAGATGACAGGTGCAGCAGGTCATTACCTTAAAGAAAATAAAATTGACGGCATAATCACATTAACAGCATTTGGTTGTGGTCCTGATTCATTGATGATAGAACGCATTACCCGTAAGGCAAAACGTTTTAATAAACCGCTATTAAATCTGACAATTGATGAACAAACAGGTGAAGCCGGATTTATTACGAGATTAGAAGCATTTGTAGATATGCTTTTCCGCAAAAAACGCGCTAATATCATCAATAATATAGAAATAAGTGAACGTAATTATTCTTATATTCCGAATACAAATTATATAGAAACAAAATAATTTTAAAAGCCTATAGGAATTGATATCCTATAGGCTTTTAAAAGGTCTATTATATTTATTATATTAGTCGCATTTAGTCTTTACGCCCCAATCAAGGTCATCACACTTGAGGTAGTCAAAGTTTTCATTTTCTAACACCCATGCGGTACAACCTTGACCGTAATCCGTTTGCTTTTTACTGCATGTCGGATTAAACGGGGTAGACGGATCACCCTGATAACCTGATGGCAGGATCCCTTTTTTAGTTATAATAAAATAGAATCCATGCTCACCTCTGCGAACCTCCTTATTACCTGATACCGGGGGATAAACAAGTATATCCGCATATTTTCCCCACTGATTATATGTTTCTGCAACATAGCCCATTCCAATATAAGTTCCGTCCTGGAGATAAAAGGATGTTTTAGCTTTTGTTTTTTCTGTACCATCACTTATTACAAAATTTCCGTCCAAAGAAATGACTTTGTGAGGAAAACAGACTTCCCCAACTTCACACCACTTTCCAACTTTCATATATTTTGCGAGTCTTTCTGCCATTTTTTCCATGCTGGAATAATCAGTGACGGTATGATAGCCGTCATCATCAACTTCGTCAGTTGTTCCAGCAAGCCCCCAGCTTTCAAATGATCCATAATCAGCAATAGCTAAATTGTAGGCATTTGAAAGTACAGAGTATACTTTTTTCAACCAGATAATTCTGGTGTGTTCATTGTATTTTTGTACAAGTGTTGGAATTGTCATTGCTGCAACAACACCAATTATTGCCAGAGTTATTAGTACTTCTGCCAGTGTGAATGCAAATTTGCGTAGAAAGAAAAAGCCTTTGTCATTTTGAGTGAAATCAATCATTTATACCTCCTTTATGCATTTTATATCTTGTTTTATAGAATTATATATCTGTATATACATAAATATAATTCTATAGTCTTTAATTGTCAAGTAGGCTACAAATAATTATAGATATGGATAAGAAAGAACTATTAAAAAAATTTGGATTAAATGTAAAATTTGCGCGAATGAAGAAAGGGGTAACTCAGGAACAATTTGCTGAACTAATGGGAGTGCATCCGACTTATATCGGTAAAATTGAGACAGGACGGATTAATATGTCACTTGCAAAGGTTCTTGAATTGGCAGAAGTACTTGATGTTGATATTAACAAACTGCTTTATATAGAATAGCCTGGGCAGCAACATAAGCGCCTGACCAACAGTTTTGCAGCTTGAATCCGCCGCAAACTCCGTCGATATTCAAAACTTCCCCGCAAAAATATATTCCAGAAACGAGTTTTGATTCCAGCGTTGAGGCATTAAGTATTTAATAAAAATAAGGTAACGCTATATTCTTGCATTGCCTTATTTTGAAATCCTCTTAATCACCTAATCACTCAGTCACCTAATCTCTTTAAAACAGAGATCGCGCAACCAGTGCGCGATGACATGAAAACATCAGGCAATGTAGAATATCCACATTGCCTGATTAATTGTAAACACTTTACTCACTCTATTCACTGCACTCACTTTACTCACCCCAGTAAGAGGCTCTGCCTCTTACTGGTCAAGACAAACCGCGAGGATGCCGCTGCTGTTGTAGCGGTTGTAGTAGTTCCAGTATGTGTCGGTAGAGTTGAAGTTGCAGTAGTACGCGTAGTTGCTGCTGCGCTCCTGCCCAGACCAAACATAGAACTTATCAGAATATGGTGAGGCTGAGAGGAATTGAGAGGCTTTCTCTGGGTCCATTGCTAAGCTGCTGGTTGTTCCGCTTGAACTTACGCTATCCGTGTTGTAGATATAATTCGCTAGTTTGGTTAGCTGGTCTTGGCTTGGCATTTTGCTTACGCCACCACATTTTGCCACCGCGCCTGCCCAGTAGTCATCGTCATAATCACATGCGGCTATTCCTAAGTCTCCCTTTTGTTCTTCACATTGTTCTTTGGTTAATGGTCCATAGCCGCCATTTTGTGGTCCTAGTATCTGGCTTATGCAAAATCCTAATTCTTCTTCTGGCAACAAGCAGCCTGTTACTCCTGCAAGTTGTTTTACATTTGTGTTATGGGCGATGTCTTTGCCATTCATATTCGGGTTCTTATTGCCTGACACATCATACAGAATCGCCATGCTTGCTGCTGTCGCCGCAAATGTATTATTAAAAGGGTCTTGGGTTGTATTAGGATTGTAAGCTATTATTGCATTTACACCGTTCGCAAATTGCACTGCCACTGTGTCTGTGTCCCAATCATCTTGTCCGAGGGATGCGGCATTCTTGATTGTGGACATATCAATCGGGTCTTCGCCCTCGTTCCAAATTACCTCTTTATTAAAACATTTTGTAATGTTTTTGTTGTCGCAGACGCGAGTTATTTTTATGTATTTCTTCAATTCATTGACAAAGTCCATGGTATTTGAATAGCCGGCTAGTTTTTCTTCTGTGTTCATTTGTCGGGTGGCGACTTCAAGGCGTTTTTCAAATACGTCTTTTGCCGTTGCCCATGCCTTTTCATTGTAGTTCTTTACAAGGCTTGGTATCGTTATCGCCGCTACCACGCCGATGATTGCAAGGGTGATGAGGGTTTCGGCGAGCGTAAACGCGTTAGCGCGCGTGAGGAAGTGAGTACTGTGAGTAAAGTGAGTACCGTTGTTTCTGGAATGGGTCTGAGCGCTTGCTTTTTTGTAGTTGACTTGCATATTTTCTCTCCTGATTGTTTGATTAATATTCATATATGAATATTAATATTTTAATACAAATGTTATCATAAATTATTTTATATAAAAAGTCAATATAAGATATAATTATTCTATTATGAATGTTAGAAACAGAATTAAGATGCTTGCTGTCTCCCGCGGGATGACTTTAAAAAAACTTGCTGAAAAGTTAAGTTCTGTATGCGAACAGGAATACTCTTACAACAGTCTGCTTGGCAAACTGAACAGAGAAAGTTTATCTCTGAAAGAAGCTGAAATAATTGCGCAGATTCTGAATTATAAATTGGAGTTTATTGATATAAATAAATAGGTTTGCAGTCGTTTGGTGCCATCACTATTGCATCAATTATTCATTGAACTGTGAATTGTAATCTATAAACAGTTGTTACAGAAGTAAATATCACATATGATAAAACAGCCGAGTCGACCGTAGGCATAAGCGTTTACACCGAACTTGTCCGTATTATGAAAGAGTCAGGAAATACTACAAGATGAGAATAGTTCTTAGTCAGGGTGTGCGCAAATTCAATTGCATTTTTGTGTTAATATCATTACATAACAAAGGAGTTTATCTAGTGGAAAATTTGAATAAAGGTGAAATTGTAATCTATACAAGCGATGACGGTTCTATTTCTTTAGATGTTAAACTGGAACAGGATACAATCTGGCTGACACAAAAAGCCATGGCAGAACTTTTTGGTGTTAAAATTCCTGCTATAAATAAGCATATAAATAATATTTACAAAGAAGAAGAACTTCAAAAGAGTTCAACTATTTCCATTTTGGAAATAGTTCAAAAAGAAGGAAACAGAGATGTTTTAAGAGAAACTGCTTTTTACAACCTCGACATGATTATTGCAGTAGGTTACAGAGTGAACTCTAAAAAAGCTACACAATTCAGAATCTGGGCAACAAATGTTTTGAGAGATTATCTGACTAAAGGCTATGCTGTTAATGAAAAACTTTTGCAAGCACAAAAAAATAAAATAGAAGCTCTTAAAACAAGCGTCAGTTTGCTTTCAAGAAGTTTGAATAATCAAATTGATACCGTTGATAAAGCCAAAGATGTTGCAACACTACTTGAAAATTTTGCTAAGGGATTGGACTTGCTTGATAACTTTGACCATAAAACTCTGGACACGGAAGGTCTAACAAAAACAGAAGCTATATGGATTTCTACAGAAGAATTTCTGCAAGTTATAGACAATATGAAATCAGAGTTTGCCTCAGATGTTTTTGCAAACCCCAAAGACAATTCTTTTGAAAGCTCAGTTAATCAAATATATCAAACCTTTGACGGCAAAGAACTTTATTCGACACTGGAAGAAAAAGCTGCAATGCTTTTGTATCTGATAACAAAGAACCATTCTTTCTCAGACGGCAACAAAAGAATTGCAGCAAGCTGTTTTTTGTATTTCCTTGATAAAAATAATATGCTATACAAAAATGATAAACCGACTATTGATAACGGTACACTATTTGCATTGACCTTGCTGATAGCGGAAAGCAACCCTAAAGAAATGGAAACAATGAAACAGATTGTTGTAAGTGTCTTGAACAGGGAAATAAAATAAAAAGCAAGATTTAAAACCTCACTTTTTATGGTGTCATTAAGGTTACTATATTGGAACCAACTAACACTGGAATTATATCTAATAAAACCACCTACTCAAAAGCAGACGGGAGTGTTTACACAGAACTTATCCGTATAATGAAAGAGTCAACAACGGAATACTATAATATGCGAATAGCTCTGGGGCTGGAGTGTACATAAATTATTTAATATAATTGAAACGTACGCTTGACAAATGTTGGTTAATCCGACATAATGTAATTATGGAAAAAGAAATAAAATATTACTATACAGATGATGGTAAATGCCCTTATATAGAGTGGCGAAACAGTTTAGACCTATCAATCCGATTAAGAATTAACAAACGGGTTGAGAAATTAAAAACAGGGTTATATGGTGACCATAAGTCTCTGCAACAATCTAAACTGTCTGAACTACGTATGGATTTTGGCAAAGGTTATAGAATATATTATTACGATATTGATAATACAATTATTTTGTTTATAGCAGGCAGTGACAAAAAAGACCAGAAAAAAGTAATTTTGCAGGCTAATAAATACTTTAACGATTTTATAGAAAGGACTAACAATGGCATTAAATGATAAACAGCATGAATATTTAGCTAAAGCTATTAGTTTTGATGAAGATATAATTACCCAGCTGCAAGACCGTGAATTTGAAGCTGGCTGGCTTGAGTTGACTTTGCAGGAGTTTTTTGAAAACGGTAATATTGATGATTTTATCAGGTGTTTAACCTATGTTGTTAAAGCTCGCGGACGTGGTGAAATTTCAAGATTAGCAACTGCAAGTGATATTGATAGAGGCAATCTTTCGGAAATATTAAACGGGAAAGTAACACCGCGTATTGATACAGCATTGAAACTAATCCGAGGATTAGGGTATGAGTGCAACATAAAATTGCAATCAGCTTAGATTGTATTCTATTCCAATAAAATATTTATCAAATATAAAGCAACTTTTATTGTTAGACAGAAAGTCCAACATATTACAGTTTTCCACTTATAACGACATTCTGAATCTGTTGATTACGATACCGGTTACCCATTGATATCCAAATTTATATCTGTCACAAGTTTATATTTATATTCATTATGAAGGGAATTAAAAAGGAAGTGATAATCCTCTTTAGGAGCACTGAATTTTGTTAATTTATACTTTTTCCCATGATATTTTACCAACTCATAAATTCTTGAAGAATTTCCATCTTCATTTTTAGGAAAAGTTTCATACCCGAAGACTCTACCGTCTTTAACTTTTTTTATCTGCTTAAATTGTTTATCCAAAATCGTATTATCACCAGAACTCAAAGTTGCTCTTAAAGCTTTCAACGCATTAGTTTGTAAAAAATGACCATTAAAATTTTGATTTGATATTGAATTTACATACATTTCAAACACTCCTAATAAGATTTTTAATAAAAAAGATTATAACAAACATCATCGTCTTTTTTATGGTGTCGACGGCGGGACTTGTCTTGGATTTGCTCCACGCTCGGAAAGTTTCGCTTTTGAACCTGCGGTTCAATTCCGCTCAATTTCCTCGCTATCCGGACTCGTTTCACTGTCTTGCTCGCCGGCGTTAAACGGGTCTGCAACGCCGCCGCCTACGCGTCGCCGTTTCGCCCTCTGCTGGCTCGCGCTCCGTCCGTCCGCAAATCCGCTGAACCCGCAATTTACGGATTAAAGCCCTCACCAATCAAGCATATTAAAAAGAGAGTAACAAAAGTTACTCTCTTTTTAATTGTCG
>CALUQX010000033.1 GCA_944323045.1 Candidatus Gastranaerophilales bacterium | reverse complement strand
TATGAAGACGGCAACCGGAGACCCGTTAAACGCGAGCGAGCAAGACAATCCCTCCACGCGTAATAAAAAAGAGATAGGTACTTTCTATCTCTTTTTTATTGTGTGTATTGGGATGAGAACCAGCAGGCGGAGCCTGGGGATTTTAATGTCCAATTTTATTGTTGAGCTAAAATACAACTATAACTGTTTCAGGAATCCTCACATATCTTTACATTTCGTTACACAAAATAAAATAATAGCAATTTTTATTTTCATCTGTTTTTATCGGTAAGGGAACAATTCAATTCATAAAACAGAAAGGAAGACTAATATGCCAGTTTCAAAAACAATGACGATACTAAACAATTACGGCAAACCTCTTGCGCAGGTAAGTGAATATATTACCAATTATAGATTTTCGCCAATTACCAAACGCAGAGAATTTAAACCATTGTCTTCTGACCACTTTTTAGCAGCTGATGATATTCATTTATGCCACTATAGAAAATTAGAAACAGGTGAAAAAGATATAGTTGCTTATAGCGGCGACCCTGTAAACGGTAAATACATTACTTCAGGCTTTGATAATGTAAGAAAACTTATTAAATCTATTAAACAGGGTATCCACGTTAATCGTTATAATAAAGATTGGTATAAACGAGTTTTCGGCGAATAATTATTATCTCAACAAAAGTCAATCAGTAGGACTCATTTAAATACTGCCTAAATTCACAAGGAGTAATTTGGTTTAACGTCCATTGGTAATTTCTTGTATTGCAATAATATATGTATTTGTCTATTTTGTCACGTATTTCTTCTAATCTAGCAACTCATTAGCCTTTACATTCCGTTACATAGATATAAAATAATAGCAAAATATATTTTCATCCGTTTTTATCTGTAGGGTACAACTTTATTTATAAAACAGAAAGGCAGGCTAATATGGCAGTTACAAAAACAATGACGATACTAAACAATTACGGCAAACCTCTTGCGCAGGTAAGTGAATATATTTCCCGTGATACATTACGCGGCACCACTATCAAATGCAGAGAATTCAAACCACTGTCATCCAAACACTTTTTAGCCACAGACTGCGTCAATTTATTTTGTAGTAAAGATTTAAAAACAGGCAAAAAAAGTTTGCAAGCTTATAGCGGCGACCCTGTAGACGGTAATTGCATTACTTCAGGCGTTGATAATGTAAAAAAACTTATTAAATCTATTAAACAAGGTATTCATGTTAATACATATGATAAAAACTGGCATAAACAAGTTTTCGGCGAATAAAATATATATTAAAGGCATCGACGCAAGTTATAACTACGAAGGTTATTTTGCATATAAAACAAAGGATTTGAAATAAATGCCTTCAAATAAAAGACCTGCCCTCAGGCAGATCTTTTTGTCTGATATTTTCGGAAGTAAACTCGATAATATCATTTAACGTCCGTGTTTCACAATAAGTTTATTCAATGCAGACAGCCAATCTAGTCGCTAACTCTCTTGCATTCTCAAAATAATATGTCCCATTTGAAAGAAAATATCTCGTGTATGCATATTCACTGCTATCTTCTTCACCTGACCAGATGTAAAATTCATTTAACTTTGCACCATATGGTGATGCCGCTAAAAATGCCTTTGATGCATTAACATCTAATTTATACCCCTTCTCATCATCTATATCTTGTTTAGGTTTTATTGTACCTGAATAATTGTAAAAATATCCTGCAAGTTCGCCCAATTGTTTCATAGTCAACATTTTATCGGTACCGCCGCATGCTTTTACTGCACCTGCCCAGTAATCCTTATCGTATTTACATGTTTTAATCCCGAGTTCTCCGGCATTAACAATCTGTTCGCATTCTGTTTTTGTTAAAGGTTTGTAATCCTTATCTGGCGCTAAAACTTTATTAATGCAGCTATCGCCGAGTTTTACTATACAATCAGCAGTGCTGCCGGCTGACACTTCTTTTTTATTTAAGTATGCCGGTATTGTCAATAATGCAGCCGCTACCCCGATTGTCGCAACAACAATCAAACCTTCTGCAAGTGTAAATGCAGACCCGTTCACTCCTCTTTTTTGCTGTAATCCATTCAACCCGCAGAATTTTTTCTGTCTTCTCATTCTTCTTCTCCTTCAAATTTATAAAAGTATTACTTTATTTATAAAATTATACTTTTAATAATGCAACAATTCTTTTGTTTTGTCAATATGTAAATATTGTTACTTATATAATTTAGTTATATGCAAAGTGATTCATTCAAAAAAATTGATGCACGCAAAGAAGTAAAAGTCATGCTGTCCAAAAAAGCATGGACAATGAAAATGCTCGCCGAAAAATTAACAGAAGTAAGCGGGAAATACTATTCACCGCAAAATTTGAACTACCGGCTGGCACAAAACAAACTAAAACTCTATGAAATGGGATATATCTGTCAAATTCTGGGATTTAGATTAGAATTTATTGAAGAAAATTAATTAAATTTGTATTCAAGTTTTTCAGACAATTTATCCAATATTTCATTATAATTTACAGAAACAGGTGTTGGTTTAGAGGTTTCAATTATTTTTAAGAAGGTTTCAGAGCCCTGTGCACTGTGAATAAATACATCTTTCACATCACGCCGCGCAGGCACTATCAACCCGCTTTTGATAAATTTTTCACTGCTTTGTTTTGACGCTAAAAATTCCACCAATTTTATGGCTTCTGTTTTGTGACGGCTGTCTTTTGCCACAGCCCAGCCGGACGCATCAAGCGGAACTATACTGCCATTATCACCTGTTGGAAACTGTGCCACATCCCAGTTGAATTCGGCTTCATCTATATATTTTGGTGTCAGCCAGCGTCCTGAAAGCTGCATTGCCACCTTTCCCTGCAAAAACATCTGAGCCATTGTTGCGCTTGCACTCTCGGATTTCAACGGAGCAACATGATATTTTTTACGCAAATCTGCATAAAAATTCAATCCTTTTTGGCTTTCTGGGGTATCAATAATTTCATGTGACAAATCATCCGACAAAATTCCGCCGCCCTCACTCATTAAATAAGGCAGAAAGAACAATGAATCCTCTTCAAAGCTTATACCGAAAATTCCGTCATGTGTAAGTTTCTTTGCAGTCTGCAAAAAGTTTTCAAATGTCCAGTTTGTTTCAGGATAAGGAACATTATATCTGTCAAAAATATCTTTATTATAATATATAGCGAGATTAGAGACATCCCGCGGCACAGCATAGAGTTTGTCATGCCAGCTGAGCGCCTGAAGCGCCTGCGGGTAATACATTCCGGTATCAATATTAATCGGCTCAAGGACTCCGGCATTTGCATAAACAGGCAGGTACAAATTATTTACGAAAATCACATCCGGCGCTTTTTTAGAGGCAAAAAGCAGATGTATCTTCTGAAAATAATTCTGCGGAATATGCATAAAATCTATTTTTATATCGGGATTCTGAGTTTCAAATTCAGACAAAAGCGGTTTGATAATATCAACTTCGGATTTTGACCCCCAGCTTGCAAACTGTAATACCGTTCTACTATCCTTTGGTGTGCAGCCGCTTAGAAAAAGTCCGACAAGCATTAAAAATAAAACTAAACTTTTTTTCATTCTTAATCTCCCACGGACTCATTTAAACCATTAAATTACAATTCGACAAGAACACCCATATTGCTTGCATCAATTAATGACTTAAAGCCTTCGGTTTTTACCATATAAATATTATCTTTGTCGTGTCTTACCTGCAATTTTTTATCAGAAGAGTCGTCAAATTTTTTCAGGACAACAACCTCTTCTTTCATTCTGCCGACAAGAGCGGTTGTACCGTCGAGGTTAACTATATAGAATCCTCTGTCATCATCTATGTTACATCCGGTTTTTACAATAAGTCCGCTGAAAGTCGGTTTTTCAGTTTTTTCGACTTTCTTAACCTCAATAGGATTGGTGACTTTTTTAACTGCCTGAGGTCTGCGGTTAAGTTTCATAGAAGGTTTTATCTGCGCGAGTGTGGATGCAACAGGTTTTTCAGGAGTTGCAAAAAACTCTTCAAGAGAAGACATTACATAATCTTCTTTTACAACATCAGATACCTTCAAATTAGCATCGCTTATCTGACGTGTAGATTGTGTCAACGGGGATTTTTCCAACTCAACATTAGGCTGCGGCTGTATCGGGGCAGTCTGGTAATCGTCTTTTGTTGCAAATCGTTTAAATCTGCTTTTTTGTAATTTTACATTTCTTCTAGTCTGGCTTAATGAAGGTTCAAAAGCTTTAAATTTTGCTTTATCTTTAAGGCTTTTACTAATAGCCTGATCTTCACTGTGTACTTGAACTTCATCTGATGAAACAGGTTTATGGCTGATATCATCCTGTTTTTCAGGAGTAACAAGCTGTTCCAGTCGTTTACGCTGTTCTTCAATACTATCTGCTGCTTTCTGAGTTTGAGTAACAAATTTGTATTTACTTTGAGCAGGTTCAGGTTTTGAATTATCTTTTCGGGATTGATTTATATACATCTGGTATTTTTCCTGCCAGTTAAGATTTTCGTTATTGATAATATGTTCATAATCTTTTTGACGCGGCTTTTTAGAGATGCGTTCAAGGAATGATTTTTTCAACATAATTGAATTTTTTATAGATGCATGTATCAACTTTATAAATGCAATCAGTGCAATAATAGGTATTATTGTGAATATTAGTGTTGCAGCTATTCCAACAGGCATTTTACGCTCAACCTTTCCTTTTAGTGTTACGATTTTGTTTTTCAATTTTGATAAAATTGATTTTTTATTGTGGGAAAGGTGTGATTGTTCTTTTTGAACAACTTTAATATCTTCTATAGGTGTATTAATTTTTTCTGCAGAAGTTTCTACTGTTTTAACTGCAGGTTCAACAACCGGCTGTACCTGAGGCGGAAGATCCGGTGTATGTTTGTCGATTGCAATATTTTTTTCAACTTCTTCTGCAATTATATTAACTGTTTTTTTCGGTTCGACCAATTTTTTTGTATCAATTGGGGTTACTTTAGCCAAAGCAGTTTGTACTTTCGGCTTTGCCTTTGCTGAATCATTTGTTTTTGCAGGTGCTGTTGCATTTGCAGTTTTTGGCTGCTGCGCAGGTTTTGCCTTCGCAACCGGTGTTTTATTAACAGTTACTTCTGTAGGGCGGGAAGTTTTTTGCGGGACATTTTTATTTACATTATTTTTTACGGTATAAGCTTCTGCAATCAGTGTTTTGTATTGTTTTTGTGCGTCAGTAAGCGGAGCAGCCTTTGAAACATGTGTTGTAATATTCAAAGGTTTTGTTGTTATCATTGTGATTTTTGTATAGCCTGCTGCGCCGTCATTGACGCTTTTAACATCAATATTTGTTACAAGATCATGAACACTTTCTAAATCAGCGCGTCTATAGCCTGATGTCAGAACTTTCGGCATTAAAATAACGTATTTATTATCTGATTTTTTCTTGACTATTACATTACTGCCATAATTTTCGGAAGTAAAAAAAGTTATATCAACAGCATTACCATTGCCTTTTTTCAAATCAACCTGAACAAGGTTATTATCTGCGGACAATGCTGTATTCATTGGGGCAAGTGTCAAACCTAACAGTACTATTATACCTAATATACAATTATTTTTCTTCATTTTATCCCGATTTTAAAAATAAATTTTTCCCTACATATATTATATAATACATTGAGAAAAAAAAAATTGCCAGTTTCTTAATAAATTGATACTTTTTGTGATATAATTTTTTTATGAAAAGCGGATTTACGGCAATAATAGGACGTCCTAATGTAGGCAAATCAACCTTGCTGAATCAAGTTTTAGGGCAGAAAATAGTAATCACAACAGATAAAGCCCAGACAACCAGAAAAAGAATTAAAGGGATTTATACCACTGACAAAGGTCAAATTGTATTTGTTGACACTCCGGGTGTGCATAAACCTTTAAACAAACTGGGTGAATTTTTATTAGATGAGGCGAAAGTTGCTGTGCCGGATGCTGATTTGATACTTTTTCTGGTTGACGGGTCAGAACCCGCAGGCAAGGGGGACAAATGGATTGTTCAAAATATGCTGCAAACGGATGTTCCAATAATTATTGTCATGAATAAAGTCGACAAACTCAAAAAACCTGAAAAAGTAGAAGAAAATTTAATTACATACAAACTTCTTTTTGAAAAAAATTATCCGGTTGTAAAAATTTCTGCAAAAACAGGACGCAATATTGATACTTTAATAAAAAACATTTACAAATATCTTCCGGAAGGTGATTTATTATATCCGGAAGACATCGTTACAGAAGAGACAATGCGTGATGTTACAGAAGAAGTTATAAGGGAAAAAATTCTTCTGAACACATCTGATGAAATTCCGCATTCTGTTGCGGTTAAGGTAGAAAATTATCAGGAAAATGATGACATCGACAGGATTTATGCGACAATTTTTTGTGAACACAAAAGCCAGAAAGGTATTCTGATTGGCAAAGGCGGCAGTTTACTAAAAAAAATCGGGACAGAATCACGACTGGAACTTGAAAAAATTGTAGAGAAAAAAGTATTTTTATCGCTGGAAGTCAAAGTAGACAAAGATTGGCGCAAAAAACAGAGTTCTCTGAGAAACTTTGGCTATGAACAAGAAAAGTAAATATTTGTTAAACTATTTTTATTCATATAACAAAAAATTCCTTTTGATGTTTTAATATTCAAATAAAAATGAAAGGATTAATATGCAAGTAAATAATGTATCTTTTACCGGAACTCCAATGCATGCCGGCAAACTGGTAGAACAGCAGTTCCAAAAAATCAAATTTAATTATGCAATGTCAAATCTTTTAGAACACACTGATAGAGATTATTTCAACCTGCAAAGAGCGCAGAAAAATACAGGCAAAAAAATAACTGCACCTAACTTAAAAAGTCATGCCGAAAGTTTAAAAGACTTTTTTGAAAAAGGCGTAATGTTTTAAACATTTAACTTATAGCCGCCGCCATAAATAGTTTCTATATACTTTTTGCCGTCTGATATTTTGTCAAGTTTACTTCTCAAATGTCTTATGTGGACTCTGATTGTTTCAATATCATCGTCCGGAGAATACCCCCAGACTTCCTTTAGCAGCTGTGCTGAAGATACCATATTCCCGTGGTTTTGGAACAGAAGGTTAAAAATATCAAATTCAATAGGGGTGAGTTTTGCCTGTTTGTCATTAATTTTCACACAATAAGTTTCAGGCAGCAGGGTTATATCCCCCAGTGTCAGCAAATCGCGTGTGGAAGCAGATTCAGGTATCTGACGTGAGCGTTTCAAAAGCGCTCTTACTCGCACCTGCAGCTCCTCCATCTCAAAAGGTTTCACCAGATAATCGTCAACCCCGATATTAAATCCGTTAACCTTATCACTCACCTGTGACAGTGCTGTCAGCATCAATATAGGGATATCCTTTGTTGAATCGTTTTTTCTAATCCGCTGTGCAACCGTAAATCCGTCTACATCAGGCATCATAACATCCAGTATAACCAGTGACGGCAGTTCCTGTTTGCACAATGCAAACCCCTTCACGCCGTCATAAGCCTGCACAACTTTATATCCGCACAACTCAAGGTTCACCTTAATAAGTTCGTTTATCGCTGTATCATCATCAATTACAAGTATCTTATTCATATTTTGATTTTACAACAAAAAACAATTATACTACAATGTTAATAATTCTTAATAAAAATCAGTAGTTCGAATGATACATTATAACTCGTTTTCCGGCATATTAATATGAAAAGTTTTGTAAAAAAAAATTTTTTAAGTGTAAATTTTACAAAATTTTTGATTTTTATAGTAATATGTTATAGCGAAAGCAATTTTGTAGTAGTAAAAATAAATATACATTTAGATAGGAGGCACATGAATTGGCAATAACTTCACCTTTTACAGCTATTCAAGAGAACGGCAAAAAAGAAATCCACTTAGGACAACATGTTTTAGCAGAATTTTTTGAATGTGATCCAAACACATTAAACAGTATTGATAAAGTAGAAAAATATATGGTGGATGCCGCCCTTGAGTGTGGTGCGACTATTGTCCAAAAATGTTTCCATATGTTTAACCCTTACGGCGTCTCAGGCGTTGTTATTATTTCAGAAAGTCATCTGGCTATTCACACATGGCCGGAGCTGGGGTATGCTGCGGTTGATTTATTCACCTGTGGTGACAAGTGCGACCCGAAAGTTTCTTATGAATTTTTAAAGAAAAAATTCAACTCTAAAAAAGCAACTTTCTCTGAATTAAAAAGAGGTATTATCGACTCTGAAACTCTCAGATTAGCCGAAAAACCTTTTGAAATTATGCAGCAGTTAGTAGACTAATATTTGCTTTTATATCAGTGAAAAATATTCTTATAGATAATTTAATAGAACTCAAATCAAGCTTTGGCGCTACAGGTGTCAAAGCTGAATTTGAATCAGAAGGCGCAACCTTTGAAGAAGTAAAAATCATAAAAGAACTGACTGATAATGCAGGTTTAGAATTCTCACTAAAAACCGGCGGCTGTGAAGCTTTGAGAGATTTGAATGACGCATGCCTGCTTGGTGTTTCTAACATAGTAGCCCCGATGGTAGAATCTGAGTATGCATTCGAAAAATTTATAAATAGTGCGGCAAACGTCATGCCTGCCGGCACAAATTTGTTTATCAATATTGAAACAATAACCGGATTTGATGCGCTGGACAGCATTTTGCAAAATAATCTGAGTCAAAATCTAACCGGCATAGTTTTCGGGCGTACAGACTTCTCCGGTTCGCTCAATATAAAAAATGTTGAAGACAACCAAATACTTAAATTTGCACAAAAAGCCGCTCAAAAAGCCGTTCTATACAATAAAAAATTTATCCTTGGCGGCGGAATTTCCTCAGAATCAATTCCTTTTATCAATCAGATTTCCCCGCTGTCAGGTGTGGAAACAAGAAAAATAATCTTCGGTACTAAAAAACTTGACACAATTATGATTGAAAAAGCTATTAATTTTGAAATAAACTGGCTGAAATACAAGCAGACATTTTCACCAAATCCCGCTGATTCAATGCGTATAAGGATTTTAGCCGGAAGGTGCAAAAAATTAAATCTACTTTAAATTATGTTAAAAAATTGACATAAATACATGACAACAAAATCTGGTTATCGTATTATAATCTCATAAATCGGGAGGCAAAATGCTGGAAGATCTTATTGAAAGAAAATCTAATTTTGAAATCACATCCAGAAGCGCTTTTTCACGCGACGACGATGTTTTTACATCAAGTTCTTATGCGGCTCTTCTGGCAAAAAATACTATTCCGTATTCTCATAAAAAACTCGCTGACAACTATGTCATAATCAAACGTGTATTCAAATTTCAAGCAGTTATGAGCCGTATTACAAATACTGAACGTGCTCTGTTAAGCAAATACGATTTTAATACTCTTGAATTCACAACAATAAAACAGATGTATGAAGAACTCGCTCTTCTTCAAAAATGGTCTATATCTAATGACGAAAAACTTAAAAAAGACGCTGATACCATTTTAGAAATTCGTACAAAAGAATTGAAATTCATTATCGCAACTCATTATGCCTCTATTTCAAACGAAATTTACAAAGGTTATCTGGCTTTAGAAAACTACTTCTACGAAATAAGCAAATACAGCGACTAATTTTTCTGCAATCACGGCTCACAATAATCTTAAAGTACATTCATTAATCGATTGACATAAAGCCGAATAAATGTATAATGAATTGTATGAAGTACTTGGAAGAATCTAATAAAAATTTAATAAGTCTACGCAGCAGTCTGATTGCTGTTGTTGCTATTTTAACAGGCGGTATCGTCGGCATTGCAATAACTGACATAAATTTTATTTTTAAAAGTTTTTTACTCGTATTTGGTATATATTTTGAAATACTTTTTATAAGTAATATAACAAATATCAACAAAGAAATTAATAAAAATATAGGAGTAATGAAAGATGACATTAAATGATATTATTTCATTAGCGGCAATTATTGCTCTTGGGGTAATCGGAATTTATTTCAATCATAAATTTCAGGAGATTGGTAAGGAAGATTACACATCCAGAAAGGGTTAAACAAACAGGGTGGCGGATTTTTTTAAAATCCGCCACCCTGTTTAATTTTAAAAACCTTATGCTTCAGTTGATTCTTCAGCCGGAGCTTCAGCGGCGGCTTCTGCAGCAGCTTTAGCTTCTTCTTCAGCTTTAGCTTTTGCTTCGGCTTCAGCCTGTGCTTTTGCCTGAGCTTTTTTAGACAATTTAACTGTTTCTGATTTTTTGTAGTTTAAAGTACCGTCATCGTTGCAGTTTTTAATCAAATAAGCAACTGTTTCCGTTGGTTGTGCACCTTTTTTAACCCATTCCAGTGCAGAAACTTTGTCCAGTTTCATAACTTTTGTTTTAGGGTTGTAATGACCTAATTCTTGAATAGGTTTACCTTCGCGTTTTGTAGTTGAATTAATTACAATAATTCTGTATGTAGGGGCTTTTTTAGCGCCTAATCTTTTTAATCTGATTTTTAACATTATTAATTTTCCTTCTCTTTATTAGATTTAATTAGTTACAAATTCGGACAAACAACCGCCGCTTGTTGTAAATCCTGTAACAGGGCTAAAGAGGAATTACCCTGTACTATTTTTATAGAAACACAAAATAAAGCTATAATCAAGTGATATTAACAAAGATTACGTTAAAAAATTGACTAAACCTGAGATTAATGATTTAATTTACTTATGAATTATATCTTTTACTTTTTGATAGTAGTTTCAATAGTTGCGGGAGCAGTTAACGGTAAACTGGATGATGTTGTTAATGCTATACTGACCGGAGCGGAACTGTCTGTGAAGGTGGCATTTTCACTTATAGGGATAATGGCGTTCTGGCTCGGGATTATGAAAATCGCTGAAAAATGCGGACTTGTGGCATTTATTGCAAAACTTCTAAAACCAATCAGTAAAAGACTATTTAACGAATTACCGGAAGATTCGCCTGCTATAGCCGATGTTGCAATGAGTTTTTCTGCTAATGCACTCGGGCTTGCAAATGCGGCAACTCCGATTGGCATAAAAGCAATGAAAGAAATGCAGGAAGAAAATATTGATAAATCTTCGGCATCGAATTCTATGTGCACATTTCTTGCGATGAGTACAGCGGGATTTCAATTGATACCTGCAACTGTAATTGCGATATTAATCGGTATTGGCTATAAAAACCCGACAGAAATAATTGCACCGACACTGCTTGTTACAACAATTGCGTTTGTAAGCGCAGTTATAATTGCAAAAATATTCCAGCAGTTCTGGGCGCCGCAAAAAGCTATTAATACGTCCACTTCTGAAACCAGAGGAGAAGACTAATGTTTCAAAGTATAATGAACATAATTTCTTTGTGGGCGCTGCCGGTTATTATTTTTGTTATTTTGACTGCCGGATTAGTAAAAAAAGTTCCTATTTATGAAGTTTTTACAGAAGGCGCAAAAGACGGCTTTAAAGTTTCTGTTAGTATAATCCCGTATCTTGTTGCAATAATCGTGGCAATATCAATGCTAAGAGCATCAGGGGTAATAGAGATGACAGGGGCTGCACTCGCGCCAGTTTTGAATTATTTACATATACCGGTAGATACATTACCGATTATGATAGTGCGTTCACTATCTGGTTCTGCAGCACTGGGCGTATTTTCCGATATTGCGCATAGCCTCGGACCTGATGCCTACGCAACAAAACTTGCCGCCATAATGCTTGGCAGCAGCGAAACAACCTTCTACGTACTTGCGGTTTATTTTGGCGCAGTAGGAATTACAAAATTTCGTTATGCAATTCTTGTCGGAATTCTGGCTGATATTATTGGAATTGTTGCAGCAGTAAGCGTATGTCATTGGCTCTTTGCGTAGAATCAACCCAACTTTGCGTAATATCAGGTCTTTCGTGGGTGACTACTTTTTTTACAAGTACTGCATAATTTACATCTATAAAATTTATTTTATCAATTCTGTCAATTGTATAAATTGAAGAGCCGCAGTTGTGGCAAAATTTATCCTGAGCAACAATCTCGCCGTTTTTAATCATTGCCCGAACCTTAACCCCGCAGCAGGCACAACGCATGATAAACCACTGGTTTTCAATCAATTCACCGCAATCCGGACAATATGCGAAATCCACTTCCGGTGATACTTTGTCATGCTGACAAACTCTATTTCGTTTTAAATACTCCATTATCATCATATTTTGTATTTAATAAAGTTTTTTTAAAAGTCAAAATTATGCAAATTTTTTTATTCAGGATTTTTAAAACAACCAACAGGAGCCGCAGATGCAAATCAACAATTACAATACCCAGAAGTTTACCGGTATACATATTCTAAATACAAAGTGTCTTTCTCGTGACAATAAAATCACACGGCTTAAGGTTTTTGAATTATCTCCAGATGATAAACTGTTTTTACGATATATGTATAACAATCTGGAACTTGAGAAATTAGCGCCGCACATTGACAGCAATAAAATGGAAGTCTGGTACACAATGCTCAAAGAAGCAATAACCCTTTCCGGCGGTGAGAAGTTCAAATCATACCTGCTTGCAAAAGGTAAAAAGCCATGCGGCATTATAACATTTGAACAGGGGAAAAATAAATATGAAATAACCCGCGTATGTACATTTCCAGTCAAAAAAGGCGAAAAAGTTCCGCTTGCAGGAAAAACATTATTCAAAACAGCCTTTGAAGATTTTCTGAAAAGCAGCGCAAATATAATTCATATAGATGCAATAAAAAACGGACCTTATGACACTGTCGGCAAATACATGCAGCTTGGCTTTAAGCCGGCTGGCGGAGGGAATTTTGTGGAAATTATGCGCACGACACGCGAACAGGTAATCAAATCTATGCAAAAATTAAATTCTCTTATATGCTCTAAGCCAACAGGCAAAACAGAAAATGTAAATCTGTTTGATGAACTTTCTGTATAAAAAATCTGATAAATATAACATTTATCAGATTTTTTATAATTTTGATTATTAGTACTTAATTATTGTTCATCGTCAATCTGACTACTATTATCAACCAATCCAGCCAAAGGATCCAATATGATATATTCAGCCATTCCTGCTTCATCAAATAGTGGAATACCGTCTATCTGTACTATTTTACCTGTAGGGAAGAGTTTTTCATGTTTTGCATTTTCTTTGTCAATAAGTTCCTGCGGTAAATCGCTCGGGTGAGAGCCTTTCGGTGTTGATATAGTACCCTCCGGTGTTTTTTCATATTTGATTAAACCGGTCTTTTCATCTAGATAACTGTCAACTTCATTACCACTATAAACTTTACTATCGTCTACTGCGAAACGTTCTCCTGCAAGTCCATAAAGTTTTTTTGCTTTTGTAAATAGGGATTCTGAATTCTTTGTTTTTTCTGCTTTGTTAGAGTCTACCCTATCTTGTGCAGGATAATTATTTGTTTTGTTAAGTCCATTTAATTTGTCAACCATTGTCTAGTCCTCATTTTAAAATTACTACATACTGTGCTTTCGAAACCACTTATATTCTAATTATCGGACATTAGTGAAAAATCTTTACACTCCCCCGCCCTATCCTATCCTATCCTATCCTATGAGGCAGTATATCTGGATTTCAGCCTATTTGAAATTCATTTTTACATTTTGTTACATTCGGTCTAATAATGCGAATACGTTTTGTTTTTCTTATTAAAAATATCTGGTAAAATTGTTCAGTCCGCCAAATAATCGACCTTAATTATATTATTCTCGCCGTCAAAACCTGTTACCTTAAACTTGCTGCCCCTGTTTAATAAATATTCATCCTCGCGCCACCGTCGCATTTGAATATTAAACAGTTTATCCATATCCAAATATTTTGTCCCAGCGGGTACATTTATCTCTAAAATCGGGCTGCCGCCATTGAAACGCTTTGCAACAGCCAAATCTGTTGAGGTTGAAACAAAAGATTTATCAGTGAAAATTCCGCCGATACGACTCAATTGGTCAATATCATCAGAACTTAAATCCTGCTGTAATGCCCTGTATAATTTGGTCGGTTTCTCTAGGGTATAAGCTTTATTATCACAGGAAAACATTTCATCAATCGCCGATATAAAATTGTCTAATTCTTCTTTGCTTACCAGACCTCTAACCCTGTCATGTCTGAGGTAGCCGTGAAACGCATCCGGTGTATATTTATATTCCTTCAAAGCCTTCATATCATCAGGCGTAAATGTTTTTATTTCATTAATAGCACTGTCAAAAACTGAAATTTTACCAGTAAGATTATTTTGTGTTTGGGATAAAAGGTAAAGATTGTCATCATTAGAATATTTTGCAGCTAACGCCTTTGTTCTAAACAATCCGCGAAACCCTTCAACCGGTTCACCAATATTAAATCTCAATGCATCTTGAGCCTGTTTAACACGAGAAATACAATAACTGCTATCAAGTCCGGTTATAATCTCATTAACAATGTTTTGAATAGTTTCAACACTCTTACCGGCAATTTTTTCAACCGGCAGTCCATAAAACGGAACCTGAGCCGCATTTTTAACAGAAGTACCAGACACAGGCAAATCCTTATGAGAAACTGCCTGTGTTTGATAATTATGAAATTTAACGCTATTTATTTTCATATTTTACTATTTTATTTATACAAATTAATTTTTTCAGCATCACAGTTTTTGTTATACAAATAAGCTGCAGCCCCCGGAACAACTCCTATCCCCGGAACACATGCCGGCAATGTCCACAAAAGCTGTTCACGTTTAATTTGCTTAATCAGTTTTTTATCGGCAACTGGATCCAAATCATATTTTTTTGCGACTTTTTCATCGGATCTTAAGCCGTAATAAGCTGTACTAAACACACCGCCAAAAAATGCATATCCAGATGCTTTAGTACGCGCTTTCAGAATTAATTCTTTTTTCTCAGTATCAGACAATTCTTTTTTACCGGTAAAATTAACCTTATCGTTAGGCGCATCCTGATTTAATAAATTTGTGTTATGCTGTACTTTTTTAGGTGTGTTTACCCCGGAAACATTGCCTACATTTCCTGCAAAATTAATCTTGTTAACATCTAATGTCATATCAAACCTTTCTACTTTTTACCTACGTATTTATAAAAACACAAGAATAAAAAAAATTGCCACCGCCCCGCCATATCCTATCCTATAAGGCAGTATAACCGGTGTTTTGCCTACTTAAAATTCATTTTTACATTTTGTTACATGTAATCAGATGATGCTATTTTGCTATTTATCAAATTTTTCTATGTATGTTATTCAAAAACTTAAATACCCGACAGGTATTGCATTAACATTACTAGTTAATGGCAAATCCTCTTTTACAAGGCAAACCACAGCCCCGCTCCCACGTCTATCTTCAGGGATTACATCAAAATTACGTATCATATTCTTATCAGGATTAGCAGTCTTCTTTATTTCTACAGGATATAATTTCCCGTTCTGTTCAATAATTACATCTATTTCCTTTTTGTCTCTGTCACGATAATAATATATATTAGGAGTCTTGCCATTATGTTTGTAACTTTTAATAATTTCTGTCACAACAAATGTTTCAAACATCGCACCGGACATTGCACCGGATTCCAAAACATCAGGACTATTCCAGCCGGTCAGGTATGAACATAATCCGGTGTCCGCAAAATATACTTTGGGTGTTTTTACTAATCTTTTATTAATATTATTAAAATAAGGCGGTAAAAAATAAACGACTCCTGATGATATTAGCACAGATAACCAGGATTTTACCGTTGGTACAGAAATTCCGACTTCATTTGCAATATCAGAATAGTTAATCAACTGTCCTGTTCTGGCTGCTACAGCTTTTATGAAAGTCAAAAAAGTCATTTCATTAGACACAACTGTCAAATTCCTGATATCTCGTTCTAAATATGTTTGCAAATATGAACTATAAAATATTTCCCAATTTACATCTTTATCCACATTAACTTCCGGATATGCTCCACGCCATATGATTTTATATAATTCTTTTAATGAATATGACCTTACATCAGTTCTTGCATCTTCAATAAAACTTTTAACAGGTAAAAACGGCATCTGCGTGGTTCTATGTTCTAATTCACTCAAAGAAAATCCCATAAGATTAACAATTCCTGCCCTGCCAGCCAGACTCTCTGAAACATTTTTCATCATATTAAACTGTTGAGAACCGGTTAGCCAGTATCCGCCTTTATCACTGCTGTTATCAACTCTGATTTTTATATATGGCAATAAATTCGGCGCATATTGTATCTCATCAATGATAACAGGCGGAGAATAACGATCCAAAAACAATTCTGGTTCCTTCAAAGCCATTTCTCTAATATTAGGATTATCCAGAGTTACATAATTTCTGTTTTTATCACATATTTTTAGCAATGTACTTTTACCGACCTGTCTTGCTCCAGTAACAAGTACAACCTTAAAATGTTTACTTGTATTATTAATCACGTTTTCAAGCGTTCTTTTTACAAACATTAATAACCTCGCTAATTTAAAATCACACTTTAAATTAGCCGAAATTAGTAAAAAAGTCAACCCCTAAAAATTACTTAACAGAATATTATAAACTTCATTCAGCAACACGATTTAAAAAAAGCTTAATAGTTGTTATTATACAATTATGTCACTATCACCAAAAATCAACCAGTACATAAACAATTCACTCATCCGCGGAAAGCTCTGCCGGTGGGACAAATCATTGGTAACCGTTTTTATCACACCGATTACCGGTGGAATTGATAACAAAGAATTTATGCACTCACAGGTTGAACGCGCAATGACTGACTGGAACAATATTCTGCGAAATAATGCGATACCCGTGCAATTTCAAAAAACAACACAGGTTCAGCAAGCAGATATAATTGTCCACTGGGTCAAAGTCGGCAGAGTATATGAAGGAATGTGTAAATATTTAAGTGTTGTCGGCTCATCCTTGAAAAAAATTTCAATAGAAATAGGTCTGCCAAATGTCTACGGGCGCGAAACAAGCGATTTAAGCATCTATTGTGCTATTATGCATGAATTCGGGCATGCACTGGGGCTCGGACACGGTGTGGAGATTGATGACATAATGTATGTTCCGCATCAGAAAAACATATCCATTCCGGATGAAAACGATATCTTTGTACTTAAGCAAATATATAAATCATAAACTTTTGTAAATTTTTCAATAATTTTTACAATCCGGAAATATTATTAACCATATTTGATTTATTTGGGGTTATAATTATAAATGAAGGAGCGCAATTATGCAAAATTTAACAAATAAGGAAATCGAGATTCTGAATTTATTAACAAACGGCTACTCTAATAAAGAAATAGCCAACGAAATGAAAATCAGCACGCACACAGTCAAAGCACATATTAATTGTATTCTGAAAAAATCAGATGCAAAAAATGTGCTTGACGCCGCGCTGAAATTTTTAAAAAGACGTTGAGACGTTGAGTTACCGGTGAACCGGCGGACTAGTCCGCTTTTATATATGGGCTCAGTGAATTGTTGTTACATTGGGTGATTAAGTGACTAGCGAATTTGCGCACGGACGGAGCGCGAGCCGGCAGAGGGCGAAACGGCGACGCGTAGGCGGC
>CALUQX010000032.1 GCA_944323045.1 Candidatus Gastranaerophilales bacterium | reverse complement strand
CTTTGAACGGTCGTTTCGGCAGCTCTAACTACAGGCTAGCGGTTTGTGTCGACAACTAAGAGGACTTTGTCCTCTTAGTGGAAGGCACTAAGGCACTAGCGGATTTGCGTACGGGTGGACGAAGTCCACTTTTACATATTAAAGGCTGCTGAAGAAGTGCAGTCAACGCAAATAAGCGAGTCCGGATAGCGAGGAAATTGAGCGGAGTTGAACCGTAGGTTCAAAAGCGAAACTTTCCGAGCGTGGAGCAAATCCAAGACAGGATGCTAAGGCACTAAGGAAATACATGAATAAGGCAATGCAAGAATAGAGCGTTGCCTTATTTTTATTAAATACTTAATGCCTCAGTGCCTTAGTAACTTAGTAACTTCCATAAGAGATCCCGCAAGTCGTCAATTCTCGCGTGCCGCGTCTGTGCCGCTGCGGGATGACGGAGTGGCAGAGATTGCACAACTGCTTGGTTGCTCGCAATAAACGGGTCTACGGGCTGCTCCGCCGGCTCCACGCCGCCGTGTGCGCCCTGCGCCCTCTGCTCGCAATCCGCAAGTGCGCGATGACATGGTGGCGTTGCCTGATTCATGTAACCCGCTTAATCACCTAATCACCTGTCTTGAATTTGCTCCACGCTCACGGAGACTCGCCTAAGGAGCTCTGCTCCAGTCGGCTCGTTCCGTTCGCTATCCGGACTCGTTTCACTGTCTTACTCGCCGGCGTTAAACGGGTCTGCAACGCCGCCGCCTTCGCGTTGCCGTTTCGCCCTCTGCCGGCTCGCGCTCCGTCCGTCCGCAAATCCGCTCTGCTCGCAATCCGCTGCGCGATGACATGGTGGCGTTGCCTGATTCATGTAACCCGCTTAATCACTTAATCACTCAGTCACTTAATCACTTTTGTAACAACCGTTCACAGGTCACGGTTCACAATTCACAGAGAACTGGTTCGTCGAAACGACGGCACCCTACTGTAAACTACTGTGAACAGGTTTTGGTTGACGGCGGCAATGGCTTAGTCATACCATATGAAAAAGCCCTTGGAGTCAAGGGCTTTTTGTATTTATTTTTCGGGCTTGCTTATCTTCTATTTACATCCGTTTTCAAGAATGTATTCTTGAAGTGATTCTTTATCTGTAAACTTCTGGTGGTCAACCTGTTGTTCCTGTTGTCCAGGTTTTGTTTCATACCTGTTGTAGATGTATTCTGTACCGGTTTGCTGTTCAACTATTCTTGGCTGGAATTTGCCGGTGTATTGTTTCTGGTTTCCATATTTCTTAACAGTACCATTTACATCTTTGTCACAATCAAGTTGATATACCTTGTCGCCAACCTGTAAATCATAATACAATTTCATTACTTTTGGCTGGACATTTTCACTGTATTTTACTCCGTGCTGGTCTTTCAGTACGTGTACAGCATCCATAATGTCTTTGTGTTCTTTGATGTCGTATTTATCTCTTGTGATATCGTACCAGGATTCACCACGTTTTACCTTGTATTCACAGTAATCTAAATCAGGTTTTTCTTCCATTATCGGAACTTCATCAATTTCTTCACGGCATTGAACCTGTTCTTCTGGCGGTGCAGGCGGAACTACAACTGTTTCAACCGGTTCCGGTTCTTCCAGTTTAGTTGTTATGATTCTGGTTACTTCTTCACGTTCAGTGTGTTCACCTTCACCTTCGTCTTTAATTTTCTTCATTGTAGCCAACCCTGTTGCCATGCCGGCGAGTGCACCGCCTACAGCCCCGGCTATTGCTCCTGTTTTTGCTGAAGATTTTCTTGTATCAATTGTTCCTTCAAGGTCACAGTTTGAATCTACTGTTACATCAAAGTTTGGATCATTGACGTTTATGTGCTTATGGTTAACATCTTTCAGATTGGTAACTGTTCCGGTTGCATAACCTATTGCAGCACCGGATGCGGCTCCTATGCCGGCTCCTATAGCTGTTGTTTTCAAGACATGTAATGCTCGTTTGCCTGCTGTTTTATCTTTTTCTTTATCCAGACCTGCAGATTTGGCTGCTTTACCCATTGTTCTTCTTGTTGAATCATATTCTTCTGCTGCCTGATCAAGTTCATATAAATCTGCCTGATGGTCTTCTGCGGCTATGTTCTTCATGAAATCTTTGAATTTCTGGTTTGAAAATTTTCCGTCTTCATAGAATTCGTCTTTGTGCGCTTCTACAAATTTACGTGTTTTTCGTCCAAGATATTCATAATTATCTTCATTGCCTTTATCTGCTTTCTTAGCAGCTTTGTACTCGTCTTTGTCAATAAAGACCTGACGTTTTTCAAACCTTAGTGCAGCCTGATCTTCTTTTAGAGCAAGCTTAGCAAGTTTTTTGGCTTCTTTTTCACTCTTACCTTCTTCTATAAATGCTTTTTCATATAGTTCTGTAAGAGTTAGTTCAGCCCCTTTTCTAACTTTTTTGTCTTCGTGGTCAAGAAACTTTCTTGCCTGCTGAATTTCCTTTTGAGTTGTCTCGTCAAATGGCTGAATTTCCTTTTCTGCGGCAGTAGTTGTTCTTGATGTTGTTGTTTTTGTGGTAGTAGTTTTGGTGGTGACAGTCTTTCCTATCGGAACTTCTACGAAATGAGTTTGACCGTCGATTACTACTTTACGGTAAAGAACTTCATTACCGTGTGTTTGCAAGGCAGTGTTGCCATTAATTGCAAAATCTGACATTTTAATCCCCTTTCAATTTTTCCTCGCGGCTTTGTGAACAAAGCCTTTTATTATCCCCTATACCTCTATAAAAAAAATTTTGCCCGTAAAATTGCGTGTTCGCATGATTATAGATAAGAAAACATGCCTGAAAATGCAGATATATCAAGTGTTTCACTGTAAATTTAAAAATCTTAACATTTTTTAACGTTATCAAATATACGTATTTTAGTATTGCCTTATTGAATCCTCCAGATTAACTGTTATTTTTTTCATAAATTGTGTATAATTAAAACAATGGCGATTATAGAGGTAAAAAATCTTAATTTAGGTTTTAATTGTGAAAGCGGGTTTAAACAGGCGCTATTTGATGTTTCGTTTTCATTAGAAAGCGGCAGGATGCATGCACTTGTCGGAGAATCAGGCTGCGGAAAAACAATCAGTGCGCTGAGTATTTTACAGCTTTTGCCTAAAACAGCCCGAATAACAGACGGGAAAATATTGTATAAAGATGAAGATATTTTGACAATGCCGACAAAGACTTTGCAGAAGCTGCGCGGGGCAAAAATAGCACTGATACCCCAGGATCCTATGACGTCTTTAAATCCATTATACACAATCGGTGATCAACTTTTAGAGGTTATAAAAATACATCAGGGACTGCAGGGTGAGACGGCTGTAAAAAAAGCAATTGCCGCATTAGAAATGGTTCAAATTCCTTGCGCAAAAGAGAGAATGCGCGCTTATCCGCATGAATTTTCAGGCGGCATGAAGCAGCGAGCAATAATTGCAATGGCGCTTGCCTGTAATGCAGAAATTCTAATTGCTGATGAGCCGACAACGGCTTTAGATGTAACTATTCAGGCACAGATTATGAGTCTTTTAAAGGAAATAAAAGACGATTTGAAAACAGCAATTCTGTTGATAACCCATGATCTCTCACTTGTCGGTGAAAATGCAGATTATGTTTCTGTTATGTATGCAGGAAGAATTGTAGAGGATGCTCCTGTCAAGGAATTTTTTACAAATACAAAACATCCTTATTCACTAGCGTTGTTAAAATCTCTCCCTTCTACAGCCAGAGGCGGAAAACTGCAGACTATTCCCGGGCAGCCGCCTTCAATACAGCAATTTATACAGGGATGTAGATTTAACCCGCGCTGTGAAAGTTGTATGGATATTTGCAAAAATATTACCCCGCCGGTTTATAAAGTCGGCGAAGAACATTTTTCGGCATGTTTTTTACACAAAGATGACGGATGTGAAGCAGGGTAGTGATTAAAATACATCTGTTTTTATCGGATTTTTGAACTTTGTAATATTGCCCTGGAAAAGCAGTTTTATAGTTCCAACAGAACCGTTTCTGTGTTTTGCAATAATAATTTCAGATTCACCTTTTGATGTTGCTTTGGTTACTTCATCTTCTTCCTCGGCTTTTTTGTAATATTCATCACGGTAGATAAACATAACGATATCGGCGTCTTGTTCAATAGCGCCGGATTCACGCAGGTCAGAAAGCATCGGGCGTTTATCAGTTCTTGATTCAACAGCACGGGATAATTGTGACAGTGCAATAACAGGAATATCCAGTTCTCTTGCAAGAATTTTTAATCCTCTTGAAATAGCGGAAATTTGCTGCATTCTATCTTCTCTGCCGGAACTTTCCATCAATTGCAGGTAGTCGATTAGAACGAGCCCTAAATCTTTTTCCTCCATTTTCAGCCGGCGGCATTTTGCGCGGATATCAGTGATTGTACAGCCTGAAGTGTCATCTATGTAAATTGGCGCTTGAGTGAACGCATTCATTGCATTGGCAAGTTTTTCCCAGTCTTTGCTCTGCATATTACCTGTCTTAACTCTCTGTGAATCTATTTCTGCCTCAGAACACAACATTCTCTGCATTAACTGTTCTTTTGACATTTCAAGAGAAAATATTGCAACAGGGGTATTAGCTTTCAAAGCCACATTTTGCGCAATATTAAGTGCGAACGCTGTTTTTCCCATAGCAGGACGTGCGGCTAGTATTATCAAATCTGATTTTTGCAGCCCGTTCATAATCGCATCCAGTTCATAAAACCCTGTCGGCACACCGGTTAATTCATCTTTATGTTCATAACGGTACTCGATTTTTTCGTAAGTATTAAGAACAAGATCTTTAACGTGGGTCAAATCCGATGTCGCCTTTTTGGATGCAATATCAAAGATAAGTTTTTCTGCACGGTCTAAAGATTCATCAATCGGATTCACGTCATAGCCAAACCCGACAATTTCGGAACCGGCGTTAATCAATGCACGTTTAATAGCCTTTTCCTGAACAATTTTTGCATAATATTCAATGTTGGATGTCGTAATTGTTTTATAGCTTAAATCGTTAATAAAAGCTCTGCCGCCGACTGTTTCAAGTTTCTGGTTGTAATTCAAAACATCAGAAACAGATACAATATCAATTCTTTCGTTCTGGTTGAACAACTGCAGCATTGCCTCATAAACATATCTATGAGCGGGTTTATAAAAACTTTCAGGTTTTAATGTTTCTACAACCTTGGTAATAACCTGCGGGTTAACAAGAATTGCACCCAGTACAGCCTCTTCTGCTTCAACGTTTTGCGGCAGAAGGTTTGCATCTAAACTTTTGTCTTGTGTCTTATATGCTGCAGGCATGATTTCCTCCATAACTTAATTACATAATACATGGACAGAATTAGAAATAAAAGATTAGATTAAACATTATTACAAAATATTTTTATTAAAGGATTTAACATGCTGATAATACTGCATAATAATTAAGGTATTTAATTATTGACAAAACAATTTAATCGCAATAAAGTTTAAATTATGGAAAAGTTAGAAGAAAAATTGGGCAAAATTTTAATAGAAAAACATCTTACAGCAGCCACAGCAGAAAGCTGTACAGGCGGACTTGTAAGTTCGAAATTGACCGATGTAACAGGAAGTTCGGCGTATATAAAGCTGAATTTTGTAACTTATGCAAATGAGGCTAAACAAAAAATCCTTAATGTTTCAGCAGATACACTCAAACAGCATGGAGCAGTGAGCTATGAATGTGCATATGAAATGGCGTCCGGTCTGAGTAATGTTACAGGCTGTGATTTAGCCATATGCACAACAGGTATTGCGGGTCCGCTGCAGGATGAAGGTAAACCGGTCGGACTTATTTATATCGGAATATCTTTTAAAGGCAATATAAAAGTCGAACGCTTTCAAATTAATGAAGTGCTGACAAAAGCACAGATGAAAGAGTGTTTTGCTAATTTAGCATTAAAAATGGCACTGGATATTATTTCATCAAAAACTTAGCAATAAGTTCAGGCATTTTATCCATAAGAGTTTCGGCGAACGGTTCAGTATCCATTTGAGTGATAACTGTTGCCAGTAAATCATTTGGCAATTCTTCGTTCATTTTGATAATTTGATCCGGTTCAAGCACTGCCATTGATTTAACCATATCCGGCTTCTGTTTGTGATTATAAATCATTTTTGTATAAGCGTCTGCATCAAAAAGCTGGAACCATTCTGAGTGTTCTTTTCCGAGTGAAAGTACCAATTGCTGCTTTTGAGTAGGCTGCAAGCCTTGTAATGCATCTTTAAATTCAAGTGGATTAAGCTCGCCAATCTTTTTTGTAAGATCATAGCTTGTTTGTTCACTGTCTTCGGATTTTCCGGTAATATTTTCTAATATCTGCATCAGATATTCTTCTGGAATAGACTGCATATGTTTAAGAATCTTGTTTTTGTCTATATCGGTACTTGTCAAAAATTTATCCAGTTGTTCATCCGGCAAAAGTCTGACTACTTCTTCTTTTGAAAACATCTGAAAAACAACATTTACAAGCTGCTCCGGCGGAACATCTTCAAGCATAGACATCAATTTATCTTCAGAAAAGTAATATAATCCCTGCACAAGATCTTTTTCTTCCATAATAGGGAGAAATACCCTGAGCTGTTGTGCGGTCATTTCGCTAAGAATTTCGTATTTATTGTTCGGATCAGCAAGATTAAACAACTCCATTATGAGGCTGGTATTGTTAAGCAGTTCATTCGCAAGTTTAATAGCTTCCTGATTACCTTCAGCCGCTTCTGCCATAAGGATTTCTTTAAGCGACATATTAGCGTAGACTTGTTGAAATTTAGTTGCACTAATGTTTAACCTGTTTTGTAAATAGGATAAATCTGCATCAATAGCTATACTCATAATAAATCCTTATAGTTATACTCTCTTATATATAATAACGCTTTGTACCGGCGAGAATTTCACATGCGTAAATTATTGTAACCTTTCGTAACAATTCAGTCTTTCTCTATGTAAATTGTGCTGTGCTATTTTTACTTGAACGAATAGTGAATATATTTTTATAAGTCGTAAAACTTCTATACAAACAGTAATAGCAATGTAATTACATTTTTTTACTACGTTATTTATTAACAATGTAGTAGTTATACTTATTGAAAGGTGAGAATGTATGTTAAACTTTGCTAAAGCACTTGGTGCTAACATCAAAAAGTATAGAAAAGCCAGAGGGCTAAGTCAAGAAAAACTTAGTGAACTTATTGGTATTCAGCCGCGGCAAATGTCTAAATTAGAAACCGGTGTTCATTTTCCTTCGGGTAAAACACTTGAAAATATATGTGTTACTTTAGATGTAACCCCAAAAGACTTATTCAATTTTGATATTATGTTTGCAGAAGAAAGTTGTCTTGTTGACGGAACTTATAACATATCAAATTACAGAGTATTAAAGAGTGAAAATGTTTATCAACTCCTTAACAAAACAGACAAAACAAGAGATATTCTGACCAATAATAATGAAAAATATATTGAACAAAGATTCATAGATATGGCGGTGAAAACAGGAGAAACTATTACTGTTGAGTATTTTGAAAACAATAAATACGCAAATACGATAATTTATTATTCCGATGGCACTTATAAAATTTTTGATAATGAACAGGAAAATGTTACTCTGAAAAATTTATTAAAAGAAATTGTCCGAATTTCTAATGAACCTGAAAAGATGGAGTTTCTTAAACTTGCACTTGCAGCATTTGATAATCCTAATGTAATTCCTGAATTAGAATTGATTTTAAAAGGGTTAAAGCTTGCCAGAAGGTAATATCTTTGACATCTCATTTTAATTATTTACTTCTTTTAATGGCTTTTTGAGCAAATTCAATAGCCTTCATCTCTTCTGCAAACACATGATGAACTCCTATTTGAGCAACAATTTTGTGTTCGCGAAGCTGGTTTAATACAGGCTCGCTGCCGACAACAAGCAAAATTCTGATATGCTGGCTGTTTAAACGCTCAATAATATCTTCCAGTGCAAATATAGCTGATATATCCAGCAAATCATCGGCATCGTAAGTGATTATCAGAATTTTTGTACCAAGCATTACATCAAATTTTGAAATCAACTGGGTTGCAGAGCCAAAGAAAAACTGTCCGTCAATGTGCGCAATTCTGATTTTATGTCCGTAATTTTCTTCCACTTCTTTTTCAAGAGTTAAAATCTCTTTTTTATGAACAACTTTGTGTACAATGCGTGCTTTGTCCGCAACCCGTTTTGCATACAGCAGTGCAGCAAGAGTAATACCGGCACCTACTGCAACTATAAGGTTATAAAATACTGTCAGCAAAAATACCAGCATCAGTACATACAAGTCTTCTTTAGGCGCATATCTGAGGACTTTTAATAATTTAACGTCAATAATATCATAACCGATTTTTATCAGAATTCCGGCAAGCACAGCCAGAGGAATTTCTGCTACAAATCCGGAAAACTTAAACAATAAAAGCACAAGAACAACAGGAGTAACAAACGCCGCAATACGTGTACTTGCACCGGCTTTAAGTGCTGCTACCGTACGCATTGTCGCAGCAGCCCCGGGTAAAGAGCCCGTAAGCGCACAAACAGCATTTCCAACCCCCTGCGCCAGTATAATTCTTTTTGGCGAACTTTGAGTTTTCGTCAATGAATCACAAACAAGCCCCGTGAGTAAGCTTTCTGCCGTCAAAATTATAGAAAGCATAACTGCATAGTGAAAATATGTTATTATGTCATGAACACTTGCATGCGGAAAAGAAATTTTCGGGAATCCGACAGCAACATTAGAAATCTTATCAACATTGTATCCAAGTTTAATCGAAATAAGCGTACATACAATTAAAGCCAGTACAGTAGACGGGAATACTTTGTTTATTCGTTTAGGTATACCAAAAACAATAACAAGTGTCATAAGTCCCAAAAGCAAAGCATCATAGTTTATTGAAGACAGGTTAAGAAAAGTATATTCAATGCTTTCTATAGTATTTGACATTGCAGGATGCCCGATTAACGGATTAAGCTGTAGTATTATAATAATTATGCCGACACCATTCATAAAGCCTGAAATAACAGGATATGGCACATATTTAACTACATTCAGTAATGCAGAGCGTGATAATACCACCTGAATTATTCCAGCCATAAACATTACAAGAATTACAGATGAAATATCTTTATTCAGAGCATGCATAACAGATGCAATAACAATTGCTGAAGGACCTGTTATTCCTGATATCATCGGGATTTTTGTTCCTAATATCCCGACAATAAAACTTAGGATTATAGCCCCCCAGATACCGGCTCCAGCACCGAATCCTGTTGCTACTCCAAATGCAAGTGCCTGAGGTAAGGCAATAATCGCCGCATTTACCCCGCCAAATGTATCCCCTATAAAAATATTCAACCTTGTTTTTATATAATCTATATTCATATTTTAAATTGTAACACAAAAATTCTCCGCATTCTTTATAAAATAGGTAACCCTAATTGTTGAAAAATTTTATAATATCGTTATAAATAAAAATATGATTAAGTTTAAGAATTACTATGAAATTTTAGGAGTCACACCGGACAGTTCAAATGCTGAAATAAAATCAGCATACAGAAGGCTTGCACGTAAATATCACCCCGATGTTAATCCAAATACGGCTGAAATGTTCAAAGACATAACAGAAGCTTATACAACTCTGATTAATCCTGAAAAGAGAAAACAATATAATATTCTTAACGGATTTTTTGAAACTCCAAAAACAAAAACAACTTCTCAAAAAGCTGAACAGGAATACAAAGAAAAAACAACTACTCCGCCGAATCGTGAACAGAATATTAAATCCTCTTTTGAAAAAAAGAAAGATTATTCTGAAAAAGTCTTTTCTGACACAATAAATGGAATATTTAAAGAATTCACAAAAAAAGAACAGAAACAACAAAAACAACCCAAGCCGGAGCCTAAAAACGGCGCTGATATAACCGTTGATATTACTGTAGGCATAGCAGAGGCGCTGAAAGGCACTTCTCGAACAGTAAATGTCTTACATACTGAATTATGTCCTAAATGTAAAGGCAGAAAATTTATTAACGGTGCAAAATGTTCTGACTGCAAAGGAACAGGCGAAAAATCTGAATATCGTAAAATCACAGTCAAAATTCCAGCAAAAATCAAAAATGGTTCAAAACTGCGTCTTAAAGGCGAAGGTAACCACGGGCAAAACGGCGGCAAAAACGGTGATTTGTATATAAATGTCAAAATAGAAGGCAATTCAAAAGTTAAATACGATGGTTTGAATATTCTTTATAATGTGCCGATTACCCCGTTTGAGGCTGTTCTGGGTGGCGATATAGAGGTTAAAACATTAGAAGGCAATATCAAATTAAAACTTCCGAAGCATACACAGTCAGGACAAAAGTTCAGACTTTCCGGCATGGGAGTTACACAAAAAAACAAATCAGGCGATATTATTATCACCGTGCATATTGAAATTCCTCAATCTTTGTCAGATGATGAAATTAAACTTTATGAAAAATTGAAAAAACTGTCATCACACAATATTAGAGAGAATTTATTAAATGATTGATAATTGCAAAGTGAGAATTAAAGAAATATTCACCTCAATTCAGGGCGAGGGTCCATATGTTGGCTGCAAACAGCTTTTTATAAGATTTTGTAATTGTAATTTAAAATGTAATTACTGTGATACTGATTTTCAGGACGGCACTGATTTTGAAGAATACGATGTTCAAGGGCTTTTGCGGCGCATTTCAGAATTCAAAAACTATCATTCAATTTCTTTAACCGGCGGCGAACCGCTTTTATCTACGGATTTTTTAAAGAAGTTTTTGCCTCAGACCGGACAGAAAATTTATCTTGAAACCAATGCCACACTTGCATCTAAACTGCCTGAAATAAAACCATTTATAGATATAATTTCTGCTGATATAAAACTTGAAAGCGCATCCGGCATGAAAGACTCTTTTAAATTCCATGACAAATTTTTTGAAAACTGTAGCGGCATAGAAACCTTTGCCAAAATTGTATTCAATGACAGAATAACAGCGGAAGAAATTGATAAATGCTGTGAGTTAGGCAAAAAATACGGCATAGAACTGATTTTGCAGCCGCAGATGATTGAGGATGAAATGTCTGTTACATCAGACTTCGCAGAACAAATACTTGATAAGTTTTTGGAAAACTACCATAATGTCCGGCTAATTCCTCAGGTTCATAAGTTTTTGAACTTGAAATAACGTCTGTTATTAAAAGGATTTTCATTGCCCTGTATTGAAGACTGATTTTGTTCATATGAATTCTGCATAGCGCCAGAATCGATACCGTTATTCGGTGCAAAAGGATTTGTCATGAAATTCGGCTGGCTTTGATTATTTGCATACGCCAGATTGTTTCCTGCAAATGAATTGTTCATATTAAACGGATTGGCTTGCTGATTCTGTGAATCCGGCTTTATAATACTGGTATTGTCTGTTGTTGTATTTTGTCCGTTCGGGTCGGCGGAGGCTCTTTCTATTTCCTGAATATTTGACTCTAACATCTGATTGTTATTGCCTGATTCTATATTTTCTAGCAACATATCAATTTTAACATTTTCTAATTTCCCGCCGGATGCCTGATAATTAATCAATGCTTCATTTGATTTTTTCAAATTCATTGAGCTGGCAAAGTATTGATCAAACTTAGTATTTTCTGCCTCTATTTGTTGTACATAGCTGCTTATTATTCCTTGTGCCTGCGCTTGATCCTTACAGCCCATTGCTTCTGCCATACCTTCTGCATATAAATCCATTATGCGTACAGACGTTTTACAAGCATTCGTACGAATTGAAGTGTTAGTATTTTTAAGTTCTTGAATAAGACTGTTCTCAATTGCGTCATAATTCTGATTAATTACTTTCATTTTAGGCATATGTTTAAATGCGGCTTCGTCTAGTGCGCTGGTATCAATAGACATTTTATCATCTTCTTTTTCTGTTTTTTCCACTTTTGAAGTATTTTGAGCACCAAAAATTGAAGGCTGTTCATTGATAGGAACAGATGCACTTATTGCCGCCTGCTGCATTTCCTGCAGCTTCAGTCTGTCAATTTTTAAGTTTTATTAACAGTAACGAATTTGCCAGAGAAGGATATTTTGTGTATAATATATATAAGAAAGAGGATTAATATGGCTGTTAGAAAAGTTTTGCAATACGGTGAAAAATCACTAAGAGAACCGTCAAAAGAAGTTCATAAAGTTTCGAAAAAGATACAGGAACTTGTACAGGATTTGTTAGACACAATGTATGCCCAGAACGGTGTCGGGCTTGCTGCTCCGCAAATAGGAGTTAATTACCGCGTGTTTGTAATAGATGTTTCTACTAACAACGAACCGTTGAATCCAATGGTATTTATAAACCCTAAAATAATTAAAAAATCCGGTGCTATAATATCTCAAGAAGGCTGTTTGAGTTTCCCTGAGGCTTATACAGACGTTAAACGATACAAAAATGTTATGGTAAAAGCTATGGATTCTCACGGAAAATCATTTGTGCTTGAGGCAAAAGACGGGTCATTACTCGCACGTGCAATCCAGCATGAAAACGACCACCTTGACGGAATTTTATTCATCGATCATTGTGCAAACCGTTTTCAAGCTGATGAAGAACTGGCAAAACATCATCTGCCGCCAATTGATCCGGATAGAATAATCGTTGACGAAGTTTTGGAGAATGAGTTAAGTAAATGATAAGAGTTGTATTTTTCGGCACACCTGCAATTGCCCTCAAATCACTGGAATACTTGTATAATTCAGATAAAATTGATGTTGTCGCTGTTGTAACCCAGCCGGATAAACCGGCAGGACGCGGGCACAAACTAACTATGTCTCCTATAAAGCAGTTTGCACTTGCTCATAATTTACCTGTTTTTCAGCCAAAATCAATCCGCAAAGAACCGGAAATTCAAGCAGCAATAAAGGCATTAAATCCAGACTTTTTTGTAACTTTTGCATTTGGTCAAATTTTATCACAGGAAGTTCTGGATATACCAAAATATGAAACAATAAATCTGCATGCCTCACTTTTGCCAAAATATCGCGGAGCAAATCCTATACAACGTGCGATTATAAATGGCGATAAAGAAACAGGTATCTGTACAATGATTACAGAACTCGGACTGGATTGCGGCGATGTCTGTCTAAAAGAAGTAATTCAAATTCCTGATGACATGACATGCGTGGATTTGTTTGAAGAAATTAGCAGCAAATCACCGGTACTGCTGGAAAAAACACTAGTTGGACTTGTTGAGAAAACCCTGACGCCTGTACCGCAATGCGAAGAAGGTGTTTGTATGGCTAATAAATTGACCAAAGAAGAAACACTGATAGATTGGAACAAGTCTGCACAGGATATCCATAATCTTGTCCGTGGTATTTACAAATTTCCATCCGCATATTTTCTGTACAACGATAAAATAATTAAGGTTATGGAAACAAAAGTCGTTGAAGGCAGCGGCAACGCCGGTGAATTCCTCAGCGCCGATAAAAACGGTATAAAGGTCGGCTGTGGCAAGGATTGTCTTTTATTGGTGAAAGTAAAACCGGAAGGCAAAGGCGAAATGCTTGCCCGTGACTGGTATAACGGGCTCAAAAAATAAGACTATACCATTTTCCACATGTGTAAGTTCATTTTGAAACAAAGTGGCAGGCGCGTTTTACGAAACGATAGGCTATTGCTTACACAGTTTTCAGCAATGTTAGACTATGTCTAATACTTATATCTATTCTACAAACTTTTACGTTCAACTTCTTCAGTTGTTGAAACTTCAATTATATCGCCTACTTCAATATCATTGAATTTAGCAAAAGAAATACCACATTCAAAACCCTGTGCAACTTCTTTTACATCATCTTTGAAACGTTTAAGCTGATCAATTGCGCCTTTAAATATTTCTTTACCGTCACGTATTACAACCGCATCTTTACTGCGGACGATTTTACCTTCTGTTACATAACAGCCTGCAATTCTTGTTGTCTTACCGATAGTAAATATCTGACGCACTTCGGCTTTACCGAGTTCAACTTCTTTAATTTCAGGTTCAAGAAGTGAAAGCATAGTTTTTTCAATATCTTCAAGAATTTGATAGATAATATCATATTTCTTAATTGTAACGCCTTCTTTTTCTGCCGCAGCCGCAGCATTTGCATCTTCTTTTACGGTGAATCCTAAAATTAATGCTCCTGATGCTGATGCCAGCATTACATCGGCTTCTGAAATATCACCAACGCCAACGTGAATAATTTTTGTCTTGATTAATTTGCTGTCTAACTGAGCAATTGCCTGAGAAACAGCTTCTGCAGACCCGTGAGTATTCGCCTTGATAATAAGGTTGAGTTCAGGAATATCGTCTTCTCCTGCAGCAGCTTCACGTCGAATGTGTGCAGGGAGCATTGTTTCAAGACGTTTGTCGCGTTCTTTTTCTTTACGTTTTTCGACAATTGCCTTCATTTCTTTTTCGTTTTTAACGACTTCAAAATAATCGCCCGCCTGCGGAACTTCAGTCAACCCTAAAATTTCAACAGGAGTAGAAGGTTCAGCCTTTTGTATTCTTTCACCGCTGTCAGAGAGCAATGCTCTGACACGACCACAGGCAGTACCAACAACAATACAGTTGCCTACACGCAATGTACCATTTTGAACAAGCAATGTTGCAACAGGACCTTTACCTTTGTCAAGATTAGCTTCAATTACAACCCCTGATGCTTCTGCCTTTGGATTGGCTTTTAGATCTTCTATATCAGCCACAAGCAGAATATATTCAAGTAATTCATCAATACCTGTACCGTTCAATGCAGATACTTTAACGGTAATGGTATCACCACCCCATTCTTCAGGCACAAGTCCGTGTTCAGTCAATTGTTGCAAAATTCTGTCAGGATTAGCATCCGGCTTATCAATTTTGTTTACAGCAACAATAATCGGAACATTTGCTGCCTTTGCGTGGTTAATCGCTTCTATTGTCTGCGGCATTATACCATCGTCAGCCGCAACAACCAGAATTGCGATATCAGTTGCTTTAGCGCCGCGTGCACGCATTTCTGTAAATGCTTCGTGCCCCGGAGTATCCACAAATACAATTTTTTTGTTTTCTTTATCACCATCCAAATAAACGGTATAAGCACCTATAGACTGGGTAATTCCGCCAACTTCTGTCGCAACAATTTTATGTTTTGATGCACGAATACTGTCGAGTAATGTTGTTTTACCGTGGTCAACGTGCCCCATGATACTAACAACAGGCGCACGTTTCTTTAATAATTTCTTATCAACTTCGGTTAATTCTTTTTTCTTTTGTTCTTTTTCCAGTTCTTCCTCTATATATGCGTCTAAATCTTCGTCAAGAACTTCCAGACCATACTCTGCGCAAATCTTTTTGATAACATCTACGTCAATCAACTGGTTTACAGTTGCCATAATTCCCTGAAACATCAGGTATTTAACAATTTCAGCAGGAGTTTTCTGAATTTTTTCAGACAACTCGCTGATTGTCATTGCATGATTTACAACAATTTGAGTGACCTGTTTGACCTCTTCTTCTTTATGAACTTTTTTCTTATGTTTTTGGGCAGCGGCTTTTTCTAAAGAAATTCTTTCTTGTTCTTCTTTACGTGAGAAATCTTTATCCTTGCGCTTGCCGTCAGAACGTTTTTTAGCACCGCCTTTGTTTTCATAAATATCCTGCGGTATCATATGACGCTGAATAGGTTTCTTTTCACCCGCCTGCGCTGCCGGTTTTTCAAAAGGACGTTTGTTTTTCTGTTTATCCTTATCGTCTCCCTGTCTATTAAATTTTTCACCGCGTTCAGAACGAACAGCATTGTCTTTAGGCGGGAATTTTTTGCCTGCAGGTTTTCGGACAGGAGTGGCAGCCCCCTCAGGTTTACGAGGGGCGCGTCTTACTATTTCAAGCTTATTTTGAGGTTTTACAACTTCAATTTTAGGTCGTCTAACCTCTTCTTCCTTTACCGGTTCAGCTTTTGGGGCAGGTGCTGCTGCCTCAGCCGGCTTGTCTGCAGGTTCCGGTGTAACAACAACTTCCGGTGGTTTTGCTTTTTTTACAACGAATGCCTTTGGTTTTTTGACAGTTTTAACAGACCCTGCTGCTATAAAGTCTTTCAAACGCTTGATTTGATCAACAGTAACAGAACTTGCGTGAGTCTTACCTGTTATGTTTATCTGTGCGAATTTTTCTATGACTTCCTTGCTGGTAAGCCCCAATTCTTTTGCTAATTCACTTATTCTTACTGTATCAAAACTCATTTAATAATTTCCCTTTCACTTCATCCGGTATAGAGGTCTTTAAGTATTTCTGTAATTTGTTTTTCTTCAATGCTGACTCTACACACATTTTATTATAGCAGAGATATGCAGATCTGCCAAATATTTTTGTATCAGGGTTAACAAAGACGTTGGAATGCGCATCACGTGTGATTTTTATTAATTCATTTCTATCTTTAATTTTTCCACAGGCTGCGCATTTTCTCTCTGTCACTAATTCACCTCTGCCAATTTTTCTAACTTTAATTTTTGATCGTGTTCTGTCAAAAGTTTTATGAGTTCATCCAAATCACCATCAATCACAGTCCAAACATTAAGGTTATGGTTAATTCGATGATCAGTCAGACGCCCTTGCGGGAAATTATATGTTCTTATGCGTTCGCTTCTATCGCCTGAGCCTACCTGAGAACGGCGTAAGTCTGTAATTTCCTTCATCTGCTTTTGAACTTCCATATCATAAAGTTTTGCTTTTAATATTTGAAGAGCGCGTTCTTTGTTTTGCAACTGAGAACGTTCTTCTGTACAAAATATCATAATACCTGTCGGTTTATGAAATACACGCGCTGCGGTTTCTACTTTGTTAACGTTTTGACCGCCTGCACCGCCTGAACGTGCTGTAGTAATTTCAACATCGTTCATATTTAATTCTACTTCTACATCATCAACTTCGGGCATAACAGCCACGGTTGCAGTTGACGTATGAACGCGTCCCTGTGATTCTGTTGCCGGAACACGTTGAACTCTGTGTACACCTGACTCATATTTCAATTTAGAATAAATACTGTCACCTTTGATTGAAATAATAACTTCAGAAACACCTCCGGCTTCACAATCAGTTTTGCTCAAAATTTGTGTCTGCCAGCCCTGTTTATCTGCATAACGCATATACATACGCATCAAATCACCGGCAAAAATATTTGCCTCATCGCCGCCGGCTCCTCCGCGGATTTCAAGCATAATATCCTTATCATCCATAGGATCTCTAGGCAGCAACAATATTTTCATTTTTTCTTCATATTCAGGAATTTTTGCTTCATTTGATTCAATTTCAGATTTCAAAAACGTTCTCATTTCTTCATCTGACTCTGAATGCAGCAATTCTTTTGCCTCGGCAATTGCATCTATTGCCTTTTGCCAGTCATAATATAAATTTACTGTTTCTTCCATAGATTTACGCTGTTTGGATAAATCTCTGAAACGATTATAATCCTGTATAACTGCGGGGTCTGATAGGGTTTCTCCCAGCTCTTTATATTTCTTTTCTATCTGTAAAATTTTATCTAACATATCTTTCATAGCAATTTTATTATAACAGGAACAAATAATTTTTCAAATCAGCAATAAAAAACGACCTGTGAGGTCGTAAGGGAAAAGGGAATGGGAAAAATTTTTTTTTAAGTGAATAGGTGATTAAGTGATTAGCGGATTTGCGTACGGATGGCGCGAACGAAATGAGCCAATCCGGATAGCGAGGAAATTGAGCGGAGTTGAACCGCAGGTTCAAAAGCGAAACTTTCCGAGCGTGGAGC
>CALUQX010000031.1 GCA_944323045.1 Candidatus Gastranaerophilales bacterium | reverse complement strand
GCCTACGCGTCGCCGTTTCGCCCTCTGCCGGCTCGCGCTCCGTCCGTGCGCAAATTCGCTAGTCACTTAATCACTTTGGTAACAACTGTTCACTGTTCACAATTCACAGCAAACCGGTGCGTCGAAACGACGGCACCCTACGACTGGTCACCGTTCACCGGTCACTGAGCCCAATATGTAAAAGCGGACTAGTCCGCCGGTTCACCGGTCACTGAACAATTGGTGCGGTGGTGACTGTACATTAAGCCTACACTCACTTTTCTCACTCTTTTTGTGTACACACAATAGCATGTGGTTGGTTGCAATGAGGCTTGACAAACGATTTATTTTAGATTAAAGTTAGATATATCTAACAAATTGTTAGACAAAACTAACAGCATTTAAGAAGAAACTTATGAAAATTCAAACAATAGCAAAATTTGTAGACCAACCCGTATTACTAAACAAACTCCACAGAAGCATGCCGGCACTTTTGATTGGAACCGGTGCCGGCTACGGGATTTATGACACTGCCAAAAACAAAAAATACGATAAAAAACGCGGCATAAAAAACACTGTTATAATCGCAACAACTATTGCCGCAACTCTGTTAGGCACAAGAGGACTGAAAATTAACGGAAAAAAAATATTCAACGGCTTAATGGAAACAGAACCACTGGCGGATATCCTGACACGCCAGAGTAGAGCTGTTGACAAATATTTAAAACAAGAACCCATTCAAGACAATAGCCTTCTACATGTATTGACCAAATCCAAAACCACTCACCTTTCTCTGAAGGATATTGTTTTACTGTCAGCGAAATTACCCCATAATAGAGCCCGCAAGGACTTGTTCGGGGTAATTTTGCCTGAAGTAAAAGAAGAAGTTCACACATTTGATGAAATAAAACGACTTTCAGCACTCGGCGCCGTACCGGTTATCGGCGGAGTAATCGGAGGTATTGCAGCAGATAAAATAACAGGCTCATCATCAAAAAATAAAATAGCAAACAAAATTAATGAAGGATTCTATCAGTATTTTGCAAACATTTGTCTTTGTAATGTAGGGGCAGCACTTGCAATGTTCGGAGCAGAAAAACTGCAAAAACATAAAATAATAAAGCCGCTGACTCCAGCTAAAAAACTGTTTACAATTCTTGCCGGAATAACGGCAACAGGCATAATCGGCGGAAGTTATATAGCGAATTATATGAGTAAAAAGCTTATTAATCCTCTTTTCCACCAAAAATCCGGCAAAAATTTGTATTCTGAAAGGAAACCTGAAACACTGGATATAGCATTGCACACTGACGATATTGCTACGGCAGGCATACTGTCCGGATTCAAATGGATAGAGCCTGCCCTTCCTTTAATGTATTTTATATCAGGTTACAGAGCCGGAATCGGATACCGCAACGGCAATGAACATCATCACAAAAGTTAACTTTTAGGGACGGAAGATATTGCGGCGTTTCATATCTTTTTTATTTACAACTAAGCCGCATTTTGTACAGGCAAGAGTTTCACCGGAACTGTCTATTGGCATAAATATATGCTCGCAGTTTTCAACGTCTTCATCTTCGTCTAAATCTTCAGACAGAGGATTATATCCGTCTGTTTTGTCCTTTTTTAAAAACTTTTTTACAATCAATTCAATAAGATACATTTATAACACAAAACCTTCGGGTAAAAGTTCGTTTAATTTGTAAATTTTTAATTCACTGCCGATTTTTGTTATGACATCGGTGCCGCTTTGAGTTTGAAAATCATGGATTACCTGTCGGCATGCCCCGCAAGGTGTACAGTTATCCATATTCGGTGAATATATTGCAATGGCTTTAATCTTTCTTTCACCGTCAGCAATCATTGTACCTATAGCGTTTCTTTCTGCACAGATTGTTAGACCAAAACTGGAATTCTCAAAATTGCATCCTGTATAAATTTTATCATTTTCTGACAACACGCAGGCGCCCACAGGGAATTTTGAGTACGGAACATAAGCGTTTTTAGAAATTTCTATTGCTTTTTCCATTAGTTTTTCGTAATCCATTAATAGTCTCCTTCTTCTACAAAAAATTTTATAGTATTTTTTTCTTTTTATAATCCTTTGATTGTATGATATATGTGCTATAATAAAAGCATGAGAATATTAGGGAAAATTATAATTACATTTTTATGCTTAATAAATTTGCAGGCAAATGCAGTTACATTCAATATTTTGACGCTGCCTGCCGATTTGTACGGTGTTCATGAAAATTATTTTGGATTTGTTGAGCCATCAGAAGTTTTTGCAACAGACATTATCACCTATCTGAATGCAAGCAAAGGAAAAGTTGTCTCACCTGATTTGTATGCTGTAAGGGCTAAGTTGGCAAAGGATTCACAATTAAAATCAGCGCTGGACGGAGCATTGAAAAAATTCCATAACTCAAAATACATTGATTATAAAACATTTAGATATGCTGCAACAGAATTCAATGCAAAATCTGTTTTATTAATAAGAAGTTATACAACAAGCAAAGACAACAGTCTTAAACGCAGCATATGGGATATTTTAGATATTACATCATATTTTCGTCTTTCGCATGATTTTTATTTGAATACTAATGTTGTTTTGCTTGATACAGTCAATGATTTGCCAATGTGGCAGAATACATATGTTAAAAAACTCAGCAACAATGAAGGATTTTTTATCGCGAACAATTATGCTCAGGCGCGTACAGAGTTTGAAAAGTTAAAAAAATATTCCAAACATATTGTTAGTGCTGATGCTGCACAAAATATTATTTTAAGATTTTTCCCTCAGGTGGTAAAACCAATTGAGAGTACACCTGTTAAAATCGAAGAAAACGGCGGAACATTAAGATATAATAGCAGCATTCCGGAAATAAACAAGCCAAAAGAAAAGGAGCCGGAGACAATGGATTACGGCGAAATGCTTCTTGATTATTAACAATACTTTTTAATAAATTTATTTGAAAATATCATCATTTCTTTTTTGTTGAAAGTCTTTGATATCCTGTTTAGCCGGTTGATTGTTTTTATTAACGCCGTCATTACCCTGTCCTTTTGTCTCTGCAGGAACAAATTGTCCGGCTGCAGGTGTTTGTTCTCTGTCAAATTTCACCTCCGGTGCATTGTTATTGAAAACGGGCTTCATTTCGACCTGTGCGGGTGTATTTGCCGCGACTTCGTCAAGTTCTTTTAATCGTTCTTTTGCATCTGTATATGCAAGAAAACTTACTATTAAAATGGACGCTATTATAAGAATTCTGTTCATATATAACCTTTCTTGTTACGTTCAGATTATACCCCCGTCTTTTATTTTTTTAAATTGAACAGTTATGCATTATTTATTATTTATACTTAATTGTTTTTATGCTATAATACTTTTATGAAAAGAGAAGATAGATTAAATAATAATATTGATTTTTGTTATAAAAGGAATCCTGATACACCGCGAACAGCATTATGCCTGAATTTTTCGCTTAATGAAATTGAAAAATATCCCGGTGTGTATTCTGTGATGACAAGACTGTTTATGCAGGGGACAAAAACTCGAACTGCTGAACAACTTGCTGAAGAATTTGACAAATACGCAATAGAATTTCTTTGCGAATTAAAACAGGATTACCTGCGCTTTAAGTTTGTGTGTTTGAATGAAGATTTTTCAAAAGCTCTGGAACTTCTGACTGATGTTGTTAAAAACACGACGTTTGAAGATTTTGACAGAGAACTTGTAAAAATGGAAGGTGAAATAGTTGCGGAATTAGATTCTCCACGGGCTAAGGCATTTGAAAATTTCTACAAAAATATCTTTGACGGTCACAAATACGGTTTTACTTACACAAGAATTTTAGAAAACATACAATATATAACTAAAGACGAGGTAATTTCAGCTTACGATAAAATTTTAAACAACAGCAAAAAAGTTCTGGCATTTGTTGGTGATCTTGATTATGATACAGTTTATTCTCAGTTGAATAAATTTCTCGGCGACCTGCCTGCATCTAACTATACTCTGCCTGAACTTAAAAAGCCTGAACTGCTTGAAAGCAAAGAGGTTGAGATTATTAAATCTGATTTAAATCAGGCACATATTGTTAAAGGGTGGCTGGCACCGACATTTGACAGTGAAGAGTATCCGGCGCTTGCACTGCTTAATATAATTCTTGGAGCATCCGGACTTTCATCACGTCTGTTTCTGGAACTCCGTGACAAAAAAGGACTGGCTTATGTTGTGAGAAGTTCTTATGAAACATTTAAACTCGGGGCTGATTTTTCTATCTATATAGCAACAGAACCTAAAAATATTCAGGTTTCTCTTGACGGGTTTAAAGAAGAAATTGACAAAATTAAAAACATATTAGTAAGCGAAGAAGAACTGGAAAACGCCAAAAATAATATCAGCGGCAAATGGGCATTTACCCGTGAAACAAACAATCAGCAGGCATGCCTGTATGCACATTATGGAATTCAAGGACTCGGATTTGATTTCGATAACAAAATAAAAGAGAAAATCAAAACAGTTACACCGGAGCAGCTAAAAGCCTGTGCTGAAAAATATTTTAATGACACCTCCGTGCTTTCTATAATCCGTCCTTAATTTTATTCCGGTCAAATCAAAAAATAAAAGGGAGTCAAATGACTCCCGGATTGGTCTAAAAATCTCGCGGTTTTATCCCTTTTATCCAATTCTCTTCTATTTGTTCCAGAGAAATACCTTTTGTCTCCGGTACAAAGACGTATACAAATAATATACATAAGAATGAAACAGCAGCGAACATCCAGAATGTTATTGCCCCGCCCACTCTGTTTATCATAATAGGAAAACTTGATACGACAAAAAAGTTAAATGCAAAGTTTGCGACAGTACACATACTCATAGCCCAGCCGCGTATTTTTAGCGGGAATACTTCTGAGACAATAATCCAGCCGACCGGTCCCAAACTCATCGCAAAACATATTATATAAGTCACAAGACTGCCAACCGCAACCCACTTGAGATTTGCACCTAAAACAGCCTCAAACTGGAATGCACAGCCCAAACTCAATAAACTCAGCATAACACCGATTAAACCTATATATAATAAAGGTTTGCGCCCGAGTCTGTCTGTAAAATATATTGCAACAATTGTCATTAAGAAGTTTACAACACCGATACCTGTTGTTGCATATATTGCGTTAAGGTTGCTGTCAAATCCGGCAATTTTAAAAATTGTAGGCGCATAATAAATTATTGTGTTGATTCCTGTGCAAATCTGTGCAAACATTATCCCGAGTCCGACAATCGCCGGCATAATCATCCATTTTTTCAGTACGATTTTTTTTGATTTTGTATCATCTGATTCCTGATTAAGAGTTGCTTTAATATGGTTAACTTCTTCATCTAAATCAACATCCGGCTCAATTTTTTGTAAAACTTTTCTTGCTTCATCTTCACGGTTTTTACTCAAAAGCCAACGCGGGGTATCTCCTAAAAACATCATACCGACAAGCAGAATTGTTCCCGGAAAAACGCCTGCAAAAAGCATCCATCGCCAGTTAAATACAGCCTGTGCAAACGCACTATTTATCATATATGAAAACAGTATACCTGCTGTAATTGCCCACTGATAAAGTGAAACAAGTGTCCCACGCAAATGTTTTGGAGAAACTTCAGAAAGATATAACGGCACAACAAAATTAACAATCCCTACAGCAAGTCCGACAAGTATTCTTGAAATTATAAGGACAATTATATTTGGTGCCAGCGCACACAGTACTGACCCCACAATAAAGATAATTGCGGTTGCCATAATAATCTTTTTACGCCCGAATATATCCGCAAGAATTCCGTTTGTCGCAGCCCCTATAACAGCACCGATTAACACAGAACTCACAAGAATTCCCTGCATGTAATCAGTCAAATCCCATGTTTCATTAATAAATAACAGCGCACCTGAAATGACTCCGGTATCATACCCTGATAACAAACCGCCTAAAGATGCTATAATTGCAACAAAATACAACCACAAATAGGTAAATTTCATGCCTCAATGCTCCAAATATTCATTAACCATATATATATTCCCGATTTTCACCGGTTTTTAACATTATACCGGAAATTTGAATCTATAACATCAATTAAATGATTTAAATTTTTACAGCATAATTAATTTGGATAAACTTGCTGTTGTGTGCTCTGTTAATACCCGCTAATCTTTATGAAATTTCCGCCACTTAAAGTTAGGGTAAGTTCTTCTTATTTTTGCCCAATCAACTTCAACATTGTAATCTTTTGTCCCTTGAGCGTCCTGCCAGTCTTTTATAAAATCAACACAGGCATGGTCTATAAAATGCAGTCTTTCTGCACAAACATAAATATCTTTGTCCGACGGCAGATTTTCAAATACATCAATCAATTGCGGCAGCTGTAAAAAGATAATATTTCCTGATAGTTTCACAATAGTTTTTTCACTGTCTTCTTCAACATATATATTAACTTTCAGCATTTTGAAGACACTTTTGGCAAGCGCTGCCCCGAATCCTATCAAAATACCTTCAAACAGGTTAGTAAACAGTATTGCAACAAGTGTAATCATATAAATAATGAATTCACCTTTACTTAACTGATAAAGATTCTTAGCCGCCGTAATATCCACCAGTTTAAATCCGGTATAAACGAGAATCGCCGCCAGTGCTGCCTGCGGAATGCAGTTCAATAATTGCGGGAAAAATGTAACAAATAAAAGAATCCAGAATCCGTGTAAAATTGTAGACAATCTTGTCTGTGCGTCTGCATTAATATTTGCCGCACTTCTGACAATTACTCCGGTAAGCGGCAGACCGCCGACAAATCCGGACAATGAATTCCCTATCCCCTGCGCAATTATTTCTTTATTGTAATCAGTTTTTGAGCGTTCGCACATCTTATCAATGGCATTAGAAGTAAGAAGTGTTTCTGCACTTGCAATAAAAGTTATTATTAATGCGCTTAAAAGTATTTTCGCATCAAAAATATATTTTAAATTGGTCAAACTCATGAACTTAACATCAGACCAGAAATTGTGCCCCAGAGAAATATAATGTATATCAAAATGCCAGTATGCAGCCATAATAGAAGCAGCAACTACAGCAACAAGTGCTGCCGGTATAAGTTTAAACTTTTTATTCGGAATATTATTCCACAAAATAATTATCCCGATTGTCAAAATTCCGATGAATGCCGCATGATGATGCTGAGAACCGTCAAAAGGCAATACTGAATTATATATTACAGTAAACAAATCCATAATATTAGCAATGAAAGAATTTTGCGGCTTGCTGTCTAGCATTATGTGAAATTGTGATAGAAAAATTGAAATACCGATACCTGCAAGCATCCCCTGAATTATTGCAGGAGAAATAGCGCGGAACCATTTGCCCAGTGAAAACAACCCGAATGCAATTTGCATCAATCCGACAACAAATATTATGAAAAATAATTTATCAATTCCCTGATTAGCAATAATATCAACTATAATAAGTATAAGTCCGGCTGCAGGTCCTGATACCTGAAGCGAATTACCAGAAAAAGCTCCTACAACAACGCCGCCTATCACTGCGGCGATTAGTCCGCTGTAAACAGGCAGACCGCACGCAATAGATATACCTATAGCAAGCGGCATTGCTATCAAAAAAACAATGATTGACGCAAAAAAGTCTTTTTTCAATGTTACTGCATTAAATAAATTCATCATAGAATTAATTTTAACAGCTACAAAAATTTCTGACAAGTCCTCATACTATTAATTAATCTATGAGTACTCTGTCAAGACAAACTTTTGGAGAATACTGCCACTCACGGAAGGTTATTCGTTTTACTATATATCCGCTGCGTTCTAAAATTGCCTGTTTTTTCATATTCGACATATGATAAAGTTTTTTGCTGTCTTCAACCCCGTCAACTTCAATGATAAATTTTTCATCAACGAGTAAATCAGCGCTTAGCCCCGCAATTTCAACACCGGCGCGAACTTCATGTCCGAGTTCTCGAATTTGAGAAGCTATTTCACGCTCCAGAGTATTTTTATAAATATTTTCATCAATTTCACCGGACAAACTAGCCTGCTGTTTGTTCTGATATTCCTGAATATAAGAAATATAGTTTCTGAAATGTCCTTCAGGCAGTTCCCGCGGATTGCGCGAGATGAAATTAATAACTTTATTTCTGCCGCGGGTAACTGCTACATTAAACAGATTTGATTTTTGTAAAAATATAAGACTTTGCGTATAACTGTTGTCTGCAACCGCCCACGAAATAAGCATTATATCGCGTTCATCCCCCTGAAAAGTATGTGCTGTACCTATTTCTATTTGATGTTTTCTAATCATGTGATCAGACAATACTTTTGATACAGATATTTTCAACTGCTCAACCTGTGCTCTGAAAGGCGAAATTATACCGATAGAAACAGGATTGTCAGGATTTTTACGTTCATCTTCTACAACTATTTCATAAAGCCGTTTAACCAGTGCTTCAATTTCCGGCAGATTTCTTGTCGCGTCAAAATCAACCTTTCCGTCAGGAACTTCAACCAGTTCCAGAACTTTTTCATCCGGTTTATCTTTTCTCATAACACGTATTCTGTCATTGTAAAATTCGTGGTTTGAAAAATTAATAATCGGCGGCAGACTTCTGAAATGTTCATCAAGCATTACACTATTCATTGAATAGTAATCCGCAAGGTCAAACATGGAATTTGTTCTAAAACGCCACATCAACTGGTATTTATCAGGAATTCCGTACTGGCTTAAGAAGGATTGTTCTTTTGCTTTTTCAAGGAATGAAAGATGCGGAAGCTGCTTGTCATCCCCGACAATTACAGCGCGTTTGGCGCGGAATAATATCGGGAAACAGCTTGCGATATCACATTGAGATGCCTCATCAATAATCGCTACATCAAACAATCCCGGTTTCAGCGGCAGAGAATCCGATACTGCATAAGTTGTTACACACCAGCACGGGAATGCCTCTAAAAGCGGTTTAAAATCCTCTTCCTCCAGAATATTTATCTGCAATCTTTTACGCGAAGTTACAAGCGACTTAGCATGCACTTTTAAACGCCGGCGTTTATTTTCGTCCCGCAATAAAGCTTTCAGCGCCTCACGTCGTTTATTTTTCAATATGTTTTTAGCAAGTGTCCCCTGCTTTTTCTTCATCTGACGAATTTGTTCGGATAGAATATGTAAATTGCCTGTTTTTTGAATATCAGATTCTATTTTCTGCAGGCGGTAATTCATTTCTGCAAATTCAAGTTCGGTCTGTAATCGCGCCAGATTCTCAAAATTAACATCAAAATCTTTTAGTTTAAGAATTTTCTTCAACTGATTCAAACTTGCAAAATTTGCAATATTTGCAAAAAATCCTGATTTTTCCAAATTCTTTTTAAGTGTTTTAAGAATTAATGCAATTGCTTCTATCTCAACACGGCTTAATGCAGTTGTAATAAACTGCATTTTTCCTGTTAATTTTTCAGCGTCAATAACTTCTAAATCAAGATCATGCCAGTCCTGTTCCAGTTTGATTATTTTTTCGCATTTGTTTTCGTAATCCTTTAACAAATCCAGATGATCCTTCATGTCTTTTGTATCTACAAGAAGAATATTTTCAGCGTCACTATCAAGGTCTTCGTTATTTGCAATAAGATTATTCAAATCGCTACTAAGCTGTCTTTGATAATTCAGGCGTCCTGCACGCAGCGCCATATGTTTGGCGCCTAAATCGTTAAGTCTTTCTGCAACAACATCAACCGCCTTGTCCATACGGGAGGCAACCAGAACTGTTTTTCCGTTGGCAACAAGATGAGATACAAGGTTAACTATAGTTTGTGATTTACCTGTTCCCGGAGGTCCCTGCACTGCAATGAACTTTGTGTTATCAATATTTTTTATAACCTGCTGCTGGCTGTCGCTCAAAGACAACGGGGTTATCGGATAAAAATCCGTTACCTTTTTCAAATCCTGAACCGGAACCGATTTTTCTTTTGACTGCGCATACTCTTCATTGATTATACTCAATGCTGTTTCTCTATATACACCGCTCGGTTTTTCTGCTATTTGTGTAAGTTCATGTAAAACTCCTGCAGTCACAGACGGACGTTTTGTCAGAATAATAGCACTCTGATATGTCACTGAAATTTTTTCCAGTTTCATTGCCTGTTTTTGGGAATGCTCTTCCTCTTCAATGACATCATCCACATTTTCGCCGTCAATTTTTTCTTTATAAAACTCTTTTGTGGTCTTTGTAATATTGTCTTCTTCCTGATAATCAGCTTTATTTGTACTTATTTCAATTTCAGGCACAAGGGATTTTAATGTTGTCAAAAATATGCTCAACTTTTCTTCAGTAATCGGCAAATCAGGTACTACATCAAGGATACCTTCAAGAAGAATATCAACTTCATCTTCATCATCGTTTTTGCGCATAAGCCCCGCAAGTGCGCCTGTATTTAATGACAGAACTTCATCCAGCGGAATACAATTTATATTAACTCCGTTTCTTTCAAGTTTGCAAGGCATATATAACAAAGGAGTCAAAAACTCATTGTGCTTTTTGGTCTTTGAACTTTTACCGACGAGAAACAAATATCCGTAAATCAGATATTTATCTTTTTGTCCGAGTTCACTCTGTATCATCAATTCAGTAAGTTTGTGGTTACTGCCGTCAAGTGCAACATAATCCTGAAAATTTGTAAAAAGCTGTTCTTCACCCGGCAGAAAAATCCATTTGTTATCCTTATCCCCCTTCAGGTTGCGGAAAGTTGAACTTTTTACCTCTTCACGCACGCAGTCATGAAGATACTGGCTCAATTTTTTTATAAAACTGTTATTAAATGCTGAATTTATTGCTTTTCCTGCCTCTTGAAGCATAAGTGTATAGTTCTCCTTTATAAACTTGTTAATATGATTATTTTACGCTAATATTAGCACATGGACATCATCAATATAAAGGATACATCAAACAAATTATATTATATAGGCGGTATCGTAAGGGATTTTCTTCTGCACCGTCCAAGCATTGATGTTGACATTACCTGTGAGGGAAATGCCATTGAATATTGCGCGCAATTCGGCGACGTTTTACAGATTAATCCCGATTTTGGCACGATTAAAGTTCTTGTTGACGGGCGAGAAGTGGACTTTGCCTCCACAAGAACAGAAAGATATGATAAAAAGGGACATCTGCCGCAGGTTGATAAAATCGGAGTTACTCTAAAAGAAGACGTCCTTCGCCGCGACTTTACAATTAATGCACTTGCAATGTCTGTTTCTACCGGCGAAATAGTGGATTACACAGGCGGACAGCAAGACTTGAAAAACGGCGTATTAAGAGTTTTGCACGACAATAGTTTTATCGATGATCCCACAAGAATTATCCGCGGACTGAAATTTGCCATGCGTTTCGGGTTTGAACTTGATGAACATACAAAAAATTTGCAGGATAAATATTTGGAAAACATAAATTACGACATGAGTTACGCGCGGGTAAAAAAAGAACTGATTGAAACTTTTGGCTGCAGTAAAGAAATGACCAGAGGTCTGCAGTGGGCATACGAATATTTTATTAATGAAAAGATTTATAAGCTTGTAACTCCGGATGATGTGACAATGCCTTCTTGTAATATCGAAAAATTAATTCACGACTATCCGGTTGAGAACCAGTGGCTTGTTTTTGTCGGGACACTCAAGGATTTGTCACGCATTCCGCTTACCAAACATGAACAAAAAATTCTTGATGATGTGCCTACAGCAGCACTATCATCTGACTTTGAAATATATAAAGCGTTTGAAAATATTAATACAGAAAGCATTCTATTATACGGGATTTTGCAGAATGAAAAAATAGCGCGCCGCTATCTTGATGTCTTAAAACACATTAAAATCAAAATTAATGGCAAAGATTTAAAACACATTGGTGTTCCTCCGTCACCGGAGTATTCTGAATGCTTTGACTTTGTACTTGCAGAAAAACTGAAAAATCCAGCTCTGTCTTATGAAGATGAAATTGCGCTGGCCAAACAATTTTTCAAGATTTAAGTTTTAAGAGTTCTTCAAGTTCAATATTCAAATAATTGGCAATATCAATAAGTTTGCCAATAGAAAAATTCTGCATACCAATCTCTAGCTTTGCAATATAACTCCAGGATTTGTCCATAAGTTCTGCGAATTCTTCCTGCGTCAACCCTTTAGCCAGGCGGGCATGTTTAATATTTTTCCCTATTAATTTATAAACTTCTTTTTTCTCAAGCATTTACTAAAATTATACGCGCATATTGACATATTAATGTATTGATATATAATGATATATATAAATATGTGAATAATTGATAATTTACAGAAAGGAGCAACTCAAAATGAAAACTAATACAAAAGAAGCAAGTACAAAGCCTAATCAAAGAAACAACGGTACTCACTTAACTCACAGCACTCACTTCCTCACGTGCACCAACGCGTTTACGCTCGCCGAGACCCTCATAACTCTTGCAATCATTGGCGTAGTTGCAGCAATCACAATCCCGTCACTTGTGCAAAAATACCAAAAACGGGTAACAGTAACCAAATTGCAAAGAACATACGCTGTCATGAATCAGGCAATAAACATGGCTGTGGCAGAAAACGGAGATGTAACAAGCTGGGCAATAGACTGCGGAATATCCGGCACAGCAACTTGCACGACTGATGAAGCGCTGGATTGGTTTATGAAATACATAGGTAAAAATTTAAAAATTGTGAAAACAGAAAAAACACAAACAGATGTAGGCGACGGATTTATGCTGTATCTAAATGACGGCACAATCCTTGTAACAAATAATGCTTTAATTGACTGGTTTTTATACCTTGATGCAAAAGCATACAAAAATCCAATACCAACCCGTAATAGATTTGCATTTAGACTTAATCCTATTTTAACAAACGGACAGGATGCAGACAAAAATAAATATAGTGTAAAATCCTCATTCGAACCATACGCATGGAATTGGGACGGAACAAGAGACGGGTTGTTCCATAGCACAAACGAATACGGCTGCGGCGAATCAGAGAGCCAGTATTGTGCCAAACTTATCCAACAAGACGGTTGGCAGATTAAAGAAGATTATCCGTGGTAATCACAATAAGATTAAGGTGCATCGTTTAGCTCCAGCAATTCTGTGATTAAAGGCACTAAGTAGTTAATAAAATAAGGCAACGCGGAATGTCGCATTGACAGTGTTTTTTTCAATGTCCTCCCCTAGAGGGAGGACATTGAAACCGCAAGTAATGCCGCATTCCACATTGCCTGATTCTTATTAACGGACTTAACGTCTCAACGTCTTATCGTCCTAACGTCTTTTCCACAACAACAGTTCACGGTTCACCGTTCACAGAAAACCGGTGCGTCGAAACGACGGCACACTATTGTGAACTAATTAATTAAAAACAACCTCACAATACTCACTTCACTCACCTTTGTAACAACCGGTCACAGAATTAGTGCCCACAATTTATAATGTCGGGCTGAAGCCCGACCTATGTTTGAAACGCTCCTTAGCCACTTAGCGCCCTAGTGGCTGTCCTGGAGTTTGTCTCTACGTTTATACAAAATAAAAAAGCCTCAACTTATGTTGGGGCTGTAAATCTTTTTCTTTAATTCTCGTGTAGTAGGTAGTAGAAGGTAGTATTTTTAAAATCTCTTTATGTCGTCCTCGTATATATATAAAGTATTTTATGTATATAAAATTGACATACCTGACAAATTTTGTTACAATTCTTAATGAACGACTAAAAATATTTGCTTTATAATAATTTATGCTGAAAATAAGGATTTAAAACGAATGAAAATAGCTATATATCCGGGGAGTTTCGACCCGATAACCAAAGGACATCTGGATGTTTTACACACCGGCTGTGAAATTTTTGACAAAGTAATCATTGCCGTTGCCAGAAATTCCGAAAAAAAATCGTTCTTAACCGTGGACGAACGCGTAAATCTTATAAAAGAAAGCGTTAAACATCTTGAAAATGTTGAAGTCGACAGCTTTGAAGGGTTAACTATAGAATACGCGAAACAAAAAGGCGCTCAAATCCTTTTGCGCGGTCTGCGGGCAGTTTCTGACTTTGAATACGAAATGCAGTTATCTCAAGCTAACAGCGCCCTATCAAGCGATATAAAAACTGTGTTTCTAATTACAAAACCGAAATATAACTTCATCTCCTCCAGTACCATAAAAGAAATTTTTCTCAATGGAGGCGATATTTCAAAATTCGTTCCTCAGCCGGTCGAGGAATATCTAAACAAGCGCAATAAATGTTAATATAAGCGATTTTTCATGCCGCAATTATTTGACATTTTTTTTTAGCTTTTGTAAAATGTAATTATTGAAAGGGAAATGTGATAACCATGCAACAAAATGGCGTATATGATTTATTAAAAATGTTAGAAATAGCTTTGGAGGAAGGGTTTCCAATTATACCCCGCAAATTTACCGTGGTAAAAACCAAAGAAATAGAAACGTTGATTGATAGAATTTATGCATCTTTACCTGTAGAAGTTCAAGAAGCAAGAGCGTTCTTGAGACGTAGAGAAGAAATGCAGATTGAAGCTCAACAAAAAGCAGAAAAAATCATTAATGATGCACAAATGGAAGCTGATAGAAAATTAAGCGAAGCAGACTTCATAAAAGCACTGGAACGCGAAGGTATCAGAATCCGTACACAGGTTCAGCAAGAATGCGAAGAAATTAAGCGTAAAGCATCTGAAGATGCCGAAAACATTCGTCTTCAGGCAACAGAAGACGCAATGAAAACCCGCGAAGGCGCTGAATTATATGCAGAACAAGTTCTCACTAATCTGGAACAGGATTTGACTCAATTACAACAGGTTGTTAAAAACGGTCAAATTTATATGGAAAAACTCCGTTCTGAATCTCTCAGTGCAGGGTTTGAAAGCAGCTATTCTGACCGCGGCAGATCCCGCGCAGGCGATTTTGTTATAAAATAGAAGATGACATCTTCATTAAAGAAATAAATTGTAACAAAATGTAAACGAAACAAATTCGAAATAAAGGCTCGATGGTACTACAACCCTTGCGAGCCTTTATTTTTGACTATTAACAAGAGTTAACAAATCATTTGCATTTTATTTTGTTTGAGCTATGATGATAGCATAAGCCGAAAAGTTAGAATGTGTTTCATCTCACATTCTCTTTTAAAAAGCCTTCTGGCAGGCACTTTACGACAACTAAACATAAAGGAATAAATGATGGGAATCAAAGGTAAAAACGACAGAATGGTAGTTCTAGCATGTGAAGACTGCAAAGAAAGAAACTATACTACCGTTAAAAACAAAAAAAATATTAAAGAAAGATTAGAATTAAGCAAATACTGCCCTACTTGCAGAAAACACACTAATCACAAAGAAACAAAATAAACCGGCAAGCAGGGAGGGGACAAATAATGAATTTTGCCGATAGAAAGCAAAATCCGTCCCGTACTAAGCAGGCTTAAGCAAAAATGGGGAATATTCCCCGGCTTGCGTCCTTAGTTCAGTCGGTAGAACGTCGGTCTCCAAAACCGGATGTCGAGGGTTCGAGTCCTTCAGGGCGCGATTTATGAAAAATAAAGGATAATACTATGAACGAAACAGTAAATGCTATACAAACATATTTAAGAGGCGTTAGAAGCGAATGGGGCAAAATTATGTGGCCGGAAAAACGTCAGGTAGTTACCGAAACTATTTTTGTCATCGCTATTGTATTTGTATTCACTGTTGCCGTTTATTTAATGGATTTGATTTTCAAAGGCTTATTTGGATTAATCAAGTAAATACGTTTTGAATTCTTCGGAATAAATTAAAATATAAAGGTGGCTTATGGCAAAAAAAGAAAAATCAATGGAAGAACAACTGAATGAAGAAAAAGCTTTAGAAGAAGCTCAGGCTCAAGCAGCGGAAGAAGAAAAGAAGGCTAAAAAAGCCCAAAAACGCTGGTACATTGTTCACACATATTCAGGATACGAAAATAAAGTAAAAGTCAATTTGGAAAAACGTATTGAATACATGAACATGGGCGACAAAATCTTCCGTATCGAAGTTCCTCAAAAAACTGTAACCCAGATGAAGGGCGGCAAAAAGCAGGAACGTGAAGAAAAAATCTTCCCTGGTTATGTTCTTGTAGAAATGATTATGGATGAAGATAGCTGGTATGTCGTAAGACACACTTCAGGTGTAACAAAATTTGTAGGTTCTGCTAAAAGACCTATTCCGGCTCGTGACAGCGAAATTAAAAAAATCATCAACCGTTCATCTTCTCAATCTCAAAAAATTGAACTTGATGTTAAAGCAGGTGACAAAGTCAGAATTATTTCCGGTCCATTTGCAGACTTCATCGCTGATATTATTGAAGTTTACCCTGATAAATCTAAACTTCGTGCTAATGTATCAATCTTCGGTCGTGAAACTCCGGTTGAACTTGAATACAAGCAGATAAACAAATTGTAATTTTAAAAAAGTTCTGCAAAAGCAGAAAACTATATAAGAAGTGCGCAAGCACAAAGTATGTTAACTAAGAAATGTGGAAGGGACGCCCCCGTTATAACCACAAAAGGAGAAAAAAATGGCAAAAAAAGTAGTAGGAAAAATCAAGCTTCAAATTGAAGCAGGTAAAGCAAATCCGTCACCTCCGGTTGGTCCGGCTCTTGGTCAACACGGTGTTAACATCATGGATTTCTGTAAACAATTCAACGCAAAAACAGAATCTCAAGCAGGATATATTATCCCGGTTGTTATTGATGTTTATGAAGACAGAAGTTTTTCTTTCATCGTAAAATCACCTCCGGCTCCTGTTTTGATTAAAAAAGCACTGAACTTGTCAAAAGGTTCAGCAGCTCCAAACAAAGATAAAGTTGGTGAAATTACTCAGGCTCAGCTTGAAGAAATTGCTAAAATTAAAATGAACGACTTAAATGCAACAACTCTTGAATCTGCAGTAAACATGATTAAAGGTTCATGCAGAGCAATGGGTGTTACAGTAAAAGCAGAATAATTAAGTATGGAAGGATAATTTATCAAACGATAAATTCCGTTACTACCATGAAAGGATAAAAAAATGGCTAAATTAACTAAAAAACAACAGAAAATGCAGCAAATGCTGGAAGGATTCGCTCAACCGGCTACCGCTGTAGATACAATTAAAAAATTAAAAGAAATTTCTAAAGAAGTTTCTAAATTCAATGAAACAGTTGAATGCCACATGAGATTAGGCATTGACGTAAGACAGGCTGATCAGCAAATCCGTTCTACAGTTGTATTGCCTGCAGGGCTAGGTAAAACTGTAAGAGTTTGTGTAATCGCAAAAGGTCCTAAAGCTACTGAAGCTAAAGAAGCCGGTGCAGATTACGCCGGAGCAGAAGAAATTCTTGATAAAATTTCAGACGGCTGGTTTGAATTTGATACATTAATTGCTACCCCTGATTGTATGGGCATGCTGGGTAAATTAGGTCGTGTATTGGGTCCAAAAGGCTTGATGCCAAACCCTAAAACAGGTACTGTTACAATGGACGTAGCAAAAGCTGTTAAAGATGCTAAAGCCGGTAAAGTTGAATTCAGAGCAGACAAACAAGGTATGATTCACTGTCCAATCGGTAAAGTTGAATTTTCTGAAGAAGATCTTGTTAAAAACTTTGCAACATTGGCTGATGCTGTATTGAGAGCAAAACCTGCATCTGCAAAAGGTACTTTTGTAAAATCAGTTTACCTTGCAACAACAATGGGACCTGGTTTGAAATTAGACTCTAAAACATTTGCAGCAGAAGTAAAAGAACTTGTTTCATAAACAAAAAAATGCAGAGGCGTGTGGTTTTAACCCACGCCTCTTTTTTAGTAATTAATTGGAGTAACGGGAGCTTCACTTTGGTTAAAAGAGGTATGTTTATTACATTTGAGGGTGCTGACGGCTGCGGCAAAACAACACAGCTTGAATTGCTTGCTCAATATTTGACAAAAAAAGGTAAAGAGGTATTAACGACAAGAGAACCAGGGGCAAAGGGGCTTGGAGAGAGAATTAGAGATATCTTGTTGAATTATGATGGCGAAGTTTCCGACAGATGTGAATCATTTTTGTTTCTGGCAGACAGAGCACAGCACATAGATACTATTGTTAATCCTGCTGTTGCTACAGGTAAAATCGTGCTGTGTGATCGGCATATTGACAGTTCAGTAGCATATCAGGGGTATGGTAGAGGACTTGATATCGACCAGATTGATAGACTAAATATGCTTGCGACAAATGGCAGACGACCGGATTTGACATTCGTTTTTGATATTGATGTAGAAACATCAATGAAACGTGTCGGCAAAGAAAAAGACCGTATGGAAAGCGCTGGCGTAGACTTTTTCAACCGTGTACGCAATGGATATCTGCAACTTGCCAAACAAGAACCCGACCGTATTCGGGTACTTGATGCCACAAAATCTATTGAAGAAATTCATAAAGATGTTGTGAAAATTATTGAAGAATATTGTAATAAATAGTAAATGTAGGGTGCAGTGACCTGTGAACGGTGAACAGTTGTTACAAAAGTGATTAAGTGACTAGCGAATTTGCGGACGGACGGAGTGAAACGAGTCCGGATAGCGAACGGAACGAGCCGACTGGAGCAGAGCTCCTTAGGCGAGTCTCCGTG
>CALUQX010000030.1 GCA_944323045.1 Candidatus Gastranaerophilales bacterium | reverse complement strand
AAATAATTAAACCGGAAATATTTGCATTTTACATCATATATGTAGTGTAAATATTATTAATGTAAAGAATTTTGCCAGACCACTTGAAAAATTGCAAAACATAGTTTATAATAAAAGAAAGGGCAGGGATGCGCTAACATCCCACTGAAAAGCCCCATTGTGTTTTATTTGAGAACTAGTAATATTAAAAGAATAATTACTAGTTCTTTTTCAGTAATCCTGAAAATCACACTCTATCACCTCCTTTCTGAAACAGTTTTACTGATTTCAAGTCCGTGCTGCTCAGATATGGATGATAGAAAATGGGGCTTTGCCCTTTAAAAGCATTTTATAAAAAGATTAATTGTATTGCCTCATTCATTTGTTGTATACCAAACATTTTTTGCTATAATAGATTTATGAAAATATCTATTATTACAGCAAGTTATAATTATGCGAATTATATTGAAGAAACAATAAATTCTGTTCTAAAACAAACATATAACAATTGGGAATTAATTATTGTTGACGACGGTTCTACTGACAATTCAATAGATATAATAAAAAAATATTGTGAAAAAGATAAACGCATAAAACTTTTTACCCACGTAAACAATGCAAATAAAGGGTTAAAAGAAACGCTCCTGCTTGGATTGTCAAAGGCTGACGGACAATGGATTGCTTTTCTTGAAAGCGATGATATGTTGAATGAAAATTATCTGGCTAAGAAACTTGAATTCATACAAAAATTTCCTGAAATTGGATTGATTTTTAATGATGTAGAACTTATTGGTGATGAAAAAAAAGTCTATATTAATACTCCAATATTTAATGACAATCATAAATTTCTTATAAAAAAACAATTTCCTTGCAATATGTTTAGAGATTTTAATGTGTGTAATAGAATTCTGACATTTTCAACATTGATGCTGAAAAAAGAAGTGGTTAAACCTGAATACTTTGAAACTCCTGTTGATAAACTTCTTGACTGGTGGCTTTATATACATATTGCTTACGATACACAGATTTATTACATACCGGAAAAACTGACTATATGGCGTCTGCATAGAGATAGTTATATTTCAAAAAATAAGAAAAAAACGAATTTCTTTTTAAGTATTCTTGCATATATTGATGTCTTTAAACATCACCAGCCAACATTTAGTGATAAATGTTTTCTCATTTTTTCAAGTCTACATAAGGCATTTAATGTTATACCAAAAGATTTAAGATTATACAAAATTCTTGCAGCAAGAAAAATCAAAACAATGCTTGGAATGCCGTTAAAGGATTCTCCGCTGTTTCCGGATTAGTCCATAATCCACGGGGTATAATTTTTTATGATGCAGGAAGCTTTTCTCTTTAAAACTCCAGGCAGAATAGACATTGTGTTGAAGCAAAATTGCTTTAACCATGCAGGCAGTTTTATCGGATTGAATTCGTAAATTTTTGTCCGCATTTGATTGTTTTTTATTAATTCAACCGGATAATTTGTGTGGTTTTTAATTACCTTTTCCCAGCCGGCAATTGTTGTCAAATTCCTGTTTACAAGCCTGATAACACTGCATTTTAAAAACGGAGATTTGGATTTTGTAATTAATTGCCGCCAGAGCGAGAGCACAACATGATTGAATCTGTAATAATCTTTTATGTAAACATCGGATGAAAATCCGTGACTTGTTAACATTTCGCTCAGACCTATTTCGTAATTTATGACAACAGCATCTTTAGTCTTTTCGGCTTTTATGCCTTTAAAAAATTCTATAAAACATCCGGCATTGAACACTTTAGTGCTAAAAACTAAAAAGTAACTTTGAATATGCGGTCTTATACAAACTTTGTTTTTATTCCCGGCAAAGACAATACCAAATCTGTTTTTGGTGATACCCCAAAAATCAATATTTCTATTTTCCATTTCAATAAAAACATTCTCAAGTGGAAAAAGCGGGGCATAACAACTGTCATTTGCTAAAATAAGTTCATCAATATTGTCGAGCAGCCCGTTGTTTTTCAGATAAAAAAATCCGCGTTTGTACGAACCAAAATCATATTCATTATGTTTTTCCGAAATGATAAAATCAGCAATACCATTGAGCTTGTTTTTCTCGATATCCGGCAGAACTGAACAGGATACAAAAATAACTTTTTCACAAAGTGCTTTTAGTGCCTTAACATAATAAATAACATACTCATCAATTATATTGTCTTTGTCATAGTGTGCAAATACTGCTGCGCGTTTCATATTTTTCCTCTTGTTTATTATTGTAACATAAATGTTTACTATTGATATCTTTGAAATATAATATAATAAGCAGTAGAAATAAAGAAGAACAAAATGATTACGGAAATAAAAGATCAAGTAGAAAAAGATATAATAAAAGAAACGAATTTGCAGCATGTTGCAATCATAATGGACGGCAACAGACGCTGGGCAAAATTGCGGAATTTACCCTCTGCTTTCGGGCATAAAAAAGGTGTAGACAGCTTGAAAGCAACCCTTCATGCGTGTAAAGATTTTGGTATAAAATATCTTACAGTTTATGCATTTTCTACCGAGAACTGGAACAGAAAACAGGAAGAGGTAGATTTTTTAATGGATTTGTTAGCTAAAACGATTCAGAATGAACTGGCAGAAATGCATGAAAACGGAGTCGTAATTAATTTTATAGGTGACTTAACACGGTTGAATCGAAAATTGCAGGAAATACTTGCTAATGCAGTTGAAGTTACTAAAAATAACACAGGCGTGCATCTGCAGATAGCATTTAATTACGGCTCGCGTGCAGAGATTACAAATGCAGTTAAAAAGATTGTAGCAAGCGGCGTTGCGCCGGAAGAGATTACAGAAGATTTGATATCAAAAAATCTTTATACTGCAGACATTCCGGATCCTGATTTGCTAATCAGAACGGGCGGCGAATTGCGCGTGTCAAATTATCTTTTGTGGCAGATAGCTTATTCTGAATTGTTAATTTTGCCGGAATTCTGGCCGGAATTTAATAAAGAATCCCTTTCAAAAGCTATAAAGGAATTCCATAACCGCCAGAGACGATACGGAAAATAATAGATAATGGGGAATTCTTTATGAAAAAAATAGTTTTTGCGACATCAAATCCACATAAGCTGGAGGAATTACAGGCTATATGTAAAGACCGCTGTGATGTGGAATTTGTTTTGCCGCCTGCAGGATTTGACCCCGTTGAAAACGGCGAAACATTTGAAGAAAATTCTCTGATAAAAGCTCAAGAGGCTGCCAGAATAAGTGGTCTTCCTGCACTGGCAGATGACTCAGGACTTTGTGTTGATGCACTTGATGGTGCTCCAGGAATACATTCTGCGAGATATGCTCCAACAGCCCGGGAAAGAATTGATAAATTATTAAAGGCTATGGAAGGCGTAAAAGACCGCAAGGCTAAGTTTGTGTGTGCTATGACGCTGGTTAACGCTCAAGGGGATGTTTTATGTAAAAAAATCGGCGAATGCCATGGTAAAATTGCCTTTACACAGTCCGGCACACACGGGTTTGGTTATGACCCTGTTTTTGTTGTGGATGGTACTAACTACACTATGGCAGAGTTGAGTGAAGAAGAGAAGAACAAAATATCTCATCGCGCACTTGCTCTGGAACAGATTATAAATTCCCTAAATTCAGACAATTCTACTTATTAAATCTATTGTAACAAAATGTAAAAATAAATTTCAAAATGCCTGAAATCCAGTTATACTGCCTCATAGGATAGGATAGGATAGGATTGGGCGGGGCGAGGGCAACTCTGTTTAATAAATACCGTTATTAAATGTATGAGTGATATCACATATTAATAAGTGAAGTATTTATTTAAACATGAGGAATTTATTATGGGTAACGACATTAACGTAAAAAGTAATGGTTTAACACAAACAACAGCAAATTTGATTCAGGATCAGTTTTCCGGTCAAAATAAAAAGGAAATTAAAAAAGCTGTAAAAGAAGAATTGGAAAGAATGCTTGCAAATGGTGAAGTTTCACGTGATGAGGCAAAAGCTGCCATGAAGTTTCTGAAATCTGATGACTTAGCCGGAGCGCTTGCCAGAAGAAACACTGTGGAACGCTACGGATATGAGTCTATAATGTATGATATTCAGGAGTTAGAAGACCCTAAAGCAAATGAACTGATGAAACAAGCCGGATTAAATGTTACTGATTTGTTTAATACTGCAGTAAAATACGCAGGAGCCGATTATGAGATAAGTTACACACACCTTTCAAAAAATGAACGTAAAATGGCTGAGAATGGCGAATTAACCTCCTCTGAAATGTCAAATATTATGAATGATTTGAACGAAAAAATCAAAGCAAATGGCGGAGATAAAGTGCTTGATAAAAAAGAAGTCAAAACATTGATGGAGGGACTCGGACTATCTGTTGAGAAGAAGTTTAATATTGGTAAAATAATACTAAGTGCACTTGGATTAGGTGCAATAGGCGGCGGTGTTGGTTCAATAGCCAAAAAGACGACAGTAAAAACATTATTAGGTGCAGGCGGGGTGTCTACAGTCGTGACTTCCGGTGTAAATGCTGGAGCGGCAGCCGCCGGAGCCGTAGGCGGCGTGATTACAGGCGCTGCGGCAGGCATGGTTGGTCAGGCATTGCGCAAAGAGGACGCATACGGTGAACAGGGCGGACAGGAAGGCGGCGTAGGCTCTGCAACCAATAAAACAGAAGCAAAAATGCAAATTCTTGGCGAAACAGCCTCCGGAAAAATTCAAGCTGCTGAAGAAGAAATAGAATAAATTATAAAGCTGATAAAATCCGCTTGAGCTTCAGTTTCAAGCGGATTTTATGGTATATTTTTCATCAATTCATTAATATCAATTTCAAAAGTTTTGGCAATATCATATACAAGAAAAATAGAAGGTGTCTGTAGTCCTCTTTCTAAAAGACTAATTGTACTTTCACTGACATTTACGCATTCTGCGAGTTCAGCCTGTGTCAAGTTTTTTCTGTATCTTTCTGCTTTCAGGTTTCTAGCGAATATCTTGTTGCGTTCATCTTTCATATAGAAATTATACTTACTTGACAAAATTTACTTAAGCAAATAAACTACTAATAACTAGTAGTTTACTACTAGTAAATAAGATTAGAATATTAATAATAATGAAAAATGATAAGTAATCAAAATTCATATGCAAAAGTAAGTAAATCAGAAAGGAGCAACTCCAAATGAAAAACAACACAAAAGTCAGCGAATCAATCGCTCAGACCCATTCCAGAAACAACGGTACTCACCGTACTCACTTCACTCACTTAGTCACTTTCCCAAAAGCCGCTTTCACTTTGGCAGAAGTGCTAATCACCCTCGCAATCATCGGCGTGGTGGCGGCGATAACGATACCGTCATTAGTCAAGAACTACAATGAGCATGCATGGGCAACCGCAAAAGATGTATTTGAAAAACGCCTTGAAGTTGCCACAAGACAAATGAACACAGAAGAAAAACTTGCGGGCTATTCGTCTACCATGGACTTTGTGAATGAATTGAAGAAAAAAATCAAAATAACCAATATATGCGACAGTGATAATTTGGGCAAATGCTTTGAAAGTAAGATATTAACAGCCGACGGAGAGGAAGTAGATGCCGCGAATTTGAAGACATCTGCCCTGCTTGCAAAAGAGAATTGGGGAACGGAAACAGTTGGCGTACAGTTTGCAAATGGAATAAATGCCTTAATAGCATATAATCCGCAGACCGACCAACAACCGTTCAATAATCAGTTTAGCGCAACCGAGGCAAGCATGGCGATACTGTATGATGTATCAGGACACAAGAATCCGAATACAATCGGCAAAGATATAAATCAGAATGCGAATGTAAAAAAACTTGGCTGTATGATTAAGAAAGATTTAGTCGGCGGCATGTGCATAAGCCAGATACTTGCCCCAGGAACAGGATATAGCGCTCTAAACAAAGAGGAATGTGAACAGATAGCAGATGCAGGCTATGGCAACAAGAAGGAATGGTGTGGTTACTATGAGGACGACTACTGGGCTGGCGCGGTCAAAGCCTGCGGCGGCATAGATAACATGCCAACAATGACACAACTAGGCGAACTAGCGACATATGTATATAATCATGACAGTACAATAGGTGTCCTGCAGGATGTATCAGGCATCGCAATGGACACAACGAAAGCTAGTCAGTTCCTCTCAGCTTCCCCATATTCTACTTACTTCTATGTTTGGGCTGGGCAGGAGGGCAGCAGTGACCGCGCGTATGGTCGCGACTTCCTTTCTACTGACACTTACTGGTTCAATAACCTCCGCTACTTCAGTAACAGACTTGCGGTTTGTCTTGACCAGTAAGAGGCAGAGCCTCTTACTGGGGTGACTAGGTGATTAAGTGATTAGGTGATTAAGAGGATTTCAAAATGAGGCAATGCAAGATTCAAGCGTTGCCTTATTTTTATTAACTACTTAGCCCCTTAGTGCCTTAGTAACTTAGTAACTTCCATAAGAGATCCCGCAAGGCGATGACTTCCGTATGCTGCGTTAGTGCCGCTGCGGGATGACGTTAAGAGTGATTAGGTGACTGAGTGATTAGGTGATTAAGAGTTTACATTTTATCAGGCAATGTAATATGTAGGCGTAGCCTGATTTTTATTAACGAACTTAGCGGATTTGCGGACGGACGGAGCGAAGCGAGTCCGGATAGCGAACAGATTGAGCCGACTAAGCCGTAAGGCTTTTAGGCGAAACTCTGTGAGCATGGAGCAAATCCAAGACACGTCCTAGCGTCTTAACGTCTTATCGTCTTTAAAAAAACAACCGTTCACTGGTCACAGAGTAACTGTGCCAGTGTTTTATCTTCGGCAGGACAATGTCTACCTTATCTGTTCAAGGCTTGTGGTAACAATATTAAATTTTCTTGTACTATTGATTTTGTGTTAATTTTCGTTGTGCTGAATTCAATAAGGCTTTTACACTGTGGTGGCTGATACATAATATATCTGCAATTTCTCTTATGCTTTTTCCTGCCTTATGATATTTTAAAACGCTCTCTTCTGTGCGGGTAATTTTAGTTTGCATCACTCATTCTCTCATTAATTGTTACTTTTTAATATAGCTGAATATTATCCATTAGGATATTAGCCATATGGCTAATTTTATAAGAAAAAATATCTGAATAATATGTAAAATTCATCAGACAAATTTATATAAATTGATTTAATATGTCATATATAACGAAATGTAAGAAAGAATTTAAAACATCCTGAAACCCGTTTATAATCCTTCAAACGTAATGGCGGGGCGTCAGAATGACGCCCCGCCATTACATTCAATAACTTATAAATATCCGCTTAACCTGTAAAAATCATTATTATTCGACATTTGCAGATAAACATGTTCTTTCGTAGTGGAGACGGTTGTTCATCTTGTTGATTCTGCCCATAACATCTTTAAACATAGGGATTGGGAGACTTTGTTTACCGTCAGAGAGAGCGTTTTCAGGGTCATGGTGAACTTCAATCATCACCCCGTCGGCTCCGACAACTAACCCTGCTTTTGCCATTGGTTCAATTAGATATCTCTGCCCTGTGCCGTGACTCGGGTCTACGATTATCGGCAGATGAGAATATTTTTTGATAACAGGAATTGATGCGATATCCATTACGTTTCTTGTAAATGCACTGTCAAAACTTCTAATGCCGCGTTCACAAAGTATTACCTGATGGTTGCCGTAGTACATTATGTGTTCTGCAGCAAGCAAAAATTCTCTGATAGTGCTGGCGAGTCCGCGTTTTAGAATAACCGGTTTGTTGCATTTGCCGACGGCGTGGAGAAGTTTGAAATTCTGAACGTTTCTGGCGCCGATTTGTAAAACATCGACATAATCACAAATCATCGGCAAATCTGCAGAATCCATGACTTCTGTTACTGTGAGTAATCCTGTTTCATCACTTGCGCGTTTCAGGTATTTGAGTGCTAATTCTTCATACCCTTGAAAATCGTAAGGGGATGTTCTTGGTTTAAAAGCCCCGCCGCGTAAGAATTCGCATCCCATTTCTTTTGCGGCAAGTGCGACTTTTAATAACCCGTCGTAATCTTTTTCAACAGAACATGGACCAACCATTGCCACAGGTCTGTTGCCGCCGCCGATTTTAACACCGTTTTCAAATTCTATAACAGTGTCTTCCGGCTGTCTGTCGCGGGAAGCAAGTCTGAACGGTTCACGTATAACTTTTATTTCTTTAACCCCTTCAAATGCGGCTAATCTGCCAGGGGTTAGAGTTGTTTTGTCGCCGAACGCATCTATTACAGTGTGAATTTCTCCACGGTTAATCATAAATTTGAATCCGTGTTCTTCCAGAGTTTTCGTAACTTTTTGTATATTCTCTTCTGTTGCGGTGCGTTCCATGACTATAATCATCTTTTTCTCCTTAAATTTCTAATCAACTGCGATAAGTGTAGCATAAACACTAATTTTAAGCAACTGATTGTAACATTTTTTCTAAATTTACGGCAGGACAGTAGTCAGGCAGTACTTCCTGACAGGTTTTTGCGTAATGCAATGCCATTTGTTTGTCGCCGTTTTCAAGATATGAACAGGCAATAAGGTAATGTAATTCAGGGTCTTGATAGAAAGAGTCTTTTGCAAGTGAAAATAAATATGTGCCTTCTTTTTTCAACCCGTTATTATAAAGTACACGCCCGAGAAATTTATATACTTCAGGATTAATTTTGTTCATAAAATCCATGTAAACAAGGATATTCTGTACATACTGACCTTTTCCGTATTTTATCAGGATATTCATATCTATTTCAAGGAAATTGCGCAGTTCAAAATAGGTAGGATATGTTTTTGCACAGCGTTCAATCATTGAAACAAGAAAAAGCCCCCAGTGTGCGCGAATGTCCTGATATTTAATTTTTTCAAACAATTCTTTTGCATGCTGCAGATTGTCTTGAATAAGTTCGCAGTATGCAAGTTCCAGCAGATAGCCATTATCGGCAAAAAACATTTTGCATTCATTTAAATTTAATGCAAGAAAGTTTTCTTTAGCCTGTTTATAATTTAAATCCATAAAACACTAATTGTTATTGTTGTTGCTTAACCCGAAATCCATAGACGGCATCATCTGCTGCATCATTATTGCCTGCATAACCTGTGGATCTATATTTTGCCCGTTCTGTTGCTGCTGCATCAAAAACGGGAGCATGTTCATCATATTATTATTGTTATTATTGTTGTTGCCGAGCATCATACTTATTTGAGCCATTTGAGGGTCAGTGTAGCCGCCCATCATTGCTGCTGCCGGATTAATCGGCTGCTGACCGGCAGTCTGCTGAGTGCTGTTTTCTGCCGACAAATCAGTTATTGCAGCAGAAGATGTTGCACCTGTTACCTGCCCTGAGACAGGTGTTACTTTAGATGGGACTGCCTGTACTGAAACATCCATACCTGCATCACGCAGAGTTTTTATCGCCTTTAAGATATCTTTATCACTCGGTTCTGCTTTTGCAAGTCTGTCCGGCAAATTAAGTTTTGATGATGAATTTTCGATATCAAATTTTTTGATTTTTTCAAGATCTTTGTTGTCTAATTTATCTTTTCTGTTGATTGTATCCTGAATATTTTTCAATTTTTCTTCTTTTATTTGTTTTTCAAGTTCAGGAGAAAGCCCGTTGCCATAAGGGGAAGTTATGAAGTTTTCCAGTTGTTCTTCTTTAGTCGGTTCAGCTTTAGGTTCTTCTTTTGGTGTGTTTTTAGCGGCTTCAGATTCATCCGGCTGACAGGTTGGTCCGTAAACAAGACAGTTTTTGCCTTTTGTTGCGTATTCTGAAAGTGTTGGATCTTTAGATATTGCAATTACTCTTTCGTAAGATTTTATAGCCGCATCACTGTCACCGATTTTTGTGAACGCCATAGCCATATAGTAGTATGCAACAGCATCATTCGGTTTTACCTGAACATAGGAGAAGAGTTCCTGCAGGCAGCCGGAATAATCCCCGCGTCTAAATTTGCTGATAGAGTTTTTTAAAGAAGGATTCTGATAGAATTTAGTTTTAGTGTCAAGCGAAGACCCGAATCCGCTTGCGGTCTGTTTTGTTTCTTTCTGGTCTTTTGAATTTTTACTAAAATCCAGTGGCTCAAGCTGTTCTGCCAGACAGGATGTTACACTTAAAGTTAACATTGCTGCTAATACTAAAACAAATTTTTTATTCATACTTACCCTCTTTTTAATTTTATTTTAATGATATTATATATTAAATCAAGTAATTAATATATAATTCAATCATATGAATTATTTGCTTAAAATGTGTCTTTTTTTATAAAGTACAACAAAAAACAGAATAATTACAATAGTAACTGCAAGGATAACCCATTCAATATAATGTTTTATAGCTTCGCCGAATAACATCAGCACAATACTAACAATATAGAATCTCAGTCCGCGTCCAAAGAAACTTGCGACACAGAATTTGAAAAAATTCATGTTTAGAATTCCGCTCGCGATAGTGAAAATTTTGTATGGAATAGGTGTGAAAGCTGAGAAAAATACAGCCAGAGAGCCGTATTTATTGTAGAGTTTTTCAACGCCTTCAAATTGTTCGTGTTTGTTTCTGAAAATAAAGTTAAAAACAGGTCTTCCGCCCCAGTACCCGAGTGCATATCCTACAATGCCGCCCAGAAGTGATGCAATGGTACAAATTGTTGCATAATAAAGCGCTTTTTGCGGCTTTGCAAGATCCATTGTTATCAATAAAAAGTCAGGCGGCGGCACAAGAAAAAAACTTTCTATAAAGGAATTCAGCGCCAAACCCTGAACACCTAAACTCTGAAATATATCATTCATTCTTACCAGTAATTCGTGCATATTCTCTCCCTCAATTCTCCGGTTTAGTAGTATTATAACATAAAATCTTAACTTACAAGATGAAATTACGTCAGGTATATATATTTTAACATTTTAACCTCTATGTTTGTAAAAATTCATGTTTGTGTGATAATTTTAATGAGGCTAAATATATAATAGCGAAGTACATATAGATTAAATTAAAAAGGAAAAAACAAAATGGCTAGAAAAACTCCATTAGAGAAAATCAGAAACATTGGTATTGCCGCTCACATTGATGCCGGCAAAACCACAACTACTGAGCGTATTTTGTTCTATACCGGTAAAACTCACAAAATCGGTGAAGTTCACGATGGTGCAGCAGTTACCGACTTTATGGAACAGGAACGTGAAAGAGGTATTACAATCCAATCTGCAGCAGTTACTGCTGCCTGGAAAGGACATCAAATCAATATTATCGACACCCCTGGGCACGTTGACTTTACAATCGAAGTTGAACGTTCATTACGTGTATTAGACGGCGTTGTTGCTGTCTTCTGTGCGGTTGGTGGTGTTCAATCTCAATCAGAAACAGTTTGGAGACAGGCTAACAGATACGAAGTTCCACGTATGGTATTTGTTAACAAAATGGACAGAACAGGTGCAAACTTCTATCGTGTAGTTGACCAAATCAGAAACCGTTTAGGCGGTAACGCTCACCCTATCAGATTGCCTATCGGGGCTGAAGCTGATTTCAAAGGTCTTATTGACTTGTTTGAAATGAAAGCTTATATCTATACAAACGACTTAGGTACTGATATCAAGGTAGAAGATATTCCGGCTGACATGCAGGAAAAAGCTCAACAATACAGAGAAGCTCTCGTTGAAGCTATTGCTGAATGCGACGACGATATCATGATGAAATACCTTGAAGGCGAAGAAATTTCAATCGATGAATTGAAAAAAGGCTTGAGAAAAGGCGTTTGCGACAACAAAATCGTTCCTGTAACATGCGGTACTGCTTTCAAAAACAAAGGTGTTCAATTGTTACTGGATTCAATCGTTGAATTAATGCCTTCTCCGGTTGATGTAAAAGCTATTGAAGGTGAACTTGAAGACGGTACTAAAGTTGAAAGACATTCATCAGATGAAGAACCGTTCTCAGCTTTAGCATTCAAAGTTATGACAGACCCTTACGTTGGTCGTTTAACCTTCTTGAGAATATATTCAGGTAAATTGACTTCAGGCTCTTACGTTCTTAACGCAACTAACGGCAAAAAAGAACGTATTTCAAGACTTGTTCAAATGTACGCTGACCAAAGAATTGAAGAAGATGAAGTTTACGCAGGCGACATCTGTGCTGCGGTTGGTTTGAAAGACACTACAACAGGTGATACATTGTGTGATGAAAAATCACCTATCATTCTTGAAAGAATGGTGTTCCCTGAACCTGTTATCTCTGTTGCTATTGAACCTAAAACAAAAGCAGACCAGGATAAAATGGGTATCGCTCTTCAAAAACTTGCTGAAGAAGATCCGTCATTTAAGGTTAAATCTGATAACGAAACAGGTCAGACAATCATCTCCGGTATGGGTGAACTTCACTTAGACATCATCGTAGACCGTTTGTTGCGTGAATTCAAAGTTGACGCTAACGTAGGTAAACCACAGGTTGCTTACCGTGAAACTATCCGCGGAAATGCTGATCAAGATTCTAAATTTATCCGTCAATCAGGTGGTAAAGGTCAATACGGTCATGTTAAAATCAGAATTTCACCGGCTGAAGAAAATGCAGGATTTGTATTTGAAAACAAAATTGTCGGTGGGGCAATTCCTAAAGAATACATTGAACCGGCCAGAAAAGGTATGGAAGAAGCACTTGAAGGTGGTATCTTAGCCGGATTCCCTATGATTGACGTTAAAGTTGAACTTTATGATGGGTCTTACCACGAAGTCGACTCTTCTGAAATGGCGTTCAAAATTGCAGGGTCTATGGCTATCAAAGAAGGCTGCCGCAAAGCAAAACCTTGTATTCTTGAACCGATGATGAAGGTTGAAATTGAAGTACCTGAAGAAAACACAGGCGATATTATCGGTGATATTTCATCTCGCCGCGGTCGTGTTGAAGGTATGGAAATTATTGAAGGTACAGGTATCCAGAAGATTAACGCTATCGTTCCTTTGGCTGAAATGTTCGGTTATGCAACAGATATCCGTTCAAAAACTCAAGGACGCGGTACTTTCTCAATGGAATTCAAATGCTACGAACAGGTTCCTGCAAATATCGAAAAAGAAATTATCGAAAAATCAGGCGCTGCAAAAGCATAAGAGGTTGTACAATAAATCAAAGGAGGATGCATTATTATGCATCCTCCTTTAAAATATTTAAATATTATAGACTGCTAAAAATTGTTTTAATTATTCAATGCATAATATAAAAGTTGATATTGAAACAAAACAGAAAATATGATATTATATACGTATGAAAAATGCAAAGGTATATACTATAGAAGAAATTAAAGAAATTATACAAAAACAAAAGAGTTATTTTGAAGAAAAATATTTTGTAGATAAATTTTTGTTATTCGGTTCTTATGCAAAAAATCAACAAACGCCAGATAGTGATATAGATTTGCTTGTAAATTTTAGACATCCGGTAGATATGTTTGATTTTATGGATTTACAGGACTATTTGTCAGAATTATTTGGAAAAAAAATTGATTTAGGCACACCAAATAGTTTAAAAAGATTTATAAAAGACAAAATTCTTAAGGAAGCTATAGTTTTATGAAGAACAAAAATCCTATATTTTTTATATATGATATAAAAAATTCACTTGAAAAAATTTTTAGATATACAGAGAATGTTGATTTTGAAGAATTTATATCCAATGATCTATTAAAGGATGCTGTGGAACGTAATTTTGAAATTATAGGAGAGGCGGTAAAGCACTTATCTGAAGAATACAGAAATAAATATCCGCATATTCCTTTTAAACAAATTGCTGGAATGCGTGATAAATTGATACATGATTATTTTGGCGTTGATTATGAAATAATATGGAAAACTATAAATGATAAATTGCCGCAATTTGCAGAGGAAATAGAAAAACTGATAGAGAATTATGTGGATTCAGACAAATAATACAAAAACGGGACATTTTATATGCCCCGTTTTTGTTGTTAAATATAATAACTAATTAAAATTTTACAGGATAGGTATCTCTAAACTTCCAGCCGTCATGGATTATAAGCCCTAAACAATTCATTCCTGCTCCTCTGGTTCCATTATCGGAACAACCATTTTCACTATTAATTATATCGTCTTCTGTACGCCACAATCCATGCCCGATAAACTGACATTTATAACGCGCGCCGTTATCTGTGGTAGAGTTTAATGTTCCAAAAAACAATTCTTTACCCATAACGGCTTTATCAGCCCCTTTAGGACCATTTAGATTAATTTGTACATTTACATAATATCCCCCGCTGGTTATCCCTATAGTATAACCGGAATTCACTATTATTTTGGCGGCATCAACGCTGCTGTCTCCATATGTCCCATTTTTAATACCGCTCAGGGAATACGCATCGCCATTCCAGCAGCCTTTGTCTGTCCCGCAATTTTTAACTACATTTAAATACGGCGCCAGATATTTATTCATAAAATTAACTGCGGATTGTCCGTCAAATGCTGTTCCATAATCCCAGGATTCGCAGGAACCGTAATCGACTTCCGCCATTTTAAACGCCTGTGATATTTCAGAATACGCCTTTTTCAGTTTAGTCAGGGCGACCTGTTGCCGGTATTTAGCAAGTATTGTCGGCATTGTCAAAGCCGCCACAATGCCAATGATTGCAAGGGTGATGAGGACTTCGGCGAGGGTAAACGCGGCTTTTGGGGAAGTGATTAAGTGAGTGAAGTGAGTACGGTGAGTACCGTTGTTTCTGGAATGGGTCTGAGCCATGGTTTCATTGTTTTTGTTTGTTGTTTTCATTTGGAGTTGCTCCTTTCTTTTATGTATTCATGACGCATACTGGCAATATTTGATTATTCATCTTATTACCTTGTTATTCATTATAATTATTTCATATTCAGTATAATGAATTTAATAAACATTGTCAAGCAGATAGAATATAGTTAATATGAATATTGACTTAATAAAATTAGGGCAAAAGATAAAATTTGAAAGAATAACACGTCAGCTTAGTCAGGAACAGCTTGCCGAACTCGCAAACCTTTCTGTCCACGGTTTGAGTAATATAGAAACAGGCAAAACAGACATTCGCTACACAAATCTTTTGCAGATTTCAAAAGCATTCAATATGCGACTGTGTGAATTATTAGACTTTAATCTGTAAAATGGTAAGGCTGACAATTAGCCTGTAATTGCACCGTTTTCTATTTTAAAGATTTTAACATCCTTCAAAAATTCGTCTTCAAATAATATTGTATCAACCGAGGTTATTATGGTCTGCGTCCTGTCATTTATTGATTTTAATAAATAATTTTGCCGCAAATCATCAAGTTCAGCCAGCACATCATCCAGAAGAAGAACGGGTTCATCACCTGTTTTGTCAGTTATTATGTCTAATTCTGACAATTTCAGCGCAAGAACTATTGTTCTTTGCTGCCCCTGAGAGGCATATTTTGTGGCTTCATTATTGTTTATAAAAAATGCGATATCGTCGCGGTGCGGTCCGACACAGGCTTGCCCGCGGCGAAGTTCTTCTGCCTTGCGCTCCTCAAGTGCTTTTTTAAATGCGCTGGCAATATCATCGACCTCTTCTTCATCCTGTAAAAACGAACAGGAATATTCTATTTTCAAATCTTCTGTTTCAGAGATTATTAGATGTTTTTCTTTTGCGATTTTTTCTATTTCTTTCAGAAATTTTTTTCTTAAATAAATTATATTGCTGCCGGTTATGGTAAGTTGTTCATTGTACACATCTAGTAACGTTTCATTTAGGATACCTTCTTTAAGAAAGTTGTTTTTTTGAATGCGGATTTTATCGTACTTAGAGAGTCGTTCATCATAAGCTGGATACACCTGTGATATTGCCCTGTCAAGCCAGTCGCGCCTGTCAGAAGGGTTTCCGCGCAGCAGAAGAAGATCGGATGTAGAAAACAATACTGTCCGCAGAACGGATTTGAAATTTTTAGGGGTTGTTTTGACTCCGTTGATTTTTAATTCGCGTGACTTTTCCCGATTATAAATGAAGTTTAGTTCAATATCTGTATTGGATTTGATGATATTTGCTTTTACATCAACGGACTCGGCAGAAAAATTAATCAATTCAGTATTATTGGAAGTTCTGGGACTTTTTAAAGCAGAAAGGAAATAAATACTCTCTAAAATATTTGTTTTACCCTGCGCATTTTTACCTATAATTAATATCTTATTAGAGTCGAATTCCAGCGATATATCTCTGCAGTTTCTGTAATCTGTAAGTTTTAAATCAACAAGTCTCATAAATTTATTATACATTAAACACAGTATTTATTGCGTAAATATTAGACGGCAGAAAAATTTTATTATATAATAAGAATAAAGATATAAAGAGAGGAAAATATGTTACCGATTATATCCGAAGAAAATGCAGCATCCGTATTCAGCCAGATATTCAAAGATATACCGACATGGCGGAAAAAGATGATACATTATATAAAGGACGAAAATCCGGAAATAAATACAGCAATAATAGAAGCAGCAAATCAGACGGATTTGGATCCGAAAGCAGTGGCACTCGGCGCTTATATGACATACCTTTTAATAGAATTGGCTATGAAAGAGAATGAGTCACTGATGAATTTTTCAGAATAGTTTTGGCTTTCAGCCACAGGGCAGACTAATAGAATCCTGCCCGTCGACTTAAAAATAGAGGACGAAACTGGTAATAGTAGAGTGGGCAAATAAAGCGTGCCTGTCAATTTTAAAGAAATAGAGGAAAGAACTAGATGGCAATAGAAGAATTATTGGAACGAATGGTAAAAGATGGCGGCAGTGACTTGCACCTGTCAAGTAATTTACCGCCAGTAGCGCGTATAGACGGCAACCTTAAAAGATACGATATGCCGCCTTTAACTCCTGATGAAGTGGAACGCCTGCTATTTCCTATGCTGACAAATGAACAAAGAAGACGCCTGGAACAGGATTGGGAATTAGATTTTTCATACGGTATAGAAGGACTCAGCCGTTTCAGGGTAAACTTTTATAAAGATAAAGGCAATTACGCTGCCGCATTCAGAACGATTACCTCAACTGTTCCTTCATTTGAACAACTTGGACTGCCGGATATCGTTCGAAAAACTTCTGAAAAACCGCGTGGTCTTGTGCTTGTAACAGGTCCTACAGGTTCCGGTAAATCAACAACACTTGCTGCGATGATTGACTACATAAATACGACAAAATCAATGCACATTCTGACGATTGAAGACCCGATAGAATACATTCACACATCAAAACAAAGTATAATCCACCAGCGTGAACTTGGTATGGATACACGTTCATTTTCAAATGCATTGCGTTCTGCGTTACGTGAAGACCCTGATATTATACTTGTGGGCGAAATGCGTGACCATGAAACAATAGCACTTGCACTTACAGCAGCAGAAACCGGTCACCTTGTATTTGGTACATTACACACCTCATCTGCCGCACAAACAATCGACCGTATTATTGACGTATTTCCGGAAGGACAACAACAACAGATACGTGTTCAGCTTGCAAACTCACTGGTTGCAGTATTTGCCCAGACATTATTGCCGAGACTGCAGCCTGACGGAAGTAAAAAAGGTCGTGTAATGGCACAGGAGATTATGCTCGTAACCCCTGCTATTTCAAACCTAATCCGTGAATCTAAAGCCGCACAAATATATTCAACGATTCAGATGAATCAGGGAATAGGCATGCAAACACTTGAGATGTCACTGGCAAACCTGCACCGCGAAGGCAAAATAACATTGGAAGATGCCATGTCAAGATCTTCCCGCCCGGAAGAGTTGAAACGAATATTGTAGTTGTGCAGTGACCTGTAAACTGTGACCAGTGAACAGTGACCGGTTGTTACCTGAAGTGATTAAGTGACTGAGTGATTAAGTGATTAAGCGGGTTACATGAATCAGTCGTAGGGTGCCGTCGTTTCGACGCACCGGTTCAGTGATTAAAGGCACTAAGGGGCTAAGGCACTAGGGCACTAAGTAGTTAATAAAATCAGGCAATATGGAATGCGGCATTACTTGGAGTTTTCATGTCCTCCCCTTGAGACTCTGCCGAGCGAATTACGAGCAGAGGGCGCAGGGCAACGCACGGCGACGATGAGTCGGCGGAGTAGCCCGAAGACCCGTTTAATGCGAGTAATTCAAGACAGCAAAAACAATCCAGTGAATTGTTTTTGCGAGAGGTGACCGAAATCTCTGATTTCGAGGAGGGGGGTAGGCGATATTGTGTTCCATTACCGGTTGTTACATAAATTAGTCAATGAGGCATTTAACGTAGGTGAGTTGTAGGGTGCCGTCGTTTCGACGCACCGATTTTCTGTGACCAGTGAACAGTGACCGGTTGTTACCTGAAGTGATTAAGTGACTGGGTGATTAAGTGATTAAGCGGGTTACATGAATCAGTCACCGCCCCATGTCATCGCGCACTTGTTGCGCGATCTCTGTTTTAAAGTGATTAGGTGACTGAGTGATTAAGTGACTAAGTGGATACAAAAATCAGTCAAAAAGGAATGCCTCATTGACTGATTTATTGTAAATCCTTTACTCACCTTAGTCACCCCACTCACTCCCCTCACTTTTCCCAAAAAGACTTGCAAAATTTAGCGCGATATGATATAATACAAATATGCAAGAGACAGTCATAAAATCAGAACAAGAAATACGAGGAAACGGGAAAGTCAAAACGGCTGAAACCCGCATGAATAGAGGCTTTGCGGGGGGGGGGGGCTCAAACTCTAAGCCCAGCAAGGCTTTCCGCCACATTGCCACAAAACAGTCACTACAACA
>CALUQX010000029.1 GCA_944323045.1 Candidatus Gastranaerophilales bacterium | reverse complement strand
TTTACAATAAATCAGGCAATGAGGCATTCCTTTTTGACTAATTAATCACCACCTCACAATACTCACTTCACTCACTTCACTCACTTTAATCACCCAATCACTTAATCACCTTTGTAACAACTGTTCATACCCGACCGTACATATCTTCATATCGTATAATATCTTCTTCTACCAGCAGGTCGCCTTTTTGCACTTCTATAATCTCTAAATCCTCTTCAAAAGGATTCTGGAGTGAATGAATTGCTTTTACAGGAATATCAACACTATGTCCGGAACTTAGAATCATTTCTTTGCCCTCCAGAACGACTTTTGCATTGCCTGAAAGCACAACCCAGTGTTCACTTCTGTGATTGTGAGACTGTACAGAAAGTTTTTGACCTGATTTTACGTGAATGATTTTTGTCAAAAATCCTTTACCCTGAGCAATTACTGTATAAAATCCCCACGGACGATAAACTGTTCTGTGCACTGAATGTGTGTCATCATTTTGCTGTTTTAAAGTTTCATAAATCTGTTTTACATCCTGTGTTCTGTCTTTCGGACATGCCAGAATCGCGTCTTCGGTTTCTATTACCACAGCGTTTTCCAATCCGATTGTGGCAACAAGTTTGGAGGATGCGTACACAAACGAATTTTTACTTCCCATATCCAGCACATGCCCGACCATTACATTATTGTTTTCATCTTTCGGGCTTATTTCATAAATAGACTGCCATGAACCAATATCTTTCCAGTCGCTTTCTAGTTTAACCATTGCGATTTTATTACATTTTTCCATTACGGCATAGTCGATAGAAATATTCGGCATTTGAGTAAAAGTCAGATAAGGAATTTCATTTTTTCCTCTAAAATCTAATTCATTTAGCACTGAATAAATCTCAGGAGCATGATTTTCCAGTTCTTTTAACATAGTAGAGGCTTTGAACATAAAAATGCCGCTGTTCCAGAAACAATTTTGTTCAGTAATATATTTTTCAGCATCTTTGCTGTCCGGTTTTTCGACAAAAGTTTTAACTTCATAACCCGTATCTACCGGCTGAGATGTCTGAATATAGCCGAATCCGGTTTCAACATAAGACGGTTTTACCCCGAATGTTACAACATAACCTTTTTCTGCAAGATTTATACCTTTTTCAATACTATCTGCAAAACTTTTTTCGTCTTTTATTAAGTGGTCAGAAGGCACAACTAATATAATTTCATCATCACTGTAATTTTGAGTAATGAATTTTGCTGCTACAGCAATTGCCGGAGCGGTATTTTTTGTTTCCGGCTCAGAAAGGACAATTGGATTATCTGTGAGTTCTTTTAATTGCATTTTTATGATAGAAAGATGCTTGGCATTAGTTGTGCTGATAATTTTATCAGCAGGAATAAATTTATTCAGACGTTCAAAAGTCGTTTGTACAAGGCTTTTATCAGAGTTTAAATTCAATAACTGTTTAGGATACAAATCTCTTGAAAGCGGCCATAATCTGCTGCCTGATCCTCCTGCTAAAATTATTCCAAACATAATTCTCTCCAAATTTTCTCTTACTTATTTATTATACTATAAAATTGTTTTGCTGCATACTCAGGATTTTCAGCGTTAATAATTGCGCGAACAACAGCAATGCGTTTTGCGCCGTGCTCAATGACATCTTTAACATTATCCAAATCAATTCCGCCAATAGCAAATGCAGGTATTTCGATGTTTTCACTAACCCATTGCACATATTCAAGTCCGACTGATTTGCGTCCGGGTTTGGTCGGGGTTGTGAAAACAGGTCCCATGCCAATATAATCTGCGCCGTCAGCAACAGCCTTTTGAGCCTGTTCAGGTGCGTGAGTTGAAACGCCGATTATTGCGTTTGTCCCGAGAATTTTTCTTGCTGATGCAACATCCATATCGTCCTGTCCGAGATGTACACCGTCTGCCTCCAGAATATAGGCAATATCAACTCTGTCATTTACGATGAAAGTTGCCCCGTATTCAGCACAAAGCAGTTTGATTTTTCTGCCGAGTTCTATAATTCTGTTTGCAGGCATAGTTTTTTCGCGTAACTGCAAAATATCAACACCGCCTTTTAGTGCTGAGGCAACAGCATCAAGAAAGGCGTCATCATTATCAAATTTATCAGAATTAGTAACCAGATAAAGTTTTTTATTTTCTAAGATTAATTTATTATATTTTTCTTTTAATTTGTTCCACATAGTTTTCTCCAGAGTGTAAGATTTATAGCGCAAATCTTCAAACACAGCCGCATTATCAGGTGAATACTCAGCCAGCACTCGCAAAACTTGCTGAAGGCGTTTTATGTTTGCCTTAAAAATGCTTTCAATATCGGTACGCTGGTCTGGATTTTTGATATTAACCCCGATGTCATTTTCAGTATCTCTTGCTTTTAAAAGTTCATCGTAATCATTTTCCTGCAGGGCATTTAATTCATGCCTTATTAGTTTAAGCGTTTTAGAAGATGTCTCATCATCAAGGAGAAATCTTGATATTTCTTCCAGAACTCTCAGAGCCTCAGTCCCTCTGTTCAAATTTGCGTCTATAATTCTTTTCATATTTGTATTTTACCATGATAATTCCATATCAACAATCAGAATGGTTAAAATGTTTGAAGTTTAATGATTAATAAAATTTTACAAAAATTTTGTAAAATATAATAAAGTAAAAATACAAAAATTAATTGACAAATGTTAGCACAATCTGCTATAAATGTAGTAACAATATTTCATCGATTGTTCGGTGACCCCCGATAGTTATACCTGTTATTAAAGAAGGAGGCTATAATGTAAAAAAACTTTTAAAATTTTATATTTATTGTAGAATAAATTTATGAAAAAAATATTATCAATTTTATATTGTTTACTATTTATAAATCCGGTTTTTGCATCTTCTGTATATAAAAAATTAAATTTATCCCAAAATTCAGAATCCTATGCAAATAAGCAGCTTTATGAATTCATTCAGAAAAATTTGAATATGTCTCCCGAACAACTTAAGGAGTTAGCCAATATAGATATAAATACAATAAAAGCGCTTGAAGTTGACCTTAATGACGACGGTGTAGATGAAATAATTGGAATAGTTTATTCAACGCTGTATTGGGGAACATCTGGATATTCATTATTTATTTTACAGAAAAAATCAGATATTTATGATAATTTAGCGTATATGATAAATCTTGAACCACAAAAAGTAATTTGCGTTTTAAATAAAAAAACAAACGGATATAGAGAAATAATAATATTTGGTTCAAGTGCTTATAAATTCTTACCTTTTGTATTGAAGTATAAGAATAAGCATTATATTAATTTTAAACAAATAAAGAGTTTAGAAGAAACAATTAATAAAGAAGGAGGCTATAATGTAAAAAAAATTTAAAATCAGATATTTATTGTAGAATGAATTTATGAAAAGAAATAAAAATATTATTCTGTTGATAATTACAATTTTTATCTTTTGTATGAATATTACAAAGGCGGAACCAATTTCTCCTATAGATATAGCAGAAGAAGAATGCATCTCTAAAACTGGTTCTACTTATGAAATGAACAAATGTAGTCAAATAGCGCAACAAGCCTGGAAAAAAGAGATACAAAATAAGCTGGGTGTGCTGAAAAAGATTTTGCAATTTTATTAAAATCACAACAGGAGTGGATACATTATGTGACAGCCGAATATAAATTTATGCAAAAAATTATATCTCAAAAAGAAGGAACAATATATTCAAATATAGAAGAAGGATTTAAAACAGACTTGTTAAAACAGCGCGCTCAAATACTTGAGGAATATATTTTTATTTTACAAGAGTAGTAACAATTATATATGTATGTAAAATGTATCAATTTATATAGGCGGCATATGCCGCCTGTTATTTTTTATATTTGCTTTATAAACCTTTTTTGTGTATTATAAAAATAGTATGAACGGGTTAAGTTTTAAACAAAAATTACTTGTTGGCGGAGTATTGGCAGCATTATTGCTGACCGGTATTATTGGTGTTAATATGCATCGCTCGGCGTTGAATGCGGATAAAGTATATGCCGCTGCACTGGATTATCTAAAAAACGGTGATTATTCAAACGCATATTACAAATTTTCGAAAGTCTCATTTCTTTCCAACCTTAAACCGGTTGCAATTTATCATCAGGGGCAGGCTGCCTCTGAACTCGGAGATAAAAATGCCGCAATTAAACAGTATCAGCTTTTGTTTAACAACTATCCAAAACATGCCCTGAGTGTCCGCGCTAAATATCTTACCGCTCAGGAGATTGTTTTCACAAATCCTAATCTTGCGCACAAGTATTTTGAAGAACTTGTGAACAAATATCCGCATACTGATTACGGCATAGCATCAGAATATTATCTGGGTGTTTTGCTGATAAATAAATACCACGATAAAGAAAATTTGTTCCCGATGTCTGAAAAAATTAATGCAGAAAATTATTTCAGACATTACATAAAAAAAGCTCCTGCTGGCAGACTGGCTATTAATGCTTGTGAAAACTGGCTGGGACTTAATACTGAAATTAATAAAGATGATTATCTCTTAATGGCAAAATCTTACTATCTGTTTGGTGATTATGCTAAAGCAAAAGAACTGCTTGCCAAAACTGAACTTGCTGAAAGCTGGACTACAGATGTGCTTGTATCTTATGCGCTGAGGGATTACTCAAGAGTTAAAAATCTTACTGAACTTGGATTGCGTGAATACTCGCAGTATGTAAGCATTGAAGATTTGATTAACGCAATTGACAAATACCTGAGCTTGAGTGACAACACGTTGAATGCTGCTATGCATCTCGCTGCAATTAACCCGCAAAAAGGTAAAGATTATTTGCTTTATGTCAAGTGTAAAAACGTTAAAGATGCAGATAAACCGGCATGTTACAGTAATCTTTATCTTACATATCCGGACGGACAGTTTTCTGCTGATGCGCTTTCTAATATATTTTTTGAAAAATATTTACAGCAAAAATATAATGACGCTGAAAAAATCGGACTGGACTACTTAAAGAAGTTTCCGGATTCTGAGTCCACCCCTATGGTTATGTTCTGGATGGGAAAATTGTATGAAAAACTAAACGATTACAGAAAATACAATACATATTATACAAATGTAATTTCTAAATATCCTGATTCATACTATGCATATAGAGCATATCTGCATTTGAACAGATATCAGAATAACCCGATTATAACAAATTATATTACTCCTCAGCCGGTTACTTATCCGTATAAATATACACGCAAAAATATTATTGTTAAACTGGTTGAGTTAAAAGATTTTGATGTAATTGGTGAACTCTGGGGCGATGACGAGTTTATAAAAAGCTGGGTATTATATCAGAAAGGTGATTATGCGCACTCAATGCTGGTTGCCCGCGATGCAATGGAAAAAATCAAAGATAAACCAGCCAAATATGATTTGCGCTGGCGGCTTGTGTATCCGGTAAACTATTATGAAACCATTGAAAAATATTCTGATATAGCAGGGACAAGTCTGCCGCTTATACTTTCAATAATACGAGAAGAGAGTTATTTTGATCCGCTTGCTCAAAGTGCTGCGGGTGCCGGCGGGCTTATGCAGCTCATGCCTGCAACCGCAAGAGAAATAAGCCATCGATACGGGCTTGGAATGACATCATCAGAAGATTTATTCAATGCTGCATTTAATATAAAACTAGGCAATTACTATTATGCATATTTAAAAAGTCTTCTTGAAGGTAAAGATGTGTCTTCTGTTGCAGCGTACAATGGCGGTATAGGTTCTTTAAGCCGCTGGCGGCAGTCTATTAATTACAATGATACCGATGAATTCGTTGAACAAATTCCATATTCTGAAACTCAAAATTACGTCAAAAAAGTATTCAGAACATACTGGAATTATGTAAGAATTTACACAGGTAATCAGTAATTTATACAAGTCCTTCTTTCAATGCTTTAACTGCAGCCTGAGTTCTGTCGTCAACTACGAGTTTTTGAATTATGTTGCAGACATGGGCTTTTGCCGTATGTTCGGAAATAGTCAGTTCCTGAGCTATTTCATTGTTGGATTTTCCGTCAACAACAAGTTTAAGAACTTCGTATTCCCGCTGTGTAAGATTTGCATGCTGTTCTTTGAACATAGCACGAGACATCTGACGCGGAGGCACAACACCGCAATTTTTTTCACGTAATATCGGAACTACCTGTGGATCAAGCCACATTGCCCCTTCTTTTACTGTTTTTATAATCATTTTTAGATATTCGGTATTAATATCTTTCATCACATATGCACATGCACCGGCATGCAATGCGTCCATAACCTCTTGTTCGCTGAGATGTGACGTCAATATTATTATTCTCGCTTTACTGTTATGTTCAATAATCCTTTTTGCGGCTTCAATGCCGGAAATATCTGGCAGTCCGATGTCCATCAAAATTACATCCGGATGTATAATTTTATATTTTTCTATTGACTCTTTGCCGCTTTGAGCTTCCGATACAATACTTATTTCGTTTTGTCCTTCTAACAGTGATTTTAGTCCTACCCGCATTAATTTTTGATCTTCTACCAGCAGAACTTTTACAGGTTCGTTATTCATGTGTATCTCCTCCCTTATTTTTCTCTATACTATTAATAAAATTATTTACCGGCATTTTAATCGGCTTGTCTAAATTTTTATCAGCTAATATTAACCATTTAATACTGCGAAATATAATTTGGATTCTTATTTAATAGTATTTATCTTAAATAATTGGATAAATTTAGCTTGGTATTAATTTTTATTAACAATATTAGTTAATATACTTGCCAAAATCATATTATTGTATATACTATATATTATATATCGTATTTATGAATTGATTTTTGAACTGCTCCTTTCGCAGTCTTGGCGGATTATTTCTCAAACTTCCTAATCCGCCATTTTCTTTACAAAAATTTTATCTTTAAAATATAGAAAAATTTTCCCGTTTGGGTTAAAATATTTATTGATAAAAGAAGGTATAGATACTATGAAATACTCCAAATATTCTACGGTAATAATAGGCAGCGGCATTGCAGGATTGTATTCTGCTTTAAAAATCGAACAACAGGTAAATTTACCGGATGGCTTGCTGCTTGTGACAAAATCAGAATTAGGTGAAAGCAATTCACGATATGCACAGGGCGGCATGGTAGGTGTGATGAAAGAGAATAAAAAAGATTCCACCTCTTCACATATAAGTGATACAATCAAAGCCGGCGCCGGATTGAGTGAATTTAATACAGTTAAATTCATATCAGAAAATTCTGATGCAGTGGTAAAAGATTTATTGAAATTTGGCGTAGAATTTGACAGGGATGAAAATAATAAATTAACATTTACACTCGAAGCCGCACATAGTGTAAATCGTGTCCTACATGCCGGCGGCGATGCGACAGGACGTGTGATTGAACAAACTTTGTGCGACCGTGTAAAAGAAAATTCCAATATAGAAATTTACGAAAATCATGAAGCTGTAGAATTGCTGGTTAATTCAAATTCTCAATGCCGCGGAGTGATAGTGTTCAATGAAACAACACAGGAATATGAAACAATTTATGCTCCTGTAGTAATCCTTGCAACGGGCGGTATCGGGCAGTTGTACAAATATACAACCAATCCTGCCGGGGCAACTGGTGATGGTCTTGCGTTGGCTTATAATGCCGGTGCTGTTTTGCAGGATATGGAATTTGTTCAGTTTCATCCGACAGCTCTTGCTTTTGACGGCGAAGAAAATCGATTTTTAATTAGCGAAGCTGTCCGCGGAGAAGGCGCAAAACTCTGTGATGCTGACGGCATTGAATTCATGTATAAATATGATGAACGAAAAGAACTTGCACCGCGCGATATTGTAACACGCGCCATCTACAATGAAATGTTAGAAAAAAAATTAAAAAATGTTTATCTTAATGCAACATGTATTGATGCGGCAAAACTTGCAAAACGCTTTCCTAATATTTCAAAAAAATGTGCTGCCAATGGCATTAACATAGCAAAAGATTTTATACCTGTTGCGCCTGCTGCACATTATTTTATGGGCGGTGTAAAAACAAATATAAAAAGTGAAACATCTATTCAGGGACTTTATGCAATAGGTGAAACCTCCTCTACTGGATTACACGGAGCAAACAGACTGGCAAGCAATTCCCTTCTGGAGTGTGTAGTATGTGCGTATGAAGTCGCTGAAGTGCTAAAAAATACACAATTAAAAACTCCTAAACAAATAGATTCTGATATCAAAGCTATAATTGATAAATATTCTGAAGAAGACGAAATATTAGATGAACTCAATGTGCAGGAGCTTAAACATGAATTGCAAAATATTATGTGGGATTATGTAGGAATTTTCCGCAGTGAAAAATTACTTAAAACAGGAATCGAAAAACTCAATGATTTAAAATCAAAATTTCCGCGTAAGAACAAATGTTTGTCAAAAGCAGAATATGAGTTTAAAAACGTGCTGACAGTTGCTATGCTGATCGCAGAATCTGCTTATAATAGAAAAGAATCCCGCGGCGCACATTATCGTTTAGATTATCCTGAGACAAATGAAGAATGTATGCACAGCCACCTGACAAAAGAAGAAGGAGAATTGAGCTTTGTTAAATAAATTTTATATAGAAGAACATATCAAATCCGCACTAAATGAAGATATAGGATTTGGAGATATTACAACAGAAAATCTCGCCGAAGAAACTGATTTTTTGGAAGGCGCATTGAATACCAGAACAGACGGTATTTTATGCGGATGCGAAGTATTTAAAACCGTTTTTGAAATTTTGTCCAAAGATATAAAAATTGTTTTTCATTACAAAGACGGAGACCGAATTAAAAAAGGTGATAGAATCGCGGATATTTCAGGACCGGCAAAATATATCCTGATGGGTGAACGTGTTGCACTTAACTATATCCAGCGTATGAGCGGCATTGCAACTGAAACAGATAAATATCAGGCTGCTATAGGCGAATTGCCTGCAAAAATTGTTGATACACGTAAAACAACCCCTAATTTCCGCGCATTTGAAAAGTATGCAGTTAAAACAGGCGGCGGTGCTTTGCATAGATTTAACCTTTCGGATTGCGCAATGATAAAGGACAACCATATACGTCTTGCAGGCACAATTACTGATGCCGTAGAAAAATTAAGAAAAAATCTTTCTCACGCGCATAAAATAGAAGTGGAATGTGATACGCTTGAGCAGGTGAAAGAGGCTGTGGGCTGTAATGTTGATATAATTATGCTTGATAACATGACGCTTTTTGATATGAAAGCCGCATGTGATTATATTAATAAACGGGTTGTAGTAGAAGCAAGCGGCAATGTAAATCTCGACACAGTGCGTGCTATTGCAGAAACCGGTGTTGATATAATATCATCAAGTGCAATTGTTGCCAAAGCTCCGACACTTGACCTTGCTTTAGACATTTAAATAAGATTTAGTGATTTGAAATAGAGGGGCGAATCTGCAAAAGCAGATTCGCCCCTCTAAAATTTACACTTACATTCAACCTTTAAGATGTTCAATAATTGTGTTAACTTGACTAATCAAATTTTCATAATCGCCGTTGTTGTCAATTATAAAATCCCAATCTTTAATGTTGTCGAGCCCTGTTTCAGTGATGTCATTTTCACCAATGAGTTCACCGCGACTAGCCCGCGTTTCGCGTGATGCCTCAACACGTATAGCTATAGCCCCTGCGGCTTTAAAAACTTCATATTCATGTGGTACACGTACATCTGTAACTATAATATTACCTTCCTGTTCAATAATTTTTTCCAGCCAGTAATCCGGTGACTGAGCTCTGCCCCAATTCCCTAAATTTATTAAATCTTGACGGTAAATCGATTTATTTTTTTCAATTTCATCGTAAGACAATCCCTTTTGCTTGCCATAAGTAAGCTTGATAATATCACCCATGGCGCAGCGTCTGAAGTCTGACATTTTTTCAAGCATAATTTTAGCGGCAGTGTCCTTGCCAGAGTATTGTTTTCCGGAAAATATAATAATTTTATCAGCCATAGTTACCTCACTTTATAATTATACAACAAAAAGCAAGCAATAAAATTTAGATTACATTCAAATATAAATAAAGAATCTTATAAATTTCAGGTAACTTATCTCAATTAGTAGATACCGTAAGGCATCTCTGTTCGTGCATTGCACCAGTGTTGTTTGGCATTCTGCGCTAGCAGAATCATGTAAAAAAAGTTCAGGGTTCACCATTCACTGTTTACAATATTTTTATTAATTGCCAGTTTGAATAAAAAGACTGATGATATCATTCAGAGCAGCAGATTGTCTTGTGTATCTTTGCACCTGATTTTCCAATAAAACAATTTGTCTTTTATATTCCATGATATTAGCCTGACATTCACGGGCTGATGTGTTTATGCTTTCCTGAACCTGTTGTGCTTCCTGCAAAACACTTTTCATAGAAATTCCAAGTGCTTCCATTGTCTGTCTGATAATCTGAGCACCTGTTTGTTTTGTTACGCCGGTCGGAAGTTGAGAGATTAACTGTTTTAACACTGCAACATTTGTAGGCACTTCAAAATCATCGAGATCCTTTGCAAAATTCTTTGTTGAATTAAGGGAAGAATTAACAGCAGAAGAAGTGTTCAAGGTAACCTGTGGTTGTGTAAAATTCATTGCAGGATGCGGTTCCTCAAATTTCGGTGCCGTATTAAATGCAGGTTGTGCACTTTGCTGAAAAGCAGGCTGCGGTTGAACTGCATCCTCTACAGTGTCTTCATAAACCGGCTCTTCAACGATATCAGCATCCTCATCAAAACTTATATCTAAAGCTTCATCTTCTAAAGAATTGTCAACAGATGCTGATTGGGCAAAATCTTCATCTTCAGCATGTGTTTCACTAATCGGGATAATTTCAATATCATTTTGTTTTTTTAGCGCTTCTACAATTTTTTTTCCAACGCCTTCATTCATTCTATTATTTATCATTGGGTCCTCTTCTAACAAATTAATTTATATTTCGTATGCCAATATTATAATTTAATAAAAAAATTATTTCAACCTTATAGTTACAAAATGATACGTTGGTATTTGATAATAAATATTTTTTGTGCTAATTATTGAGTAGTGAATACTGAATTTTTGAGGGGAATATGGAAAACTTTGACTTTAACGAAAGCGAAAAAATATACGAATTTAAACATTTAAGAAGTTTTAATTTTGGTGAGAATCCGCATCAAAACGCCAGTTTGTACAAACGTGAGCAGCAACTTGATTATGAAATTTTAGCAGGCGGAGAACTGACCTATTTAAATATAATAAATGTTACTGAGGCGCTCAATATCACATCAGAATTTTTTGATGTTTGTTCGGCTGCTATTGTTAAAAATGGTGCTCCTTGCGGAGTTGCACTGGGCAAATCAATTTATGACGCTTATACTAAAGCTTTTGATTGTGATCCGGTGAGTGCATTTTTCGGGACTATCGCGTTCAGTAAAAAGGTTGATTATGAAACTGCAAAATACATAAGCTCCATGAATGTAGAAGTCGTAGTTGCGCCGGATTTTGACACTCAGGCTGTAAAGCTGCTTTCTGATAACCACTACACCAAAGTTGTTAAAATCAACACGCCGCTGGAAAATTACAGAAGTTTTTTATGCGAAGAAATTAAAATAACCCCGTTAGGTACACTTATACAGGATATAAATAAAAGCGAATTATTAAAAGATTCGTTCAAAGTAGTTACAAAATGCAAACCGACCGCAGAACAGATTGAAGATGCAATATTTGCGTGGAAAATAGCTAAATATACCCGCAGCAGTAGTGCGGTTATTGCAAAAGATTTCAAAACAGTAGCAATAGCGCAGGGGCAGAGTAATTCACTAACTTCGCTTGAACATGCGCTGACTACTGCCTGTGACGGGGCTAAGGAAGCCATTGTCGCTTTTGATGAACCGTTAGTAACTGCAGAATGTATCTACGCTGCAGCACAAAGCCGCGTCGGATTAATTATACATTCAGGCGGCGGGCTGAAAGACGGAGAAATTATTGCTGCCGCAGAAAAATATAATATAGTTATTATAACTACAGGAATAAGAAATTTACGTATATAAGAATTGAGGAACATATGCAGATAAAAAGTTGGGAAGAATATTTTTTAGATTTAGCAAAGACCTGTGCCAGCCGCTCAAACTGTTTACGTGCGCAGGTTGGAGCGGTGATTGTTGGAGAAGACAAAAAGATTAAAGCGACCGGATATAACGGCACGCCATCAAAAGTAGAATCCTGTTATGAACGCGGAGAGTGCTATAGAATTAAGAATAATATTCCATCAGGCACATGTTATGAAACCTGTCGTTCTATACATGCAGAGCAGAACGCAATAATACAGGCAGGGCAGGATAGATGTCAGAATGCTACAATGTATATCTGGGGACACAATTTTATATGCATATTGTGTAAAAGATTTATTGTACAATCAGGCATAAAGAATGTCGTCTTGAGAAAAGACGAAAATTCACCGGTATTGCACGTGACAGTCGACGACATCCGCAGAGAACTTAATGCACAGTAGGCAGTGACCGGTGAACAGGCGGACTGGTCCGCCCACCGCACACAACCCGCTGCGAGATGACGTTAAGAGTGACTAAGTGACTAAGTGATTAGGTGATTAAGAATTTTCATTTTATCAATCAACGTAATGTGCTGACATTGCCTGATTTTGAAACGTACTTATCGTCTTTTCCAAAACAACCGTTCACCGTTCACAGAGAACCGGTGCGTCGAAACGACGCACCCTACGAGTCTAAGTGATTAGGTGATTAAGAATTTTCATTTTATCAATCAACGTAATATGCTGACATTGCCTGATTTTGAAACGTTCTTATCGTCTTTTCCAAAACAACCGTTCACTGGTCACTGTTCACAGTTTACAGAGAACCGGTGCGTCGAAACGATGCACCCCACGAGTCTAGTTCAAAATTAGTTGTCAACACATACAGCGAGCCCTTTTGCCCCATTACGATTGGCGTAGGAAGTGCTGGTTGCACCAGAGCTAAAATAACGGCTATCTGTGTGTCCGCCAGAAGAGCTCCAAATCCAAAAGTAGCCAGAGTATGGAGCAACTGATGAAAACGGAAGGACTTTTTCTTGATTTAAAGTTAAGTCGTATATCCAGTGTGATCCATAGATACTATTTGTATCGTATAAATAATTAGCCAGATCTATTAATTGTTCCATTGTTATCATATTATTTATTCCTCCACAGGCTTTTACTGCTCCTGACCAATAATCTAGGGTATAAACCGGATCACAAAATGGAATTCCTAAATTTTCATTCAGTGCGTCATTGCATTCTTCATATGTCATCGGGTTATAACCACTTTCGGGAGCAAGAATTTGATTAATGCAAAATCCTATTTCTTCTTCGGGTATTGCACAGCCGGTTACACCGGCTAGAAAGGGAACATTTATATATTTTATATCTTTATCCTTCTTATTTGGATTTTTATTACCGGAAACATCATATAAAATAGCCATACTTGCAGATACTGCATTAAATTGATTGTTGTATGGATCTTGTTTGGTATTAGGATTATATGCTAGTACAGCATTGACCCCGTTTGCGAATTGAACAGCTACTGTATCAGTATCCCAATCTTCCTGACCTAAGCTTGCCGCATTTTTGATTGTAGACATGTCAATCGGGTCTTCGCCTTCATTCCAAATGACCTCTTTGTCAAAACACTTTGTTATATTACTATTATCACATACCTGAGTAATTTTTATGTACTTTTTAAGTTCATTTACAAAGTCCATAGTATTGGCGTATCCTGCAAGTTTTTCCTCGGTGTTCATCTGTCTTGTGGCGACTTCTAGGCGTTTTTCAAATACATCTTTTGCTGTGTTCCATGCTTTTTCATTGTAGTTCTTTACAAGCGACGGAACTGTTAAAACAGCAACAACGCCGATTATTGCCAGTGTTATCAGCACCTCTGCTAGTGTAAACGCCCTTTTAATGTTCCTGCAAAATAAATTCTCCATCTATACCTCCTATTAAGCTAACATCTTATAAAAATATATTTGTTAAGTATATTTTAAACTTATACCTTAAACATGTCAATATTTAAAATGTTAATTGATTTTTTATAATAGAATTATTATCTAACTATAAAATATATGATATTATATTTGAATCATTCTGTCAATAACTTTATAATTTCTAATATGAAAATTACTGATTGGGATAATGGTGAGATAGTTCGTGTGCTTGTTGCACGCAACAAAATTTCTCAAAAAAAATTAATTGCAATGCTTGAAGAATATACTAATGAGGAAATTCCGCAATCGACTTTTGCGAACAGAATTTTCCGTAACAGTATGCGTTTGCGTGAGATGCAGCAAATTTGTGAAGTACTCGGGTATGATTTGATTATTGAGCCCAGAAATAAAGCATAAAAAAACGGGGAATGTGCCCCGTCTTAAAAAATTATTTATCCTTATTGAAAAATTTCATTATTTTGTCAAGCCAGCCGGCATCCTCTTCCATATTTGTGTTTTCCAGTTTTGCCAGTTTAGCTTTTACTTTTTCGTAATCATCCAATCCTCTGGCGCGTTCTATATATTTGTTATAAAACTCAATTGCCGCAGGTTTGTTACGGAGTCTCTCATATGTCTCTGCCAGTTTTTTTATGACAATTGTGTTTCGGCTGTCCAGTTCATAAAGTTTTTCAAGGCACTCCGCTTGAGTTCTATAATCGCCTATGCTTTCTCTAAAATCAGCAACTTTAGAGAGTGCATTTTTATTTATAGGTTCAAGTTTAATGAGTTTTTCATAAAATTCCATTGCATGAACTTTGTCACCGCTCTCTTCTAAAAGCATAGCAAGTGTTTCTGTTAAATTTGCGTCTTTATCGTTGATTCTATCAGCATTGAGAAACTCATTTATTGCAATATCTTTATTGCCGCGTAGAATATTGTATTTTCCCCAGTTTATATGCGCATTGAAATCATCATATTTATTTTCATAAATCATTGCACGCATCTGATAGACAAGCGGGCTGTTTTTTTCATATTTGGCGTATTCATTTACGCATTCAAGCGCTTTGTCGTAATCTTCTGTCATAAAATAATACTGTGCACGTAAAGAATGATATTGAGCGTTATTTTTATATTTATCTTTAAGCCGTTCAAGTTCAACGAATCCCTCTTTGGTTTGATTCTGTTCAAACATACATTTTACTTTGAACAATTCATCGTCACTCATTTCTTTAGCCTTTTGCGGCTGGTCATTTTTCAGGTATAGCTGTGCGAGTGTTTCTTTTACTTTAGAACTTGTAAATCCTTTATTAATGGCACGTTCCAGAATATCAATAGCGCTTGCCGGTGCGTCTTCCTTTACATATAGATTAGCAAGTTTTAAGAAAACTTCCTCATGAGTTTCATCGTATTCAAGAACTTTTAAATACTCATCAATAGCTTTCATCGGATTATTCGTTTGTTCATACAGAGTTGCTATAGTAAAGCGTGTCATAACTATTTGGCGATCATCTTCCGCATGATTGAGAGCTTTTTTGTAATCGTTAAGTGCGTGTTCCAATTGATGTTCCACAGAATGTAAATTTCCGCGGTAGATGTAATATTTGTACTTGTCTTTTGACACATAAATATCCATTAACTGTTCATATGCTGTTGTGTTTGTCGCATCAAGTTCCAGAACTTTAGTGTAATAAGCTGCTGCTTCATCAGGCTTGTCAAGTACCATTGCGACATGCCCGAGGCGTTCAAGGATACTTAAATCTTTAGGACTTTTTTCGTGCGATTTTTTATATTCTTCGTATGCTTCTGCATATTGTTCATTTTCTTCAAATTGTTCGGCGAGTTGTATGCTCATTTTTTCTCCTTTTTATTTTAATTATATAATAAACTTATTATTTTCCTAATAATCCTGTTAGTTATATTTATTTTGAGTTTTTTGAATTCCGTTTGCGAGGTAGAATTCAACAGCGTCAATTGATTTTATGAGGGTGTCTTTAAGAATTGGCATCTGCTCATTAGAAAAATTCTGCAGCACAAAATTTTCAGAAGGAATATTAGGCTGCGGACCTATACCTATTTTTAGTCTGTCAAAGTTTTGTGTGCCAAGATGTTTTATTATAGATTTTATTCCGTTATGCCCGCCATCGGAGCCGTTTGCGCGAAATCTAATTCTGCCAAGATCAAGTGAAATATCATCATAAATTATCAAGACGTCTTTAATATCAATTTTGTAATAATCAATTATTGCGCGTACAGCTTCTCCAGAAAGATTCATAAAAGTTGTCGGTTTAGCGAGAATAACGTCTTCACCATCCAATCGCAATCTGGTCAGCATGCATTTTAGTTTGTTCTCCAGTCTGAAAGATAAATTGTTATCGAGTGCCCATTTGTCAAGCACCATAAATCCTGCATTGTGCCGTGTAAAACAGTATTTATCACCTATATTTCCAAGTCCGGTTATCAATTTCATTATCTTATACCCTTTATACTTATTATTTTAACTTAAATATATATTACCGTTCAGGTTTGCCATAGTTACGCTTAACAAAAAGATAAATAATAATTATTTTAATAATGCAAAGCAGCGAGGATATTATTATGAGTACAAAAAATAAACCAATTATTCAAGAAAAAAGTTCAGAGAAAGTTGCAAAGTTTTTAGAGAAAAATGCATTACATAAAAAGGATTTTGCAGAAATGATAGGGGTAACCCTTTCATATGTTTATAATTTGATAGATGATACAATACCGTTTTCTACACGCGGTACAACATTGGAGCGTATTGCGACTGTTATGTCAATTGAACCCGAAGAATTTGAAGAGTATAAAATTCCGCAGGAACCTATACTGATAGACGAGTCTGTTGAAATGTTAAAGCAGGCTATGGCAAAGAAAAAAATATCCGTAGTTAATTTCTTAAAATCATTTCCGCGTAAAAAGCGTCTGGAAATGGTAGATATGCTGAGAGGTGCCCTGCCTGTTCCTATTGATTATAAGGAGCTTGAGCTTATCGGACAAATTCTAGATTTAAGTACAGAAGAATTGTATTCAATGTGGGAAAAGCGTGTAAGGCAAGTTTTAGAGACAAATGGAATGAATGTAAACGCAAATGCAGCGCTGGTAAATTCAATGTTTGACTGTGCACGAAAATTTGTGAATTTAAAATAAATTTTGCATAAAAAAAGCCCCCGTGTTAACATTGTTGTTAACTACGGGGGCAGAAAATAAGTGTCACTGGAGAATGGATAAATCAATAAATAACAATTATTTTTCGTTAATAACAGCTTCAAGTGCAGCCAGTTTAAGTTCCATTTGTTGTGAGTGTTCAATGTATGAATTTAAATCTTTTGACGTTGTATCTATTTGATGGAGCTGTTGACCTAAAAATATACATCCGCCCAAAATAGTTAGAATTGAACACATAAGACACTGTTTAATAAATTTTAATTCATCAAACATCAATGTAACTTTTGATACAAAAGAGACTTCACCGCTATGTTCTGTATCACCAAATAAAAAACTATTAATTTTATCAAGATGTGCTTTTAGCAGCATATGATGTTCATAACATTCCTGTGATTGTTCCTGTTGCATTATATCCTCCGTATTAATTGTATTTTTTGAAATCATTTATTAAGTCTTCAAACTTTTCCTTATCATCTTCAACAAATTTATCAAGATATTTGTAGGACAGAATAATTATTTTTTCTGCAATATCTGTAGCCTTTTTTAATTTATTTTTTTCCCTAATAATTTCAGTTTCCGACTGTTTTTCTTTAGATTTAACGGCAAAATCGAAGACGCCTTTTATGGCGTCTCCAATTGCCTTAATTGAGGTTTCATACGGAGCCAGACTCATTTTTCAGTTACCCCGTCAATTTTATCAACATAATTTAGAATAATTGGTTTTAAAGCATTTAATGCCGGCAGAAACATATCATCAATAGGGGTTTCACTTTGTTCAACTGCAATTGATATTAAGTCATAAACAAATTCTACCGCATCATTTGCAAATACTTCGGCGTGTTTTAGTGAGGCATCAATAAGTGCCTGTTTCATCTTTTCGTTCATATTTTTTCTCCTTAAAATTTATTAATTGTACCCTTGACAAATCGGAGAACATGGTAAATAATGTATATACAGGGTGGCAGTTTACCAGACTGCCGGATGCTCTAGAGACTTAGACGGTTCTTATCTATTCAGGTAAGAGCCGTTTTTTAATATGTACAAAATCAAAAAGATTAGTAATAAACTAATATTGAATTTATCCATATCAGCCCCCTTTCTAGTCGGGAACCAACCCGAGACTTAAATTATTGTGTAGTCGATTCCGTTTCGAAAAGAGCATCTTTTACCCTGTAGGATTATTTTACTAAAAAATTCTCTAATTGTCGATTTATTCTTAAAATTTTTTAATTGTACACTTGACAAAATGGAGAACATGGTAAATAATGTATATAGGGGGAAGCCCCAAAGAAATATGACTTCTCTGGAGCTTCACTTCGTACCCTATAAGAAAAGATAAATTAAATTCAAAAGTGCTATCAGTACCTTGATGGCACTTTTTATTATTTGTCTTTTCACATTATCACCTCCTTTCAGACCGCTTTCTTCGTATATTGCGTGTGTCTGCGGAAGTGACAGGCACTTACCCTAAGTCTATATTACAACGAATCTCCTGATTTGTCTATTTTGGTGTAAGATTAAGTGACTAGGCGCTTAGCTTATTTGCGGATGGAGCAAATAAGCTAAGTCCATTTCATTTGGTCGGGTTTTGTGAAATTCGTCCATTACCACCTTTTGTAAAGAACTTAACGTCCTAACGTCTTAACGTCTTTACTATCCTTAGTCTCCTCAGTCTCTGTCGTCACCTGTGGTGTCATCAGCTTTGTATAATCATTGGTTTCAAAGAACTCATCTAGCTGTTCTTTGCTAAATCCCAGCAGAGTCCCCACCGCATCTATATACGGGTTGCCGCGGTAGAAGTTATTCGCCTTAAGTTCAATCTTCAGCGCCTTGATATCAAT
>CALUQX010000028.1 GCA_944323045.1 Candidatus Gastranaerophilales bacterium | reverse complement strand
AGGTAAGTGGGGTGAGGATTGTGAGGATATTGTTGAGGTGGAAACCACAACATACATTTTTAAAAGTGATTAAGTGACTAGCGAATTTGCGGACGGACGGAGTGAAACGAGTCCGGTTAGCGAACGGATTGAGCCAACTGGAGCAACGCTCCATTGGCGATTCTCCGTGAGCGTGAAGCAAATTCAAGACAGGTGATTGAGTGATTAAGAATTTATTTTCTTCTAATCGTTCCATCATACTTCCTGTCATTGAACTCCTCGGTTTTTGCCATTCTTATATTCATTATTACATATGTTGTTAAATTTTGCAAGTCCTTTTTTTGGGAAAAGTGAGTGAAGTGAGTATAGTGAGGAAGTGTTTAATCAATTAGCCAACATGAAATGCCATATTGCCTAATTTATTGTAAATACTTTACTCACCTTAGTCACCCCACTCACTTTAATCACTTTTCAGCACTCTCACAAACAAAAAACCCTCCACCAGGGAGGGCTTTTGTTTCCTTATTTAGTTATCAGTGCATTTTTATTCTTCGCCATCATCCAGTGTAAAGTCAGGTGAACCAAACATACCTTCTATTTCTTCTAGAATAGCTGATGGTTTTCTTGCCTGATTACGCTGTGCAACAGCACGTTTTCTTTCTTCACGTTCTTTTTCTTCATTTGCATTGGACAGGTGGTGGAAACCGGTACCTGCAGGTATCAAACGACCGATAATTACGTTTTCTTTCAAACCACGTAACATGTCTTTTTTACCTTCTACCGCTGCTTCTGTCAGGATTCTTGTTGTTTCCTGGAATGATGCGGCTGAAATAAAGCTGTCTGTGTTCAATGACGCCTTTGTGATACCCAGTAACATGTATTCACAAGTTGCCGGTTGTTTGTCATTGGCTTTAGCATCTTCATTTGCCTTTTCAAATACTTGAAGTTCAACAAGTTCTCCTGGTAACAAGTTTGTATCACCTGCATCTACAACTTTAACTTTTTTGGTCATTTGACGTACAATAATTTCTACGTGCTTATCAGCAATTTCTACACCTTGTGAGCGGTATACACGTTGTACTTCGTCTACAAGGTATTGTTGTGCTGCTTCCGGACCGCAAAGTCTGATTACATCATGCGGGTTCAAAGGACCACTTGTAAGCGCCTGACCTTTGGTGATTTTTTGTTTGTCATGAACAATGATGTTTGCATCAATTGCATATTTTATTTCTGTTCTGCCGTTTTCGTTGACTAAGAACAGTCTTGGAATATCATCATCTGTTTCAATTTCTGCAATACCGTCTTCTTCTGCAAGAATAGCGCAATCTTTTGGTTTACGACCTTCAAGAAGTTCTTCTACTCTCGGCAAACCTTGAACGATATCACCTGTTTTTTGTCTTTCAAATACAAGTGTTGCAATGTTATCACCGCGGAGCACCAGTGCGCCTGAATCAACCTGTAACATTGTACCAGGGCTGATTAAGTACGGACGACCTGCACGGATTGTTATTTCGCCTTTGTTAACAGCAATAACTTGACCGGATACACTTGAACGTTCACCGGATTCAGCCAACAGGCTGTCTAATCTTACAAAGTCGCCTTTTGAAACTATTGATTTTCCGCTTACCGGAATTTTAGTTTCGTATTTTTCACTTGTCAGCAACAATCTTCTTGCATCTTCTTTATCGTTTTTAATTGATGCAACCCCTTGATTTATTGCAAGAACCTGTGTTTTTGCAACCGGTGTTTTCGGTTCAATTGTCTGCCCATCTTTTACAAGCAGTTCTGTCTGCAGTGAAGATAACAATTTTGCATTACCTTCAAATTCACGACGTACAATCAAGTTTTCAAGTACGACAATTCTTAAATTACCTTTATCATCAAGTTCTACCATACCCTTGAGGTGAGACAGGTAACCTTGCATTTGTAATACAAGACTTGTTCTTGTTATGGTTGAACCGTCAAGATTTCTAACTCTTGCACCATCCTTATACTGCAATTGTGTTACAGGAACAATATCAATCAGGTTATCTGTAGTATTGAATCTGATTGATACATCTTTTTGATCAACATTCAATACTTGAACAGGTCTTACGAGAATTTGGATAGGTTGATTTGCAATATTATCTTCATCAAGGCTCAAGCTTGAATCTAATTCTTCATCCAAATCATCTATTTCCAAATCATCCAGAGTAGAATCCATTATTGTTACAATTGAAGTTTCTTTTGCAACTATACCGTCAGCAATAACAGTTCCTGCACTGACAACTTCACCTTCATCTACTTTCAATTCTGAAACATTAGGTAATGTATGAGTTTCGCCAGGTCTAATTGTTATTTCATGGATAATATCGTTGTATTCTTTGAATTCAACAATACCGTCTAAGTGGCAGTATACGTCTTTAACCACTTCTGTACCGGCTGTTACATAAGAACCGTTTTCAACCATTTTTAATGTACTGTCTTTTGATATCTGATGAATTTCTTCAGGAATAAATACAACAGCACCAGGTTTAGTGATGATTTGATTTTCATCTACTTCAACGTCTACATATCTTATTTCGCCTGATGAAGTTACGGCACAATCATCATCTATAAGTTCTGCAATAATCATTCCGTTTTCAACAGTTGTATCTACCGGAGCTTTAACAATATATCTTTCATTAGTTTTCTTAACTGTCCAGATTTGTTCTTTTTTAGTAAGTTCAAATGTTGCATTTTCAGGCATCAAGGATGCGATAACAATTGTTATTTCTTTACCTTGAACGATTTTTTTGATGTTTTTGCCTTCAAATTTTACATCTTCTATCACTAAATCTTCGCCAAATCTAACTTCACCGCCGTGTTCAGAAATAGTCAAAGTTTCAGCTAACTTTTCGCCTTCTTTAATTTTTTGACCGTCTTTTACAAGAACTTTTGAACCGCCCGGAAGGTTATAAACGTCGCCGCCTAATACCCAGATAATACCTTGCTTGTTAGTTGTTCTTGAAATGTTACCCTGACGGTCTTTCTTTTCGTCGGCAATAAAGTCTTCAAACAGAACTTCACCACTCAAGTCGGCAGAAATATCTTTTGTTGCTTTTTCTGTCAAACGAGAGCCACCACCTTGTGAAGATGGTTCAAACTGCGCAAGTTTAAATCCTTTTTTAACTTGCATTCCGTTTGTAAAGAATATTGTTGAGCCTGCAGGTATATGATATTTTTCAGATTTCTTATCATTTTTAACTTCAATATCTGTTTCATAATTTGAAATTTGAACAACATCACCGTGTCTTGTTCTCAATTCTCTTGTTTTAACATTAGAAATAACTTCACCATCCAGATTTGCTGTAACTTCTTTCATTGTATCTTTAACGCCGACAGCACCACCTGTGTGGAATGTTCTCATTGTTAATTGTGTACCCGGTTCACCAATTGATTGAGCAGCGATAATACCAATTGCTTCACCAATATCAACGAGTTTTTGAGTTGTAAGTGCCCAACCGTAACATTTTTGGCAGATACCATATTCAAGACCGCAGGTCAAACCTGAACGAACTTTTAATTCTGTCAGGTTGAGGTGTGATATCTTTTTGATATCATCACGGTTCATAGTAGTGCCGGCTGTAACAAGAACTGTGCCATCAGTATCTTTAATATCTTCTGCCACAGTACGTCCGAGTAATCTGTCAATCAACGGTACAATAACTGTTTCACCGTCTGTAATCGGTTTCATATTAATGAATTTTGTGGTGTGACAGTCGTCTGCACGAATAATAACATCCTGTGCTACGTCAACAAGACGTCTTGTTAAGTAACCTGAGTCAGCAGTTTTCAACGCTGTATCTACAAGCCCTTTACGTGCACCGTATGATGAAATGATGTATTCTGTAACGGATAAGCCTTCTTTAAAGTTTGATTTGATAGGCAAGTCGATAATTTGCCCCTGCGCATCAGCCATCAAGCCGCGCATACCAACCAATTGTGATACCTGTGACAGGTTACCTCTCGCTCCGGAGAATGCCATCATATATACAGGATTTAATTTATCAAAATTATCAACAACGCTTGAAGTTAATTTTGCAGTTGTTTCTGACCACGTATCAATAACTTTTGTGTATCTTTCTACTTCTGTAATTTCACCTTTCAAATATCTTGTTGTTGATTTTTCAATTTCTTTTTCTGCTTCCTGAAGCATTTCTTTTTTAACAGCAGGTACCTGCAAGTCTGCAATAGAAATTGTTGTACCTGACTTTGTTGCGTACTTATAGCCTAAGTTTTTCAAACTGTTAGCCAACTCCGCTGTTTTTGCACCGCCGAATTCCAGATACATCTGGGCAAGCAGATTATTCAAGCCTTTTTTATCCATCTGTTTATTGATGAATTCGACAGTCTTTTTCCCATGTGCGTATGTTGTTTCCATTCTATTATCCTTCTTTTATTTTGAACTTTACAATTTCTTTTCCGCTGCCGGATTACGGCTTACGGTAAATGCTTTAGCATATCCGCGGGGGGAAAAGCTAAAAGCCATTCCCCGCAAAAATCTATGCCAGAGCTTTTCTTACTGCTTCGTTGAATATAATTCTGCCAGCTGTAGTTTCTATTCTGTTTCCGTGTTCATCTCTTACAACGATTTTATCGTGCAGTTCAATAACACCTACTTCTAAAGCAGAAATTGCATCCTGGAAGTTATAGAAATATCCTTTTGGCTCCATTTCTGGATTTTTGAGAATTGTCAAGTAATACATTCCCAATACCATGTCCTGAGTAGGAGTAATAATAGGTTTTCCGTTAGCAGGAGCCAAAATGTTGTTTGTTGCAAGCATCAACATTCTTGCTTCAGTTTGAGCCTCAATTGACAGAGGTACGTGAACAGCCATTTGGTCACCGTCGAAGTCAGCGTTGAATGCTGTACATACCAACGGGTGCAGTTGAATTGCACGACCTTCTACAAGGATTGGTTCAAATGCCTGAATACCTAATCTGTGAAGAGTCGGAGCACGGTTTAACATTACCGGATGTCCGTCAATTACTTCTTCCAGAATATCCCAGACTATAGCTTCTGAACGTTCTATACGTTTTTTAGCGGATTTAATATTCTGAACATATCCACGTTCTATCAATTTATTAACAACAAATGGTTTAAACAATTCAATAGCCATTTCTTTTGGCAGACCGCATTGATTCAATTTCAACTGCGGACCTACAACGATTACGGAACGACCGGAGTAGTCAACACGTTTACCAAGTAAGTTTTGACGGAAACGACCTTGTTTACCTTCAATAATATTTGATAATGATTTCAACGCACGGTTGTTAGGACCAACTACAGTTCTGCCGCGACGACCATTGTCTATCAATGCGTCTACAGCTTCCTGCAGCATACGTTTTTCGTTTCTTACAATGATTTCCGGAGCCCCCATTTCCAATAATCTTTGTAAACGATTGTTTCTGTTAATTACACGTCTATACAAATCATTTAAATCTGATGTTGCAAAACGTCCGCCGTCTAATTGGACCATCGGTCTCAAATCAGGAGGAGTTACAGGCAATACGTCCATTATCATCCAGGTAGGATCCGTTTCTGATGAAATTAAACTGTCTAACAATCTTAAACGTTTAATCAGTTTACTTTTTTTCTGTATTGAATTTACATTACCTGCAAGTTCTGTTCTTATTTCTTCTGCCAGTTCTTTTATATTTATTTCAGAAAGAAGTTCTTTAATAGCTTCAGCGCCTATTCCGACTTTCAATTCAGAATCTTCGTTTTCAGCCATATAATCTTCGTATTCTTCTTCGCTTAAAAGCTGTAATTTTTTGAACGGACTTTCGCCGCCGTCAAGTACAACATAATTGTTAAAGTAAATTACCTGTTCTAAGTCTTTCAAAGTCATATCTAAAAGCAAGCCGAGATAAGAAGGAATACCTTTCAAAAACCAGATGTGAGAAACAGGAGCAGCAAGTTTAATGTGTCCCATTCTTTCACGGCGGACTTTTGAATCGGTAACTTCAACACCGCAGCGTTCGCAGATAATACCTTTATGTCTTACTCTTTTATATTTACCGCAATAGCATTCCCAGTCTTTTGACGGTCCGAAAATTCTTTCGCAGAACAAGCCGTCTCTTTCCGGTTTCAGTGTGCGGTAGTTAATTGTTTCAGGTTTAGTTACTTCCCCGTGTGACCACTGAAGAATTCTTTCAGGGGAGGCTATACCTATTCGTATATAGTCAAAATAATCTATGCTAGTTGACATTTATTTCTCCTTTTAATTATTTAAAAACTTGAACGGCGGGTAGTCTGTGTAATATTGACAGTTCACTGCTCACCGTTCACAGTTCACTTATTTTATATATCTCCGAATGTGGTTGGTGTTTCAAAGAAATTGATATTTAACAACTCAGAATCCATATCTGAAAGGACTCTTCTTGGAGCTGATTTTCTCAAATCGTCCATATCAGTCATCAAATCAACTTCTGCACCATCCTTTTTAGCTACCGCTATATCCAAACCGATACTTTGTAATTCTCTTACAAGTACCTTGAATGATTCAGGAATACCAGGTCTCGGAATGTTGTCACCTTTAACAATTGCTTCATAAGCTCTGTTACGACCGTTGACATCATCTGATTTGATTGTCAACATTTCTTGCAGAGTATATGCAGCACCGTAAGCTTCCAGTGCCCAAACTTCCATCTCACCGAATCTTTGACCGCCGAATTGAGCTTTACCACCCAGAGGCTGTTGAGTAACCAGTGAGTAAGGACCTGTACTTCTTGCGTGGATTTTATCATCTACAAGGTGAACAAGTTTCAGGATATATGAAAGACCTACTGCAACCGGTTCATCAAACGGTTCACCGGTACGACCGTCAATCAGTCTCACCTTACCGGAAGGTTCAACCCAGTCACATCCTGATTCTTTGATACCTTTTATTAATTCTTCTCTTGTTGCGATTTCTGATTGGTTTTCACCATATCTTTCATCAAAAGAAGGAGCTTCATAGTGGTTACCTGTTAAGTATGCAGCCAAACCGAGAAGTAATTCATAAGTTTGACCTACGTTCATACGGGAAGGTACACCAAGCGGGTTCAACACGATATCAACCGGAGTTCCGTCAGGCATAAACGGCATATCTTCTTTAGGTAATATTCTGGATACAATACCTTTGTTACCGTGACGTCCTGAAAGTTTGTCACCAACTGATACCTTACGTTTTTGAGCGATATAAACTCTGATTACTGTATTTGCACCAGGAGGCAATTCATCACCTTTTTCTCTGTCAAATACTTTTACGTCGAGTACTCTACCGCCTTCTCCGTGAGGAACACGTAATGAATTGTCTTTTACATCTCTTGCTTTTTCAGCAAAGATTGCTCTTAACAATTTTTCTTCTGGCGGATGTTCGCTTTCACCTTTCGGTGTAACTTTACCAACAAGTATATCGTCAGCATAAACTCTTGCCCCGATACGAACAATACCGCGTTCATCCAGATGTCTCAAAGCGTCTTCTGAAACATTCGGAATTTCACGTGTGATTTCTTCAGGTCCGAGTTTTGTCTGTCTTGCGTCTATTTCTAATTTTTCAATGTGAACTGATGTAAAGATATCATCATGAACACATCTTTCTGAAAGCAGAATAGCATCTTCGTAGTTGTAACCTTCCCAAGGCATATACGCTACAATAACGTTTTTACCTAAAGAAAGTTCACCGCCGCATGTTGATGCGCCATCTGCAATTATATCACCTGCATTAACTCTGTCACCTTCATGTACTAAAGGTTTCTGGTTAATACAAGTATCCTGGTTGCTTCTTACATATTTCATTAATTGATGCAAGTGAGGTTTTCCTTGATCATCACGGATGATAATTTCTTCACCCACAACGCGTTCTACAACCCCGTCACAGTCAGATACAAGCACCATGCCTGAGTCTTTTGCAACTCTTTTTTCCATACCGGTACCAACAACAGGTCTTTCTGTAATCAAAAGCGGTACAGATTGACGCTGCATGTTTGACCCCATCAATGCACGGTTAGCATCATCGTGTTCAATAAACGGAATTAATGATGTTGCAACTGAGATAATCTGGATTGGGGAAATACCTACATAGTCAACCCTTTTAGATTCACCCATAATGAATTCTGATCTATATCTGATAGGTACATATTCATCTTTGAATGTTCTATCTGGATTCAATTTAACGTCAGCAGGAGCGCAACGGAAGTTTTCGTCTTCGTCTGCTGTCATATAAACAACTTCATCGGTTACTACACCGTCTTTTACAACAAAGAATGGTGATTCAATAAATCCGTAATCGTTAACTTTTGCGTGAGTTGCAAGTGAACCTATCAAACCTGCGTTCGGACCTTCCGGAGTTTCAATCGGACAGATACGACCGTAGTGTGAAGGGTGAATATCACGAACTGCAAACCCTGCGCGTTCTCTCATCAAACCACCAGGTCCCAATGCTGATATACGTCTTTTGTGAGTCAATTCAGCAAGCGGGTTAATCTGATCCATGAACTGTGACAACTGTGAACTTCCAAAGAATTCCTTCAATGAAGCTACCAGCGGTTTTGTGTTCAACAAGTTCAAAGGTGTTAATGTTTCAGAGTCTTGCAAAGTCATTCTTTCTTTTACAATTCTTTCAATTCTTGAAAGACCGACTCTGAACTGGTTCTGTAACAATTCACCGACTGAACGGATTCTTCTGTTTCCTAAGTGGTCGATATCATCTACAGATCCTTCATCATAAGTTAAGTTGATTAAGTATTCAATAGATGCAACGATATCCTGAACGGTTAATGTTCTCTGGCTTGCAGGAACGTTCAGGTTTAATTTTTTATTTAATTTATAACGACCAACACGACCAATGTCGTATTTCTTTTCGTCAAAGAAACGGGCTTCTAATATTGAACGACCGCCCTGAGGGCTTGCCGGATCGCCCGGTCTTAACTTTTTATATACTTCTACTAAAGCATCATCTGTAGTTTCTGCAGTATCTTTTTCCAGTGTTTTCTTTAAGAATTCAAAGTGTGTAAATAAAGATTCCATTTCAGAAACTGTGATACCCATAGCTTTCAATAATGTTGTTGCTAAGATTTTTCTGTTTTTATCTATTTTTACATAGATTAAATCGTTAGAATCTGTTTCAATTTTCAGCCATGCACCGCGGTTAGGGATCATGGTTGCGTTGTATAAACGTTTTCCGGCAGGTGACACTTCACGTTTGAAGTAAACACCAGGTGAGCGGACGATTTGAGAAACGATTACACGTTCAGCACCGTTTACAATGAAAGTACCTTTGTCAGTCATTGTCGGGATATCGCCGATGTATACTTCCTGTTCCTTAATTTCACCGCTGTCACGGTTAACCAATCTTACCATTACGCGTAACTGTTTTGCATAAGTTGCGTCATGTATTCTTGCTTCTTCAATTGTATACTTTGCGTTATCGAAAGTATAATTTGGCAAAAAGTGCAATTCCAATCTTCCTGTGTAATCTTTGATAGGGCTGAATGAAAGCAATTCTTCTTTCAAGCCTTCTTTCAAAAACCACTCAAAGGATTTTTTCTGCACTTCAATAAGGTCCGGTAAATCATCCAATCTGGTATGCGGGATACCCATCGGAGTTACTCTGTTTGCATATTTTGTGTTAGACATCAATTCACCTCGTCTATAAATGGTGTACGTACTATATAAAAATTGTTATTATTTTTTACTTTTGCCGGTTATATTTTCCGGTGTTATAAAAAAAATTATTTACAATTTGAAAAAAATCTAACTTGAGGCTGTTAACCTTTTATTTGACTGAGTTTCAGGCAAATAAACTTTTTATATTTTTGGTGTTGTGTATCAATTTTTGGCACACTTCACCTAACTTTACTTTTGCATGTTCTTTTATGATAATACATCAATATTTTTAGTCAAGAAAATTTGCGAATATATTGTTAATTTTTTGTAACAATATGTTAGAACATTGATTTTACTGGGCTGAAAGCTTTATCACATCTACATATTACCCGATAAACTCAAGTCAAGTTGAAATTTTTCAAAATCTGCTGTTTTGCAGGAATTTAAATAGATTCAGGCGATTGCGAGAAAATGCCCATGCCCGGTTAATATTACTGATTGTTACATTCTGTTGGAAAAATTCCGGCATTTAAGTTATAATTTTACAAAAGGGGAAATTATGAAAAAAATTTTACTGATTTTTGCAATAATAATATTCGGAATGTCAAGCTACGCGCAGGATGCAGTCATACAGGGCGGAGTAACTTTTGACTGGCTCACAATAACTCAGGAACAGAGAGACACTGCTGTTGAACACTTTAAAAGCATTGTCTTTACTGATTCTAAAGGAGATATGAAAAAGAAAGAATTCCGGGAAAAATACGCTGATTTTCTAAAAGACCCCGATTTCAAAAGACATTATATGCTTGCAAGTGAAGGATTCACCGAAACTGACGAATACAATATCTGTGCGTTCAACACACGCGGCGGACTTTTGTTAATTTATGCAATTCAATACAAAAATAATTTAAGAAACACATATTATTATGATGCGCTCGGACATCTTAGATACGTAGATGAAACAAGTGAAAACTATCCGAATTTTCCATATTACACAAGACAATACCGCTCCAACGGCTCAATGGTTAGTGCGGTATATGTAGAATCCAAAGACGTCCAATATATCTACGAACCTGACGGAAAGTTTAAAGGCATCTGGTACAAAGATAAAATGTTCAACCAGAAAGCAAAGCAAATCCTCACCAGAACAAACTGGTAATCTAATCTTTGTCAGAACATTTATGTTTGCCATCCCAGCTTAAATCGTCGCAGTGAAGGTAATCCATATTTTCATTCTGTATTACCCATGCTGTACAGCCATAGCCATTCAGTATGTGGTCACCGGTATTCCGATTACAATCTTGTCCAAATGGAGCAAAAGTCTCGTTTTTTGTTCCAATCGGAATAACGCTGCCATCCTTGGAATAATAAAACATAAATATATCTTTTCCTACAGTATTAGGTGATTTTAACCCGTTTACATCAACAAATATCTGTCCGCAAATATTCTGTAATAATTTATCATCCCCTCTTTTAGATGAGCAATCCACTGAAAGCAATGTTACTCCTCTTATAATACTTCCATCTGCTAAAAAAGTTCCGGCACACCATCTATCAAAAACTTGTCCGTCCAATGTATATCTTGTTTGCTCATGCCCGCAGCAAGTATCATAATTTTCACAGCTATTAACTACTTTCAAATTCTCAACTATTTTACGTTTTAAATATATTGTATTTTTTCTGCTTGTATCAATCTCTTCTTGTGTGGTATCTTCATCAGTAACATCAATATTACCGGCTAAACCCAATCCCCAATTATTTATCTCCCCGTGCTTTGCAACAGAAAGCCGCAAAGCATTATTTAATACAGAATGAACTTTTTTCAGTTTGGTAACAGTAACCCTCTCCTGATATTTCTGCACAAGTGACGGGATTGTCATTGCTGCTACAACTCCGATTATCGCCAGTGTAATGAGGGTTTCGGCGAGGGTAAACGCGGTTTTTGGAAAAGTTACTAAGGCACTAGGGCACTGAGGCACTAAGTAGTTTCTTGAATGGGTCTGAGCGGTTGCTTCATTGGTGTTGATTTTCATTTGAAGTTACTCCTTTCTTTGTTTTCCTATTTATTATCTGGTTGAAGTCCAACTTTTTCTATTCACTATTCACTGTTCACTGTTCACAGGTAACTGTTCACTGATTTTTTACAAATCATTATACTGCATTATATATAAATAGTCTAATCTACTTATATATAGATTATTATGACAAGTTTGTTGCTATTTGTCAAGCTAATTTATAATATTGGCATGATTATTAACGATTTAAACGACTTTCAGCTTATCAAATACCTACTAAACAAAGAGTACATGCTCCAAAAAGACCTATCTGACAGGCTTAACGAAAAAACCGGCAAGACAACTAAGCCGGGAAATTTTTCTGCGAAATTAAAACGAGAATACCTAACCTACCGTGAACTCCGACAAATCTGTGATATCTTAGGTTATGATTTAATCATCCAAAAAAGAGAACATACTACTTGATATACGAAACACTCACTCTGTAAGCATCCGGTAAAATTTCAACAACTGCCCAGCGCAAAGCCTCTATGCCCCGTGCTTTCAAGGCATTTTCTATCTCCACATCATCCGAAAATTTTTCTATCTCTACAATCTCTGAAACTATCATAAATAAAAGTTATCACAAAATTTTTGACCATTCAACGTCAAACAATTTCTGCAAACATATTTTTTTATGTTATTATACTTCTACAGGAGAGAAAAAGATGATAAAAGATTATTTTTTAGAGAATATAGAAAAAGCTTTAAAACAAGCAATATCTGACCAAAAAGTCGGACAGCTATCAGAATACAAAGACGGCACACTTGTTGTAGAACGTCCTAAAAATGCAGATTTCGGAGACTATGCAGTGAATGTGTCTTCACTTGCAAGATTTGCAAAAATCTCACCTGTTCAAATCGCTAATGCAATTGTCGAAAATGTTGAACAGGATGATAATGAATATTCTGTAATCGGCGGATTTATAAACTTCAAAGCCGGCAAAAAATTACTAACAAGTCTAATTGAAGAAATTTTCAAAAAAAGCAATACTTTTGGCAAACCTGAAAATGTCGAATGCGAAAAAATATTACTGGAATACATTTCCGCAAACCCGACCGGTCCATTCCACATCGGACACGGACGCTGGGCAGCAATGGGAAGTGCACTCGCTAATCTTTTAAAATTCTACGGACACGATGTTTATCAGGAATTCTACATCAATGATGCAGGGAGTCAGATTCAAAAATTAGGCAATTCACTTGCCATAAGAATTCGCCAGCAGCTCGGTGAAAATATTGATTTCCCGACCGATGAGGCAGAAAGAAAAAATTATTATCCGGGTGATTATTTAATCCCTGTTGCAAAAAAATTCATCGACGATAACATTGAACTCTTAACAAGAGTTCACAACGATGTAAGCAAAATTGATTTGCAGCTTTTGTGCGATTTTGCAAAAGAAGAAATGGAACGTCTGCAAATGGCTCTATTAGAAAATTTCAGAGTTCATTTTGACAATTTCTATTCAGAACTCACACTGCACAAATCCGGCAAAGTCGACGAATGTGTAAATAAATTAAAAGCAAGCGGAAAAATTTACGAAAAAGACGGCGCGGTCTGGTTCAAATCCTCAGATTACGGCGACGATCAGGACAGAGTAATCAAAAAAGCCGACGGGGCAAACACATACCTGACTGCTGACATTGCCTATCACATTGACAAACTGGAACGCGGATTCGACAGGTTAATCAACATCTGGGGCGCCGATCACCACGGTTATGTAGCCCGTGTAAAAGCATCTATTGAAGCTTTAGGTTACGACCCGTCAAAACTCGAAGTCCTCTTAGGACAACTCGTTAATCTCGTCATCAACGGCGAAGAAGTCAGAATGGGCAAGCGCAAAAACATGGTTACGCTGGATGACCTTATTGATGAAGTCGGCGTTGATGCAACACGTTTTTGGATGCAAATGCGCAGCATAGATACAACTCTCGATTTCGATATTGAACTTGCAAAAACAAATTCCGATGAAAACCCTGTATTCTATGTGCAATACGCCCATGCCAGAGCATGTTCAATTCTCCGCAATGTCGTATGCGAAAAACTTAACACTGAAACAGGAGAAAAACAGCCGGCACCGCTTTCACAAGACGAATTTGACCGATTTATCAAAGAATTCAGCGCAGACATGTTATTACCAACTGTAGATACCGCAAGAAAGCTGATTTTGAAGCTGGAAGAATATAAATCCGTTATCAAAACTTCAGCCCAAACCCGTCAGGTATATACTATCTGCCGCTATGTACAGGAATTGGCATCTGAATTCCACTCATTCTACAACGCAAACCGTGTAATTAATGACGACAAAGATTTGATGAAAGCACGTCTTGCTCTTGTATGGAGTGTGAAAACAGTTCTGAGAAATGCCTTAGAGGATATTCTGGGGGTTAGTGCTCCAGAACGCATGTAATTGCGTTTTGTATGTTTTAAGGGGCGGGCAGCCAACGGCTGCCCGCCCCTTTTTATCTAATTTGTTAACTTTTGTAAATAAATCTTATTTATATAGCAATTATATACTGCAAAAATACTTTATTAATATGTAAGCAATAAATAAGATTTAAATAAACACGAGATAAACAAACTACTTACTACTACCTACTACACACTAACCTTCTACACACACGAGGAATTACTAAAAGAATTCCACCCCTGTCCAGGACAGGGGTTTTTATTATACATTTTTTTATTGGTCACTTTCGTGATGCTTGTTATCTTTCATCAGTTTTTCAAAGTCAGACGGCTTGATGCTTTGAACAAACTTTTTAAATTCCTGTGCTTCTTCTTCATCTTTTGCCGTATCAGTTGAGACAGAGCCGTTAGAGATTACATTTGCGGTGACAAAGATAGGTGCGTCCACTCTTATTGCAACAGCAATAGCATCAGACGGACGGGAATCTATTTCCACTGTATTTCCGTTGTCATCTGTCAAAAACATTGTTGCATAATAAGTGTCTTTTTCTACATCATTTATTTCAACTCTGTCGAGTTTGTAACCGACTTTTTCTATAATATTAATAATCAAATCGTGAGTCATCGGTCTTGATACAGTCAAATTTTCAATTTTTCTGATAATAGAACTTGCCTCAGCAGACCCTATCCATATAGGCAGTGCTTTTCTGTTCTCTTTGTCGTGTAAAACAACAATAGGAGACCCTGTTCTTGTATCAAGAGCAATACCCATAACTTTCATTTCTATCATAAAATCTTTACCTTTCTGTTTTGGTGGAAATCCTTAGAAAGTACCTGTCCAAAAGGAACAATCTAAGAATTCATTTATATTAATTAATTTTTACCTACAACACCTGCAAGAGGAGAGGAGGCACTTGCAATTTCTTTTTTAGGCATTCTGCCGGCTTCATAAGCCGCACGACCTGCCATAACACCGTATTTGAATGCTTCTGCCATTTTAACAGGATCTTCAGCCTTTGCAATAGCAGTGTTAATGAGACAGAAATCAGCCCCGTGCTCCATGACCAAGGCAGCATCAGACGGCACGCCGATACCTGCATCACAAACAACAGGTATATTTGCCTGTTCAATGATGATTTTAATATTTTCAAGCGTTTTAACGCCTTGTCCTGAACCGATTGGAGATGCCAGCGGCATAATTGTTGCACACCCTATTTCTTCCAGACGTTTAGCCAGAATAGGATCAGCGTTAATGTAAGGTAAAACTACAAATCCGTCTTCTACGAGGATTTTAGCGGCTTCAATTGTCGCAATAGGATCCGGCATCAGATATTTAGGGTCAGGAATGACTTCCAGTTTAATCCAGTTGTTAATCCCCATAGCGCGGGAAAGTCTTGCTACACGGACAGCCTCATCAACAGTAGCACAGCCGGCAGTGTTAGGCAGAATCCAGTATTTGTTAGTATCAATATAATCCATAAGCCCGACATGCCCTGGAGCATTCATATCCACACGGCGAATAGCAACAGTAACCACTTCTGCGCCGGAGGCAGCATGAGCTTTTTGCATAGTTTCAAAATCGTCAAATTTACCTGTACCAACCCACAGGCGGGAATTAAATTCTTTATCAGCAACTCTAATAGTCATAATCATTCTCCTTATATAAAATATTATAGACATAAAATATTTTTTTTAAACTACTTTTCAAAAAAAATATTTATGTTATATTAAAATATATGACAGGGATGAACTCTGCATACATGACAACAGAATAGAAATGGAGAAGTGGCCGAGTAGGCTGAAGGCGGCACCCTGCTAAGGTGTTATATGGGGCAACCTGTATCGTGGGTTCGAATCCCACCTTCTCCGAATTTTTAAGACCCTACGGGGTCTTTTTTTAATGGGATGAGAACCCCACAAAGCGAAGCTTTGTTCGGGTTTGAGCGCGAGCGAGCTGAGGGCGGAGGCTTGACGGCTGAATAAATGTAATTTATGAAGACGGCAACCGTAGACCCGTTAAACGCGAGCGAGCAAGACAATCCCACCTTCTCCGAATTTCTGAGACCCTTCGGGGTCTTTTTTAATGGGATGAGAACCCCACAATGCAAAGCTTTGTTAGGGTTCGAGCGCGAGCGAGCTGAGGGCGGAGGCTTGACGGCTGAAATGTAATTTATGAAGACGGCAACCGAAGACCCGTTAAACGCGAGCGAGCAAGACAATCCCACCTTCTCCGAATTTTTAAGACCCTTCGGGGTCTTTTTTAATGGGATGAGAACCCCACAAAGCAAAGCTTTGTTAGGGTTCGAGCGCGAGCGAGCTGAGGGCGGAGGCGGACTAGTCCGCCAGTTCACCGGTAACTCAACGTTTCAATGTCTTTTTAAAAATTTCAGCGCGGCGTCAAGCACATTTTTTGCATCTGATTTTTTCAGAATACAATTAATATGTGCTTTGACTGTATGCGTGCTGATTTTCATTTCGTTGGCTATTTCTTTATTAGAGTAGCCATTTGTTAATAAATTTAGAATTTTAATTTCTTTATTAGTTAAATCTTGCATAATACTGCTCCTTTTATTTATAATTATACCCCCAAATAAATCAAATATGGTTAATAATATTTCCGGATTATGAAATTATAAAAAATTTACATAAGTTCACATTCAGTATGACGTTTTAGCCCTCCAGAATGTGCTGTTTCACGCAATATGAGAGCTCAAAGAAGGTGGCGACTCAGGTTCGCCGCTTTGAAAGAGCACATTTAAAAAATAAGGCAACGCTTATTAATTTTAGCATTGCCTTATTCCGTTAAAAAAGATTCATAGAGTTCTATTCACAGATTACTCTTCCGTCGGTGAATCCAACAAACTGGTTTGTGAAACATTCTGCGCGTTTTCTCTTGCATCCATTGCCTGAACATCTTTCACAATCTGTTCATCTTCATCCGGATTCAGAATTTTATTGACAGATACAACATAATCATTTTCCATCAAATTCTGCGCACGAACTCCTGTTGCCGGTCTGCCCTGACGTGATATTGAACCTGCATTCAATCTTGTCACAACTCCGTTTGCGGTAACCATCATTATATCATCTGATTCTTTTACTATTGTCAGTGCGACAAGTCTTGATGAACTTGATTTAAATTTCGTAGCTATCAAACCTATTCCGCCTCTGTTTTGTGTTCTGAATTCAGAAAGTTTTGTACGTTTGCCGAATCCGTCTGAGGTTACAACAAGCAAGTCAGCATCATAATCACGCGGAACGATATCACATCCGACAATTTCGTCACCGCTGCGTAATTTCATTGATGTTACACCTTTTGCGCTTCTGCCAAGCGGTCTCAAGTCTTCAATCGGGAATCTTATTGCCATACCACAGGATGTTCCGATAATAATTTCGTCACGTCCGGTTGCAAGTTTTACCCAGTTAAGTTCATCGCCTTCTTCAAGTCCAATCGCAATAATTCCGTTTCTTCTGATGTTTGCAAAATTGTCTAATTCGATACGTTTAATATTACCTTTTTTAGTCAGCATAATCAGATTTAACTCGTGAGAGAATGAACTTACCGGCACGACTGCGGTAATTCTTTCATCCTGTTCAATCGGAAGAACATTGATTATTGGCAGACCTTTTGCCTGACGTCCGCCTTCAGGGAAGTCATAAACACTCAGGCTGTAAACGGTACCTTTAGATGAGAAGAACAGAACTTTATCATGCATCATTGCTGTAAAGAAGTGTTGGATATCGTCATCTTCTTTTGTTTTAATGCCTGATTTGCCGCGTGTTGCACGGTTTTGGCGTTCAAATGTGTCAAGCGAAATACGTTTCAGATATCCTTGATGCGTGATGAACACAGCCATTGGAGTATTCGGGGTCAAGTCTTCTATTGTTACTTCACCCTGTTCCGGCAGAATCTGTGTTTTTCTGTCATCACCGTATTTTGCTTTATCTTCTAAAAGTTCTTTTTTGATAATATCAAGAATTTTTTGGCGGCTTGCGAGTATATCTTCGTATTCAGCAATTTTCTTGATTAATTCATCGTATTCAGCCTTTACTTTATCCTGTTCCAATCCTGTTAATCTTCTCAATTGCATTTCAAGAATTGCGTTGGATTGGTCAGCATCAAGCCCGAATCTTGACATCAAGCCTGCTCTTGCATCGTCTGTTGTTTTAGAATTTTTGATGAGTTCAATAACTTCATCAATTGAGCCTAATGCAATGATTAATCCGGCTAAAATGTGTGCGCGGATTTTAGCTTTTTTAAGGAAGAAAATAGTTCTTCTTGTTACAATTTCTACTCTGTGTTCAACGAATTCGCTCAACACTTGATGTAAATTCAAAAGTCGTGGCTGCTTGCCGCATAATGCAAGCATGTTTACGCCGAAAGTCGTTGATAATTGTGTATATTTGAACAAATTATTTTTAACGACATCAGGTTTGGCATCGCGTTTGAGTTCAATTACAATACGCATACCTTCGCGGTCAGATTCGTCACGGATGTCAGAAATTCCTGTAATTCTCTGGTCTTTTACTAATTCTGCGATTTTTTCAATCAGCATGGCTTTGTTAACCTGATAAGGAATTTCAGTTACAACAATAGCTGTTCTAGCCTGACGTCCGCCGCCGCCTGCAATTTCTTCAAATCCGGCAACTGCCTGCATTTTTATGGAGCCTCGACCTGTTTCGTAAGCTTGTTTAATGTCGTTTAAGCCGATAATAGTTGCGGCAGTCGGGAAGTCCGGTCCTTTAATATATTCCATTAATTCCGGCACTGTTATATTCGGATTATCGATTAAGGCGATAGTTCCGTCAACAATTTCGCACAGGTTGTGCGGCGGAATATTTGTTGCCATGCCGACTGCGATACCGGAAACTCCGTTTAATAAAAGCATCGGGAGTCTAACCGGGAGTACGGACGGTTCTTGCAGCGAACCGTCAAAGTTTGGCACAAATTCCACTGTTTCGCAATCAATATCAGCGAGCATGGACGGAGTAATTTTATTCATTCTGGCCTCTGTATAACGCATGGCAGCAGCACCGTCACCGTCGACTGACCCGAAATTGCCGTGACCGTCAACAGTTAAATATCTTGTAGAGAAGTCTTGTGCCATTCGAACAAGCGCTTCATAAACAGCAGTATCGCCGTGCGGGTGGTATTTACCGAGAACTTCACCGACAATACGGGCGCATTTTTTAAATGGTTTATCCGGGGTCATGCCGAGTTCATTCATTGCATAAAGAATACGTCTATGAACGGGTTTCAGACCGTCACGAACATCCGGCAGTGCGCGTCCGACAATAACACTCATCGCATAATCTATATATGAACGTTTCATTTCTTCTCTTATATTAACCGGTATAATTTTACCGTCTTCAAACATATTTTGTTGAGCCAAAATCTTCTCCTTTTTCCAAGTCCATAATATCCTATATAAATAATATAGCACAAAAATAAAGAATTTGCGAATTTATTAAAAGACGTTAAGCTGTAGAGTGACCAGCGGATTGGCTGATGGTAAAGTAGATTCTGTGACCGGTGAACAGTGAACGGTTGTTGCATGAAGTGATTAGGTGATTAGGTGATTGAGTGACTAAGTGGGTTACATTGAGCAGGCAACGCCACCATGTCATCGCGCACTTGCGGATTGCGAGCAGAGCGGATTTGCGTACGGACGGAGCAAAGCGAGTCCGGGTAGCGAACAGATTGAGCCGACTAAGCCGCAAGGCTTTTAGGCGAAACTCTGTGAGCGTGGAGCAAATCCAAGACTGGGCGAAACGGCGACGCGAAGGCGGCGGCGTTGCAGACCCGTTTATTGCGAGCAACCAAGCAGTTGCGCGATCTCAG
>CALUQX010000027.1 GCA_944323045.1 Candidatus Gastranaerophilales bacterium | reverse complement strand
CAATCAGTAATACACAATCAGAAGATAGAAACAACAGAAAGGAGCAACTCCAAATGAAAACCAAAAACAAAATCAACGAATCAACCGCTCAGACACATTCAAGAAACAACGGTACTCACCGTACTCACTTCACTCACTTAGTCACTTCCCCAAAAGCCGCGTTTACTTTGGCAGAAGTGCTAATCACCCTCGCAATTATCGGCGTGGTTGCGGCAATAACAATCCCGAGCCTAGTTAAGAACTACAACGAAAAGGCATGGGGCACAGCACAAAAAGTATTCACAGAACGCCTAGAGGTAGCAACCCGCCAGATGAACACCGAGGAAAAGTTAGCAGGCTACTCAAGCACCATGGACTTTGTAAATGAACTTAAGAAATACATAAAAATAACCCGCGTCTGCGACAGTAATGAATTAACAAAGTGCTTTGAAAATACCATATTGACAGAAGACCCTAAAGAAATAGATATAACAACCTTAAGTACCTCAGAAAACTTTACAAAAGACAATTGGGGAACGGAAACAGTTGGTGTTCAATTCGCTAATGGTGTAAACGCTCTAATTGCGTATAATCCACAGACCGACCAACAGCCATATAATAATCAGTTTAGTGCAACGGAAGCAAGTATGGCAATACTGTATGACGTATCTGGACACAAGAATCCAAATACCTTGGGAAAAGATATTACCCAAAATGCGAATGTTAAAACATTAGGTTGCTATATTAAGCCGGATTTAGTAGGCGGCATGTGTATAAGTAATATATTAGCTCCGGACACAGGCTATAGCCCGATGACTTATGAAGAATGTACACAGGCAAAAGAGAACGGTGAAATAGACGTAGATGGATGTGATGGCTCTCCAAGTGGTGATTATTTTGCAGGTGCAGTAAAAGCATGTGGCGGAAAGAAAGCAAACTTACCAACAATGGAACAGCTAGGAGAATTAGCTACATATGTATATAATCACGATAGCAAAATAGGAGCAGATGATGATGTATTAGGCTCATTGGACACAGAGAAAGCATCTCAATTCCTCTCAGCAAGAGGTACAGGCTATGATTACTTCGATGTTTGGTCCGGGCAGGAGTACGAGCGCGGTCATGACGACGCGTACGGTCGCGAATTTGCTCCTAAAACCACGTTCGTGCTCACCTTCCCCCGTGACCGCAGCGGCAGACTCGCGGTTTGTCTTGACCAGTAAGAGGCGGAGCCTCTTACTGGAGGCACTAAGTTACTAAGGCACTAGGGCACTAAGGATTAAATTGAAATAAGGTAATGTGAAACTCGCACATTGCCTTATTTTTTGTAAAGAACTTGTTCCCTTAACAACAAGCAATGTGGAAAATTCCACGTTGTCTGTTGTCGTAACTACTTAGTGCCCTAGCCCCCTAGCCCCCTAGTGCCTTAGTGCCTTTTGAATGGCAAAGCAAGAATCAAGCGTTGCCTTATTTTTATTAAATACTTAATGCCTCAGTGCCTTAGTAACTTAGTGCCTTTAATCACAGAATCGGTGCGTCGAAACGACGGCACCCTACGACTGGTCACCGTTCACAGTTCACAGAGTACCAGTACGTCGAAACGACGGTACCCTACTTTTTTGCTTAACGTCTTTTCAAAAACAACCGTTCACTGCCTACAATCAGCCGACTTATCCGACTTTGCATCTCCCATTTTCCACTTTATCCTTTTTCGTGGTACAATAATTATGGTTGAGAAAGAAGATAAAGGAAAGAAGATGACTAATTGTGTTGTTGTGGGCGCTCAATGGGGCGATGAAGGCAAAGCTAAAATAACTGATTTACTCGCGCAAAAAGCTGATTTGATTATAAGATATCAGGGCGGATGTAATGCAGGTCATACTGTTGTTGCTAATAATAAAACTTTTAAATTCCACCTGATACCGTCAGGGATTTTGTATGAAGGAAAAACTTGTTTTATCGGCGCAGGAACTGTTATTCTGCCGGAAGCGTTTGAAGCTGAAATAAAAGAACTTATCGCTGCCGGTGTGGATGTTTCAGGGCTGAAGATTAATCCGCTGGCGTCTATCACAATGCCTTATCATACCGAAGTCGACGGCTATTCTGAAAATACTGCTACAAAAGGGAAAATCGGAACAACTAAAAAAGGAATAGGTCCGACTTATACAGATAAAATGGGCAGAATCGGGTTTAAGATACAGGATTTGTATTCTCCGGAAGCACTGGCTGAAAAACTTGATATTATTCTCCCTTTAAAGAATAAAACTTTAGAAAAAGTTTACGGTCTGGAACCGTATTCTAAAGAATGTATTCTTTCTTTATGCGAAAAGTATGCGCAAATTTTCAGACCTTATGTTTGTTTTGACTGGCAGAGTGTTTTAGAAGATGCAAAACGCGAAGGTAAAGCTGTTCTTTTTGAAGGCGCTCAAGGGGTAATGCTTGATGTAGATTACGGCACTTATCCGTTTGTGACTTCATCAAATCCTATTGGCGGCGGGGCTGCAACCGGCAGCGGGTATGGTCCTACAATGATTGATGAAGTTATCGGCGTTGCAAAAGCTTATGTTACACGTGTCGGCGAAGGTCCTTTTGTTACGGAATTGAAAGATGCAACAGGAGATAAAATCCGTGAAATAGGACATGAATTTGGAGTTACTACCGGCAGACCACGCCGCTGCGGCTGGTTTGATGCAGTTACTATGAAGTATTCTGTGCTTGTCGGCGGATTGACTTCTCTGGCACTTACCAAAATAGATGTGTTTGATTCGTTTGATGAAATAAAAGTCTGCACAGCTTATAAAGATTCACGCGATGGTAAAATTTATAAAAACTATCCGACAGATGTGTTTATTCACAAGTATCTGGAACCTGTTTATGAAACTCATAAAGGCTGGAAACAAGATATCACAGGGATAAAAGAATATGACAAACTCCCTGAAAATGCAAAAAAATATCTGGCAAGACTTGAAGAACTTCTGGAAATTCCAATCTCTATAGTGAGTGTAGGTCCGGATAGAGAACAAACAATATTTAAGTAAATTACAAAAAAGACTGTATGAAACAAATGCATCGTCCTAAAATAGGGGCGGAGTTTAAAATACAGTCTTTTTAAGATGCGTGGGACGCAAGATTTTTCTTATGCTTGTTTAATATAACCCCTAAAACTGATATAAGTATAAAGATTACACCAAAAATAATTCTCACAGTCAAAGTTTCATGAAACACAATAACTCCGATACATAAAGCAGTAACAGGTTCTAATGTCCCGAGAATTGCAGCCGGCGTTGCACCGAGAAGTTTTATTGCTATGGTCATGGATTCCAGTGAAATAATCGTCGGCAAAAGCGCCAGCCCCGCTGCATTAAACCATAGATACCATTGCGGAATTTTATCAATTTGAGTGCAGAATTTGGTGTTGTATATGTAAACCAGTGACCCGAAAATTAAGACATAAAACGATAATTTTTCAGGCGATAATTTTTTTAGAGAAGTTTTGCGGACGCCCACAATGTATAATGCGTACAAAAGTGCAGAAATAAATACATAGATTACCCCTTTAAGACTAAGAACTTCGTTGTTTTTGCCTGTGTATAGAAAGTAAATTCCAAGAATTGTGAAAATTATGGAAATTAAAATTTCGCGGCTGATTTTTTCGCGGTAGAAAAGAATCATGATTAATGCCACTAATACAGGATAGACAAACAAAAGCGTTGAGGCAACACCGGCATCCATGTATTGATAACTCGCAAAAAGAAACAGCGAAGAAAATGAAAAGAACATAGCCATTACAAATAGTATTCCGAGTTGATTAAGCGGGACTTTAAACGAGTGTTTTTTGATTTTCATCCATACAGCAAGCAATACAGTTGCAAAAATATATCTGTAAAAAAGAACAGAATTTACCCCGACTCCATGACCGTAAAGCGGTAGTGCAAAAAGAGGGTTCATCCCGTAACTGGCGGCGGCTATTGCGCCGTGTAAGAATCCTATGTATTTTCTTCGCATCTATGTTTCCTACCCGATGTATGACAATAGTATATATATCATAAAAAGTTAACTTAGCAAAGTTTAAAAAAATAAAAATTGCTTATTCAGAAAAAAATGTTATAATAATTTATATGAGAAAGATTGTATTGATACTTGGCATAATTTTTACACTGTGCACTGGCTGTTATGCTGCGGAAGGCGAACTGCCGGATGTGCAGATTGAACTTCGGGATTATGATGGCGTCCAACTGGATGCCGGAACTTTTATTCCAGTAATAAACGCATCTGAAGTTTCAACACAGAACTGTCCGGAAGGCTTTAAAACAATGTTTATTGCAACAAATGACATGTATCTGGAAGATGTAAATGTTATTCCGAAAGATACTGTTTTTTACGGCAGGGTTGAGGATTTGCATGAACCTGTTATCGGTACAAACGGGTCTATGAAAATCAGGATTGTGAAAATGATTTATCCTGACGGGTTTGAAATGCCAATAAGAGGGTATATATATTCAAGCAACAATAATATTCTCGGCGGCGAAATGACTCTTCCTGAAAAATATGTTAAAATGCCTCATTATCAGACAAGATATTATGCACTGACATTACAGCTAAGACCCGGACGGGAAAGAAAAATGGGAGTACACTCAACGCTTCGCGCCGGTGAAAATAAACTTATAATTCTCACTGACCCGATTTGGATTACACATACTTTAACAGATTGACAAATTTTAAAAATAGTCTAAAATATAATTATATAATAATGAGATAAAATGGAGAGTTTTTATGAATAAAAAGATTCAAATATTACTGGCGGCGTTATTAATTAGTACTACAGCAGCTTTTGCTGACAGCAACTATAATTATACAGCACCGCAGATACCGGTTAACCCTTCATATAATTCTAATTATTATCTGTCCCCGACAACAGTAGCCCCGCAAAGCGGCACCTTAAAAGGACGTGTAGTTACTGTACCTGCAGGTCAGTCTTTTCAAGCGGTGATAACTACTCCTTTGAGTTCAGAAACACTGGCGCTAGGACAGAGTGTAACAATAGCACTTGGCACAGATTTTTATTATAACAACAACCTTATTGCCCCTGCCGGAAGTTCTGTTACAGGAAATGTGTTAGAGGTTTCCAAAGCAAAACATGGCAGTTTGAACGGGAAATTGAGTTTAAGATTTACTCAAATTGTTACTCCATACGGGATTCAAATACCGATATCCGCCGTTATAAAAACAGATGACAATACCGGGGTATTAGTAGGCGGAACAAAATTTGATGTGGCAAAAGATTATGGTAAAGATTTGACTGTAGGTGCAGGTGCTGGAGCATTATCAGGTGTTGTATTCGGTGCACTAGCCGGCGGCAACATCGGCAAAGGCGCTGCTTTAGGTACGGCAGTCGGCGCAGGCGGCGGGCTTGTTAAATCAATCTGGGATAAGGGAGATGATGTCGTAATTCCTGTCGGGGCGACTGTAGAATTGATGCTTACCCAGCCGATTACTGTTAATCCGGCATCTTATAGCCAGAATGATTAGTAAAGACAGGTATTAATTTATTCAAAACTTCTGAATAAAATTATTATCGAAAACATTAAAAAATATTTGTGTTCGTTGATAGGGAAAAAAATGTCCATCTTAGGAAAATATATTAAAGAAGAAGATATAGAAGAAAGTACATATGTGAAACCGGCTATCCTCAAAAATGATGATGAAGCTATCAGTTTCAAAAAGTCGTTGATTTTGTCAACGATACTTCACCCTGCATCAGTTGGTGTCGGATATCTTATAATGCTGCTTTTGATGTTTATGGGCATAAAGTTTACTATGTTTGACAAACCAGTAACAAAAACGCGTGATATAGAATTTGTTCTGGTTGACAAAGAAGACACCCCGATAAACAAGAATACGCCGTATCGTGCGGATAGAAATTCCCGTGCGGGCGGTCATCACGACCCAAAACGAAAAGTTTCAATGCCGTCACCGGCTCCGGGTAAGATTCAGAAGACATCGCAGCCTGCTGCAGCACAAAAAGCAGCGCCTAAAAAAGCGCCTGCACAGCCGCAGAATCCTATACAAAAAATAGTAAAACAGGTAACCCAGCAGCCGGCGGCTAAACCTGCCGCAAAACCGCAGGTAAAACCACAGCCTAAACCGGCGCCGGTCAAACAACAGGCAAAACCTGCACCACCTACGGCAAGACCTTCTATAAAACCGCCTATGACGCCAAAAGTGGTTAAAAAACCGTCTTCGCCATTTAGTGTACCAATTCCACCGGGTGGAACTAAACAAGGGCATTATGCAACCGGTCCTATAAGCGGTTCCGGTACAGCATCTAAAGGCGGAAGCAGTGCTACAGGCGGCGGCAGAACAAGCGGTGGATTTTCTCCTGCACCTATTCTTGCGCCTACAGGCGGCGGCTCATCAAGCGGCTCTAAGCTTGCAAAAGGCGGAGGAGGAGGTTCCGGCGGAGGTAATCCGGGACCGGGTAATCCTAACGGAAGACCGGGTATTGACGCTATTAGAGAACCTGATTTCGGTCCGTACATGAGAGAATTACAAAGACGTATTAAAATGAACTGGGATCCGCCTAAAGGCAACGAAAGCAAGCGTGTTGTACTTCTATTCAAAATAGCAAAAGACGGCAGATTACTGTCTTGCAGTGTGTACAAGTCTTCAGGACTGCCAACCTGCGATAAGGCGGCAATAAACGCTGTACAGACAACGGCTCCATTTAGACCGCTGCCGGCAGAATACAAAGGTTCCAGTATTGATATTCAATTCACATTTGATTACAACGTATTTGGAGCATCAGGTTATCAATAAAAATTTTGAAATTACGTATTATTAAAAAAGAGGATAAAAACTATGGAATTATTATTACACTCAATTAAATTGGATTGGCCGGTACTGTTACCGATATTTCTCTGCTCAATTTTGGTTGTGGCTGTTGTTATCAACAGATTTTCTTACTACGCAAAAAACAAAAGAGAAGTTGTGCTTTTAATTCCGAAACTGCAGAGAGAACTTGCAAAGAACAATCTGCAGGCGGCACAGGACATTGCAATAAATTGCGGCGGGGTAATCGGTGAAGTTACAGAAGAAGCAGTAAGAATATTTTCAGAACAAAAGTCAGGATTTTCCCGTTCTTTTGATATTGCTGCGGCACTTGCAACAAGAAAATTGGAAACGTATTTGACAATTTTAGGTACAATCGGTGGTGTTGCACCGTTCTTAGGGTTGTTCGGTACAGTTGTTAGAATTTTGTACACATTTCAAGATCTGGCAACACAGGGTAATCAATCTGCCGCTGTAGCAATGGGTATCGGGTCTGCTTTGATAGCAACAGCCTTCGGGTTAGGAGTTGCGATTGTGGCAGTTGTTTTCTATAACTCTTTCCAATCAGTAGTAAAGCGTTATGAAGATGATTTCCAATTGATTAAATTGTTGTTCTTGAGTTTTGTTGATTCTAATGACGAAAGCACAACACCTAGCAATTCCAATATATCGCTTTAGTCTTTATGCCGTAGATTGAAGCGTGTTTACAGTCGCAGAGTGGGCAAAGCTTGTCCACAGACTAAAAGATTAGATGTAGGTTGGGCTTACCAGTCCAACAGAAATCTAAAAGACGTTACGCACATTCAAAAATTTAATATAAAAAAGAATTGTTGATTAGGTGCCAAAGTGAATCAATTAAGAAACATCTTAATCACTCAATCACTTAGTCACTTAATCACTTTAAAAGGAAAGATGTAGGTTGGGCTTACCAGTCTAATATAAAGCTAAAAGACATTACGCACATTCAAAAATTTAATATAAAAAAGAATTGTTGATTAGGTACCAAAGTGAATCAATTAAGAAACATCTTAATCACTCAATCACTTAGTCACTTAATCACTTTAAAAGGAAAGGCGACTTTACAAGCAATTGTAAGTTGAGATGAAAAAAAGAGATGCGAGAGGAAAAGTCTTGCGAAAATTGAAAAAGAAGATAAGACGACCTCGAGCGCGTAGACAAAACAAAGCCGGTAACACAATAATCGGCAACGGTACACAACAATAAACAAAAGGCGGCTTTACAAGCAATTGTAAGCTGAGATGAAAAAAAAATGGCAATGAAAACTAATAAGGGTAAAGAAGCCCTGTTCACAGAAATAAACATAACACCACTGACAGATATTTTTCTGGTACTGCTGATTATAATGATGGTAGTCGCTCCGACTTTCCAGTCAAATGATAATGCGATTAATATACCGGAAATAAACAGCGGTGTTGCAATTGAACAGAAAAATGCAACAGTTTCTGTTTCAAAAGAAGGTAATTTGTACGTGAATGGCAAACCGATTACAGAAGAACAGCTTACTGATGAACTAATTGCATTAAAATCAACACTTGAAAAACCGGAAGTTGTAGTCAAAGCTGATGAACAGGTAAAGAGTTCTGAAATAATGAAAATAATGAACGCTGCTCAGGACGCAGAATATAAGAAACTTATTGTTGCCGGCGAACCGCTGAGCAAAAAGGAACAAAAAGAATTAGAAAAGAACGCAAAAAATATTGAGGGATAATAATGAGTCGTAACCGTGATACATTTAATGAGATAAATATAACACCATTGACAGATATTTTTCTGGTATTGCTGATTATAATGATGGTTATTGCGCCGCTGCTGGATCAACAGGGGTTAAATTTAACAGTGCCGGAGAATGTAGCACAGGAACAGTTGGACAATAAAGAGTCGAAAATAATGACAGTAATGGTATCAGCGGATGACAAATTTTATATGGACGGAGAGGAAGTTTCTTCAGCCGATTTAGAGACGAAGATTAAAGGTCAGATGAATAATTATCCAGACGGTTTGATGATAAGATCTGACGGAGATTCAACCCACGGCGCGGTTGTAAAGGTTATGGATAGTGCCCGCAACGCCGGCGTCACAAGCATTTCTGTAGATGAGATTTAAAACTCATTACATTTTTTCGAACGAAAGTTGAGTCGTTTTTCACACTTTTTCGAACGAATCTGGATTTTTTATACGTTTGTAACAAAAGGTTAATAAAACACGATTGTTTTTTAAAGTTCCGGCTAACCTGTGCCGTTATGCTTTTTGTAGGTATCAGTTATATAAGGAGAAGTATATTTATGTATGGTGATTATTTAATGTACAGATATTCATTCTGGCCGGGAACTTACAGCTTTAAAAACGAAATAGCTATGTTTTTGACAGCAATTAAGGATCAAATAGAAGTTATATTGAATAAACTTGAAAAAACAGCAACATACACTGAATAATTTACACTAATCGCCGGCAACAGCCGGCTTTTTATTACACGATTTATTCAGAATCCTCCTCAATCCATTTTTTGGGGTCAAAACGTAAATCTTTTATATTCATTTTTAGTGATTTCAGATACGGCTGAAATTTCACTAAAAGCTGTGTTTTTTTCAGCATAAGCTCCTGCGCAACAATGGCGTTTTCACAGGCAATAACCATAACGCCGCCTGCTAGCATTGAATAAGGTTTGGATTTTGCCGCAAACTTTTCCCCCGCAATTTTATGCCAGAATTTGTACAGATTACAGCGCGTAAGTGCCTTTTTAACCTCTTTTTGCGTTGAAAACTGCTCAATTAAATCTTCTGTTGTTGTAAAGTTTGTGTACAAAATTTTTTTTGCCATATCCGCCGTAATTTTTTTGTGATAAACTAAAAGAATGGATTGTGTTAAGTTAAATGATAGCATAAAATCTGCTAAAAATATACTTATAATCTCACACATAAATCCGGACGGGGATACTTTAGGAAGTATGTGTGCGCTTTATCACGCAATAAAAGAAAATTTTAAGAAAAAATGCGATATGCTGACAGTTTCTGCAATACCTAAGAATTACCTGTTTTTGCCGGAAATAAATAATTCCAAATACATAGACGATATTGATAAGTCGCTTGTATATGATCTGGTGATATGTATTGATATTGCGGCGTTAAATAGATTTGAAGAAGCAAAAATACTTTTTGATAAAGCACATTATACAATTAATATAGATCATCATAAGACGAATACAAAATATGCTGATTTGAATATTATTGACGCAGATGCAAGTTCTGCCGGCGAATTTTTGTATGACATTATGACAACTCTAAAGTGGAAAATTACAAAAGATATAGCTGTTTGTCTTTATACTGCTATATTAACAGATACAGGTTCATTCAGATTTAGCAATACAACGCCGAAAACATTTAAAACAGCTTCTGAATTAGTCGCCGCAGGTATTGATGCTGTAGAGATTTACAAAAACTGTTATGAAACTAATTCAAAAAGTATGGTAATGTTTCAGGCTTATTGCATCAGCAATGCAAAATTTACAGAAAACGACAGAATTGCATACTCTGTAATTTATAAAAAAGATATAGAAAAATTTTCAGCGGGTGATGATTGTACAGAAGGTCTGGCAGAAAAATTACGTGCAATAGAGGCGGTAAAAATATCCTTTATTGTTAAACAGATAGGGGCACGAATATCTAAAATATCCATGCGCAGCAAAGATGTTGATGTGGCGGAAATTTGTGCTTTGTATGGCGGAGGCGGTCATACCTGTGCCGCAGGATGCGTGATAAAATCCGCTCCGGACACCGCGGCAAAAAAGATACTGGCAGAATTACAAAAACGGAATATTAAATGATAATATGGTAAAAAAAACTCTGATACGAGGAATAAAGAGACTTATAATCTCTGTTATAAAAAATGATTTTTACGGAATGGCAGCCGAAATGGGATTTATGATGGTTATCGGCATATTCCCGTTTATGCTATTTTTAATGGCTGTGTTTGGCTGGATGGGCAATAAGGCAATGATGGCACCTATATTGAGATTTCTGTCTACAATAATGCCGGAACAGGCAATGGATTTGATAAGGACCGTATTGTCCGAGGCAATGATATTTTCCCACGGGAAAACTATTGCTATTATCGGGTTTGTGGTTACACTTGTGCTTTCAACTAACGGGGTTGCGGTTGTTTTAAAAGGACTTAACAGAGCGTATAAAGTTAATGAGACCAGGAGTTTTATTTATACAAGATTTTTGTCGCTTTTGATGGTTTTTGTGGATACAATGGTAATGTTTTTGAGTATAAACTTGATTGTATTTGGTAAGGTCATTATTAACTTTATGACAACGCATTTGAATATGTCCTGGGCAACAGCGGTAATCTGGTTGATACTCAGATGGCCTATCGCGTTTGCAGCACTGTTTTTGATGGCATTTTTAAGCTATTATATCCTGCCGGATTTGCGAGGAAACGAAAAGTTCAAAATGGCGAGTGCTTTACCGGGAACATGGTTTTTCTGCACATTCTGGTTGGTAGGGTCATGGGGATTTTCGATTTATGTTAACAACCTGAAAACATACAATATGGTCTACGGTACAATCGGTGCATTCGCTGTTTTAATGGTCTGGCTTTATTACACGTCAGTTCTTATTCTTGTGGGCGGTGAAATAAATTCACAGGTTTACAACAGGCTTAACAAAAAAGCCGAAGAAATACGCGAATCTTTCAGCGCATTAAAAAAATTTAATAAATAACCTTTAAAAAATGTAACTGACTTGCCAATTGCATATTATTAGATTAATATGATATTATCTTGGGATTAATAGCGGAGGATTTTTATGCCGGAATTTGCTAAAAAAAATAGCAATAATTACTATAACTATTATAGCAGTTATTCATCTACGTCCTATTACAGAAACGCTTATCGTGAGGCAAGTAATCAAAGAACAAATAATACAGTTTCTTTTAGAAGGAATGTAAATGAAAAAAAGGTTAAAAGAAATCATCTGATACATAAAGTTGTTTCTACAGTATTAATTTTATTGATAGGGATTTTTGTATTGCCAAAAGCTTTCAGCCAGTATGTACAGCCGATATTAAAAGGCGGAGCTATGTATCCTTCTATAAAGGCTGATTATCAGCAGATGCGTTTTCCGACAGCTAATTATCTTGCAAATGATTGGTATTTAGGTGTGCGCTCATTACAGGGGGCGGAGGCTAAAAAGCCGCTAATGGCAAATATTACAGAAGGTCAGGAAATAGAAAGCCTTAAAAATCAATTAATAGGACTCGGGGCTGCATATCCGTCTATTCATCCTGCTGTTTATGTCTGGAGTTACGATGACGGAAGTTATGTTGATATAAATGCCGATGAAATTTTTGCAACTGCAAGTATTATAAAATTACCTGTTCTGGTGCAGTTGTTCAGAGCAATAGAACGAAATGATTTAACAATTTACGATGAAATGGCATTGACAGAGTACTATAGAACAGAAGGTTCCGGCAGTCTGCAGTTTAAGGCGGAAGGGTCTAAATATTCTATAGATGATCTTGCCAGAATAATGATTACGGAATCTGATAATTCTGCGACAAATATGCTTGTTTCAAAATTGGGCTCAATGACAAATATTAACAGCGGAATAAGGGAATGGGGCTTGAAAAAAACACAAATCCATACATGGCTTCCGGATCTTGGCGGGACTAATAAAACAACAGCCCGCGAAATGGCTACTATCCTTTATAACATAGACAGTCCGGGATTTTTGAGTACAAGTTCCAGAGAAAGAATCTTTGATTATATGGGACATGTTCACAATAACAGATTGATTCAGGCAGGACTCGGCACCGGTGCAACTTTCCTGCATAAAACAGGTGATATCGGTACAATGCTCGGGGATGCAGGAATTGTGTTCACTCCAAATAACAAAAAATATATTGTCGTAATTCTTGCCAATAGACCGCATAATTCACCTCTGGGCAAAGAATATATTGTCAGAGCATCTGAAATAATCTACAATACTTTAGCAGGATAATTATGCTGAAAAATCTGCTTGAAAACAAAAACTGTTTTAAACTTGTCTGCGGCGCCGGTAATGAAGATGCGGCTGAGGTTGAAAAACTGGTCACTTTATATGCAAAAGCCGGCTGTAGATTTTTCGACCTGTCCGCAAAAGAAGAAATAGTTGATGCGGCTAAAAAAGGAGTTGCAAATGCAGGTGTGCAGGATGCATGTTTTTGTGTAAGCCTTGGCATTAAGGGGGATCCGCATGTTTCTAAGGCGCAAATAGATTACGAAAAATGTATTGGCTGCGGCAAGTGTGATGAAATTTGCCCTCAGCGTGCAATAAAATATCACAAAGTAAAACGTGAAAGATGCATTGGCTGTGGCAAATGTTTTAAAGTATGCACAAAAGGTGCTGTTTCATTTTGTTCTGAAAATATAGATTTGAACACAGTTTTGCCGCCATTGATTAAAAAAGGAATTGATTGTATTGAACTGCATGCAATTGGGGCGGATGAAGAGGATATTTTATCAAAATGGGAAACAATAAACAGCCTTTATAACGGCATATTGAGTATATGTATCGGACGGGGGAATATAAGTGACAGGACACTTGTAAATCGTGTTAAAAAAATGCTGGCAGGGCGTTCTCCTTACACAACTATAATACAGGCAGACGGTTTTCCTATGAGCGGGGGCAGTGATGATTACAAAACTACATTACAGGCGGTTGCAATGGCTGAGATTATCCAGAATGAGAATCTGCCTGTTTACATTCTGCTTTCTGGAGGTACAAATAGCAAAACTGCTGAATTATGCAGGATGTGTTCTATAAATTACAATGGCATAGCTGTTGGGTCTTACGCAAGAAAAATAGTGAGAGCGGAAATTGATAGAGATGATTTTTTAACTAATAAAGCTGTGTTTGAAACAGCACTTGTAAAAGCTGCTGCACTTGTTAAGTCTGTATATTAAATTCTATTTATTAGTGCGAATGTAACAAAATGTAAAGATTATTTTAAAATTGGCTTAAATCCAGTTATACTGCCTCATAGGATAGGATAGGATAGGATTGGGGCGGGGCGAGACAATCTTTTTATTAAGTGTGTTTTTATAGAAGTATAAAAGAAAATCGGTTTTCAAATTGGGGTTAAAAATTCACACTAATGAAAGGGAAAAATTATGAGTATTGGAAAAATTATGTCAAAAGCACTTTACTGTGCAAAATATTTAAGCAAACCTAAAGCTGTACAGGCTGGATTGAACATTGCTAAAAAAACAGCAGAACCGCTTAATAAAGGGTTTACAAAGACATGTTCTGAATTTGTACCTGTGGCAGAACGAAATGGTTTGGGTAGTAAGACAGCAGAGTTGGGTAAAAAAATAACAGATGTGTTTAAAAAAGCACCGCAGGAACCGGGAATAATAGCTAAAGTGGAATCGAATACACCGGGTAGAATTTTAAGAATGCAAGACGCAAAACACGCGTTTACACCAAAACCTCTTCCGGCACCTTTTGCAACAACTGTGTCAAAGGAAAGTGTACCAACATTACAAAAAATTAATGAAATAACCGGCGTTTCAAAAGGCGCTGTTAAAGATAAGACAGGCTGGTTTAACAAACGTGCAGCAGCAGATGCACTGGCTGCATTTAAAAATGAACCTGCCAAACCGGTAACAATTACACATCATAAATTAGAAGTTCAGTCAGTCCCGACACAAAAGGCGATTGATGATATGCTGGGCATATCAAAAGTTGATGCACTAAAAACTTACGAACAGGGCGGTCGTGCAACACGTGAAATCTTAGAAAAAAGAGCCGCCGCTAGAGAAGCATTTTCCGGTGATAAGAAATTAACGTCAAGAATAGGATTAGATTACATACTTAAACTTGAGAAGAAATCTAAGGAGTTGGATTCTCTTACAAAAACACTCAAGTGCGTTCCGGCTGAGCCATCTGTCGCAAAAAAAGTATTACAGAAGTTTTCAACATAATATAAAATCAACGTGGGGACTTTGCTAAGTCCCCACGTTTTTTTGTATTTTACATATTGTGCATATTATCAAAAATTTCTTTTCGCTGAACCCAGACTTCCATACCCAGTTCTTTACCTGCAGAAATCAGATGTTCTTTTATTTCTTTAAAAGAATATTTTGATTTTTCTATATTCCCGAGCAAAAACATTACAAAGTGTCCCTGCATGAGTGTTTGTTTAATATCTTCGATATTGACTTCGTATTCTGCAAGCACTGCCGTAACTCTTGCAACAATACCTACTTTATCCACGCCAGAAACGGTTACTATTATTTGCTGGTCAGACATTAGTTTTCCTCCGTTTTTACTGCAACAGGAACAGGTTGTTTTGCCCAGTCGCGGTTAAGCCATTTGGCAACCTGATGACGTCTTACATATTCGATTAAATCAGATTTAATTTCTGGTGAAAGAACATATAATGCGATGATATTTGGTACAGACATTGCAATCATCATTGCATCTGTGATGTTGATAACAGAAGTTACATTCATTGCAGACCCTACAATGATGAATAAACAGTAAACAACATCAAATGCGAGGTTGCGTTTGTGACCTTCACCGACAAGGAATGTCCATGCTTTTTGTCCGTAATATGCCCACGAAATCAATGTTGATAAAGCAAACAGGATTACAACGATTGATAAGATATAAGGGAAGAATGAAATTACAGATTCAAAAGCAGATGATGCAAGTTCAATACCGGAAATTTGACCGACCTGAGTTGTGTCAAGAATTCCTGAAAATACAATTGCAAAAGATGTTAATAAACAAAGAATACCTGTTAATAAAGTTTCTAATAAAGCAACGAATCCTTGAGATATCGGTTCATTTGTTTTAACAGCAGCATAAGCAATAGCCGCAGCACCTGTGCCGGCTTCATTAGATTGAACAGAACGTCTCAAGCCGATGATGATTGTACCAAAAACACCGCCTGCTACAGCGTGAGGTGCAAAAGCTTCTTTAACAATCAGGGCAATTGCATGCGGAATGTTCATAAAGTTTGCGAGGATTACAACCAGACCTGCCCCGATGTATAAGAAACACATTGTCGGTACAAGAATTGTTGTGATTTTAGATATACTTTTAATCCCGTCAACAACAGCCAGCCACACAAGTACTGCAATTAATAACCCGAAGACCCATGTATATCCGTTCATAAAACTGTGAGCACCGCCGGTGATTAATACTAACTGGTGAGCAGACTGGTTGATTTGGATCATGTTACCGCCTGAAATAGCGCCGCCTATACAAAGCACAGCAAAAACAACAGATAATGGCTGACCTAACCAGCGCATTTTCTTTCTTGTGAGCCCGTGCGCAATATAGTGCATCGGACCGCCGGAAACTGTTCCGTCAAGGTTAAATCTTCTATATTTTACAGCAAGTGATGCTTCTACAAATTTGATTGACATACCGAGAATTGCACCGACAAAAATCCAGAATGCAGCGCCAGGACCGCCGATAGAAATTGAAATTGCAACCCCTGCAACACTGCCTATGCCGATTGTTCCAGATAATGCTGTTGCCAGTGCCTGAAATGAAGAAACTTCACCGCTTGCACTGCTGTTTGAATCTTTACTTGCCGGTTTTGAAACTATATCAATGGCGTGTTTCAAGCCCCATATAGACACCCCTCTGAAAAACAGGGTGAAAAATATACCGGCTATTAAAATCCAGAATATAATTATAGGAACATGCGAACTTCCAATGGTTACAGGGTAAAAAATAAAATCTGCCACCGCATCAGATATCGGGGCAACGTGTTTGTCCATAAAAGCGTCTACATTCATTGCACTAGCTTTTTGGATACTGCATAAAAGTGTAAAAAGTACGATTAAAAATTTGTTCATCTTATATTCCTTATAATTAAATAATACGGCTCTCCAGTAAGTGTAAACCAACTTCGATTATTGTAGCAGAAACATGAAAAAATTTTGTCAAATCTTTACAAAATCTTTAAAATTTGTTGCAAATAATAACTGCACATTGCGTTCTGCCCGAACATTTTTATAGTGTTGTAACTATTGCAGCGCAAGGCTTTCAGTGAATCTGGATTCATATTTTTTATGTTAAGTAATGTGTTTTTAATATTTGTCACATCAGGTGTTGTCAAAAATCCGTTTATGCTGTCATTTATTATCCCGTCAACCCCGTCATCCTTTGTCGCGACTGTGATACAGCCGGATGCCATTGCCTCCAGATAGACCATACCAAGTGTCTCACCGACACTTGCTAAAACAAATATATCGCTATGTTTCATTTCCTCAAGAACTTTGTCATGCGGCAGATGCCCCGTAAATTTTACGGCAGGGTCAATTTTTTCAAGCTGTTTTCTTTGTGCGCCGTCTCCGATGACAGTCAAATCAAAGCTTTCAAGCCCCTTGCAGGCTTTTATTACCTTATCGATATTTTTGCGCTTTTTAAAATTTGCGCAGGTTAAAACTTTTATCTTATCCTGATTTATAATTTCATTTGTTCTATCAACAATAATATTTTCATCAACTCCAGAATATGCCGTGATAACTTTGTTTTCAAATTTCGGATAGAGTTTCAAAAGTCGTTTTTTAATTACATCTGACCTGCAGGCTAAAAGTTTTGCCTGACGAAATGTCTTTAAAAGTTCACCCTTAAAATATATTGAATATAAAGGCTTTGTTAGAACTTCCAAATCAGAAACATGAATTCCGCAAACTAGCGGCAGATTTAACCCGCAAGCCAGCTTCCGTGCAAAAATTGAACCTGACGGCATATGAGAAACTATTGCGGAATAATTTGTATTTAAAACAGAACTGTTGTGCAGTTTTTTTTCAATATCGCCCCAAAATGGCGTATGATAATTTACATTAAAAACATCATTATACAGACCTGTTTTATAAAACGGTTTTTTGCGCAAAAAAGAATTTAATATAAAGTTAGGCTTGATGACATCAACGTCAACTCCTGATGCGCGGAATCCCTGAACAAAATTGTACAATGTCCGCGGAGTTGTTTTTTCGTCCTCCATTACCGGATACAAATCTGTTATAAAAAGAAGTTTTTTCATGTTATCCCAGTATCCGTCTTAAATAACTGTAATATTCATTATTTTTGCAGTCAGGAATATTTTTTAGCAGTTCTTCGCGGGATAAAAATCCCAATCTGAATGCAATTTCTTCAAGACAGGCGATTTTAATCCCCTGATTTTCTTCGATTGTATGGACATACTGACTTGCCTGCAGCAGAGAATCATGTGTTCCTGTATCAAGCCATGCAAATCCGCGTCCGAGAATTTCTACTTTCAAATTACCGTTTTTAAGATAAATATTATTCAAATCTGTAATTTCTAATTCTCCGCGCTTTGAAGGTTTTAAAGTTTTAGCATATTCAACAACTTTGTTGTCATAAAAATACAATCCAGTCACCGCAAAATCAGATTTTGGATTTTCAGGTTTTTCTTCAATAGAAAGAACTTTTTTGTTGCTGTCAAATTCAACAACCCCGAATCTTTTAGGGTCTTTTACCTGATAGCCGAAAACAGTTGCAACCCCCTGTTTTGCGCGTTCTGCAATATGTTTTAAGCGTCCGGAAAATCCATTTCCGTAAAAAATGTTATCCCCGAGAACAAGAGCAACTTCATCATTGCCGATGAAGTCTTCACCAATAATAAACGCCTGTGCAAGCCCGTCAGGACTTGGCTGCGGTGCATAAGAAAGATTTAAGCCGAACTGACTGCCATTTCCTAATAATCTTTTAAAATTTGGCAAATCCTGCGGGGTTGAAATTATCAAAATATCACGAATTCCGGCAAGCATCAGAACTGATATCGGATGATAAATCATCGGCTTGTCATAAATCGGCAATAGCTGTTTTGATACTGCAATTGTACTTGGATGTAATCTTGTTCCTGCGCCGCCTGCTAAGACTATACCTTTCATACACACACCTCCATATAACAAATATAACATAAAAAATTTTGACATGTAAAAAATAAACCTTAAATAAATACTGTAGAAATTCATACATTAGTATGAGCAATGTAAGTAGCAATTCTTGTATAGTTATAGTACCGGTATTTGGGTAGAATAGAGGACATTTTGTTAAACGGAGTTTTTCAAAAACCTTATATATTTAAAGACGGACGGGGTGCTGTTAAGAAAAAACAGGATGAAGACACCTCCAAATCCCCTGCGCAAGCACAACGCGAGGAGCAGGCAAATTCAAATTCCAGAAGCAAGGGACTTCAATACACCGAGCAGGTTCCAGCAAAAAATACTGCTTACACTAGAAATTATCAGAAAGAAACTCCTGTAGACTGGCAGACAATGAGAAGCCAGATTCAGGGGCAGGTTGCACAGCGCCGTTCTTCTAATCAGACTCAAACATCCTCTTCTGCTGCTCAAATAAACAATTCTTCAAACGCATTACAAAAAAATTCAACCATAAACATTGCCCAGATTCTTAAAGATTTTAACAACACTGCTATTGCTATAGGTACTCCGCAGGAATTAAAAGAAGAAGTCGACGGGTATCTTGCACTCGTTCAAAAGCAGGTTCAAAAAGACAACCCGAATACAAAATTAATCAAATCTAATCTTAAAAATGCCTCAACAATACTGGACAATTACATTTCCCAGACACTTAATAAAGACTCAAAAGTCGTAGAAAACTGGGTTGATGCACTGTTTTTACAGCAAATCGACTTTAAATACAATGAAAATGACGTAAATAAGCAGTTTCTCGTAAAATTCCCTGAAGGGTCAACAAAACAGGCAGAAAATGTTGAACAAACAGAACAACAACCTGCTGCAGAACAACCTGCATCAGAATCTATTGCAGAGGAAACAGATGCACAAACACCTGTACAATCACTTATTCCGCAGGATAAGGAATTGAAATCTCTATTCCTTCAGTCAAAGAAATTTGCCTATGCAAATGAACCGAAAAAAGCACTGGCAAAATTTCAGGAAGCTTTACAGCGTGCCGATGAAGTAGGCGATACCGAAACAAAATCCAAAATCTATTACGAAGTAGGCAAGATTTATGATGACCACAGTTATATGGCACAGGCACTGAAAAGTTATAATAAATCCCTTGAACATACAACCGACAACAACATAAAAACAAAAGTTCACTATTCAATGGCGCAGATATATGATGATGTAAATCAAATTTCTACAGCACTTGACCATTATTTTAATTCAGTTTCATTTGCGGGTGAGGCAGAAAATCTTGTAGCACAATCCGCCTCACTTACAAGAATGGGGAATATATATACAGATATGTATGAACAGCAGTCATTTGACTATTACGCAATAGCAGGCGATCTGGCTGAACAGACTGACAATTCTAAAATTAAAGGGTTTATTTCTTCAAGCATGGCAGGTGCATATGAAAAGTTTGGTGAACCGCAGGAGGCACTGCATTCTTATTCAAAAGCAGTACAGCACTATACGGACGCCGAATCTCCTCAAAAAGTAGCACAGAATTACCGTGATGCGGCAGAAATTATGCTGGATTATAACAATCCGTCAAAAGCAAAAGGATTACTGTTGAAAGCACAAAATTTTGCAACTCAGGCAGAAGATGAAAATTTACTAAATGAGATAAACGAAAAATTAGAATCGCTGGCAGCATAAGAGGTGTGACTTGGGGAAATGTCATTCTGCAGTTCAGAATGACCATTTATTAAAAACGGGAAAGGAATAACTTTAGATGAAAACTAATATCAAAAACAAAGAAACAAGCGCTCAGATCCATTCCAGAAAACACATTACTCACTTTACTCACAGTACTCACTTCCTCACGCGCGCCAACGCGTTTACGTTAGCCGAAACCCTCATAACGCTGGCGATAATCGGCGTGGTGGCGGCAATCACAATCCCTAGCCTAGTAAAGAACTACAACGAGAAGGCATGGAGCACCGCACAGGATGTGTTCACAAAGAGACTTGAAGTCGCGACCAGACAAATGAACACCGAAGAGAAACTAGCAGGCTATTCATCTACCATGGACTTTGTGAACGAACTCAAGAAATATATAAAAATAACCCGCGTCTGCGCCAGCAATGAATTAACAAAGTGTTTTGAGAACACGATACTGACAGAAGACCCAAAGGAAATAGATATAACAAGCTTAAGTACCTCAGAAAACTTTACAAAAGACAATTGGGGAACG
>CALUQX010000026.1 GCA_944323045.1 Candidatus Gastranaerophilales bacterium | reverse complement strand
ACTCACTTCACTCACTTAGTCACTTTTCCAAAAGCCGCGTTTACTTTGGCAGAAGTGCTAATCACCCTCGCAATCATCGGCGTAGTGGCGGCGATAACAATACCAAGCCTTGTGAAGAACTACAATGAGAAGGCATGGGGTACAGCAAAAGATGTCTTTGAAAAACGCCTTGAGGTTGCCGCAAAACAATTGAATACAGAAGAGAAACTAGCAGGTTATTCTTCAACAATAGACTTTGTAAATGAATTAAAAAATAAGATTAAAATAACAAAAATATGCAATAGTAATGAATTAACAAAATGTTTTGCAAAAACAATAACAACAGCAAACAATATTGTCTATGATACAGAAACTGATTTAGCACAATTGACAAAAGAGGACTGGGGCACCGGCACAGTTGGCGTACAGTTTGCGAATGGCGTTAACGCACTAATTTCATACAATCCAAATACAACACAAGACCCGTATAATAACCAGTTTGCCGCCTCAGCAGAGAGTATGGCGATAATATATGATGTGTCAGGTTACAAGAATCCGAATGCATTGGGCAAAGACATCAATGTGAATGCAAATGTAAAGCCGCTGGATTGCTTGATAAAATCAGACTTAGTGGGCGGTATGTGCATAAGCAAGATACTCGCCCCTGGAACAGGGTATAGCCCACTAACCAAAGAACAATGTGAAGAACAAAAGGGAGACTTAGGAATAGCCGCATGTACTTATGACGATGACTACTGGGCAGGCGCAGTAGCAAAATGTGGCGGAGTTAGTAAAATGCCAACTGATGCACAATTAATAGACCTAGCTAAGTATATATATAATATAGATAGTGTAAACGGCGGATCAAATACAACATATGCACCACTAGACACAGAAAAAGCAGCCCAGTTCCTCTCAGCAAAAGGCATAGGCAATAATTACTTCCATGTTTGGTTAGGGCTGGAGTTCGACAGGCAACGTGCATACAGTCGCTACTTCGGTCCAACCTCTACAACCAGAGACGGCATCAATACCTTCCGCAGCTATGCCCACTTCCTCGCGGTTTGTGTGGACAACTAAGAGGACTTTGTCCTCTTAGTTGAGTGAGTGCAGTGAGTAATGTGAGTAAAGTATTTACAATTAATCAGGCAATGCGGATATTCTCCATTGCCTGATTTTAAAAAGAAGGAGGGTTCGGGAACGTAGTTCCTGATGACTCGAACATTTTAAACGCGTGTTTTCTCTTTCTTTGGCGTCGCGTTTCTTTCTCTTTTGCCTCGCAACCAAAAGAGAAAGAAATGTGACAGAAGAATTAAAAATAATATTTTAGCCTACCATTCATGATGTCGGGCTGAAGCCCGACATATGTTTGAAACACTTAGTGTCTTAGCAACTTCTGTTTTGAGATCGCGCAACTGCTTGGTTGCTCGCAATAAACGGGTCTACGGGCTGCTCCGCCTGCTCCACGCCGCCGTGTGCGCCCTACGCCCTCTGCTCGCAATCCGCAAGTACGCGATGACATGGAGCGTTGACTGATTAATGTAACAACCGTTCACAGGTCACCATTCACTGGTCACAGAGAACTGGTGCGTCGAAACGACGGCACCCTACGACTACGTTCATATTATTTGACCCCTCACCAAATTATGACATTGCTCGCACTTCTTTAGCAGTCACCCAGAGTGTAAGAGTAGGCTACGCCTACCCCCCTCCTCGAAATCAAAGATTTCGGTCCTCCCTCCAGGGGAGGACATGATAATCACAGCCAATGCCGCATTCCACATTGCCCGATTTTTGTAAACCACTTAGTCACCTAGTCACTCAGTCACTTAATCACTTTTGTAACACCCGTTCACTGTTCACCGTTCACAGGTCACTAATAACATATCTTCTTATACTCACAAAATTCGCAACGCTTGTTATGTTCAATTTCATCCGGCGGAATAAGTGAATTTATTTTGTCACAGGCTGTTATAATTGCTTTTTCATATAAAACTTTTAACTCTTCACTAAATTCTACTACGTGATTTTCATTGTTCTTCAAATCAATGTATACAAATTTTATGTTTTTTGCATCCGGATACAATTTTGAAACGCAGAGCAGATAGACCATTGTTTGAAAATCCTGTTCCGGCTTATTTGGAATAGTACCTGTTTTGTAATCCAGAATATACAAATTCATTTCATTTTTATTGTCAACATTATTATCAGTCATCAGAGCGTCAAGACGTCCGCCAATCCAGTAATCACCAACACGGCATAACAAATTGTATTCGGAGTTTAGATATTTTTTTTGAAAATAAGGATTTGATTTTAAACGCTGCCAGATTATCTGTTCTTCATTATTCAACACTGGTTCAAACTTTGTAATATCATCTCCGCGCAGATAATAGTGTGCAAGTGCGTGAACTTTTTTCCCTTTTTCAAACCAGCTCGACTTTTGCGGCACAGAAATTTTTTCATTATATTTAAAAATATATTTTTGCGGACAATCCAGAAAAGTCTTTAACATATTTGGTGAAAAAATCAGCATTTTGCACCTGCACTTTCATTTATAATCTGTGAAAAAATCAGACACGGTTCCTGAGTTGTTTCTCGACCAAATGATTTCACTTTTTTACTTACTGTAAAGTACAAATATTTTTTTGCACGCGTAATCGCGACATACAAAAGCCGCAAATTTTCAGCAAGCAATTCTCGTTTCAAATCGTCTTCTGATTTAGGTTTGTAATTTGGATTCAGACGTCTTAAATTTTCCATAAAATCAGAGGATTTCATTTTAATTTGAGAAATATCAAGTGTTAGATTCTTTTCAGCCATTTCCGGCAAAAATACATAATCAAATTCATCACCTTTTGATTTGTGCAGTGTCATAATTTGCACTTTTCCGGCTAAAAATTCTTTATCACTTTCATCTTCTTCAGAAAAGAAATTGAATCCGCTCAGACGCGGTCTTTTGGAAAGTTCTGTCAGACGTTCCATTATTGTTGCGAAGTTTTTAGTGTTAGCACTTATCCGTTTTATCAATGTAGAAATAAGATAAACATTTGATTTTTCTATTTCAGATGAGTAATAATGAAGTCCAATTTTGATTGCAAGTTCATCCGCCGTAAGATGCGGGAAAGAAAGCCAGTAATTTAAATCCCAATAGAATTGCGCAAGCGACATTTGCGGGATTTCATCACAATCTGTGTTTATAAAAGGTGTCTCGCATTTTCGAATTTCTACCCCCAGACGCTGCTTGTAAAAACCTAATTCAGCAAGGATATCATAGCTGTCTGCAATTACATTATTGTCAAACGGATGCAATATCATATTCAACACAGAATAGATTGTTCTAAAAATTGCTTTCTGCTCAAGACATTCACTTCTTGTAATACTTTTTAGACCGCTGTCGTTTATAAAACTCATCCACTGTGCAACCTGAAAATTGTTACGAAGAAGAATTCCGACAGTTGCTTTTGGATTTTTTTTGAAGGCTGATTTTATTTCTTTCAGAACATAATTTCTTTCTTCTAGCCCTGTTTCAAAAATTTCTGAACGAATTGCATTTTCGCTCACCGGATTTCTGCCTTCAACTGGATGCATAAATATTTTATAAAATGCATTTTTACATTCCGGCTGCATATCAGCCCATACGACAAGGGAATTTGCCAGTTCCCATACATCGTGTGTGCAGCGCTGAGAACAATCCATGCTTACGTTATCACTTTCTGTGATGAATTTTCTGAATCCTTCGACATCAGCATTTGAAAAAGTTGTTGTGATTGCCTGATTTATATCGCCGCAGCGGATTAAATTTCCATATTTTGAACTTAAAAGATTAATCAGGCGCTGCTGGATAGAAGAAGAATCCTGCGCCTCGTCTTCTATTATGTAGTGACAGATATTTTGATAGTACGCAAGAATATCAGGATTTTCTTCAAGAAGGCGGACGGATGATATCAACATGTCGTCATAATCAATTAAGTTAAGTTCTTTTAATGTGTTTTGATAGTTGTCAAAAAATGTTGAGAATTTTTTAACTTTTGCATCAGTAAATACTTCCGGAAAAATTCCGCCGCTCATTTTAAAAACTGATACAGCACGGTCAAATTCATCTGTTTCTGTTTTTTTAAGTTTCAATGAATTTGCAATATCACGGACAATTCTTGTACGTTGGGTGTCGTCACAAATCTCAAAATCAGAATTAAGCCCGAGACGCTCAAAATTTCCGTTTTCTTTTAGAATTCTTAAGGCAAGTCCATGGATTGTGCTTATATTAGGAAGCTGTGTAGAATTTTGACGAATGTTTTTTATGCGTTCGCGGAAATTTCTTGCTGCACTTTCCATATAAGTCATAACAAAAATATTTTCGGGATTAACTTTTTTGTCCATGAGTTTTAATATAAGTGCTAGAAGAATAGTTGTTTTGCCGGCTCCGGGTACTGCAGAAATTGCCATTTTCCCGCTTTCATAATCCAGCACCGGTTTTTGATCGTCGCGTGGAATAATTTTCATTGCTTTAACCGGTTCTGTTTTTTCGGAGGTTTCTGATACAATAATATAATCTTCTATGCCGCCGAAATTTTCGTTGCCATTGCCATCAAAAAGACTTGATAATGCATAAATTTGTTCTTGTGCGCACAGGGTTAATTTTCTTAAAATTCTTGCTGTTTTTTCTTTACCGAGTTCTATATTATCATCAATGGTGTATTCGTCTTTGCTCCAGCCCTGCTGGAAAACCCACGCGTTATAAAGCGGTCCTGTGTCGCTTTTAATCCACTCGTCGCTTGATACATCAAGCCAGAATTGATACTTAGTTTTGACCTGATTGTCTATGATTTTTTGCGGTGTGCCGATAACTAAATCGTTATCTGAGATTTCAAATGCAGAATAAGGATTTTCTGAAATAATAGAGTGTTCTATCTGGAGAATTATTTCAGTTTTTCGGGCGTCAAAATCAGCGCCAAAAATATTTTCAAAATCCTGTAACTGTTTTATAAAAAAATTAAATTTTGTAATCTCTTTCGGACTTATTGCACGGAACTCTGCAAGTTCGTTATAAATATCACAAACCTGCTCGGATAATTTGTCAGTTGAGAGTGCGAGTTTATCTAAAAGGCTGAGAAATTTTTCATATTTTTGGGTATATTCATCCAGCGGAAATTCCTGAGTGATAAATGTTTTATTTTCTTCAAAATTCTCAAGAATTTTCCTGCAATATTTTACAGGAATTCCTAAAAAATCTGCCAGCACAGGACGCAAATCAAATTCAGATAGTTTATTTTTTAAATCAGTATTTAATTTCAAAATAGTCAAAACAGAAAGCACTAATCTGTTCTGGATTAATTTTTCACTGCCGGATAAAAACACAGGATTTATACTTTTTCTCAGCGATTCCTTAAGCGTAAATTTAAGCATTTCATCAATCACAGGAGTTATTATTGCAATATCACACGGCGCAATACCTTTTTCCACAAGTTCATTAATTTTATTTATTGCAAGTTCTAACATGCTTGCACGTTTGGAAGGTGATTGAAGAATGAAATTTTTCAGCGGTGTTTTTTTATCTTCAATAATATTTTGATAAATATTTTCAGCATCCTCAAGAGTTTGTGTTTTTGCTTCAAGTTTGACAGCCGTCTCATTAAATATTTTTTCATATTCCCAGACCGCGAGTTTGTTTGCACTCAAGTATCCTGCGCGGCTGGCGCCTTTTCTGTCAAAAGCAACAAAAACATCTTTTAACTGCGGGGCAAGATATTTTATAAAATCAAAACAGACAGGGGTTATTTCATCACCATCATCTACAATCAAATATTTTATATTTTTGAAGTAATCAGTATTTTGATACACATAGTTAAACACAAGTGTTTGTCTCAGATAATCAAAATCTCTCAAAAAAAGTGTTTTAGCGAGGAATTTTTTCAATGCGCTTTTGGCATCATCCGCAAAACTTTCTTTAAGAATATTTGAACGCAACTGCACTTCATCATCATTTAAGTGATTCTGCACAATCAACGAGTAGCGTCTGAAAAGCTGATGCAGAAGTGATTTTTTAGAATTGTAACCCTTAAATTGAACTGATTTAATAATATCTTTTAAAATAAATTGTGAAACTTCTAATCCCGCAAGATTCGGCAGAATTGTCGGGTTATCAAACGGATTTCCGTTTTCAATAAACGCCCAGTTGTCATTTATTGTATTGTACACAAGCGAAAAGAATGAATGAACCTGTAATTTTTCTGAAACATTGCCTGAAAATCCTGCAAGAGTTTCGTCTATAAATTTGTTTTTTAAAGCAGAATTTTGCACAAGAACAAGTATTTCAGAAGACTTTACACCTGAATTAAGCAATTCAATATATTTGTGTATCAACTTTTGAGTTTTGTCTGACGCTAAATTTCCTTCAAAAAGCAAATCAATACTCCTCCTGTATTAAATTATAACATAAAACACAAAAATTTTATCCATAAACTAATACTATTATACTATTGCCTTTTTTTGAAAATTGCACTAATATAAATCATGTAAACGGAGACGTTAGTAATTTAAAACAAGAAAATCGCATGGAGGTTAGAATGATGCAAGAATTACAAGAACAAATCGGTTTCTCAGCAGGTCAAATCTATGATTACTTGAACAACAACGGTGAAACAACTTTCGCTAAAATGAAAAAAGAATTAGATTTGAAAGGCAATTTTGCTGACTTAGGTCTTGGCTGGTTAGCTAGAGAAGACAAAGTAGAAATTTCTAAAAAAGGTTCTTCTGTTAACGTAAGACTTAAATAGTTTTTTAAATTTTAAATTTTTGAAAAATAACCCGTCCGATTTTGGGACGGCGTTATTTTTTTTGTATGAATTTTAGTTAAAAAAAAGAACAGAAATTACTTCTGTTCATTACTTTAATTTACTGTTTAGCGTTATATTATTTTTTTTGAAAAATCATTACATATTCGTGCTTGAAAACATAAAATCCGCCGGCAAGTGCGCGGTAACGCCAGAGGTTTGCATTTTTACCTTTTGCACGTTCATTACCCTGCATATCTTTTATAATTATAGCTTTTGTTATAAAGCCTAATTCATTCATTCTTCTCATGCATTCAAACCCGAGCGGAATATGTTCGGAATGTGCATACTTATCGCCGATAATTAATGCGGCAAATCTACCTTTTTCAAGCAAATCATAACCGTTTTTTGCAACTTTTTTGAACAATTCATAAAATTCTTCTGTTGTTGCACAATTAGATAAATCTTCTTTTTTATCTGAGAATTTAATAATATCATCGTAAGGCGGATGAAGAATTAAAAGCTGTGCTTTTTCTTCGCCCATAATTTCAAGTCGTGCTTGAATTTTTTCTTTAGCAAGTTCACTGGCAGAATCCGCGCAAATAATATTTACATCAGTTACCAGTTGTTTTGGTGTGAATTTTTCAGATACTTTTTCTGCTAAATCTTCTTTTAATTCCACGCCAATACATCTTCTATTCATATTTATTGCTTCAATACCGGATGTTCCGGAACCGAAGAACAAATCAAGCACTACATCATTTTTTTTAGTAAATCTTTCGTAAAGCTGTTGTGCGATTTGCGGGATATAATTTCCGTGGTATTCATTTGAATGTCCGCCCTCTTTGAGACGTGACGGAAACTCCCACAATGTATCAGTTTTTATGTGGTCATATTCTTTCCAGGCGTTCAGATTAATATCACTGTAACTGGTCGTTTTAACCGGTTTTACAATCTGCAAATCCGCCTTTTTAGATGGTTTTAGTTTTGTATTTACTCTAGCTTTTACCACGTATTTTTCTCCCCGTATTTTGTATAAAAGTATTTTATAGAAATGTTTCAAATTTGTAATCAAACATTTAGATGAATTTGTGTTTGGAATATTATATTCAGCAGAGGGGAATGTTTTAGATTTTTAAAGGCAGAAAATGGCAAGAATAAAACAGTTATCAAAACATTTAATAAACCAGATTGCGGCAGGAGAAGTTATTGAACGTCCTGCATCTGTTGTCAAAGAACTTGTTGAAAATTCAATTGATGCAGGTGCTACAAAAGTCAGTATTGAGACAGCAAACGACTGCCGCGATATCAGAGTTGCAGATAACGGTTCAGGCATCCATCCTGATGATATTATGCTTGCATTTTCAAAACACGCGACAAGCAAAATTTCCAGTGATGAAGATTTATATTCTATTACAACTCTTGGATTTCGCGGCGAAGCGCTTTCCAGTATTATTTCCATTGCCAAACTTACCTGTACAACCAGAACAAAAGATTTTGCCACCGGCACAAAAGTCAAATGTGAAAATTCTGAGGTTACTCAAACAGAAACAGGATGCGCTATAGGCACAATTATGGATGTTAAAGACCTATTCTATAATATTCCGGCACGGCTTAAATTCTTGCGAAACCCGAATACTGAATTTTCTTACATTCAAGAACTTGTGCAGTCACTTGCAATTGCTCATCCTGATGTTGCAATAGAACTCAAAAAAAATGGCAAAACAATGCTCAAAACATCAGGTCAGGATTATCTATTGCAGACAATAAAAGAAATATACTCTTCTGATGTGACATCGCATATGAAAGAAATATCACGAGAAGATTCTGAATTCGGATTAAGAATAACCGGATATGTAACAACTCCTGATTTTACCCGCTCCAGCAAAAAAGGTTACCATACTTATATCAATTCAAGAACCGTAAAATGTCCTATTTTTTATAAAGCTATTGATATGGCATACAAAAATCTTATTGCAAGCGGCAAATACCCGCTGGTTGTGCTTAATCTTGAAATTCCGCCGCAGGATGTAGATGTGAATGTTCATCCGACTAAAAAAGAAGTCCGCTACAAAAATATAAATCAGGTATTTAATTTTATTATAACTGCAATAACCGGCGGGTTATCAAATTTTCCTAAGCAAAATTCATATTCCTCATTTTCTCCTCAAAAAAATGAGGAGCAGGATAATGCATCATTCTCCTTTCAAAATACTTTTTCTGTTCCTGCAGAAGAACAATCATCTGTTCAGTCTTTTGAAACATCTGCCGGCATAAATAATTCTGTTCGCTCATTTCCGCAAAGAGAAGATGATACAATTTATTTTTCCGACCTTAAAAAAACACCTTATGATACGCCTAAGCCTCCGGTTAGCGAGCAAAAGCAGTTTTTTACTCCGGAAAAACAAGAAGTTCAGGAAGAAGAAAATATAATCGGACAATATAAAAACACCTATATTCTGATAGAAAAAGAAGACGGGCTGGAAATTGTTGACCAGCATATTGCCGAAGAAAGATATATTTATGAAAAATTAAAGAGTCAGAAAGAACCTGTTTCACAGTTGTTATTTTTATCAGATCCTGTGAGTGTAACTCCGAGTGAAGCAGAACTTATAAAAGAAAATATAGATAAATTTGAAAAATTTGGTTATGGTTTAGAATTCATCGGTGCGACAGAAGTTACTTTTAGAAAAGTGCCGCAAATGATTGCAAAAGTAAATCCGCGGGAAATTCTTGCAGATATTTTTGCAAACATAGAAGGCGATATCGATAATCTGGAAGAAAAAATACTTATAACAACATCCTGCAAAGCATCTGTAAAAGCCGGTCAAAAGCTTTCTACATGGCAAATGCAGGAGATAATAAAAAAATGGCGCACTACCCAAATGCCATATACCTGTCCGCACGGTCGCCCTATAACAAAAACAATACCGCATAAACAAATAGCAGGATTTTTCCAGCGGCAGGCTTAAATAGGAATACTCAAAAAATAAGTCAGGCGTTGCCTGACTTATTTCGTAAATCTATTAATCATTAATCATTAATCATTAATCAACTGATTCCATAATTCTTTTTTCTTTTGAATTTTCTTTTGTTGTTCAGCTCTTGCTTTTTCACGTTCTTTTTTCTGTTTTTCTAAAGCTTTTTGGCGTTCTTGTTGTTTCTTTTGTAATTCTTTTTGACGTTTTGCCTGAGCTTCTTCTCTTGCTTTTTGCTGTTCTTGCAGTTGTTTTTCTTTGTCAACAATTTTTTGAGTGTGTTTCTGGATGAACTTTTCAGTAAATGTAGTCGGTTCTGCTGATACAATAGAAGTTCCGCCAACAACTGATAACACTAACAATGATGCTAATAATTTTTTCATAACACTTTCTCCTTATTACATTATATATTGTCGTATTTTTCTATAATTTCGTCAATACCTTTTTTCGCAATATTAAAAATTTGTAATAACTGACTTTGTTCATAAGGCTCTCCTTCGGCGGTCGTTTGAAATTCGATTATTTTACCGCTTTTTGTAAGAACAACATTAGAATCCACCTGTGCCGCAGAATCTTCTTCATAATCCAGATCAAGTTTAACTTCACCGTTTACTATTCCGGCAGAAATTGCTGCAATTGGCTCAATAATGGGATTTTCTTTGAGTGTGCCGTTAGCCATTAACTTTTCAACCGCTTCTTTTAATGCTAAAAATCCACCGCAAATACTTGCAGTACGTGTCCCGCCATCAGCTTGAATTACATCCGCATCAATTGTTATAGTTAAATCAGTCATTTTGTTTAAATCAACGCAGGCGCGGAGACTTCTGCCTATTAGACGTTGAATTTCCTGAGTTCTGCCGGAAATTTTTGTCCTTTCCCTCTGGCATCTTGTGTTCGGGGCAGAAGGCAAAAGTGAATATTCTGCCGTTACCCAGCCGCGCGGGTCTTCCTTGTCCATCCATTTAGGTTTTCCTTCTTCGACAGAAGCTGTTGTAATTACACGTGTATCACCAAATTCTACAAGGAATGAGCCCAATGCGTGTTTGGTGAAATCTTTTATAAAATTAATTTTTCTAAGTTCGTCATTTTTTCTTGTTCTCATACTTCATCTCCTTCTGTTTTAACGCTTAGACTGTATTGAATTAATGCGACGGTTCGTAGTCCCACATATAAATCTGTCCGCAATATCTGCATACAGCATGCTGATTCATAAACTGTAAATCCGGTATAAATTTGAATCCGTCTACTGTAATTTCTATTTCATTTTTCTCATTATAACGCTGTGAGTAATTGCGTGCGCCGCGGTAGTCGGGAGAAAACATTAATTCAAATTTATCTATTGATTTACAATTCTTGCAGATAAACATAATTAACTAGTATTCCTCATCATCTTCCATTGCGCGTTTTAAAATATTTTTATCCAGTTTTTTTTGAGTTGTTTTGCGAGATTTTTTAACAGTTTTTTGTTCAGGCTGTTCTTTAAACGCCGCAAGATTTTTATACCAGAGAGTCCAGGATATGCTTCTCAATGGCAGAGTAAAACCGAGCGCAACAAAAAATGTCAAATTAGAAATAACAGATTTTGCAATCATTTCAGGCGTTATAAGCTGATTGAATTTTTGCAATACAAAATTCATCTGGTCTAAAGGCAGAGACATTGCCCAGTCAGATAGTATTTTAAGCAGAAAAGCATTCAATTTGCACACTTCAAATAAAACAGTTACTCCTTGATAAACAAGATATAAAATTACAAAAAGCAAACATGCCAGAAGCGCTGTTCTTGCAAATTTTCCTTTTATCAAAGCCAGACTTTCTTTAAAGCAGTTTATCGCAGAAACATTTTCTTCAAACGTAAATACCTGAAATATCAATATGAAATAGATAAAAAATATTCCGCCGAGAACCCAGAATAGCGGGAATGTGGCAAAAGCGGTAAATATTCCAAACAAAATCCATAACATTACAAATGTCAGAGTTCGAGATTTTACAACTGCATTATGCGCCGGAAAATCGTAAACTCTTCCGGTAGACAACGCCCCTTCTGCCATAGAATTAAGCGCACCGTAAGCAACAAGGTAATCCCACAATGCTTTTAAAAGTATTAATAATCCCGGCAAAGTCAACAGTAACAACACAAGTGTAAATGTCGAAAAATTATTCAACGCTGGATACTTTGCAATTGCAGCCTCAAGATTGTTATTAAACCAGTAAGTCAATCCAAAAACGAGAAATATTCCAATGATTTGTCCGAGTACCGGAAAAGCCATATATAAAAAGAATTTATGGATGTTCATACAAAATATTTTGACAGCTTCAAAAAATATCAGCCATATACTTTTATCAGTCTTTACTCTTGCCATTTTACCTCCGGTTATGTATAATAATTTTATTACAAATAAACTAAAAAAAACAACTATGAATTACAAAGATTTAATCAAAACATTTACCGCAGACGATTTTAATAAACATTCTGTAAATCTGCATGTTCACACAGGTTATTCTGATGGAAAAGCAGATTTTAATGATATAGTAAAGCAGGCAAAAGACAAGAATTATAAATGTATTGCAATAGCAGATCACAATACAATGAACGGGTATATAGAAAACGGTATTCCTGAAAATGTAATTCCTGCCGTGGAATTTGACTGCTGGCACGGGTATGTGTTTTTGCATATGCTGGCTTATGGAGTGGATTATAATAATGATTCGCTCAAAAGATTTTTTGCTAAGACCAAAAAAGAAACTGAACTTGATATAATAAGATTTTTCACTTCACGCCGCGCGCCGGCATTAATAAAAGCAATACATGCAGCAGGCGGTATCGCAGTTCTGGCTCATCCGGCGTGCTGCTGGTGTATTTCAATGGACAGATTCGTAAAAGACCTGATAAAACACGGATTAGACGGGCTAGAGGTCTATTATCCGTATGAACGCCACAGAGGTATAATAAAATTTCACAGCCGCGAAACTGTTGAAAAAATCGCGGACAAATACGGGCTTATCAAAACAGGCGGTACTGATTTGCATACAGAAGAGCTATAAATTGGTATTTTTAGGTTAATGTATTTTAACAATCTTGCCATGCCTGTATTTATCTTATATGTTTAAATAAGGAGGAATAACGCATGAAAAAACGCTGGTATGACGTAGACCCTGTAGTTAGCAGAGCAACTGAAATGCTTGAAAAAGCAGAGGAAGATTTGCAGATTGTTTGCGCAGAATACGTTATTGACAAACTCAAGGACTATGATTTTGAAATGTCACTCGATGACCAGTTTAATTACATCATGCGCCGCTGGTACGATAAAAATATTAAAGTATCACATGCAATGGAATACTTAAAGCATGCTCCTGAAGAAGTGCGGAGAGAACTTGCGCTTGATATAATAGAACATATAGAAAAAAATACTGAAAAATAACCGCGAGAATAAAACAATGGAAAATGAAATAAATCGTAAGGTAATAGATATTTTTTCAAGGCATAACAAAGAACTTCCGGCAGAAACACCGGAAAAAGTTAAATACTATGCCGGATTTAATTATGTAAGAATAGATAAAGATAACAACGGAAATAAATTTTCCGCCGAACATCTTTTGAAATATGCGCAAAAATGCCATTACATAGTGCGGGTAATGCGCGAATACAAAAACGAAACTGTTTTATACAATTATGATGTGCCAAATGCCGATTTATTCAAGTTTATAAAATCTTTTCAGGAAAATACACTTGACGGCACAATTATTGAGATAGATAAATATTTCCCTGACGATTTAGCATAAGATTGCGAGTAATATGAACTGCTTTTTTGAACAATATCATAATGATTTATTTAACTGCAACAAACCTTACCAGTATGTCGGCGGTGAATTTTTATCTGCTAATAAGGATTTTGACAGCGCAAAAGTGAGATTTGCACTCGCTTTTCCAGACAAGTATGAAATTGGTATCAGTAACTTAGGACTGCGCGTTTTATATAATCAAATAAACAATTGTCCGGATTTTATGGCTGACAGAGTTTATGCACCGGAACCAGATTTTTGCCCGAAACCGCTTTATGCACTTGAAAGCAAAAGAGCGTTAAAAGAATTTGATGCTGTTGGTTTTTCGCTGCAGTATGAACTTGCATATCCAACTGTTTTGAAAATGCTGGAGATGGCTGAAATACCTTACAAAAATGAAGATAGAACAGAAGATGACCCGATAATTATCGCAGGCGGTCCATGTGCATTTAATCCTTTGCCGGTACAGGATTTTATAGATGTTTTTATGATAGGAGACGGCGAAGACAGTATAGTTGAAGTTTGTGAAATACTTGAAAGAACTAAGAATCTGCCGCGAAAAGAAAGAATTAAAGCACTTGTCGAAGGCGAAAACAGCGGGCGCTGGTCAGCACTGTACGGAGGAAAAGTCACCAAAAGAATTGCACAATTAGATTACGATACAGCGTTAAAATCTTATCCTATACCGTTTTCATCTTCAGTGCATGACAGAGCGATTGTTGAAATTCGGCGCGGCTGTGGACGTATGTGCCGCTTTTGTCAGCCGGGGCACGTGACTTTGCCGATTAGAGAAAGAAGCGCAGAAGACATTATAAAAATAGCAAAAGAACTGGTGAAAAATACCGGATATGATGAGTATTCTCTGCTTTCGCTTTCTTCAAACGATTATGCGAACATTAATGAAGTTATAAAAGAATTAGCAGTTGATTTTGATGAGAAAAAAGTTTCGGTATCTCTTCCTAGCCAGCGTATAGACGGTTTTAACCTTGAACTTGCAAATCTTGTGCAAAGCGTCAGAAAATCAACTATGACACTTGCGCCGGAAGCCGGCAGCCAGCGTTTGCGCAATGTTATTAAAAAAAATATCACTGAAGAACAAATTCTAAATGCTGTTTTAACGCTTTACGAAAATGGCTGGTCAAGAATTAAATTCTATTTTATCTGCGGACTGCCTACAGAAACACTTGCGGATATGGATGAAATGGCTGAATTATTAAGCAAAATCCGTTATCGTTGTAAACTTATCAAAAAAGAAAAGGGATTGTCACACGGAATGGATATTACCTGCACACTTTCTATATTTGTTCCGAAACCTTTTACTCCGTTCCAGTGGTGCCCGCAAATGAGTCTTGAGGAAGTTACCGAACACATCCATTATCTCAAAGAAAAAACAGATAAAATTAAAGGGGTAAAAATCAATTACCACGAGAAATTTGTTTCGCAGATAGAAGCGGTACTAACCCGCGGGGATTCAAGCCTGTGCAAATATATTGAAGCACTTTATAAAAAGGGCTGCTATCTGGATGCGTGGGGTGAATATTTTGACAAAAAAGTATGGCAGCAAACAGCAGAAGAATGCGGAATTTCACTGTCAGAACTTGCGGAAAAAACATATGATCTTAATGAAGTTCTGCCATGGGATTTTATCAATATAGGTGTTGATAAAGAATGGTTTCAAAAAGAAGCACTGCTTAGCGGAGTCGTTAAATCTAAGAATACAGATGAAACGAACTTAACATCATCTTTTGTTCCGACCTGCCAGAATGGTTGTGTAAACTGCGGTGTCTGCAAAAATTTAAAAACTCACAAGGTTATGGCAAAACCTTATAAAGCAAGTGAAAAAGCTCAGAACCATAAAATAGAACATCACGACCCGCGCACCTGTCCGACAGAAATTCGTGAAACATTTAAATACCGCATAAAGCTTACAAAAACAGGGATTTTAAGATATTTTTCACATTTAGACTGGCAGAATACTTTCTTTAAAGCTATAGCGCGTACTGATTTAAATGTCGCATTCTCTCTGGGATTTAACCCGACAATGAAAATTTCAATGGGTGTAGCGCTGCCTTTGTTTGCGCAGAGTTTATGTGAACTTGTTGACATTGAATTGTATGATGATTTGCCGCCACAGACTCTACAACTAAAGTTGGAGAATGTTCTGCCGGATGAATGCAAAATATTAAGCATTAATAAAATTCCAAAATCAGCCAAATCTATTGATACAACAGTTGTTTGGGCGGAATATAAAGTTAACATTTTTAATAAGTCACTTTACGATTTTGAAAATTTACGCTATAATACAGAAAAAGTTTTATCTTCAAAAGAAATTTTTATTGAGAAGAAAAACAAAAAAGGTTTAATTAAAAAAACAGATATAAAACCGTCAATAAAATCATATAGATTTGAGGACGAAAATCTGTTCATAGTACTAAAAACCGGTCAGGGAACTGATATTCCGGCACTACGCGCTGATGTGTTGATGAATGTAATCGCGCCGGACATACATTTTGAAATAACAAGAATCAGATTCCTTGATGAAAATTTAGAAGAGATTTAATTATAAAGGATTTTTTTATGGCTAATGACAAACGTAAAAACGGGAACAATCAGAATTCCAACAATGCATCTGTTCCTGACAAAAAAATTATTATTGCAGAACGCGATAATATCGCGGCTGTTATGGAAAACGGAAAAGTTACAGATTTCTTTATTCACAGAGGCGATGTGCTTTTAGGAGATGTTTATCTGGCTACGGTTGACAACATTTTACCGAGTATTGATGCGGCATTTGTTAACGTAGGCTCTGACAAAATGGGATTTTTGCACGCCGAAGACGTAATGGGTAAAGGTACTCTGAAAGAAAAACTTTCCCCTAAACAGAAATTAATCGTTCAGGTAGTAAAAGAACCAACCGGTCACAAAGGTCCGCGTGTAACAACAGAATTGAGTCTGCCTGGTAGATTCCTCGTACTAATGCCAAGCGAGCCGGGAGTAAGCATCAGTAAAAAAATAGAAAACTCAAAAGAACGCGCACGCTTAAAAGCTATTGTAAACCTGATTAAACCTGTAGGCGTCGGAGTCATTATCCGTACAGAAGCCGAAGGACAATCAGAAGCTGATATTCAGGAAGACTTAGAAATTCTTCTTGAAAAATGGAACAACATCATAACTTCTGCGGAAACTCTAACCCCGCCAAATCTTCTCTACAGAGATCAGGATTTGTTATACAGAGTTATCCGCGAAGCCTGTACAGATGATGTTAAAGAAATTATTGTAGATACAGCCTTTGCGATGAACAGAGTTCAAAATATTCTGCAAAACTGGCATATAAACAAAAATGTTCAGGTAACTTTATACAAAGGTACTGAACCGCTTTTAATTGCAACAGATGTTCACAAAGAAATTAAAGCCGCATTGCAGACAAAAGTGAATATGCCATCCGGCGGATATCTGTTTATTCAGACAACAGAAGCACTTACTGTAATTGATGTTAACAGCGGTAAATTTACAAGTTCATCAACTCAGGATGAAACAATCCTGAAAACAAATATCGAAGCAGTACATGAAATTGCACGCCAGCTCCGTCTCAGAAACATCGGCGGCATGATTATTATAGACTTTATCGACATGATGTCACGCGCAGATAAGTTAGCAATGATGGAAGAACTTGAAATTGCACTTGAACCGGATAAAGCCAAACCACAGGTAGGTCAATTGTCAGACTTAGGGCTTGTAGAATTGACAAGACACCGTCAGGGACAAAGTTTGTCTGAAATATTTACAAAAAAATGCCCTCACTGTCAGGGCAGCGGCTACTCTATGGTAGAATTCAACTTTGCAACTCCAACAGCAGAAGGTGAATACCGCGCAAAAGCCGCAAAATTAAAACTGCCTATCAACAGCGGATTTAAGAAAAACAATAAAAATAATAACAACAGACCGCAGCCACAGGCAGAACCTCAAATTGCAGAACAAAATGTTCAGGAACAAAAGCCTGTAGAAATTGAGGTTGAGAATCCGTCACTTGCGGCTCAACAGGAAACAGAACAGCGTCAAAATACGAAAAAACGCAGCCGCCGCAACAACAAACGCGATAAGAAAGTCGTGGTTGAAGAATCATTACAAACAGCAGAAACTGTTATAAAACCGAATGAAGAAATAACACCTGTTATTGACGAAAATACGGTTGTAGTCAAACCTGATAATGAAGTTGAAGAAGCGCCAAAAACAGACGCCGCAGACACTAATATAGAACAAGCTGAAGCATCTGAAAAAACTGAAAAGCCTAAAAGAACACGGCGTCCAAATCGCGGCTCTTCAAAATCAGGGAAACGCCCCCGTTCTAAAAAAGCAACCGAAGAGGCTAAAGTTGAAGAATAAAATACTAAAATACAGTATAAACCTGAGTATTGCGGCATTTGCCATAATAATTTGCAGCAGCGTCGGATTTTGTGCCGGTGAGGCAGCGCAGGCAGTGCCGCAGCAAACAGGCTTACACTCTGCTATTTTAAAATTTCTAAAAGCAATGGGCGGAGTTGCGCTCTCTTCATTAATAATTTTTATCGGGCTTACAATTTATAACAAATTCTTTGTACATTCACGCCTTGACGGCAATTCTGAAGACGATGTTTTAAAAACACCGCGTTCAATTGACGAGGCTTTGACATTTTTTATTAAAAAGAATAAAATTAAATAAAGAAAACTCTTTGGGGGGATTTATGAAAAAAAGAAATGCTTTTTCCGCAATTGATTTATTACTTGGATGCGTTGTAATATTCGCGTTATTTATGTACTTTTTGCCTACAATAAAAAGTTATACAAGAAAGCCATTAGACAGCAATACTCCGTCAGTAGAAGAACAGGTTGACCAAAAAGTACGTGATGTATCAAATCTTCGTCAGCAGGCAGAAGCACAAAACCGCAAAATGCTTGAACAAATGAATTATTAATTTGTTTTCTTTTTTATATCAATTTCGTAACCTAAAAAGTCGAGAATTTCCTGAACAGTTTCAAACTTAATTGTTTTTGTTGTCAGCATTCGCGACAGACTTGTTATATTAATATTAGACAACCCCTGAGCCTTCATGACTCTGGTCATTTTTGACATGGACATTCCCTGTCTTAGCAGTAATACTTGAATTTCTTCTTTTATATCAATCATAAGAGAATAATACTTTACATGTTAACATATTGACAAATTAGAAAACAATGTTATCATGCATGATAATAATATTATTATTTTTAGGTGCGAATATTAAGAAGAAGGAGAGATTTATGAAAAAGAATACAGGCTTTACACTGGCTGAAACACTGATAACTCTGGCAATTATTGGAGTAGTCGCAGCACTGACAATACCTTCTGTAGTGCAAAAATATGAAGAATCTGTAACCCAAAACCGCTTAAAAACAACATATAGCACTATTTATAACGCATACAATTTACTTATAGCAGAAAAAGGAACACTGGATACCTGGGGCTTAAATCTGTAAACAGCAAATACTGACAATCCGGACATAATAGAAACAGAAGGCTCATCAACCTCAAGAAAACTACTTATGAATAATATCGCTAAATATCTAAACCACACCAAAATTGATCAGGAAAACTATATGCTCTATTTAAATAACGGAGTAATAATATCATCATTTTTTGTTGACAAATTTGGTACAGGGAATGGTGGGGCATCTTGTGAGACGCAATATGGCACAACAAAAGACCTTAAACAAGGATGTGCAAGTATTTATGTAGATGTAAATGGTTCAAAGGAACCTAATAAAATGGGTAAAGACATTTTTCTCTTTTATCTGACAAAATATACCGATATACCGGCGGGTACATGTTATGACACTGTACGTCCATTTGATACTTATTGCGCAAACATAACAAACTCACAAGACAGATACTCAGGATATGGCTGCAGTGCATGGGTTATTGAAAACGGGAATATGGACTACTGGCATTGCACAGATTTGTCATGGGATGGCAAGCACAAATGTTCTGATTAAGTCGAGCAAGGAACTTTGTGTTTTAAATTTGCCTCTTCCTGAATAACCTGAATCATTTCATAAAGCACCTGATTGTAAGGGGTCGGAATTGAATGTTTTTTGCCTAATTCAATCACTGTTCCGGCAAACATATTAACCTCTGTTTTCCGTCCTGCTTCCACATCCTGCAGCATTGAAGTCTTACCTTCCGGACACATCATTGCAAGTGCCTCCAGCCCGTCTTTAACTAAATTTTCAGAATTATTTATACCTTCAGCTTTTGCAATGTTTGCGACTTCCTGCATTATATTTGCAGCGAATTTCACAAAGACCTTGTTTTGCTGCATGTCGCCAAATGTCATTTTCAAAATTGCAGACGGCTGATTTGTACTTACATTTAATACAAATTTACGCCAGAGTGAATATCTCATATCTGCCGGAATTTCATACTTTATTTTCGCCTTATCCAAAAACTCTTTTACTGCAAGAACACGTTCATCAAGTCCATTGTTAGCGCCAAACACAATAATATTGAAATCATCATGGGTCACTTTGCGTCCTGTTCTGACAGCGCTGTGTCCGATAAAATAAGAATACAAAACCCGTTCCCAGCCATAAGTTTGAGCAATAATTTCTTCACTGGTGACGCCATTAAGCAGTGACAGGATGATTGTATCCTCATTTACAAAATTTTTGATATTCTTGACGGCATCATTCAACCCGTCAAATTTTGTTGCAATTATAATTAAGTCAGCCTTAAAATCTTCTGCAGTTGGCAGAATATAAGTAAAATTAAGTTCCCGTCCGTTGAATATAATCGGATTATTCTGATATCTGTGAAGCCGCTCTTCATCTACAAGAATTCTCAGATTATCTGGAGCAAATTTCTGAATTTTGTCAGCATAAATGCTGCCAACCGCACCTAAACCGCATACAAGAATGTTTTTAATTTCTCTTTTCATACTTCAAATATTATCACAATATTTGCCAAAAACTATTAGCCTTTATATTAATTTAATTTTTTTAAATTTCTCTTAATAAAATTTAAAATTGTACATTTAAAAAGGCAATATTTTCCGCAAATAATACTTTATATATAAGTAGTGTAGAAATAGTAGTGTGTAATAATGGCGTTAGATAGAATCAGTCCGCTCAGTATTGGCGGAATATATCCAAATATTCTCGTAGTTCCTCAAAGACAGCCAGCTGTTTTTAGGGGTGAGCCGCAGGAAGATACTTTTCAGTATACTTCATTAGACCGCTACACATCCGAAAAGGCAATACAACAAATGTTAGCATCAAACCCGAAAATTAAGACTATATTAAACATTTCACCGGTTGATATCAATATGATTGAACTTAACAATCTAATGCACGGGCATGCAAAAGATACTCAAAATATTGCAAAAGGCATAATAAATAATTTACCGTTCGCTTTAAAAAACAGAGTTAATGAAAAATCAGTTGTAGATGCCGCATATTTACACGACATCGGAAAAGTCCTGATACCAAAAGAAATATTGAATAAAGAAGACAAATTAACGTCGGCGGAAACCGAGATTATGCACAAACATTCAGAACTCGGATATGAATTGTTAAAAACAACTGATATAAATCCGCAAACCCTGAATTTAATAAGAAACCACCACCAGAATGCTAAAAAGAGTGGATATCCGTTTGTGACAAAAGACTTTAAAGCAGATTTAAATCTGCAAATTGTCTCACTTGCGGATAAGTTTTCAGCACTTACAGAAAAACGAGTTTATAAAGACGAATTAAGTCCAGAACAGGCACTGACAATAATTTACAGAGATGTGGAAGACGAAAAGTTAAATCCGCTTGTATATAATGCGCTTGTAAATTATGTAAATTCACCATATTATACCAAAACAGCCGAAGTCATTAGTTAATGGTGCGTCTGGTGGGATTGTCTTGCTCGGCGGCATTAAACGGGTCTTCGGTTGCCGCCTGCAATGCCTTCGGCATTTTGTCGGCAAGCCTGCGCCCTATCTTGACCATTTTGCAATAAACGGGTACGCTTACGCTTTCACCCTCTGCAAAATGGTCGCTCTTCCGTCTCGACTCGAACCTAAGGCTGCGCCTTTTATGGGTTCTCATCCTCATCATACGCCAACAAAAAAACTCCCAGAAGGGAGTCTAATTTAATGGGGCGTCTGATGGGATCGTCTTGCTCGGCGGCATTAAACGGGTCTTCGGTTGCCGCCTGCAATGCCTTCGGCATTTTGTCGGCAAGCCTGCGCC
>CALUQX010000025.1 GCA_944323045.1 Candidatus Gastranaerophilales bacterium | reverse complement strand
TCGTACGGCTCGTGCTCCTCGCCTACGATTGCGGTGAGTCACGTATTTAGGATATTTACAAATTGTCCTCTATTACTTTTATGGTAAGGATCGGACTCTCGCACATTTATTTCTTCGTTTGCTCTCAAATAAATGTGTTCAGTCGAGTTTTCGACATCCGCCCTCGTATGGCTCGTGCTCCTCGCCTACGATGGCGGTGAGTCACATATTTAGGATATTTACAAATTGTCCTCTATTACTCTTATGGTAAGGATTGGTAAAACGACCATTTTACTGAAGAAGCAAGCATTGCTAGCGAAAAATTTCTTAACATACAGGTTGAAATTTTGTGAAAATAGTTTATAATGTAAATACAGGGTGATAGTTTCCTAAGCTATCGGGAACCCTTAGAAGTCTGAACGGTTCTTATCTCTTATGATGAGAGCCGTTTTTTAATATGTACAAAATCAAAAAGATTAGTAGTAAACTAACATTGAAATCGTTCATATCGACCCCCTTTCTAGTCGGGAACCAACCCGAAGTCTGAATATAATATTGCTGGTAGGTTGCCTTTTGAAAAAGAGTTCCTTTTACCCTGTATTTTAATTTATCAAAGTGCTATATTACAACTGTTTTTTAATCCAGTGCATGATTAATCCGACCAGATAATCCTGTTGTGCCTCTGTTAACTCAACTCCGGCAGGCAGTTTGTGCCACTTTTTTATACAGCCGCGGCAGCAGGTGGCTGTTGCATGCTGGGCAATAAATACAGGATGTCCTTTCATCGGCGTTTGTTTGCCGTCGTTTTTAATCTCTGCCGGCGCAATACGCTTTTTTATAAAATCTCTGGCATGGGATTCTATTACCTCAAGCCCCTTTTCTGCAATATACTTTTTATCAGCATCTTTCAGTCTGAATTTTATTCTGAATTCGGACTTTTCTAATTGTTTAAAAATTTCTTCATACATTTTTTAAATAAAAATTTATATCCTCTTCTGTAATCATTTCTGTCGCAGCAACAAGAATATGCCTGTCATCAAGTTTTATGCCGCCGAGTATTCCGTTTTCTTTAAGATTCGTGAGAAACTCATCCGCATTTTGAACTTCTATAACAAATTCATTAAAGAAATTTTTATTCAGAGTTTTTATACCTTTAGCCGCAAGCTTTTCGGATAAGAGATGTGCCATTTTACAAGACAGATAACCAACCTGATAAAATCCGTTTTTACCCAGAAGACTTAAATATAAAGTTGCACAAAGTCCTATTAATGCCTGATTTGAACAGATGTTACTTGTGGCTTTTTCACGTTTGATATGCTGTTCACGGGTCTGGATAGTAAGACAGAACGCCTGTTTGCCGTCTGCATCAACTGTTCTTCCTGCAAGACGTCCTGGAATCTGACGCAAATATTTTTCGCGGCAGGCAATAAATCCGGCATGTGGTCCACCAAATTCCATTGGTATTCCGAGTGTCTGTATATCTCCTACGACTATATCAGCCCCGTATTCAGACGGTGGTTTAAGAATTGATAGCGTTGAAATATCGGTACAGACTATTAACAAAGTATCTACAGGTGTCACTTCAAGTATTTCGCCGTAGAAATCAGGATTTTGGATTAATACACAGGCATAATCAGATATGTTTGCAGGAATTTCATCAAACCACTCAATCTCAACACCTCCAGCCCATGCATAAGTTTTTATTACCGCTTTATATTGCGGATTGATGTTGTTGCTTACAAGTGCTTTTGATTTTTTACTAATACGTACAGCCATCAGTAAAGCTTCTGCACAGGCAGTAGCTCCGTCATAAACTGTGGCATTAGAAATATCCATGCCGGTAAGTTCACAAATCATTGTCTGGAATTCGTACATAACCTGCAGTGTGCCCTGAGAAATTTCAGGCTGATAAGGTGTGTATGCTGTCAAAAATTCAAATCTTTGTGCAACCTGTTGTATGCACGCCGGAATAAATTTGTTATATACACCGCCGCCCATAAAAGTTATGTACTCAGCTTTGTTTGTCTTTGCGAGTTTTTTAATCTGCTTTTGAGTTTCCATTTCAGATAATGCATCCTCAAGATTAAGACTTTGCATTCTCGCCTTTTCATGGATTTGTTTAAACAAATCTTCAATCGAGTTTATCCCTATGACATCAAGCATTTCAGCAGTTGTTTTTTGGTCATGTACTAAAAAATTATTCATTATGCTAACTCTTCTTTGTAGTCTTCGTATTCCATCAAATCCTTCATTTCAGCATCATCGCCTGTGGCTTCTATTTTAACAAGCCAGCCTTTTTCGTAAGTGTCTTCATTTAAAATTTCAGGGGTTTCAACCACTGATTCATTAATTTCAAGGATTTTACCCCCGATTGGCATATAAATTTCTGAAGCGGCTTTGACGGATTCAATAGTCGCAAAAGTTTCATTTTTTTTGAATTCAGTTCCAACTTCCGGCAGTTCTACAAATACAATATCACCGAGTTGTTCTATTGCGTAATCTGTTAATCCCACTGTATAAGTTCCGTTTTCATTATCAAGCAGATATTCGTGAGATTTTGAACACAGAATTTTTTCTGTAATACTCATAATTTTCTCCTTATATAATAACTTTATTTCTTTTTTGAATAAAAGGTTTTTTAACTACTTCGGCATCGTGAAGTTTTTCTCTTATCATAACTTGAACAATTGCGCCTGTGCAAATTTCTTTAATATTTTTTACATAAGCGAGTGCAATATTTGCTCCTAAAACCGGTGAAACGCCGCCGCTTGTGACTTTGCCGACTTTTTCATTGTTAAAATAAACTTCATAATCATGTCGTGCAATTGATTTATCCAACATTTTAAGCCCGATTAATTTTTTCTCAACGCCGTTTTGCAGCTGCGCCATAATTACGTCTTTGCCGTTGTAATCTTCTTTTTTATCTTTGGGTATAGACCAGGAGAGTCCTGCTTCAATTGGCGTTGTATTTTCATCTAAATCGTTGCCATAGAGGTGCAGAGCCGCCTCAAGCCGCAAAGTATCCCGCGCCCCGAGTCCGATTGGTCTAATTCCGAATTCCTGTCCGTTATCCAAAATTTTGTCCCATAGTTCTTCTGAAAACTCATTTTCAACAAGAAGTTCAAACCCGTCTTCGCCTGTATAGCCTGTGCGTGAGGCAAAAACTTTAATTCCGCATACTTCACCTTCTTTTATTGTAAAAGATGCCTGTTGTGTATTCAGTCCCATTTTTTTCATTAAAGCGGCGGCTTTTGGACCTTGAATTGCCAACAATGAGTAATTATGAGACTGATTATCTATTTTTACATCAAGTCCGCGTTTATTACGCACCATCCAGTTTAAATCTTCATCAATTCTTGAGGCATTACAGATGACCAAATAGCTCTGAATTCCGAGTTTGTAAATAATTAAGTCGTCTATCAGTCCGCCGTTTTTGTTTGGCAACTGACAGTAAACAGCTTTTTCATAATTAAGTTTAGAAATATCTTGCGGTACAATTTTATTCAGAAACTTTATTGCGTCTTTGCCGGAGACAAACACTTCACCCATATGAGAAACATCAAAAAGTCCTACGGCATTTCTAACTGTTTTATGTTCTTCAATTATAGAAGTATATTGTACTGGCATGTGCCAGCCGGCAAAATCAACCATTTTTGCGCCAAGTGCAACATGTTTTTCGTGTAAATAAGTTTCTTTAGTCATAAGTAATCCCCTTTTCATAGATATTGTCTTGCTTTTGCGTTGATTTGTCAACAGGTTTTAGAATGCACTGGACTATATTGTTACTTTGTCAGATACACTACCGCTTGATAAATGCCTTGCGCAGCACTGTTACTATATCAATTCTTTAGTAATTTTATATAAAAATCTCAATTTATTTTCATCCATTTTAATAATGTTTATATTTTCTTCAATTTTTTTAAGGTAATCTGTTTGGGACAAAAAATTGTTAAAATTAAACAAATCTTGTTCTTCGACATTTAATGCCCGTGCAATTTTTTCCAGCGTATCAGGAGACGGGTAATTTCTGCCCGTCTCAATTTTACTGAGACTCGTAATATCAAGCCCGATAATTTCTGAAAATTTTTCCTGAGTAATGTTCTGTTCTCTACGAAGAGATTGTATACGTTTGCCTAATTTTGTTTTAAGGTGATTCAAATTTTTACTCCTTATAAAAATTTTAAAATATATATAACAATTTTTAATGTATTATTAGGCAATTTTATGCTTGACAAAAATGCCTAATAAGCATAAAATAGACTTGTTAAGCAAAATTTAAGGAGAAAAGTATGACTAAAAATACGGTAATGTTCAGGGGAGCAGAACAAAACTTACGTTTGCACTTCTATAGCAAGCAGACAGCATTTACACTGGCAGAGGTGCTCATAACCCTCGCCATAATCGGCGTGGTGGCGGCGTTTACAATTCCTGCTGTAATTCAAAATTACACATATAGAATGACTGAAAGTAAACTCGCAAAATTCTATTCACTGATAAATCAAGCAATTCTTATGTCAAAAATAGATAACGGTGCATCGGAAACCTGGGATTACTGGGTTAAAGAGGAACTAGACGAAGAAGGTAATCATATAAACATGAGTGATGCTATTGATGTAGCATTTAAAAAATACCTCGCGTCTTATTTAAAAATTGTAGAATCTAAGGATGTTACAGATTTTGAAGGACAAAAAAGGTATCTATATTACTTAGCAGATGGAAGTGCTTTTGCTTATGCATTCAGCCAGATACGTGATTGGGAATTTTTCCCGTATAAAGCTGAAAATTGTATTACCAGTGCAACAAGAGACGAACGTGTCGGTGTTTGTTCTTTCGCTTTTGAATTTTATCCCGGCAATGTCTCAAATATTGACACCGATGAAAGATGGAAATACTTAACTGGGAAGGGATTGGAGCCTTCACTGTTTTATTGGGATGGAGATCCGGATAGTTTATATGATGATTCCACAAGAGGATGTAATACAGCTGCATCAGGAAGCTACTGTACAGCTATAATTGCGAGAAACGGCTGGAAAATTCCTAAAGATTACCCGCGCAAAATAAAATATTAAATTACTGAGTTTCGTATTGTGCGTCGTTTGACGCACCTTTTGAGATCCCGCAAGGTTTCGATTCTTACGTGCCGCGTCAATGCCGCTGCGGGATGACGTTAAGAGTGACTAGGTGATTAGGTGATTAAGAGGATTTCAAAATGAGGCAATGCAAGATTCAAGCGTTGCCTTATTTTTAGTAAAGAACTTATTCCCTTATTTCCCTATTTCCTTATTCCCTTAACAACAGTCAATGTGATATTCTATGTTGACTGTTGTTGTAACTACTTAGTGCCCTAGCCCCCTGTCTTGGATTTGCTCCACGCTCACGGAGTTTCGCCTATTGTGTTTACGCACAAGCAGGCTCAATCCGTTCGCTATCCGGACTCGCTTTGCTCCGTCCGTCCGCAAATCCGCTAGTGCCTTAGTGCCTTATATCAGAGAACCGGTGCATCGAAACGACCACCCTACAAAAAGAGCGGACTAGTCCGTCAGTTCACAGGTCACAGAATAATTGCCTACCACCTTACGCGCCGGTTTATAAAGCTGGCATACAATTTATTTACAAGCACTAGTCTAAATATTTTCACAAACAAACGCGGCGGAATTTAAAATTCCGCCGCGTTTTCTATTTGATTTAACTGATTATTTTACAGGGTAATAATCTCTTACAACACCGTTGAATGCGTCGATATAAATTGCTTTAATATCTTCCATTAACGGATATGCAGGGTTTGCACCTGTACATTGATCGTCAAATGCAAGTTCAACCATTTCATCTAACTTAGCGTTGAAGTCAGCTTCTGTTACGCCAAAGTCTTTGATTGAATTTGGAAGGTTAACGGATTTCATCAGTTTGTCGATTGCGTCAATTAACAATTGAACTTTTTCATCGTCATTCTTACCGCCTAAGCCAAGTTCATCTGCAATTTGTGCATATTTAGATTTTGCATTAGGGAACTTGTATTGCGGGAAGATACATTGTTTTTTCGGACAATCAACCGCATTGTATTTGATAACCTGTCTGATTAACAATGCGTTTGCAACACCGTGAGGAATGTTGAACATTGCACCCAGTTTGTGAGCCATTGAGTGGCACAATCCTAAGAATGCGTTTGCAAATGCCATACCTGCGATTGTAGCAGCATAGTGCATTTTTTCTCTTGCAATAGGATCGTTTGCACCTTCTGAATATGATCTTTCCAGATATCTGAACACTAATTTTGTTGCTTCTAATGCATTAGAATTTGTGAAGTTTGTAGCCATTGCTGATACATAAGCTTCAATTGAGTGAACTAATGCGTCAATACCTGATGCGGCTGTTAAGCCTTTTGGCATGCCGTCAACAAAGTTAGGGTCGATAATTGCCATATTCGGTGTCAGAGCGTAATCTGCAATTGCATATTTTACGTGAGTTTCATCATCAGTAATGATAGCAAACGGAGTTACTTCTGAACCTGTACCTGAAGTTGTAGGAATTGCAACCATTGTTGCTTTTTTGCCTAATTCAGGAATACGGCAGATTCTTTTTCTGATATCCATAAATCTCATAGAAATATCTTCAAATACTGTATCAGGTTGTTCATACATTAACCACATAATTTTTGCAGCATCCATTGGAGATCCGCCGCCGAGTGAAATGATTACATCCGGTTCATATGGTCTTATTATATCCATTGCCTGATTGATTGTTGACAATGTCGGATCCGGTTTAACATCAAAGAAGATTTGATAATCAATACCAATTTCATCCAATACATTTGTAATATTATAAACTGCACCTGAATTGAACAAGAATCTATCAGTTACAATAAAGGCACGTTTTTTGCCTTGAAGTTCACGTAGAGCTAAGTCAATAGCACCTCTTTTGAAGTAAACTTTTGGCGGAACTTTGAACCAGAGCATGTTTTCTCTCCTTTCGGCAACTGTTTTGTAGTTCAATAAATTTTCAACGCCTATGTTGCCTGATATAGCGTTTTTACCCCATGAACCACAACCCAGTGAAAGTGATGGTTCTAATTTAAAGTTGTACAAATCACCAATACCGCCCTGTGCTGATGGTGAGTTAATCAATACACGGCAAGCCGGCATTCTTTCTGCGAATTTGTCAACTCTTTCTTGATGACGTGTATCTGTATAAAGGTCTGCAGAGTGACCTGCACCGCCTTTTGAAACTAATTCATAAGTCATTTCTGTAGCTTCTTCAAAATCTTTTGCTTTGTACATTGTCAAAATTGGTGACAATTTTTCTCTTGAGAACGGATCTTCCCAGTCAACAGAAGGTCTTTCTGCAAGTAAGATTTTAGAAGTTTCAGGAATTTCAAATCCAGCGAGTTCTGCAATTTTAGCAGCTTTTTGACCAACAATTGCAGGGTGTGCAGTACCGCGTTTAGGGTCGATGAACGGCAATGCGATAAGTTTCTTTTCATCAGCAGCGCTTAAAAGATATGCACCTCTGTAGATGAATTCTTTTTTAACTTCTTCATAAACTTTATCAACAACGATAACTGATTGTTCTGATGCACAAATCATACCGTTGTCAAATGTTTTTGACATAAGGATTGAAGATACTGCCATTTTAATATCAGCAGTTTCATCAATAACTGCAGCTGCGTTACCAGGACCAACACCTAATGCAGGGTTTCCTGAAGAGTAAGCTGCTGTAACCATGCCAGGACCGCCTGTTGCTAAGATACAAGCAATGTCTTTATGTTTCATTAACTGGCTTGAAAGTTCAATTGAAGGAACATCAATCCAGCCGATGATATCTGCCGGAGCACCTGCTTTAACTGCAGCTTCCAGAACTACTCTGGCTGCTTCAATTGTACATTTTTTTGCTCTCGGGTGTGGTGAAAAGATGATACCGTTTCTTGTTTTCAAAGCGATCAATGATTTGAAAATTGCAGTTGAGGTAGGGTTTGTTGTAGGTACGATACCTGCAATAACACCGAGCGGATCTGCAACTATTTTAATACCGTTTGTTTTATCTTCTTTGATAATACCGCAGGTTTTTGCATTTTTATGTTTGTTGTAGATGTATTCTGATGCAAAGTGGTTTTTAATGATTTTGTCTTCTAAAACGCCCATGCCTGTTTCTTCTACAGCCATTCTTGCAAGCGGAATACGAGCTTTATCAGCAGCGGTTGCTGCAGCTTTGAAGATAGCATCTACTTGTTCCTGGGTAAATGTTGCATAAATTTTTTGAGCTTTCTTAACTCTTTCAATTAACAATTCCAATTGTTCGGCAGTTTCAACTGTTGAAGTGGAGTTAAGCACTTTTTCCAGTTTTTCTACTGTCTTTTTGCTTTTTGTTGTCATAAGTTTCTCCTTTTATAACTTATAAGTTGTTTTAACACTTTTTCAATGCTTCAACTATTCGTGATTTATTTCACAATTACATTGTAAAACAAATACAACAAAAAAGCAAGTGTATCTTTTACAATCTTTATAGAAATTTAATATCTTTGATATTCAGTATTTAAATGTCTTTTTTCTGAAGTTGGCGCACGAGTTTTAAACCTTCGCCTTTATTGTCATTAATAAGGTCGATAGCTTTTTCAAGTTTAATTTTTTTGCCTTTAGCGTTAAAGAACTCGCCGTCTTTCATTTTCAGTAAAAGGTTACCGTCTTTGTCATGAATTTCACCGCCGGTTCCCGGTTTACTCATTGAGCTTCCTATCATATATCCTGGCGACATTGATGACGTTATAGAGTCAAGTTCTGTAGTTTCAGTTCCGGTTCTGTAATCTATTGCGGCTGTACCACCACGGAATCCTATATGTTTAGATTCAACGTATAGCACTTTTTTACCGTCAGCATCAAGAATTCGTTTGCCGCTAATACCTGTTTCAGTAATGGTTCCGTCATCATTCCTTACAAGTTTGACATCTTCTTTCATTCCGGCGCCAACGCGTTTTCCACGCCATTCTGTACCCGGTTTTGAAGTATCAAGGTCTTTAACAGGTTTATCTTCTGAGCCGGTAGTTTCTTTTGTTTCTGCCGGAGTATCAGCCGCTGCTGTAGGTTTGGAATTATCTGATACTGACGGTTTTGCCTTTGGCTTGTCTCCGCCACGAAGAGCCGCAATTTCAGCATCTGACTGTTTCTTAGAATCTATGCCTCTCATTGCAGAATCTCCTGCATTCATTGCCGCTTCATCTTTATTTTTATACTCACCTGCAGTGTCATTTACATGAATTGTTCCGTTTTCATCCATTGTATATGTATCAGCACCGCATTGAACAGTCTGACCCGGCTGCAGATTCTGAACATCCTGACGTGCTTTTAATATTTCTGCCTTCTGTTCGTCGTTATATCCTTTTGATTCAATAAGGTTGTCCTGATCTGAGAACATATTCTCACGTTCTATTGTTTGTGGTTCTGTATCAGTGCCAAAGACTTGTTCGTCACGTTGCGCTGTAAGTTCTTCACTAACTGTTGGCGGATTTGTATCTGTGCCATAAACTTGTTCCTGCATCTGAGTTTCAAGCTGTTGCATTTTTTGTTCGCCGTCTTTTATTCCCTGCTCAATTTCTTCACCGCGTGTTTCAGTTGCTTGAAGATTTTCTTCTGAAGATGCTACATTGTTAGATGCCTGATCAAGTTTGCTTTGAGCTTCAGTATTATCCTGCTCTGCCGTATTAACCTGTTGTTCTGCATTAGAAACTGCTTCTTGAGCCTGTGTTTCTTTTTGTTTTGCAGCATCAAGTTTTTGTTGTGCGGCTTGTTCTTCCTGCTGAGCTTTAGCGAGATTACTTTCTGCTTCTCTTATAGCAGCGTCATTTGGATTTTCTGGAGTTGCGGCTGCCCGTGCAGCATCAAGTGCCTGTTGCGCGGTTGAGACATTGCCTTTAGCTGTCTGCAGCCCCTGTTCTGCCGTTTGAACTTCTGCCTGTGCAGCATTCAAATCTTGCTGTGCCTTGCTTAAGTCTGAATTAGCCTGACTCAAATTCTCCTGTGAACTGTCTACATTCTGCTGCGCCTGAGTTTCTTGTCCTTGAGCAGCTCTCAGGGCATTTGTATCACCTGTTAAATTTGACTGAATCTGGCTATTGTCCTGATTAGCACCATCTAAAGCTTGATTTAACGATTGTTTATCCTGAGCGTTCTGGATATCATCAAGCGACTTTTTACCTAAGTCCGGATTATTTTTTGTCTCTTTAGATTTACCGCCAAAGAGACTTTTAAAGGTATCTCCAACATTACCAAAGTCATCACCGATTGTCTCAAAAAGATCATTAAGAGCATTCAAGACCTCTTTAAATATATCATTAAATGACTTGTCTGTGCCTGCAGCTTTATCGTTACTGCCGACTGTATTAAGCATGCTGTATTGATTATCATACTTAACACCATTGAAAGTCAAAGAATGAGCATTCGCAGCAAACACATTAGGTTTTCCGGCTGTAAAAATACCTCTGTCATTGTTATACAACTGACTATAGCCGGTACTTCGCACACCCATGCCAAACCGCGTCTGCTGTGTATTCTGGTATGGTTTTATATTCATACCAAACTTATTACTATTAAACCCGACACTACACATAGCCGCTCCTTTCTTTGATTAAGGAGTAGCTCAAAGCTCTTCTCTTCTTTTTTAGATAAGTAATTGGTACCAAAATTAAGCGCTTTCGTTATAACTATCTATAAATATAAAAGTATATTTCAGGCAGTTATTTCAGGCGTCAAAACTTTTGTAACATTTGTTACAATTTATAAGTACCAGCTACATCATGAATTACAATGCATAAATTTATCTGTGGTGATGTCTATGAGGCGGCATCGGTCTGTGCGGAGGCACTGGATGCGGATGATGATACGGCGGGCGGATATGATAATATGGAGCCGCAAATATCTGTAAAAGATTGAAGAAATTTGCTATGTTTTTTGACTGCATATATGAATTCATTATATTCTTATATTCACTGTAATTTATTGTATTCGGGTTAGAATTTTTGTTGTTAAATTCTCTTGAAAGATTTTTAACAAGATTTGCAGTATTAGCTTTTTGTGCGCGGGTCATCGGATACATATGTGTTGAATTCCAGTTGTTTTCTTCCAGACGCACAACTTCATTCACTGAAATTTGACCGTTTTCTTTTATCTGACTGTCAATTTCATTGAATACCTCAGGCATTCCTTTTTCGTAATCTTCATTATTAATATCGCCGTAAACAAAACAATCCGGGATATTCATTGTTGGTGCCGGTACATAATACTGAACAGGCGGCGCATAATAGTAAAATTGTGCCTTAGCCTCTTCTGTCGGTACGGCTGTTGCAAGTGCTATCATTGCTGCTCCGGCGGCTGTTTTAATGCCATTGCTTTTTTTAGAATTTTCACCGTTAAAATGTGTACGCGGTTGTGAATTTATTGCTGAAATTTTCATATCAGATACCCCTAAATTTTAATACATAAAATTATAATACCTGTAAAAACATATTTTTGTTAGTTTTATTACAAAAGTTTAAGAAAGGCGCCCCTGATAAAATATCAGGGGCGCCTTTTTATTATTGATTATAAGAATTAGCAGCAAGAGCAGCTTGCGCAGGTGCAGCCAAGTGCTTCTTTAGCTTCTTCAAGTCTTACTTTGATACGACCGTCAACTGCAATGCCTTCGCCGGTTGTTTCAGAGATTAACAGCGGGTTAATATCTAATTCGTCAATGAATTTGAAATCATTAACCAGTTGTGACAATCTCAGTAATGTTTCTTGAATCTGGTCGATTTGTGCAGGTTTTGTTCCTCTTGCACCTTCTAACAATTTGTATGCTTTAACTGATTTAATCATATCCATAGCATCAACATCTGTCAGAGGAGCGATTCTGAATGTTACGTCTTTCATAACTTCTACGAACACACCGCCAAGACCGAACATCATCATCGGACCGTATTGAGGGTCTGTTGCAATACCGCAAACCATTTCACGGCTGCCTTTAACCATTTCCTGAATGATTACACCTTCAAGACCTTCTAACAAACCTTTTGCTTCAAGTCTTTCGAGTAATCCTTTGTATTCTTTTCTCAATTGTTCTTCTGATTTGATGTTAACAACAACACCGCCTACATCAGTTTTGTGAGAAGTTGTTTTTGAAGTCATTTTCATAACTACCGGATATCCAATTGAATTTCCGAGTTCTACAACTTCTTCTTCGTTAGTTGCTAACCCGTATTTGCAAGCGCGGATACCGTATGCCTGCAATACATCAATTGATTCAAGAGTTGTAAGTTGAGCACGACCTTCTTTAATAGAATTTTTGATAATCTGTTCAACTTTTGCTCTATCAACATCGTAGCAAGGTATTTTACCTTCAGGTCTTTCCATCCACAATCTCTGTTGATTCAATCTGTTCAAGCCGTCTGCAGCTTGTTCTGCGTACATAAAGAACGGCATATTTACATTCATATCAGACAGTTTTGAGAAGAATTCATTCTTAGTCATGAATACACCGATAACCGGTTTTTGCGGATTTTTAGCCTTAATTTCCATCAAAGCTTCTGCAACATCAATATCTTTCAAGCCTAAGAACGGCAGATAGATTGTAATAATCATATCAACATTTTCATCAGCAATAACTGTTTCCAGAGTTTGTTTGTAATGTTCAATAGGAGCTGATGCTATCATATCGATAGGGTTTTTAACAGATGCAGCAGCCGGTAAGAAACTTCTTAATTTTTCTTTTGTTTCATCAGAGATTTTAGCCATTTGCATACCGTATTCACAAACAGCATCTGTTGCCATGATACCAGGACCGCCTGAGTTTGTAATAATAGCTACTCTGTCGCCTTTTGGAATAGGGCAGTTTGCAAATACTTTTGCTGTTTCAAACAAGTTCTGTAAAGAGAATTCTCTTATAACACCTGATTGATGCAATAAAGCTGCTGCAGCTTTGTCAGCGCCTGCGAGTGAACCTGTATGTGAAGATGCTGCTGAAGCGCCTGCTGCTGAACGACCTGCTTTTAATGCAAGAATAGGTTTCTTTTTAGAGATTCTTGATGCTAATTTTCTGAAGTTTGAAGGGTTTTGAATTGATTCCATATACAAAAGAATTTGTTCTACGTCATCGTCATTTTCCCAGTATTCAAGCGCTGTTTCAGCGTTAACATCAGCCTGATTACCGATTGAAATAAATTGAGCAAAGCCCAAATTCAAATCTTTCAATATGTTCAAAATGCCGCCGCCCAGCGCTCCAGATTGTGATACAAACCCGATGTTTCCGCGTTCTGGCAGGCTTTCTGCAAAACATCCGTCCATTCTGATGTCAGGGTGAGTATTTACAACACCTAAACAGTTTGGACCAACGCATCTCATGCCGTATTCTTTCAGTTTTTCTACCAATTGTTTTTCTAATTCTGCACCTTCTTTGCCAGTTTCTTTAAATCCGGCTGTGATGATACAAATACCTTTAATACCTTTTTCATGGCACTGGTCAATTGTAGAAAGTACAAATTTAGCATTAACTACAATTATAGCTAAATCAACGTCAGCAGGAACATCATTGACTGTAGGGTATGCCTGCAAGCCTTCAATAATTCCGCCTTTAGGGTTTACAGGATAAATTTTTCCGTTAAATTTGTATTCCTGTAATCTTTTCATGATATCAGAACCAATTGTGTGTTCTTTTGTTGACGCACCGATAACCGCTATTGATTTCGGTTTCATAATTTTGTCTAAAACATTCATAATGTGTCCTTTCCTTTTCTTCTTATTTATTTTTGCAATATCTGCATTATTGTTTTCGACCTTTATTTACTACACTTCATCTTTATCAAACAAAGCTTCTACAAATCTTTTTGCAGTATTATTCACTACATTCTTACATTTCTGTAAAAAATTCGGATGATTTTTAAGCTTGATATCCTGCTCTTTTAAAACATATTCTGCGCAGTGTTCGTAAAAATCTTCCTTATCATTCATTGTCACAGAAGAAACAAGACCTTTATTCAATTTGAAATCTTTTTCTTTCTGGGCGTAAACTTTTACAACGCCTTTGTGCTTATTTTGTTCAATGAACAAATCGTAAGGCTTTTTCTCAATCATTTTTTCTAATTTTGGGAGGGATTTTTGAATCAATTTTTCAGGCATTTCGCTAAATTTGCCTATCATAATTACATTACCTTGAAAACTCTGGTTGTTAGAGATGTTTTGTACTTTCATCGTTTTTCCTTTCTATATTAGTAACCGTTTACAATCCACTCTCTCACACGGAATTTTGCCCCGAGATTTTCTGCAATATTTTTGCAGGTCTCAAGGTCAAGATGTCTGCCTTTGTAACCTTCTACAACACTGGCAGTAACATTGATATGTTCATCAGAACAACATTTGATAAACTTCTTTACTTCCTCATATGCCTCAGGAAATTTAGGTTGTGAAAGTTCATCATATTCTTCTTTTACCGGAGCATTAAGACTTACGGAAAATTCATCAACAAGTCCTTTTAATTCCGACACAACATTTCTTTTATATATAAAATTAGCATGCCCGTTTGTATTTACGCGAATTTTAGTTTGCGGATATTTTTCTTTTATATATTCAGCGACCTCTTTCAACACTTCTAATTTCAGCATCGGTTCGCCATATCCACAGAAAGTCACTTCTTTTGACGGGGAAACTGCATAAATTTTGTCAAACTGTTCTATTACATCTTTTGCTGTTGAATCTTCATTATCGAGCCACAGTTCCTGACCGCAGACATCATTCTTGTCATTTCGCAGACAAAATATACAATTATTTGTGCATCTGTTGGTTAAATTTATATAAATTTTATTTTCTAATGTATAAACTAAAATATTAGACATGTCAGCCTCAATTTTATTATCGCACAAGGAAACTTTTAATCAATAGCTGTTAATTATTTTTTTACTTTTTTCTCATCAGAGTAATCTGCAGTTCCAGGGAATGCGTTATGACCGGTTGTAACTTTTGTAATCCAGTACTGGATTTTTGGGATAAGTGTAGACAGGAAAGTTGCGGATATTGCGAACCCTATACCCCAGTTAATTGCATTTTTTGCAAAGTTAATACGTCTTGCATTTTCAAGCATTTGAGGGGTTATATCTTTACCGGCTTTTTTAGCCTTATTGAGGATGTTGTTTACATAGTGGAACATGTCATCTTTCATGCTGTCCAAATCACCCTGAGAAACATATTTGTAAGGATTTTTGTGTTTGCCGCCTGTTGCAACACCATATATGCTGTCCAAAAATTCCGGCAGATTCAAATATCCTTCGCGGAACACATCTTTTACCTGAGTTTTTGTCAGAATATGTGTTTTGCGTTCAATAGCAGGCTGCAGTTTTGACATACGTTTTGCAAGGTCAGAATATGTTTCAACCTCTTCAGGTGTAAATGTCGGGTCATTACTTATATGCTCTAAGAATGTATCTAGATTAATTACACCGTTTTTGAATTTAGCATTTAATTCAGGAGTAATTTTGTAAACATTATTGTTATTACCCAGAACTTTTAATCTAAAGTCTTCAACGGACATTTTTCCGCCGTTTTCTTCCAACACGCCTTTCATCAGATCAGTAACTTCCTGTGCGCCAACCGGATCTAATCGAGTTTTTCTGCCGTCTTCAAGCATATTCAGCCATTTATTTATATTCGGCATATTAAACATATAGAAATATATTGAGGTTAAATCCCTGAATAATACTTCTGTACGTTCATGGTTATTTCTTGAACTTACTGCACGACCGCCGGCAATACCAACATCGGTTGAAAGCAATTGATATACTGTATCATTTTCAAAATGGTTTGCAATACTCAACAGTGTTGCCGGAGCAATACCTGTAAATGCAACATTGTCCTGAATTTTTGATTTTTCTTTGTTCAAAAATTCGTCCATATTTACAGGCATGAACGCTCTTTCTTGTTTCAGCAGTTTTTTATTTGAACGTTTATCATGCAGCTTTATTGTAATCTGCTGGTTGATATGCGGCACAACAAGACCTACAAGTGCGTTTGCAAGAACAATACTTGAACCGATTTTCAATGATTTGAATATTGCAGCATGTTTTGGCGTCAATTCTCTGAGGAATTTGCCTGCACGTTTCTGAATAATTTCAGCCGCTCTTGAAGGATCAGTAATTGTACCTATACGTTTCTTTATCTTATTCAAGCGTTTAAGCATTGTATCATCAAATGTTCTTGAAATTTCTTCGTCAGAAATTTCACCTCTTGCAGCTGCCTTAATTAATTCTTCATCGTGCAGGTAATTAGTCACTGGTTTTCTTATATCATCTTCTTTACCGTCAAAATTAGGTGTCAAAAGATGTAAAATCTTCTTACCGATGAAATCATTCATCTTATTAAAAGCTTTTACCCCGCAAAACCAGAAAAATGCGCCTATACTTTCTTCCGTAAAACGCTCTCTTGCCTCGTCAAATCCACCCCTCTTATAAGCCTGCAGTGTTCTGCCGCCGGTTACAAAACACTCCAAAAGTACAAGCGGGGCTGTACCACCGATTTGCAAGCCGCGTACAAAACGCTGAGAATAATTAAAATCAGAAATTGTCCGGGGTCTTATTTCCATATACCTAATCTTCTAAACTGTTCGAACATCATTTTTTAATGTTCGTAAATTATTTTTTTTGCTTTATGAACAAATTATATTAATAATTCGTTACAACTATAGTGTATTACAAACACTAATTAAGAAATGTAAAATTGTTCTGTGTATAAGTCAAAAATATATTTTTTTTGTTTTTGCTATAATGTGTGTGAAAGGCAAAATTATGTCAGTTAATACAATTTCCGGTGTGAATAATATTAAAAACAGAAGATTTGCAGAGTTTAAAACATCTCAAAACAAAGCTATAAATTTTGAGCATGCCCCGAAAGAACACTCCTCTCAAAAACAGTGTTCAACAGGCGGCGTATTTCTGACAACTGCCGCCGGAGTCGGTACAGCACTGGCTTTAATATCTAAAAAACAGGGATTCTCTCTGAATCCCCAACGTATAATTCATTCCAAACCTAAAGACTGGGCTATTTTTAAAATATTTAATAAAAAACATCCTGATGCTAAAGTTTTAGAGTTTGAAGAACCTGAAATACTTACTATGGCAGGCGGTTCTGTTGCCGGAGGTCTTCTGGGCGGTGCTGTTTTTGATGATAAAAAACATTTCAAAGCCAAAGCCAGAGAAGCAGTAAATCAGATGCTGGGAAATGTTATCGTCCCTGTTCTATGTGTAGGCGGCATTTCGCGAGTTTATGACAAATATAAAAAACCGATATTAAACGCCGTACCACAGATTAAATATTCAAACAACAATTTCTTAATAAGAAAACTTTCAACAAAACTACAACCGCAAAATTTGCAAAAAGCAGCAAATATTCTACAAGCAACAACAAAATACACAAATAAATTCTTGAAAATTCTGCCGCCAAGTGTGTTAACAGCATCAGCACTGGTCGTCGGTATTGTTGCAGGCAACAAAGTCTCTAACTTTATTAACGAAAAAGTTTTCCACAAAAAAGTAGAACGAAAAATTCAAGGTACTGATTTTGCCCCGCATGTTGACGATTTAAGTATGGCAATTACTCTAATGGCAGACAAATCCGCAGTCTCAAGTGTAATTTCAAGAACTATACCTGCGTTTTTATGCGTTCCGGGTATGGAAGTCGGAACTCACAGATAAATTCCATTTTTGCAGAGACTAAAAATGTCCGGCAATTTTTTATTTTTATTTGAATATGTATTGACAAATTCAAGTTAATGTTTTATAATTTAGATATGAGAGAAAATGACTTTCAAAATAGCGGCTGTCCGCGTGGCAAATGGGGCGGAAAACGTAACAATGCAGGCAGAAAACGAACATGCCTGAAGAAAGTTCCGTTCAACCGCCGGATTAATGAGAATGTTCTCAAAATTTTGAGAGCCTACGCACTTTCTCACAATCTTACAGAGACAGAAGCTTTAGAAAGCGCGATAATGTTACAGTCAAATATTGATAAACTGAAAGGAGATAAAATTATGAAAATCGCTATTCCTACCGCTGAAGGTAAATTATGTGCACACTTTGGACATTGTGAATCATTTACATTTGTTGATGTAAATCCTGAAACAAAAGAAATTGTAAATATCGAAAATAAAGTTCCGGAAGACGGCATAAGCTGCCAGAGTGCAAGCTGGATATCTGAACAGGGGGCAAATATTGTACTTGCAGGCGGAATGGGTGCCCGCCCTATAGGTATTTTCCAGCAGAATGGTGTAAAAGTAGTTGCAGGCTGTCCTGAACTCGCAATTGAAGAAATAGTAAAAGCTTATTTGGACTCAACTCTTCAGACAGGAGAAAACGCTTGCGGCGGAGAACACAGCCACTGTCACGGGCACAGTCATGAACACCATCACTGCCACAATCATCACGGTGAATAAAAACTGATTTATCTAAACAAAGTTAACTATTAGAAGCGGGATTAATTGAACAGTTCAACTAAAATCAGCTTTTTGGAGTCAGATTTTTGGGGAACATAATTCAAATTTTCCCGTTTTTTACTGCCAAATTGCGTTAATACTCAATCCCTTTTCTGGCTGCAATACCCGTATCCCAATAGTGTTTTACAGGCTTAATTTCAGACACAAGGTGTGCAATATCAATAATTTCCTGTTTAGCGTTTCTACCGGTCAACACAATTTCCATTTCTTCGGGTTTATGCTTAAGCACATCTATCATTTCATCAAGGTCAATGAACCCTAAATCTATTGCGATATTTGCTTCATCAAGAATAATCAAGTTGTATTCATCGTTAAGAATAGCTTTTTTAGCCAGTTCCCAACCCTTTTTAATTTCAATTTCATCAGCGGCATTACGGTTGTGTGAATAAACTATCCGGTCGGCTCCTGCCTGAATGATTGTTAGATTATTGCGAATTTCATCCGATAGATTTCTGAAAGATATTAATTCACCATAATCATCTCCACCTTTTGTAAACATTATAAGAAGAACTTTCCAGCATCTGCCAAGCGCACGCATTGCAAGCCCGAGTGAGGCAGTTGTCTTACCTTTGCCGTTGCCCGTGTACACTTGAATGTAACCGTGTTTCGCCCAATTAGGATTTATTAAGTTGTTTTCACATAAATCTGCCATAATACCTGTATTTATTATATATTAAAAATATGGATAATAAAACATACTTTCGTACAATTGCAAAACAATATAGAAAAGAGCTGGATATCGCTTCAATCAGTCATACTCTCTGCACACTTTTGCGTAATACAGACATCTATCAGAATGCGAAAAACATAATGATATATTATCCGCTTGCAAATGAGATTAATTTACTTGAATTATTAAATGATAAAAAGCAATTTTATCTGCCGCGTGTTTTTCAAAAAGACCTGTTAGTCTGTCCGTATACAGATGATTTAAAAGTTTCAGAGTTCAAGGTAAAAGAGCCCTGCACAGAACCTGTTAGCCCTGAAATTCTTGATTTAATTGTTGTTCCTGCACTTATGACTGACAAAAACAATTACAGACTCGGATACGGCGGCGGATTTTATGACCGTTTTCTGGCTAAATATCCAAACATTACAACAGTAACCCTTCTGCCTGAAACATTATGTGTAGATAAACTGCCGCATGAAGATTTTGATATCCCGCTAGATTACGTTATTTGTGCATAAAGGCGGAAAAGGCTCACGAGTTGTGAGCCTTTATGTATGGTCTATAAAGGATAGGGGGAGATTCATTAACTAAAGAACTTTTTCATTATGCGTAATTAGGTTTCCAGGCTTCAAATGATTTATTTTCAGCTTCTGTTACACCTTGAAGTTCTTGATCTAACATTTTTAATTGAGATTCTAGTTTTGCTTTTTCCTGCTGAATTTCAGTTTCCTGTTTGTTAAGCAATTTTTGTTCAACTTTATTGATTCTTTCTTTCTGCTGTTGATATAGATTGTTAAATATCCAACGCTGATACATAGCCTGAGCATTAGGATCCATTTGCTGCATTTGCATATTAATCATCGGACCCATCATTGTGAAGTTCTGCTGTGCACCAGCCATTGCCATATTGTGAGAGTATGCAGAAAACATCAACTGCCTGTTAAACATTGAGGCAGGAGTATTCATCATATCATACATTGATACTGAACCGTCGGCGATATTGGCTGCGTATTGCTGCAAGTCTAATATCTTTTTAGATAATTGCATTATACGATAGTTTAAATCATTTCGTTGTCGAATAATGCATATTTTTCGAAAGCCGAACAATAAGACAGACATTTCTAACCCCTACCTGTTTTTTAACTAACCTTTTTCTAACCTTACATGTATATAAAAACATGCAACATCAATATATTGCATGTTTTCAATCTTTATATTAAGTTTTGTTAACAAACTGTTATTTATTACCTTTTTCAATAACTTTATCGATAAGCCCGTATTGCAGTGCTTCCTGCGCTGAGAGGAAGTGGTCGCGTTCACAGTCTTCTTTGACTTTATCGTAAGGCTGACCTGAGTTTTTAGCAATGATATCAATAAGCATATGTTTCATTCTGAGAATTTCTTTAGCTTCAATTTCAATATCAGTAGCCTGCCCTTTTGCTCCGCCTAACGGTTGGTGAATCATTATTCTGGAATTTGGCAGAGCCATTCTTTTGCCTTTTGTACCGGAACACAGGAGAAATGCTCCCATTGATGCCGCGTCACCGAGACAAATAGTTGCAACATCTGATTTTATTAAATTCATAGTATCATATATTGCCATGCCTGCAGTGATAACCCCGCCAGGGCTGTTAATATACAACATTATATCCTTCTCATTGTTTTCACTATCAAGAAGTAACAATTGTGCAACAATAGAGTTAGCGACTTCATCATCAATTTCAGAGCCTAAAAATATAATTCTCTCTCTAAGCAATCTTGAAAAAATGTCAAAAGAACGTTCACCGCGTGATGACGCTTCTATAACTGTAGGTACATAACCCATAATTTTAAAATAAGTTTCCTGATCCATGATATTCTCCTAATATCCTTACAAATTATTATATTATAAATATAACACAAATATAAATATTAACAATTGTAACAAAAAAATACATCTCTGAAATCACGCTTATTTAAAATTGTTTATATATGTAAGCGAGATAAAAACAAGAGGGCAGAACGATGGCAATATCAAATATTCAAGAAACATTGCTGATGTACACAAAACAAAAAGCTTTAATTAATGATAAATTGTCAAGTATTATGTTTGACATGACTTCTGCAACACGTAAAAATGCTGAAGCACAGGCTAAATATAACGAACAGCTACAGTATTACTATTATGAGTATTATGAAGAAGATCCTATTCAGTATACCGATCTGGTTGAGATATTGAATCAAGATCACGAATTAGATTTAGCGAACTTAGAATCCTGGGAATCTGAACTTGAGTTAGAGAAAAACAATTATGAAACGAAATTGAATGAAATTACAGCATTCGAAAGTTCATGGACAAAACTTTTACAAACAAACGTCAAGAAAGATTTTGCATACGGAGGTCAACAACAGTAAACTTTGGACAATTGAATATTTGTTTGTATCAAAAAGCAGCATTTGCTGCTTTTTGTTGTATTATAGTTATATGCTGAATACTGGAAGAAAACTCGGAGCATTTATCGTACCTACCGGAGTAGGGGCGTCAATCGGCGGCTACGCCGGTGATGCAAGTGTTCAGGCAAGAAAATTCGCATCAATATGTAACCTTATTGTTAACCCTAATGTTGTTAATGCAGGTGGATTTTCGGGTATTACCCCTGATATGCTTTATGTTGAAGGGTATTCATTGAATAACTTTTTCAAAGGGAATATTTGTTTAACCCCTTCTGCTAACAACAAAATCGGAGTTGTTTTTGACAGGGCAATACCGCAGGATGTTTTAAATGTTCATCTTAATACTATAAATGCAGTAAAAACAGTTTACGGAATTAATGTAACAGACTATGAGATTACTGATGAATCTGCAGGAGTAGATTTTTATTTAGATTCAAACGGTATATCTACAGGCAGTATAAAACGACCTGAGACACTGCTTGCTGCTGCAAAAAAATTGATAGCAAAAGGGGTTCAGACAATCGCTGTTGTGTGTATGTTCAAAGATCCGGAAGAAGATAATACTTCTTATGCAGACGGAATTGGAACCGATCCTGTAGGCGGGGTTGAAGCAATAATATCTCACTACCTGTCAAAAGAATTAATGGTGCCATGTGCGCATTCTCCGGCATTTGAAGACTACTCAATATCTTCAAAACTTGTTGATGCAAAATCCGCATCCGAATATATAACCCCGACATTTCTGCCATGTATATTATTAGGGCTTGCGCAGGCTCCGCTGTTAACTCTTAATGAAGGCATTTCAATTGACATGCTTGACTTTTTAATCATGCCTTACAACTGTGCCGGTTCAATCCCTGTTTTTGAAGCTGTTAAAAGAAATATTGATGTTTACTTAATAAAAGAAAATGTTACAGCGCTTGATGTAACCCCTGAAAAATTAGGACTTAATCACGGTATAATTACATTTGAGACCTATCAGGATTGTTACGATTTTTTGCAGATGTAAACTTTTTGTAATATTATTCGTATTTTTTTAAAGTTTTTCTTTAACACTACCGTCTATCTGGATATCTAATCGTGTGTTACTAATGAAAGGCAGGTAAAAATGGTAGAAGAATTAGGTAAAATGGGAGCAATTTCTAATCAGAAATTCAACCAGAAGGGAATGCAGCTATCACAATTAAAGGGAAACAAACAAGTTTACGAGTTTTTCAAAAATGCCGGACTGTCAGACGCAAATTACGTTTATGCATCTGATATTCAAAACATTTTTGATAAATTTGACGCAAACGACAATGGAAAACTGTCCGTAAAAGAAGCAAGAGAAATGGGATTTGAAGGCAGCAGAAAAGAAGTTAAAAAAGCTGTCGCAATGCTTAATCAAATTCTGGAAACACAAATTAATGACGGACAGGATGTTTATCCGGCTAAGGTAAATGAAAACACAACTGATTACTTCGATAAAGACGGGAATATCAAATATCAGGCACAAACTATTGCAACAAAAAACGGAAATATTGAAAAATTCACGTTCTATCGCAACGGCGACAGAAATAATATAGCCACATATGCAGAAAAATCTAATGATATGGGCTATATACTGGAAAACAATGACGCAGGTCTGCCCGCTAAAGAAACTATCAGCACCGACGGAAATATTCAGGTTACAAACTATGAATATGATGAAAATAATCAATTAAAACGTCAAACCGTCGAAGCTCAGGGAACTAAAATTACAACAGATTTTGATTCATCCCAACGTCCGGTAAAAATCGTTGAAACAACCGCCGGAAGCGAAATAAGCCAGATTATCACAAATCAGTATGACGATGAAAATGGTACTCTGACACAAAATGTTAAAAACAATCCGGTTGATTTGAAAGAAGGTATTGCAGAAACTGTAAGCACATACTCTATTGATGAAGAAAGCGGTAAAACTGATGAACTTTTATATCGCAGAGAAATTCGGATTGACGGCAAAGAAAAAGAATTCACACAGACCGCTCCGGATGAACTGGAAGAACAACGTGACAATTATACAATCACTACAAAATGGCATGAAAACGGTAAAACAACCACCGTTAAGGATGGAAATGAAACTCATATTATTGAATACGATAAAGACGGTAATACATATGTCTATGTAAAAAATGGAGAAACATTTAAAACAACAGCCAAAAGACTTCTCGGTGCAGATGCTACTGAAGAACAGGTTAATAATTTCAGAGAATTGAATAAAGATTTAATCAAAAAATTCGGAAAAGATAAAGTTGAAGCCTTCCATGTAGGTGAAAAAATCCGTGTTCCGGGTGAACTTGAATACAATGAAGAAAATAAAGCTAACCTGACAGTAGATCCGGAAGCAGAAATTAATGCCTGGAAAAAAGCTGTCGGCTTAAAACAAAAACCTGTTCAGACCCCTTCTGGCACTGAAGGCAAACCTGACGCTGCAGGCGCTAAACCAACTGGTGAAGGCACTGAAGGCAAACCTGACGCAACGGGTACTAAACCAACTGGCGAAGGCACTGAAGGCAAACCTGACGCTGCAGGCACTAAACCAACTGGTGAAGGCACTGAAGGCAAACCTGACGCAACGGGTACTAAACCAACTGGTGAAGGCACTGAAGGCAAACCTGACGC
>CALUQX010000024.1 GCA_944323045.1 Candidatus Gastranaerophilales bacterium | reverse complement strand
TAGATAAAACGGTGTATAAAACCTTGGAGAATCTTGTGTCAGTAGCTAGTTATGAAGATAAAAAAGATTTAACATTTTTTACCAACGAAGAAGGACAAAAACTCGAAGACAGATTTAAACGAACACTGAAAGATGTTAAGTATTTTGATATATTAGTCGGCTATTTCAGAACAAGCGGGTTTTATAAACTATATAAAGATTTTGAAAATATTGAAAAAATAAGAATTTTAGTGGGGTTAAATGCTGATAAAAAAGCTGTGGAAACAATTCAAACAGCAAAGCAAATACCGATAAATTTTGAATCTCATACTAATACAAAAGAGATTTCATCAGAAACATTTGTTCAGGAAATTTATGATTCTGATGATAATTACGACGTTGAACACGGGATATACAAGTTTATTGAATATATACGTTCCGGAAAGTTGGAAATAAAAGCATACCCAAGTTATAATATTCACGCAAAAGTTTATATTAGCAGATTTAACGAAGATGACAGAGATTTTGGTCGAGTTATAACAGGTTCAAGTAATTTTTCTGAGTCTGGACTTAACTCTCAATATGAATTTAATGTTGAGTTAAAAAATGCGGCAGACGTAAAATATGCTCTAAATAAGTTTGAAGAGCTGTGGGAAAACGCAGTTGATTTATCAGATGTTTACATAGATACAATTCGGGAAAAAACGTGGCTTAATGATACGATTACACCTTATGAACTTTATCTGAAATTTTTATACGAATACTTCAAGGAAAACCTTAGAAAAAAAGAAACTTTAGACATACAACTGCCGAAAGATTTTAAGAAACTTGAATATCAACATGAAGCAGTGCGAACTCTTTCTGATATTGTTGAAGCATATAACGGTGCATTTATTGCAGATGTTGTAGGACTTGGAAAAACATATATAGCTGCAATGTACATGCAGACATTACCGGGCAAAAAATTAATAATTTGTCCTCCGCCAATTATTGAATCCTGGCAGGATGCAATTTTAGATTTTGGGGTAAGAAGTGCAACAGTTGTTTCACTTGGCAAATTAGAACACATAAAAAGAAAAGGATATGAAGATTATCAATATATTTTTGTTGATGAAGCACATAGATTTAGAAACGAGCATACAGAGCAATATAGTTTATTACATGAAATTTGTTATGGAAAAAAGGTCATTCTGATAACAGCAACACCGTTAAATAACTCCATTTATGATTTTTATCCTTTAATCAGATTATTCCAACCGGCAAATGACAGTACAATTCCGGGAGTAAGAAATCTTGAAGACTTTTTTAGGAAGATAAAGATAGAGTTAGACAAGATAGATAGATCCACTCCTGAATATTTAGAAGAAGTTAAGCGGGTTTCCAAAGTTGTCAGGGACAGAGTTTTACACCCGATACTTATAAGAAGAACTCGCAATGACATTAAAGAATATTTTAAACAGGATATTATAGACCAAAATTTAACATTTCCGGAAGTTGATACACCTCATAAAGTTATTTATGAGTTTGATAAAAAAACTGATGCTATTTTCAACGAAACAATACAAAAAATAAAAGATGATTTTACATATGCAAGATACCAACCCGGCGATAATTTACGAGAAGAATATAAGTTAAACGATTTTGCAAAAACACAGGAACGAAATCTGGTTGGGTTTATGAAAAGTATGCTTATAAAAAGGCTGGAAAGCAGCAAGTATGCTTTTTTACAAACCATAGACCGCTTTATAAAGTCTTATGATGCTTTTATTAAAATGTACGAGTCCGGAACTGTATATATCAGTAAAAAAATAGATATTTATGATTATCTGGATAATGACGACGAAGCAGGACTTATAAAGGAATTAGAAAAAGACTCAAAGGCAAAAAACTATACAAAAGATAAATTTGAACCTGATTTTATTGATAAATTACGTTTAGATTTAGATATACTTCATTGGATAAAAGATAATTGGCAGCAAGTTCCTGTCGATTTTAAAAAAGATAAATTTCTAAAAGTTTTAAGAGCAGACAACCAATTAAAAAATAAAAAAATAATTATTTTCACAGAATCCATGGAAACAGGATTTGATTTGTATAATACTCTTGAAAAAGAATACGGCGGAAAAGTATTGTTTTATTCAAGTGGAGTCTGCCGGTATAATGGAGAATCTGCAAGCAAAGATTATGTTAAGGCGTTAATTCATCAAAATTATGACCCGAAATGTTCAGTGAAAACAGATGATATTAACATTTTAATAACAACTGATGTTTTGGCAGAAGGTATAAACCTGCACCGTTCCAATATAATTCTTAATTATGATTTGCCGTGGAACCCAACAAGAGTCCTGCAACGTGTCGGACGTGTAAATCGTATCGGGACTAAATTTGATAAAATTTTAATTTATAATTTTTTCCCGACCTCAATATCTGACAAAGAATTAGGTTTAGAAAACAGTATTAAGGCAAAAATACAAGCCTTTCACGATACATTAGGAGAAGACGCCAAATATCTTACCGATGAAGAGGAAACAACCAACCATAAACTTTTCGGAGAAAATTTCTACGACAAACTTAATAACAAAGCTACTTACAACGATGAAGGCGAAACCGAAAATATCCGACTTAAATATATTTCTATTTTAGAAAATATTCGGGAAAATAATTTAGACCTGTTCAACAGAATTAAATATCTTCCTAAAAAAGCAAGAACCGCCCGTAAGTATTCAGTAGAAAATCCGTCACTGATAACCTTTTTCAAAAAAGGTCCTTTGAACAAAATTATAATATCTGACGGTGAAAAATATGAAGATTTACCGTTTGAAGATGCGGTCAAATATTTTGAATGCAGTCCTGACACAGTAAAACAACCAATTACTAAACAGTATTATGACTTGCTTAATTTTAATAAGCAACAATTTATGCAGAATGATGAAACCGAAGAAACTGTTGTTAAACGCGGCGGTTCATCAAACCACAAAGAAGTTAAATTACGTATAGAATATGCTATAAAAGAAGGACGCTTAACAGATATTCAGGAAGATTATCTGAAAAAAGTTCTTGATTTATATAATGCCGGAGTTGTTTTACCTGAAACAAGCAAGAAAATCAAAAATGAAATAGTTAAAACAACTGATAGTCAGGATGTTTATAACAGTGTAAAGAAAAATATCCCTGAAACATATTTTACTAATACAAGGGTAAAAGAAAAACCAAGCGAATCTGTCAGAGAGGTTATCTTATCAGAGATGCTACTGCTTTAAGACACTTTAAATTTTTTTTTTCTATAGAGGTACAAAAATTTAAGGTGTTTTAATGGATAAGTTACAGGCTAAAAATTTAATAGAAAAGACTTTTAATAACAGGTTTGACAAAGTTCAATTCAGAAATTTTATTATAAATCTTCTTGACAAAATAAATGAAACTAAAGCCTTTAGTGTTGGTCAGGCTCAGGTTAAAGAAGCATTCAGAAAATATGTATTATCTTATCAGAGAATAGGGCAATACACTGATAAAAACGGAAATATTATTGATGCCTTAATTGTGCATCTTAATGATAAGTGTTCGTTAGACAGAAGCAGAACCTTTTTAAGAAATTTTGTTGCGGATTATATGCGGACAAAGGGCAAAGAAAATGCTCTTGTTGCATTTTATCGTGATAATTCTGCTGACTGGAGATTCTCTTTTGTAAAACTGGAAATATCTTTGAAACAAGATGATAAAGGCAATGTAAAAGTTGCAAATGAGTACACTCCTGCTAAACGATACTCGTACCTTGTCGGAGAACTTGAACCTAACCACACCGCACAATCAAGATTAGTAGAACTTTTAGTAAAAGAATACCCAACACTGGAAGAAATTGAAGAAGCCTTCAATGTTGAAAAAGTTTCAAAAGAATTTTTCGCACAATATAAAGAACTTTTCTTGCAGCTTGTGGATAACCTTAAAGACATTCGCAGTAAAGATGACCGCATTAATTTTGAATTTACTACCCGTTCAATAACAGAAGCAAATTTCTGTAAAAAACTTTTAGGTCAGCTTGTATTTCTGTATTTTATCCAGAAAAAAGGCTGGCTTGGAGTTCCGAAAGGCTTAAACTGGGGTGAAGGAGATAAGCAGTTTTTAAGACATACCTTTGAAAAAGCTGTAGCGGAAGGTAAAAATTTTTTTAATGATTATCTGGAACCGCTTTTCTATAACGCACTTGCTAACGGTGAACGTGATGAACAAATATTTGATTTACTGGAGTGCAAAATTCCTTTTTTGAACGGCGGATTATTTGAACCGTTAAACGGGTATGATTGGGTAAACACTGATATTCAATTTAAAAACAATATTTTTTCAAACACTGAAAAAAATAAAATTGGTGATACGGGTACAGGTATTTTAGATGTTTTTGACAGGTACAATTTTACGGTAAAGGAAGACGAACCGTTAGAAAAAGAAGTTGCCGTTGACCCAGAGATGCTCGGTAAAGTTTTTGAAGAATTACTAGAAGTTCAGGACAGAAAATCAAAAGGGGCATTCTATACCCCTCGTGAAATTGTTCACTATATGTGTCAGGAATCTTTGATAAATTACCTTGCAACAGAACTTAATGCAAGTGAAGATGCTGATTCTGACAGTTTAACCAAACAGGATTTAGCTGACTTTATTCACCATTCGGACCAAATATCCGACAGAGAAGCAATAGCAAGTCAAAAAGAAAAATCGACTTCTGTTTACAAACACATTATATCCGAAAACATACGTAAAAATGCTGAAGCTATTGATAAAGCTCTTGCAGATATAAAAATATGCGACCCGGCTATAGGTTCCGGGGCGTTCCCTGTCGGGATGCTTAATGAAATTGTAAGAGCAAGAATATCTCTTGTTGAATCCGGATTTTTAAAAGAAACTAAAAAGCATTCTGTATATGAATACAAACGTCAGGCAATCCAAAATTCAATTTATGGTGTGGATATAGAATCCGGAGCGGTTGAAATAGCAAAACTCAGGCTCTGGCTCTCGCTTGTTGTTGAAGAAGATGATATTAAAAATATCAAGGCACTGCCGAATTTGGATTATAAAATTGTTTGCGGTAATTCTTTATTGAATGTAGAAAGAAATCTTTTTAATGAAAGCTTATTTAGGCAGTTAGAAGAACTAAAGCCGCAATATTTCAATGAAACAAGAAAATCAGAAAAGAAACGCCTTAAAAAAGAAATTGACGCGATTATTAAAGAACTAACAAAAGACGGTACATTTGACTTTGAAATATACTTTTCGGAAGTTTTCCATGAAAAAGGCGGGTTTGATGTTGTTATTGCTAATCCGCCATATATTCCATATAAAAAAATTGCAAAAATGTATAATTTAACAAAATATACTTCTTTTAACAATGAACAAGTTAATAAACCTAATTTATATGTATATTTTATTGAACTAGCATTAAAATCTTTGTTAAAATCTAAAGGAACAATGTATTTTATAAATCCCATAGCATTTCTTGTCCAATCAGATTGTATAACTTTAAGAAAATTCCTTTTAAGAAAAAACATAATAGAAATGCTAGATTTGAGCTATATAAATGTTTTTAAAGAAGCTGATACATATACCGTAATTTTGGGAATACAAAATATTAACGAAACTAAAGATTTTAAATATCAAAGATATTTAGAAATTAATGACATATACAATATACCTAAATTAATATTTTCTAAAGAAACTGCTTTATTTGATTCTGAACAAAAAATCGTGCTTAGTGAAAATTTAAAACTATTAACCAAAATAAATCTGACTCGACATTTTATAAATGAATATATAAATATTGTTTGTGGAACGTCTAAAGAAGGTTTTGGAAAATGTATTTCAAACGAATTAACGCCAACAAATAAACCAGTTCTACAAGCTTCTGATATTTTAAAATACAAAATAAACTGGTTAGGTAAATTTATAGAAAAAGATATTTTCCCAGTTAATAAAGTGAATAATTATTTTAATAAACCGAAAGTTGTCATGGCTCGAATGACGGATAAAATTCGGTGTGCGATTGATTTGGATAAAAATTACTATTGTGCAAAAGTGAATGTTATTATTTCTAAAACAAATAAATTAAAAATCTTAAAAACTATATTGGGAGTATTAAATTCAAATCTAATAAATTTTTATTATAAAGAAACGTACAGAGCCTTACACAAAAAAGGAGATGCTTTGGGCTTTGATATTCCTTCAATAGAAAAAATCCCTGTACCAATGTTGGATGAAAAAAATATTTTAATTCCAGAGATAGTAGATAAAATTTTATCAATTACACAAACAGACGATTATTTAGAAAATCTAGAAAAACAAAATACTGTAAAAGAATACGAAAAACAAATTGATGTTATGGTTTATAAACTCTATGACCTGACCTATGAGGAAATTCTCACGATAGATAAAGAATTTTCAATGTCAGAACAAGAATATAACGCATACAAACTATGACAAAACTAACAAGTCCAAATCTGACGCACTAATATTATTGTATTTTGCAGCATTCAGCGATGATTAAATAAAACTGTATTATAAAGAAAGGATTGAATTTTGAATTATAAAAAATGTTTCTTAGTAATAACTTTAATTATTTGTTTAGGTTTGCCCGTATCAGCAAGCCCATACACAGATTACTGCGAAAAAGCTGTAAATCAGATGATAGAAGTGCTGGGATTTTCTGACGATTACTTGTTAAACTATCCTGTCAGAGTTGATGCTGAAATTATGCCGGACGGCTCTGTTAAAAATGTGTATATAACAGACTATATGGGAAGGCGTCAGGTAAAATGGGAAAACAAAATTCTTGATACAACTTTTCCAACTCACAACCTTATGAAAGGGATAGGCGGCGGTCCTGCTGTTCCTGTTGTCGAACGTCTCATCAAAAAATCCGAATTAAAAAGAATGGAACAGGAAAAGTTCCTGTTTAACCTGCGTTCAGCTTTGATGGAAGGTTTTTCATATCCTGCAAAGAATCAAAACTTAAAAGCAAAAGTAAGATACACTGTAGATAAAATGGGAAGATTAAGAAACTATGAACTGGTTGAAAGTTCAGGAAATACCTCCTTTGACAATGCTGTATTAAAGTTCCTCGATAACAGACAGAATTATACTGTAATGTATCTTCCGAATCTGCAAACTGAAACTTATACGGATACCGTAACTTTTAGAAGTAAATAAATTTTCTATAAAAAGTACACTTTTCGCGGACAGTTTTCATTTCTTGTAAATCATTATTTTTTCGCTATGGATTTACAGTATTTCAGATTTAGGTCTGTCAAACTTAACACCTGTAAGAGTAACATCAACAAACAGCGACACTATATTACAGGTTATGGCAATATTGAGGGCAGACCAAAAACTGATGCAGGAATAAGAACAGTTACAGCTTCAAAGACAGTAATATCTCTTTTGAAGGAATACAAAAAGCAACAGAATGAAAACCGATTAAAATTTGGTACCGCTTGGCAAAACGGGAAATATGTATTCCTGCATGAGGACGGTAGCCCAATAAGTACACAACTTCCTTATAAGTGGTTTACAAAATTCTTAAACCGTTATAACCTGCCAAAGATAACATTTCATCAACTCCGACATACAAACGCAAGCCTGTTAATTTCATCAGGGGAGGATATCGTAACTGTAAGCGGTCGCCTCGGACACGCTGACAAAAATGTAACCCTGAATACTTACTCTCATATAATCAAATCCAAAGAAGCACAGGTTGCAAATAAAATGGATGAGTTTTATGAAAAATTAAGGATTATTTAATTTTGAAAAGGTAATTTGCAGCTTTCCATAAGTGTTTCATAATGCAATTTGTCATATATTTTAATTGTATCAAGTAATAATGCGACTGCATTTATTAAATAACCTTTATCAAAGAGTATTTCAGGGTGAACATGCGATTCATCATTTATTATTCTGTATAATATAGAATACTTTACTTCATCTTCTTCAATAGCTTTAATATATTGAATTAATTTATCTAAAGGATTTTTATTGTTTGGAATTTTATACTCTAAATATTTATCTAAAAATCTTCTAGCACAATGTCCGATTAAGTATATATCAGTATTTGTATTATTTTGATTAAATTCATATAATTGATGAAAAAAATACTCGTATTCAGAATCATACTTCTTTAGTTCTTGTGGGAGGTCTTCTATTGTTGAACAATCTCCAACTCTTTTTATATAATAATAGTTTACACTATTTTCACTTTTCCTTTTTAATAATCTATATAATTCATAGTTATGTGTCGTTACAAATGTTTGATTAAATTTATCAATAACTTCTTTTATCATTACACTAATTGAATAAATATGATTTTTATCTAAACTTGATATTGGGTCATCAATAAATAATATTTCATTCTTTGAAGTTTTATTATTTATAGAATCTTGTACTTTGGTGAAAAAATGAGCAAACGCAATGGCAGTTCTTTCCCCATCACTAAGATTTTCAGCGGGTTTCCCATCTTTTCTATAAAGTTTTGTTATATCAATTAAATCACCTTTATCATTATGCTTTTGCTCTACTTTTAATTCTATATTTGAATTACCAATAAATAATCTTTTTAAAATTTTATTTATTTCATTTGCCCCTTTTTTAACATCAGATATCTTTGTTTCTTCCAAAGCTATTTGATTATCTATATCTTTAATTTCTTTTTCAGTATTAATTTTACCTATTTTAGCATCCTCTAAATTCTTCATTGCACTTTTATAACTAGGGTCTAATAATAATTCTGCAATAATACAATTCTTTAGGTCTTCTTTTATTTTACTTTTTTCTTCGACTTCATTTCCGATAAAAAGGTTATGATTATTAATAATGTCATTTAAATCTTTAATGACATTATTTATTTTATCAATATTTAAAGTAATCTTAGTTTTAAATTCTAAATCCCTATTGTTGTATTTTGAATTAATAATTTTTTTTATCGCATTTATTTTATTGTTATATTTTGTCAATTCATCGTTAAACAACTTATGAATTTGTTGATAGTTGTTTTGATAACTATCAATAATACATGCAGGGGCTGGGATTTGTGTACAGTATATATTTAAATTTTTATTAAAATCCATAAGAGATGCACCTAAAGAATCATATTCGGACTTAAAAACTTCATCTAAATGTCCTAAATAATCTTGGTTTAATTTTGCACCACAAAATAAGCAAGTATCATTATCTTTGTGTAGTAATACCCCCTGCTTGACCCATTCTTCAGCATTCTTTTTCTGTAATTCTTTGATTATTGTCGAAGGGGTAACAGATTTGTATAACATTAATAATAACTTTTGGACATCTATAGTTTTTATTGGGTCAATATTTTTTATTTGTGAAAATTTTGTAGGATTATGCAATGTTTTTATTTTAGCTTCTTTTTCGCTATCCCCTAATATATAATCATTTAGTTTGGATTTATCTAATCTATTTTCAATAGAAAGAATATTTCTTGCTGTAAATTTTTCAGTAAGAAATTTATCGATTTCAATAGCATAATCACTTCTTTTTTGATTATATTCTTTTTCATAATCGTCGTATTGTTTGTTAAATGCCATCAAAATCTTTGTTTTATCTTGTCTTAATTGTTTTAAATTTTTAATTGTTTCAATAATATCGGTTGCTTTATCTGATACAACAATTATATTGCTTGTAAACTGTTTTTCAAAAAATAAATTGTTTTTTACATAATCTGAATTAAATGTATGCACCTTAATTTTGTCAGTTTGAGAAATATCTAAATTTCCAAAAGCTGTTTTAAGAAAAAATTCAGCATTGTCATCCGTTTTTTTATTTTCAGAAAATCCATCATATAACGCAAATATTCTTGATAATGTTGTTTTACCTGAATAATTCCATCCATAGAAAATATTATATTTCCCAAAATCTGGAGTAATACCATGAAAATTCTGGAATCGCCTATACTTAGTAATATCTATATTTGTAATAATTGGATTTGTAGACACTCTAACTACTCCATTTGTTAATAAATTTATATTATCATAAAAATACTTATGAGTTTCTCAGGAACAAAAAAGAGACTGGCAAAATTTTTGTTGATTTGTAGAGCTACTATAAAACAAAATCTATTATATATCTTGCTTTTTTATGCTATAATACCAATAAAATCAGCATAAAGAGGTAGCTTGTTCTTATTCTACATAGACGAATCAGGGGAAATAGCATATAATTCAGGTTCAAAGTATTTTGTATTTAATGCGTTAGGCATAAATGCAAATGACTGGAAATCTATTAATCATAAAGTTAATGAATTAAAGACAGCCGTTTTTAAAACTAACCCTGCTCCTATATTAGAAGTCAAATCTAACTGGATAAGATTTCCAAAGGAAAGAGAAAAACATAAATATCTTGCAAACTTGTCTAAAGAAGAATTAATACAGCTTTCCTGTGGATTAATGGATATAATTATCAATAATAACTGTACTTTGATTTCTACGGTTATTAACAAGGATTCTCTTCTTCGTCATTATGGAATAAATAAGCCTGAGCCGAATATTTTTGCTATTCAGTATTTGTTAGAAAGAATTTCACTCTTTATGGCTTTTAACCATCCTGATGAACAAGCAATCGTTATCATGGATAAATGCTCAGACAGCATAGAAAAGATGTTAAACAGAACTCACACATTGCAGGTTGAAGAAGGATACTCTTGGAAAGGAATCAAAAATATTATTGAAAACATTATGTTTGTTGATTCACAGTATAATAATTTCATTCAATTAACAGACTTATGTGCATATAATGTAAATCGTGCTTTCAAAGATGATAATCCTGATTATCCATTCTTCAAAGCATTATTGCCGAAGTTCGCTTATAATCAGAAAACAAGAAGTTTGAACAATGCAGGTATAACATATAAATTGAAAGAGTTCTTTGATAAAGATAATCCTAAAATGTATCAATTCTTAAATACTTATAAAAATGAAAACAGTGTACTGCCGAATGGCAAGTACACCGCTTAATTATATTATACCCTATTTTGCAAAAATTTCAACACGGAATGATATAAATAATTTACAAAATTTAATTTGTGCTATAATTAACACGTTAATTAAATGAGGTAAGTAATGAAAAAAGTTGTATGTATCTTAAGTATTTTTATTGGTCTTGGAATGTTTAATGTTTGTTTCGCAGAAAAGAATCCTGCTTGTACATCAGGTTCAAAAATTTTGATACTACAAGTATTGGATGAAGGAGCTCTTGGATTTATATGTCCTCGTGTTAATTGGAGTTATAGCAATTATGAAACAGCTTGTAAGCTAGATGGCAGATTAGTATATTTAACTCCAAATAATAATTATGTTGACGAACAAATTGTTAAAATCAAAAGAAGTGAATGTTTTGCAGAAATTGGAACATATAGATATATGAACAAAAAAGACGATATAAAAACAGTCAGGGCTATTGAAATCATAAATAAACTTTATAAATAACAAATTTTTAGGGGACTAAAAAGGGACTAATTTTACAAATAGTCCCTGAAAATTATTAAAAGTTACTAAAAGAAGGAACTTCCAAGATTAAATAATACTAGAGGTTACAGGATGAAATTTGAAGTTACGAAAAGCAAAAATATTTGTTCAAATTCCACCTCCTACTGATGAAAACAGGCTGACTTTAGTCAGACCCGTTTATCGCCGCCGAGTTAGACAATCCCACCACCTCCTCCATTTAGAAAGAGCCTGAAAAGGCTCTTTTTAGTGCGTTTCCGCCCTGTTATTAAATCGTGAAAATTATGCTATTGAATTGATTAAAAATAATGTTGTTTAAGTTTGTAGGGGGACATTTCAAGTATGCCCAACCGACATTTAATTTATTTCCGCCCAAATTACTCAAAAAAGTACATCCGACTCGATTGGGATTTGAAAAATCCGGGCACGGCGAATTACCCGTGAATACAACAAAAAATAGCAAGGGAGAGATTGTCTTGGATTTGCTCCACGCTCACAGAGTTTCGCCTAAAAGCCAGACGGCTTAGCCGGCTCAATCTGTTCGCTATCCGGACTAACTCACTATCATTCGTGTCGTCCGTCCGCAAATCCGCTCGAACTCTTATAATGGTTTTGTAAAATAGAGATTAAATAAACTTTAGGATTAAGATTTATATAAAATTAATCAAATAATTTTTTGCATTTCTCCTGAATTTCCAATGCAATATCTTTTGCCAATTTTTCACTTAGTCCTATATTTTTTGCAACAGTTAAAATATCATCTAAAGATGGATTTTTCCCTTCGCCATTTATTGTTGTTGCATGTTCCCCGTTAAATGAAGAACTATAAGTTAAATCGTATGCGGGAGATAAATACCATTCCTTTTTATTATCGTCATAAAGATAAGAAAAATTCTTTGAATGATCATCGCGATTGTGAGCAAATACGTTAAAACACATTAACCTGAATAATTGTTCAATGTCTTCATAGTTTCTTGTAAGTTCAAGCGTAAGTTTCATTAATAAATTATAATCAAGATTAGGAAGCCTGTGACTTGTTTCCAATAACCCGCTTACTGATACCATATGCACTTTTTTATTATTTTCCCTATCAAATCTTTTTATGCCAAAATAACCCGAACAAATTTCTGATGGAAAAAGCTTTGTTTTTGTCATATTAATTCCGCAGTCTTTTGCACATAGTGAATATTGATATTCTTTTTCACCAATATTTTTAGGATCAGTTGATGACGGAAATTTAATTATCCAATCTTCATTATTTATTGAAGTTAAAATCTTTGGTCTTGCACCGCCTGACGAACCTCCTAATTGAAAAAGTTCATCTAAATTATCTGAATTCTGTGATTCTAAAATTTTTGAGCATTCCTGTGCGAGAATATCAAAGTCAGAAACGTTATTTTCTGTTTCAAATTTATGTTCGGGTTTATATGTTAAAGCGCCCATACCAGTTTCCTGAACAACCGCAAGCCGATTGAGATTGTCAATTTCAGCGGGATTTATTTTGTTTTTCAAAAATAACCTATTAACAAGTAATCTCCCCCAACCATCAGGCAAACTATCATTAAAAACACCAAACAACCCATCAAAAGGTTCGTATTTTGGGATAAAAACCTTCTTAATTAATGGTAAACTAAAAGGAGATATGCTAAACCCGTTATTTAACCAGTCGGAATCGTATTCGAATGCGACCACTCTTTCGGGCGTTTTAGCAAGAGTACCAACTAAAATATCATTATAAAAGACTTTTAAATATTTATAGTTGTCCATTTATAACCTCATCAATAGAATTGTATGTTTTTTGCGTAAACAAGTTTTCAAAATCTTTTTCTAAATTAAGAACAATCAGAATTTTTATCAATGAAGTCAGTGAAATTTCATATTTAGATTCAAACCTTTTGATAGAACCCAGACTAACACCTGATTTTGCAGCAAGTTGAACTTGTGAAATTTTAAGCATTCTTCTCTGTTGCTTAATTTTCTCAACAAATTCATTTGCAATATCATTGGGAGTTCTTGGGTTAAAAATAAACTCATTCATAGATAATATATTATACCATTTTTGCCAAAAAGTCAATATATAGACAATATATTATCCCAAATGTTATTTAAAATGTAAAAATACAACATTAGAATGATATGTTGTATTTTTTGAGATTGTGGGTAAATGGAAGAGGGGTAAATAGAGTGGGTGCTTGTGTTCTATTTTGTTGCGAGGCATTATTTTTGCTGTCTTTTAGGGCATTAATGTTGTGGCTCAAAACCTTGAAGACAACTTATGAACATCGTCGAACCGATAAAAAGCATAGAAGATATACAAAATATTAAAAGAGTTTTATCAAAGAAACCACGCAATGCTCTGCTTTTCAGCTTTGGAATAAACAGCGGACTAAGAATTGCCGATATCCTCTCACTCGACGTCAAAGACGTAAAAGGAAAAGACTATATAGAGCTTCGAGAAAAGAAAAACAATAAATATAAGAAATTTCCAATTAACGAAAACTTGAAAGTTGAAATTGAAGAATTCGTAAAAGACAAACCCGACGAAAGACCTTTATTTTATACACAAAAAGGATATAGATTGGATAGAGCTCAAGCCTACCGAATAATAAACAAAGCCGCCCGAATGGTAGGAATTAAAGGCAGAATCGGAACACATACCCTAAGAAAAACCTTCGGCTACCACTTCTACCAACAATACGACGATATAGTAATGCTACAAAAGATTTTTAACCACTCTTCCCCCTCCATCACCCTCCAATACATCGGCATCGAACAAGAAGACATCGATGAAGTTTATAGGAATTTTTATTTATAATGGTTATTAATACCCATGTTTGCTGAGATTGAACCACATTTCTTATTTTGATTGTTTGTGTTAGTATCTATTATAGGAGAATTATAATCAATAGGTCCATATGGAAAATATAGGCAGATGTCAAATTTTTACACCTGAAGAAAAAGTTGCTACATTGCTTAATGCAATTGGCTATAAGCATGATTTATACGGGAAACCGTTTCTCGAAAATTCTTGTGGAGAAGGAGCCGTATTAAGCATGGCCGTGGAAAGATACATACGGGACTGCTTAGAACAAAAATTACCATTAGAGTCTATAAAAAGTGGTCTAGAAAAAGATATTTGGGGATTTGAAATTGATAAGGACCGATACCAAAAGTGTATTGATAATTTAAATATTTTGGTAAGTAAATACAATATTTCAAATGTTAAATGGAAAATATTAAAAACTGATTTTTTAAAGTATGCTTTTAACAATAAATTTCAATTTATTGCGGGAAATCCACCCTATCTTAACTATAGGGATTTATCTATAGAAGTAAGAAATTATGTGAAAAATAATTTTACAACCTGCAAAAAAGGTAAATTTGATTATTGTTATGCATTTATAGAAAAGAGTATTAATTGTTTAGAGGACAACGGAAAACTAGCTTATTTAATACCTACAAGCATATTTAAAAATGTTTATGCTGAAAATCTGAGAACATATATGCTTCCACATATATCAAAAATTATAGATTTCAAAACAGAAAAAGTCTTTGAAAAGGCATTAGTAGCAACATCTATTTTAATTTGCGAAAAGAATATAAAAGAAAAATCTATAGAATATACAAATAAAGATACTAGATTAAAAAGAAAAATAAAAAAAAGTGATTTGCACGGGAAATGGATATTTTCAAAAGTTCCAATAGAAAATAAAGATAAAAATTTTATCCGATTTGGAGACTTATTCCATGCTTCTATTTCCATTGCAACATTATTAAACAAAGCTTTTATTGTAGATGAAAACCCACAAACTAGTAAAATTGAAAAACAAATATTGAAACCAGCTAAGAGTCCAAGAAACTTAGCTTATTCAAAAAATGAAAATATTATATTTCCATATTTTTATAATAAAAATAAACTTGAAAAATACTCGGAGGAAGATTTTAATAAAAATTATCCTAATGCTGCAACACACTTAAGCAAATATAAAGATGATTTAGATAGGAGAAATAGTGATACTTCCGCAAAATGGTTTGAATATGGGAGAAGCCAAGCTTTGGCACATTTGAATCAGAAAAAACTATTAATGTCCACGGTTGTGACTGATAGCATAAAAGTATATGAATTAAAAAAAGAGGATATTCCATATGCTGGAATATATATTATTTCAAAAAATGGGACTCCCTTGGGCAAGGCACAAGAAATATTGCAAAGCAAAAATTTTTTAGAATACGTGAATAATATTGGAATTCAAGCAAGTGGAACTTCATTAAGAATTACAGCGAAAGATGTAAATAATTATGAATTTTGCATGGAGGAAATGTTATGAAAATTCCTTTTAACGTAGATGCTTACACCGCAAGGCTAATTGGTAGAGAAAATGTTGCAAAAATAGACGGTGCTATTTTAGAACTTGTAAAAAATGCCTATGATGCAGATGCAAATATTTGCGTGTTATATTACGAAAAAACATCTAATACATTTTATATAATGGATAATGGTTATGGCATGGATAATGATGCTATCATTTCCAACTGGATGACGATAGGATATTCTTCTAAAAAAAATGATTACCAATTAAAATCTGGTAGAATACAAACTGGAGCAAAAGGGATTGGAAGATTTGCCCTAGATCGTATTGGTGATATTTGTAATATGATATCAAAAACTTCAGCTTCTTCTATAGAATGGTATGTGGATTGGAGAGATTTCAACATTGGGAAAAAAATAACAGAAGTTGGAGCAGAGATATATGATAGCAAAAGAAGCTTTGATCAATTTATATCAGAAATAAAAAATAATAATTTAAAGGATCTTGTAAAAAAACACTTCGTAACTTGTGGCACAATATTTAAATTATCATTTTTACACGATGAATGGGATGAAACATTAATTACACAAATAAAAAATGGACTATCAACATTAATACCTCCTGAAATGGAAAATATATTTAAAATATATGTATTTTCAGAAGAGAGCAATTTAGAAGATGCTCAGATCTTTGTTAATGATGGTTTATATTCTCATGATTATAAAATAGATTTTAAAGTAAATGAAAATGGGAACGTAAACATAAAAATATTTAGAGAAGAATTTGATTTTGGCTTAAAATTGGATGAAATAATACAACAAACAGCATTTACTAATGATGACAAAAAATATTTTTTAGGAAAACCTATAGAAAAAAATATTCAAATAAATGAAGCCATTTCTGGATTAAATATAGCCAACATCGGACCTTTTTATGGTTGTTTTTATTTTTCTAAATTATCAATGTCGAAACAAGATAAAGAAATATATTACTATAAAGATATAACTGGTCGAAAGAGTACTATAGGTACTTTTGGTGGCATCAAGATATATAGAGATAATTTTAGAGTACGTCCTTATGGTGAACCAAATACTACAGCTTTTGATTGGCTATTACTTTCCAATCGTTATAGAAAGTCTCCAGCTGCACCATCTCATCCAACTGGTTCCTGGCGTGTCAATTCAGATCAAATGTTGGGATCTGTTCATATATCAAGATTAAATATAAATCTTCCAGACCAATCCAACAGAGAAGGGATTGTTGAAACAAAAGAGTTTAAACTCTTGAGAGATTTTTTAATATATATAATACGAGAAATGGAACGTGATAGACAATATGTAGCTCGCATCCTAAAAAAATATTATGACGATTCTCATTATGATGAATTATATGAAAATGAAATAAAAAATAAAGCCAAGCAAGCAAAAAACAAAAAATCAAAGAATCCTATAAACAACCCTTCAACTTCTGTTGATGCTGATGAAAATAGTAATAAGCCGAAAGTTGATGCTGAAATAGCAGGAAGAGTAATAGATAATAAAAATGATAAAATTAAAATACTAGAAGAAGAAAACCATATGCTAAGGGCATTAGCTACCACTGGAATAGTTACAAATACTTATGTTCATGAAATAAAAGAAGCAACCAGTAGATTGAGAACAAAAATTATAACAATAAGAAATGCTATTGATAAAAATAAACCAATAGAACATATTTCCGAACAGATTAATGAAGCATTGTCAATACAAAATTCACTTAATTCTTGGTTTAAAGTAACAATAGATATGGTAAAAAAAGACAAAAGAGAAAGGAAATTTATACCTTTAAAACTTTCTTTAGGTAATATATTAGAATCATGGGAAACTGTTTTACAAACTAAACATATAAATATAATTGCTGAAATAGAAGATATTAAATTTAAATGTTTTTTATATGATATAGAAAGCATCATAGGTAACCTAATTGCTAACAGTATAAAAAGTTTTGAAAATGCAAGAGTAAATAAACCTGAAATTTATATAAAAATAAAATCACAAGAAAATTCCATTAGTTTAGACTATTCTGATAATGGTAAAGGCTTAGACTCTAAATATAAACAAGATCCTAACTTGATATTAGAAGCACTAGAAACAAGTTCCAGGAACTCACAAGGAGAACTTATCGGAACAGGTATGGGAATGTGGATAATTAATAAAACCATCAATGAATATAATGGGGCAATAGATTTATCGGGGAACATTATAGCTAAAGATGGATTTTTTGCGTTAATAAAATTAGAAGGGGATGTTAAGCATGACTAATCAGGAAGAGTATATTGTAGGATATTTAGATGATAATACTGATTACAAAGACTTAAAAGAAAATCTGGAAGACTTTGTAAATTTGATACCTATTGAAAATTGTACTACCTTAAATGATATATTAGATTGGGTTATACATAATCAAGTACAATGCCTTTTGGTTGATCATAAATTGGTAAATAAATATGATTTTGTTGGAACGGATGTTATTACCTTTTTCAATAAAAAAATTCCAGATTTACCATGTGTAATTGTTACTAGTTTTAAAAATGATTCCATCGCAGAAGATTTGGTTATTGAATTATTAATAAAAGATCGAGATGACTTGCCAGGAGAAGATTTAAAATATACCGAATTTGGCAATTCATTGGCTCAAGCTTGTAGAACATTTAGAAAAAGATTGGAACAACGCAAACAAGAATTTACAGTTCTATATCAGAAAAAACAAGAAACTGATATTACCACTGATGAAGAAGAAAATTTATGCCAGTTATACAATCTTTTAAAAGCATATGGAGAAATTGATATTATTCCAACAGAATTATTAACTTCACAAATGTCTATAAAAATAAATTCTTTAATTGAAAAACTAGATAAAATTATAAAAAAGGAATGCTAAAATGAATAATAGAGTTCATGGAAGTAAAAAAATAAGAAGAAGATCTAACATAGAAGAAAAAAACAATTATAGAGAATACTATCCAGAATTAAAAGAAGATTTTCAAGGCATATGTGGATATTGTGGGAAGTATTATAAAATATCAAGAGCTATGTTTGAGCCTGATCATTTTGTACCTAAAAAATATTCAAAAACTAGAATTAACGATTATAACAATCTTGTTTTTTCTTGTTTTACCTGTAATCGTAAAAAAGGCGGAAAATGGCCTACAGAAGATCCATTGGTATGTCATAATGAAGATTGTGGTTTTATTGATCCGACATCAGAAGAGTTTGATGAGCACTTAAGTAGAGATGAAAACGGGAATATAGTTCCAAAAACTAATTTAGGTGTGTATATGGCCAATGTTTTTCAGTTCCAATCTAGACCTATCAAAGAAATCCATCAAGCTATGGTACTTTATGAAAAAATAAATAATATTGATGAAAATGCAAGTATTCCTAAATCTCTTTATATGGAGCTGGAGGAACTTTGTGATTTATTTTTTGATAAGCATGAATAAAGTTTTTATAATTTTATAATAATTATATTACCATCCATTACATAGTTATAGAGCAAACAAATAAAGATGGAAAATATTGAGATATATTTGTGGCATTAATTATAACAATTTTGCACTATTATTTGTTTCTTTAATCAAATAAATAATACTATTTGTATCTTTTGATGAAAACACGAAGAATGATTGGAATTAGATTTTAGAATAGTATTAGTATACAAATATGCCATCATACTTTTCGATACAATCTTTATAAAGTTCAAATTGTTGTTTAAATTCAGGGTATTTTTTTATATTTAAGTTTATTGGTAATTGTTCATTATTTAACCAATCAAGATTTTGTTGTAGCCAGTTTAATGCTTTATCTGAAGAACATTCACTTAAATAATACATTAATGCAATATCTCTAATGTAAAATTCATACTGTGTATTTTCAAATACTTTAACAAGAAGTTCTTTTTTGTTTTTTATCTCTTTTATAAAAAGAATAATATAGTTACCTATAGTTCCTCTATCTATTCCTTCATCTTCATTTATTACAGATAATATCTTGTATAATATATTTTCATCGACAATATCGTTAAATTTTTTTGTTAGCCATCTTTTAATAGATTGCTTTATTTCATTATCTTTATGCCAAAATACATCTCCCTGATGCCCTATTGCTATAGATAAATAATAAACTATCATTTTTAGAACAAATCTATCTTTGCAAATTGCTAAATACGATATTATTGTATTCCAGAATAATTGAGAATCTCTATAATACAAGAATAGAGTTTTTAAAGCACTACAAGCATCTTCTGAGTTTTCAGAATATAAAGTATCCAATCTCATTTCTGAATCAATTCTATTTTTATTATTTCTACAATAATTTGAACATTCATTTACAAAATTTTTAAAATTTGTTTCGTTTAAGATTTTATTACAAGGTATATTATAAGTATTAAATTCTTCTTGTTGTTCTATGTATTCAGAGATATTAACCCAATATAATATTCTTGTTTTAGGATTATAAACAATTCCAATTGTAGGCAATATATGTTTTTTCCAGTATTCAAAATGATTTTTGTCTCCTTTGATAAAAGCTTGATTTGTATTAAAATACGACTCTCCTGATTTTATTTGAACTTTTATTTCAATGCCCGAAGGTCTATATTCATCATTATGCAACTCACAAAACTCTATATTCGCATCATGCCCAAGATCATCTACGGTTGATATTTCGCGAAATATTGATCCATTATCTTCCACTAGTGTTCTAACTACGTTGATTCCCTTTTTCTCTGTTATTGTATTTTTAGTTCTGCGTGTCATAAGGAAATTATATTACAAACATCTTAGACTATTTTGCCTTACTATTACAATAATTAATAAACATGCAAGATAAAAACTTCTATGGTACTATAATTTTAGGGATATGAGGGAGAGAGGGTTAGATTTTGAATAAGCAAGAATTAGCTGCAAGAATTTGGGAATCAGCAAATAAAATGCGTTCTAAAATTGAAGCAAATGAATATAAAGATTATATTTTAGGCTTTATTTTTTATAAGTATTTGTCTGACAAAGAATTGGATTTTTTAAAAAGTCAAGGTGCTACTGACGATGAGATAAGAACGCTATTAAAAGAAGATGGTGACCTAACTGAGCATATTCGTACTAACATTGGTTATTTTATATCCTACAACGATTTGTTTTCAACTTGGCTTGAAATGGGAAAAGATTTTGATGTATCAAATGTCAGGGATGCTCTTTCTGCATTCAGTAGATTAATTAATGATAATCATAAAAAAGTATTTGACGGAATTTTTAATACTCTTGAAACTGGGTTAAGTAAATTAGGAGATAGTGCAGCTTCACAAACTAAAGCTATTAGCGATTTATTATACCTAATCAAGGATATCCCTATGAGCGGTAAACAAAGCTATGATGTTCTTGGTTTTATATATGAATATTTGATTAGTAATTTTGCAGCCAATGCTGGAAAAAAAGCTGGGGAATTTTACACGCCTCATGAAGTTTCTTTACTAATGAGTGAAATTATCGCAAACCATTTGAGAAATAAAGAAGAAATACAAATATATGACCCTACAAGTGGTTCCGGTTCTTTGCTTATTAATATAGGTCGTTCAATAGCAAAATATAACAATAATCAAGATGCAATAAAATACTACGCACAAGAGTTAAAACAAAACACTTATAACTTAACTCGTATGAATTTGGTGATGAGGAATATTTCACCGGATAATATTGTAACTCGCAATGGCGATACCTTAGAAGAAGATTGGCCATATTTTGAAGAAAATGACCCTGCCGGTACATATATTCCATTGTATGTTGATGCTGTTGTATCCAATCCCCCATATTCGCAAAATTGGGATCCCGCAAACAAGGATAATGATCCAAGATATACAAGATATGGTATAGCACCAAAGACAAAAGCTGATTATGCGTTTTTGCTTCATGATTTATATCACCTTAAACCTGATGGCATTATGACAATTGTTTTGCCTCATGGAGTATTGTTCCGCGGTGGTGAGGAATTAACTATAAGAAAAAATCTTATAGAGCAAAATAATATAGTTGCAATTATTGGTTTGCCTCCTAATATTTTCTTTGGAACTGGTATTCCAACAATTATTATGATTCTTCAGCAAAAACGAAAGGACAATGATGTTTTAATTGTAGATGCATCAAAGGGTTATATAAAAGAAGGTAAAAACAACAAACTTCGTGCATGTGATATTAAGAAAATTGTTGATGCTGTTGTTGGCAGAGCAGCCATTCCAAAATTTTCAAAGCTTGTTTCAAAACAAGAAATCCAGGATAACGAGTATAACTTAAATATACCTAGGTATGTTGATTCTTCTGAAAAATCAGAAAGTTGGGATATTTATGCTTCTATGTTTGGAGGTATCCCGAAGTCTGAAGTATTAGAATTACAAAAATACTGGGATGCTTATCCGTCATTAATGTCTACACTTTTTAAAAATATCAATGAAGAATATTATGAAATGGCTGTTGATAACATAAAAGATGCTATTAAAAACAATACTGATGTAAACAAATTTATTACTGAATATAATTTGTCATTCTCCGGTTTTGACAAATACTTAGAACAAGAACTTATAAATAATATGTCAAATATTAATGTAGCAATGGAAGAAGAAATTATAAATTTTGAAATTCAAAAACGTTTAAAATACCCTGACCTTATAAATAAATACGAAGCATATCAGCTATTAGATGATGCTTGGACAACTAAAATTGCAGTTGATTTGGAAATTCTAAATACAGAGGGCTTTGAAGCTTCAAAACAAGTTGATCCTTTGATGGAAACAAAAAAGAAAAATAATAAAGAGGTTGAAGTACAAGTAGGATGGAAAGGGCATATTATTCCGTTTGAATTGGTACAACAAACCTTATTAAAAGATGATACAAAAAAACTCAAAGAAAAAGAAGAGCTACTATCTGAAATTATCGAACAGTATGCGGAATGTTTAGATTCTATTTCAGAAGATGACAAAGATTCAGAGGCAATAAATGAAGATGGCACAGCTTTTGTTGCTGCAGAAGTAAAGAAAATGGCGAAAGATATAGATAAAAAAGATGCTTCTGAATTTGAGTTAATCATATTAAAAGTAAATGAACTGCTTGCTAAAGAAAAGACTTTAAAAGCTGAAATTAAAAAAGATTCTGACTTATTGCATGACAAAACAAAGACAACTATTGAAAATTTATTAGATGAACAAGTGTATGATTTATTAAAGTTAAAATGGATAAAACCAATAACTGACGGAATAAATTCTTTGCCAATAGGGGTTATAACAGAGTTATCAAATAAAATTCAGAAATTATCTGAAAAATATTCTACAACATTAACTGATTTAGATACAGAAATAAACGAAACAGAAAAGATGTTAGCATCGTTTATAGATGAATTAACCGGGAATGAATATGATATGAAAGGCCTCAAGGAATGGCAACTGCTTTTAGGAGGGGAAGATTAATGCCTGAAAGAGAGCAAAAACCACAAATACGATTTAAAGGATTTTCTGATGTTTGGGAACAAAATAAGGTTTCTGATGTAATTGAAGATTATATAGAAAAAACTGTTGCACAAAATCAATATCCTGTTTTAACGTCATCTCAACAGCAAGGTATTGTTCTTCAATCAGAATATTTTGCTGATAGACAAGTTACTACAAATAATAATGTTGGTTATTACGTTTTACCAAAAGGATATTTCACCTATCGTAGTAGAAGTGATACCGATATATTTGTTTTTAACAGAAATAATATTATAGATAAAGGAATTATAAGCTACTACTATCCAGTATTTAAATCTAAAAATTCTGATTCAAATTTTTTATTAAGAAGATTGAATTACGGAATAAAAAGACAGCTTTCTATGGCTGCAGAAGGTACTGGACAGAAGGTTTTAGCTCACAATAAATTTAAAACAATACAAATAAATATACCTAAGTACCAAGAACAAATAAAAATAGGTACTTTATTTGAGCACATAGACAGTCTTATCACACTTTATCAGCGTAAGTATGAAAAACTGAAAAATGTAAAAAAATCTATGTTAGAAAAAATGTTTCCCAAAAACAAGAATAAAAATCCAGAGATAAGATTTAAGGGATTTTCTGCCCCTTGGGAAGAACATAAACTCTCAAGTGTTGCTACTATGCATGCAAGAATTGGTTGGCAAAATCTTAGGACTTCGGAATTTTTAGATAGTGGAAATTATTATTTAATAACAGGAACGGATTTTATTGATGGGAAAATAGATCTGAAAACATGCCATTTTGTTGAAAAAGAACGATATGACCAAGATAAAAATATTCAAATAAAAAATGGAAGTATCCTTATTACAAAAGATGGAACTCTTGGAAAAGTAGCATATGTAGAGGGTTTGGATAAACCAGCAACATTTGCTAATGTGTGATAAAGAAGCATTAGAAGTGTAAAAAATTTTGCCGTTCCTATCCGGCACTTGGCCATTGTGT
>CALUQX010000023.1 GCA_944323045.1 Candidatus Gastranaerophilales bacterium | reverse complement strand
TCGCTATCCGGACTCGTTTCACTCCGTCCGTGCGCAAATTCGCTAGTCACTTAATCACTTTTGTAACAACCGTTCACATTTCACTTTAATTTTATTTTGTTGTATAATCAGGATATGAAAAATATTCGACAAACAAATATCAATACGCATAGAGATGCGTGGGTTGAGATTAATCTGGAAAATTTAACAAATAATATTAAAGAAATAAAAAAACTTGTGCCAGCCACTGACAAACTGCTTGCTGTTGTAAAAGCTGATGCTTACGGACACGGTGCAGTTATGCTGGCTCCGACTTTACTGGCGTCAGGGGCTGATATGCTCGGCGTTGCCTCTATTGATGAAGGGGTTGATTTAAGAAACGCTAAAATTACCTGTGATATTCTTGTGCTCGGGGCTGTACCTGTCTGGGCTGTAGAAAGCGCTGTTCTGGCAAACCTTTCTATTTCAGTATTCTCAAGAGAACATCTGACTGCTTGCAAGCAGGCTTTTGAACGTACCGGTATAAAACCAAAAGTTCATATCAAACTCGATACTGGAATGAATAGAATCGGTGTTTCTGTTGATGATGCTGTTGATTTTATTAAAGAAGCCCAAAAACTTGATTTTATAAATCTGCAAGGCATTTTTACACATCTTGCAGCAGCAGAAGAACGCGATGAAACTCAATTGCAATTCGACAAGTGGAACAAAGTAATCTCACAAATTGATACTAAAGGGCTGCTTTTACATATTTTGAACACAGCAGGCGGCATGAGTTATGATGTTCCTAATTCTAACATGCGTCGCGCCGGTATTGCAATTTACGGGTTGTATCCTGATTTGCCGCCTGATGGCGAAGTTCGAAGACCTAATCTTAAACAAATTCTTTCTTTAAAAGGCAGAATCGTTAATATACACACTGCAAAAGACGGTGAAGGCGTTAGTTACAGCCATACTTACCGCGCAAAAGGCGATAGAACAATTGCGACAATCCCGATTGGTTATGCTGATGGGGTACCACGCATACTTTCAAACAAAATATGTGGAACTTTGAATGGTAAATCCGTTCCTCAGGTCGGTAATATAACAATGGATCAAATGATGTTTGACATAACCGGTGTAGATGCAAAACTCGGTGATGTTATAACTCTTCTTGATGAAAATCATTCTATTGACGAATGGGCTAAGCTTGCAAACACTATTAGTTATGAATTGACCTGCGGATTGAAAGTCAGATTGCCGCGGATTTATACCCGTTAATCTGTCGGAGGTATTATGTCTGAAAAATTTGATTTAGGAATAATAGGAGCAGGTCCCGCCGGATATACTGCGGCTTTGCATGCAAGAAATGCTGGATTGAGTGTTGTGCTCTTTGAAAAAGATAAAGCAGGCGGTGTCTGTCTAAATCGCGGCTGTATTCCCACAAAAACAATTCTGCATTCTGCTGAATTATATGAAGAAATGAAAAATGCACAGAATTTAGGATTTGATATAGAAAATCTAGCTGTGGATTATGAAAAAATTGCCGCAAGAAAAGATTCTGTGGTTGAAAAATTACGCAAAGGTCTGGAGCTTTCACTCAAAAATGCTGGTGTTAAACTAGTTTATACAGAGGCGTTTCCATTAGATGAACACCGGATTAATGCAGGGGATAATGTATATGAATGCAAAAAAATATTAGTGGCAACAGGGGCAAAGCCGCGGGAATTGCCTAATTTAAAATTTGACCACAAATTTATTCTGAATTCTGACGATGTTTTAAATCTTACAAAGCTGCCAGAAAGTATTTTAATTATTGGTTCCGGCGCTATTGGTACGGAGTGGGCAAGAATATTTGCTGCATTTGACGTAAGTGTTACGGTTGTGGAGATGGCTGAACATCTTTTACCGTCGGCTGATATAGAGATTTCAAAAAGGCTTGAACGTATTTTCAAATCAAAAAAAATCAAATTCTATACCTCAACTTCTGTCACCGGAATAACCGGAAACAATGTGGAGCTTTCCAACGGTGAAATAATTACACCTGATAAAATTCTGGTTGCAGCCGGCAGAGAACCTCTAGCCGTCAACCAAATCAACGGACTAACTTATATTGGTGATGCATGCGGAAATATTCAACTTGCACATTTTGCAATAAAGCAGGCTATTGCAGAAGTTACGGGTATTAAATTTTACGAAAATCTTGTGCCGTCTGTTGTTTATGGCTGTCCGGAAATTGCCTGGATTGGCAGACGCGAACAGGATTTGCAAGAAGGAACTTATGAAAAATCAGTTATGCTAACTTCTGCACTTGGCAAATCTCATTGCGACAACTGCACAGAAGGTATAATTAAAATTCTTGCTAAAGATAACAAAATTATAGGGGCGCATATCATATCCAAAGAAGCGTCAGCACTTATTCAACAAATTTTAACAGCAATTCAAAATAACATAAGTATTGATAAACTTAAAGAAATCTGCTATGCGCATCCAACATATTCTGAAGGTATATTTGAAAGTCTGTTCAAACTTTAAATAAATTAAACAAACGGAGTTGAACTACCGGTATTATTGAATAGAACCTGAAAATCCGTAATTAGGTCTGCCAAAATCCCAGTAAGTGCTGGAAGGGCTTGAGCCGCCTGTTCCCCAGAATCTTCTGCGTGGTTTTTGCTGTTTTGTTTCTTCTGTTGTTTGTTTGGTATCTTCTTTAACCTTATCAGTTTTTTGTTCAACAGTTGTAGTCGTTGTTTTTACATCTGTTTTATCGACTTCTTCGCTATACTCTCCTGAAGGGGTTAAGTCATATTCAAAATAGTTTCTGTCAAGTGCTGCAAAACTTGTTTGCGCCATACATAGTAAACATAAAATAACTATAACTTTCTTCATAATTTACTCCTTTTAATTATATTTTACCCTTTTTTCACAAAAAATGCAACATTTTCACAAAATTGAAGTATAATTTTCTTAAAAGAGGCAGATATGAGAGAAAGATTACCGGAATATTTAAAGCGACCAATAATAGATACAGATAAAACAAAAACGGTCAGACGCATTTTAAAGATGAATTGTTTGAATACAGTTTGTGAGAATGCGCGCTGCCCGAATAAAAACGAGTGTTATACCAAAAACACGGCAACTTTTTTGATAATGGGAAATGTTTGCACAAGAAATTGCCGCTATTGCAATATTAGTTGTGACAGACCTGAACCGTTAGATATAAATGAACCTGCGCATATTGCCAACGCCGTACGCGATTTAGGGCTCAAGTATACTGTAATTACCTCTGTGACCCGTGATGATTTAACAGATGGCGGTGCCGGACATTTTGCGAGATGTATTGATGAAATAAGAAAATTAACATCCGATGTTAAAATAGAAATTCTTACTCCTGATTTTAAAGGTGATACATCAGCTTTGAATACAATTATTGCGGCATGTCCGGATGTATTTAATCATAATATTGAAACTGTCAGAGAGGTATTTAAAAAAGCACGCCCGCAGGCAATATATGAACGTTCACTTGATGTGTTGAAATACATAAAAGAAAAAAGCAACATAACAACAAAATCCGGTCTGATGATAGGACTCGGGGAAACTTTTGAACAAATAGAAGAGACATTGTGTGATTTGAAAAAAGCAGGATGCGATATTCTGACAATCGGACAGTACATACAGCCATCAAAAGAACATCTTCCTGTTGCAAGATATTACAAGCCTGAAGAGTATGAATTGTTAAGAATGCTGGCACAAAAAATCGGGTTTAAACATTATCAGATAGGACCGCTTGTAAGAAGTTCTTACCGTGCGGCAGAAATTGTTTAATTTCAATCATCAAGTACCGGTTTCGCATTCCGTGTTGCGTAATTTTTGTAACCGGCTTAATCACACCTTGTAACAATGTGGCTGTAGGTTTCATTTTGCCGCTAAGCACTCCGCACTCTGCTCAAATCTCTTGGATTATTGGCAGTTCAATCGTTTTAATTCGTTATATTTTGCTTACGCAAAATAGCCACTCATATCAACGATTTCACCGGGACGAGTTCTGTTCGCTTAAATATTGGCAAATATTTAAACAAAAAGTTTGCTCATAAGTCCTGCGAACAGCTTGTTGTTTTCGCAAACTTTTTTTGTTATATTTTACGCTCACATCACTCTAGCCAAAATCCGCAACTCGCAAATAAAAAAGAGCTACTGATGTGACCCTAGCGGGAAGACGAGACTTGTCTTGGATTTGCTCCACGCTCACAGAGACTCGCCTTTAAGCCTGCGGCTTAGCCGGCTCGTTCTGTTCGCTATCCGGATTTGTTCGCTTCGCTCACGCCATCCGTCCGCAAATCCGCCGAACTGCGCAATTGGCGAGTTCTTGCCATTGTCATTAAGCTAATAAAAGAGCCACTGACGTGACTCTTTTATTAGCGGAAGACGAGACTCGAACTCGCAACAACCTGCTTGGAAGGCAGGGACTCTACCTTTGAGTTACTTCCGCATACCCTCATCTTACTACAAAATATTTTTTTTGCAAGTATAATCTTATTATATATTTTAGGCTTTACTTTTCTAATACTTTAGAATTAGTTAAAAAATGTTAGTCAAATAGCTAAAAATTTATTCTCCAGAGTGGTGAAATTTTTTGAAAAAACGTTTATTATATAAAAGTAAGCTTGTTATATCCAGGCACTTTTTCGGGGTTGCGACAAGATTTTTTTTCTTTAGCGGTTTGGTTTAAAATATAACAAGCTTGCCTCCTCTGATAATAAACATCGAATTATACTATGTACAAATTAATTTATTAAACTCTATGTTTGATATTCATGGCTTGCCGAACGGCAAGTCTTTTTCTATCCGTATAAATATCTTATTATTAATTGCACTCACTCCTTTTCTGTGTTACTATCTTTAAGTGTCCAAGATAAGGAGAATTTTTATGACTGATGAAGTTAAAGCAAGTCACATCTTAGTCAAAACTGAACAAGAAGCTATTGATTTATATAACAAAATTAATGAAGGATTGGCGTTTGAAGAAGCCGCTAAATATTATTCCCTCTGCCCTTCAGGACAAGAAGGCGGTGATTTGGGTTATTTCGGACGCGGCATGATGGTTAAACCTTTTGAAGATGCAGCATTCGAACTGGAAGTAGGCAAGGTCTCTAACCCTGTTAAAACACAGTTCGGCTGGCACTTAATCCTGGTAACTGATAAAAAATAATGATTGATGAATTTTTAAAACAAAATGAAATTGATTGTCTGCTTGTTAACTCAACGAATGAATTTCTTGTTGAGTATAATACGCTGGAAGAAAATTCGCGCTATCACCTTACCGGATTTTCCGGCTCCACAGGCGATGCTTTGATTACTAAAAATGGCATTTTTCTCTTTGTAGACGGCAGATATCACATTCAAGCTGATAATGAAGTTGATAAATCTAAAATAACGGTTGTAAAACTGCAGGTCGGACAAAAATTTACAGAAGAAATATCCAAAAAAGTTCCAGAGGGTGCAATTGTCGGAGTTGTTGCTAAAAAAAATTCTCAAGCGCGTGTCGAAGAATTTCAAAAATATTTTAAAGTTAAACTGATAAAAAATGACCCGTTTGAACTAAAAAATATTGAAAAAAAATTCTGTAATGAACAAATAAATCCAAACTTTACCGGTATTTCTCGTGACGAAAAAATAAAACTTATTCAGGAAAAACTTTCCGGCAATCAGGCATTTTTGTTTACAAATCTTGAAGAAGTTTCTTATCTTTTTAACCTGAGAGATTTTTCAAAACCATACGCGTCAAACATTCAGGGAAAGGCTTTTGTCACAAAAGAAACTGCAGAACTTTTTACTCCTGAAAATATGAATAATCTTAATGATACGCTGGTAAAGTTTGACGGGGAAATTCTTGTTGATAAAAATACAATAAATGCGCAGGATTACGCGCTGATTAAAGAAAAAGCAGTTGTAATAAAAGAAAGCCCGCTTAAACTGATGAAATCATTAAAGACTGAGGCAGAGATTGAACATTATATTGATGCATTTAAACGTACCGATGCAGCACTATCAGCAGTTCGAGATTATATTGAAAACAACGATAATATTTCGGAATATGATATTGCACAGCAGTTAGAAAAAGAATTTATGCGTTTCGGGGCAAGAAGTCTCAGTTTTAAACCGATAGTTGCAAAAGATAAAAATTCTGCACTGGCTCATTATTCAAAATCCTCTAAGGACGAAATTATAAAAGAAGGAAGTCTTGTTTTGATTGACTGCGGCGCGTTTTACGACGGCGGACTTGCCACTGATATTACAAGAGTGTTTGTAAAAGGGCAGCCGGATGAATTGCAGAAAAGAGTTTATACAACCGTATTGAAGGTGTTTTTGAATTCGTTTAACTATCCTTGTGTAAAAGATTTTTGCGGGTTTGATATTGATGTCCGTGCAAGAAAAATTTTTGAACAGAATGCGATAGAAGGATTTGTATTTAATCACGGACTCGGACATGGTATAGGTGTAAGTGTTCATGAAGCACCGCCGAATTTAGGGACAACGGAAATTGCAAAAACACCGATTAAAGAAAACATGTGCTTTACAATAGAGCCGGGATTGTATAATAAAGAACATTTCGGCGTGCGTCTGGAAAATTCCTGCTATTATAAAAACGGGAAAATAAATTCTTTTGTGCATATGTGCTACGAAAAAAAACTGATTAATTTTGATATGTTAACTGTTCAGGAATTGGAATGGCTTGGAAATTTTGAGGTGTTATGATAGAAATAACCGCTGTAAATAATAACCTTGTAAAAGAGACTGTAAAACTTCAGCAGCGCAAATACCGCGATAAGGAAAATAAATTTTTGCTGGAAGGGTTTAAGTCAATAGATGAGGCATACAGAGCCGGCATCGAGATTGAAAATGTGTTTGTTTTAAAAGGGCATGAGACAAAATATTCATTTGTTAATGATAAGATTATTCTGACAAATGAGGCTGTGCTAAAGAAAATTTCTACGACGGAAACGCCTCCGGAGGCTGTTGCCGTAGGTATACAAAAATATTACAGCGAGGAGGATTTGCAAGGCACTCAAAAAGTCGTTTTGCTTGAGAATATTCGTGACCTTGGAAATCTTGGAACAGTATTGCGCACTGCGGTTGCATTCGGGGCTGATGCAGTTGTATTGTATGGTGAATGTGCGGATATTTATAACCCTAAATGTGTGCGTTCATCAGTCGGAAATTTATGGAAAATTCCGGTTGTAAATATTAAAAATTTTGGACAGCTTAAAATTTTGTTTTCAAAATACAACAGAATTGCGACACTGCCGCGTGCGAAAAAAATGCTGCGTGAATTTTCTGCGGCTTTGCCTCTGCTTGTTATGTTTGGAAGTGAGGCTGAGGGATTGAGTGATGAACTTATAGGATTTGCCACGGATGAAGTTAAAATTGAAATGGCAGAAAACGTTGAATCTTTAAATCTCAGTGTTTCCTGTGCGGTTGTTTTATACAAAATGTTTATAGTATAATTTTTTTATGGAAATTGCTGAAGTAAAACGAATATGGAGTGAAGTTAAAGCCATTTTGAGGGAGACAATTCCGGCGCATGCCTATTATTCATGGGTTGAGGCAATGGAGGCTGCCGGTTTTGACAATAATATTTTTACAATACTGACAGTGCATCAGATGGCAACTCAGATTGTGCGGCAGAGTTATTATTCACAGATTAGTGATGCGTTTGAAAAAGTTCTCGGCAGAAAAATAGAATTCTCAATAAATTATGATGCAGACCTTGCTGACAAATACAAAAAACAGATGAAAAAAGAGAGTTTGCGTCCAAAAATAGATCAATCAGCCGAAAACCGTGCACTGGAAAATCTGGCGCAGATGCAGTCTTATTCAAACCTTAATTTGAAATATAAATTTGAAAATTTTGTTGTTGGAGAAAACAGTCGTTTTGCACATGCAGCGGCTTATACGGTTGCGCAGAACCCTGCTAAAAAATACAATCCGCTTTTTATATACGGGGCATCAGGACTCGGCAAAACTCACCTTATGCAGGCTATAGGGCACTACATTATTTTCAACAAACCCAAATTACGCGTTAAATATATTAAAACAGAAGAGTATTTTAATGAGATTATAAAAAACCTTCAGTGTAATGACAGGGTTTCAAGAATGGATAAATTTCGCCAGAAATACAGAAACGTTGATGTGCTTTTGATTGATGATATTCAATTTCTTGAATCTAAAACGGCAACAATGGAAGAAATTTTTCACACATTTGACAGTCTGTACAACAATAACAAACAGATTGTAATAACATCAGACAGGCTGCCCAAGGATATTCCGACACTGCCTGCAAGACTCAGAACGCGTTTTGAAATGGGATTGGTTGTAGATATAACCCCGCCGGATTTTGAGACAAGAGTTGCAATTTTGAAAAATCTTGCAGAACAGGACAATTTAAATGTCGAATTTGATGTTTATGAATATATTGCAAATAATTTTGTGAGCAATGTTCGTGAACTTGAAGGGGCTTTTAATAAAGTCAGTGCTTATGCGGAAATAGAAAAAACAGAATTGACACTGCCTTTTGCAAAAAAAGTTTTGAATTGTGAGGCACAGAGGGCTGAACTTACGATTGAAAAAGTTATTAAGGCGGTAAGTGATTATTATGGAGTTTCTATTAAAGATTTCAAGAGCACTTCACGCAACCAGAGAGTCTCAAGTGCCAGACATGTTGCGGTATATCTTGCACGCGACCTGACGCAAAAAAGTTTTGAAAGTATTGCGGAATATTTGAATAAAAAACACACAACAATGCTTTATTCTTATGAAAAAATTAAAGAGGATGTCCGGCGCAATAAAGAGCTGGAACATGCAATTACAGAGATAAAAGAAAGTTTGCGGGATTGATATGTTTGATTACATAAAGGGAATAATTACAGGCAAAACAAATTCATCAAAAGGCACATATGTAACTATTGAAGCCGGTGGTATCGGCTATCTTTTAGAAGTAAGTGCAAGAGATTATTCTGAAATTAAAGAACTTGAAGTTGAAGGTAAAATTTATACTGTGCTTTTGCATAGAGAAGATAAAATGTCACTTTGTGGATTTTTGCACAGAGAGGACAGGGATATATTTAATATCCTTATTTCTGTATCTGGCGTCGGGAGCAAAATGGCATTAACCCTTCTTGATGAATTTCAGTCTTCTGAACTTATAGGGCTGGTTATAGAAGAAAATTACAAAGCGCTGACAAGTGCAAAAGGTGTTGGTCCGAAACTTGCGCAAAAAATTATTCTTGAATTAAAAGATAAATTGATGAATTATCAGACAAATGAACCTATAAAAGTTGCAGGTTTGAGCGCCAAACAGGATTCTCAGGCTGTTGAAGATGCTCAAATGGTATTGACATCTCTGGGGTATGAACGCGAAGAAATTAAAAATGCAATTGCAAAATCTGCATCGTCTTTAAAAGAAAATGCTACGGCAGAAGAAATTTTGAAAGAGGCTTTGAAAATTTTATCTATGTAAAATTTAAACTTCTTTTACACCGTACGGTATTGCTTTGAGATTATTTTTTATCCAGTAACTGTCAGTTTCTTCAAAGTTAAGACCTTTAGCAAAATATGTGGAGCCTGAGCCGGACATCATTGCTGCAGGATAGCGTGATTTTATTCTCTGCAATTCCGGATAATCCTCAATAACCGCCCATTCTAAATCATTTTCAAACTCTTTACGTCCTTTATCTGATACGGATTTTTTCCGGCTGAATTTAGTATAAGCCTCTTTTGCACTTATGCCGAGATTCAGAGGTTTAATTAAAGAAACAGAGAATTCTTTGAACGGCAGTTGTTCAAGAATTTCACCGCGTCCTGTCGTTTTTTGACATCCGCCTTCAAGACAGAAATTCAAATCAGACCCTAATTTTGCACATAATTCGTGCAAATCTTTGCGTTCAAGCGGAGATTTAAACAGTTTGTTTAACCCGTACAAAACACCGGCTGCATCAGTGCTGCCGCCGGCAAGTCCGGCCGCAACAGGAATATTTTTTTCTATAAATACGTCAAGCCTGTAGGGATGTAAATTTGTCCGCTCAACAAACAACAGGCATGCTTTATAAACAATATTTCTTTCGTCATAAGGAATTTCATCACTTGTGCCGGAAAGTTTTATTTCAAATTTTTGACTTTCTTCAACAGATATTGTCAAATAATCATACAGGCTGATTGTCTGCATTACGCTATCAATATTGTGGAACCCGTCTTCGCGTTTGTTTAGAACTTTCAAGGACAAATTTATCTTTGCCGGACACTGAATTTTTATGCTATTTTTGCAAAATTCCATTTCTTAACTCCTCAGATAATTTTCCGAACATTTCAATTGAAAGTTTTTCGCCGCGTATATTTTCATCCAGCCCCAATTTTTCCAGTGCGTTTTTGACATTTTCTTTAGAAAATCCGTTATTAACAAGACAATTTTTAATATTTTTTCTGCGCTGTGAAAACGCCGCCTTCACTGTTTTTCTGAAGTGTTTGTAATCGCTTAAATCTAATAGCGGTTTTTCACGTACAGTGAGTTTTACCAGTGCGGAATTTACTTTTGGCGCCGGATAAAACGACTTGCGCCCGACAAGTTTTAAAAGTTCAACCTCAGCCCAAAACTGTGAAAGTATAGTCAAAAGTCCGTACTGTTTAGATGGAGAATTTTCATCAGCAACCATTCTTCTTGCAACTTCTTCCTGCACCATAAGAATTACATCAGTAATCTTTTGCCTGTTTTTGTTATCTAAATCATCAACTTCACCGAGAAGATGCGCAATAATAGGGCTCGTAATATAATAAGGAATATTTGCAACAATTTTTATTTTACCTTCACACAATTCTGACAAATCAGTTTTCAAGATGTCTTTGTGTATAATCTCTAAATTCGGCGCATCAAGTTTTTTCAGTTCTTTAACCGCCTCTTCATCCAGTTCTATTGCAATAACCCTTCCGGCATGCTTTACAAGCTGTTCTGTCACAAATCCCACTCCCGGTCCTATTTCAACAACAGTATCCTCAGGAGTAATATCCGCAAACTCAATTATATCCTGAATTATTTCTCCGTTAATCAGAAAATTTTGCCCGAGTCTTTTTTTAGTTCTAAAATATCTTGCCCGATCGTAGTAGTTCATCATACCTATTATAATACCACACACAGGTAAATGTTTTAAATAAATTTTTTTGTTAAATTTTTATTTGTTATAATAAAGAACAGGGGGATAATGTGAATAATTTACAGACACAACAAAAACTGGAAAAACGAGACATCATAAAACTTTTTACATCCGGCTGTAAACCGGCATGTATGCACAAAACAGGCATAGAATATGAACGCCTGCCGGTGTTTGATGTAACTTCTAAAGCTGCGGATTACGGGTCTGAATTCGGTGTCTGTAATTTTTTGAGAGCTTTTGCTAAAGAGGAGAATTGGGATTACATAACTGATGATTACAATATTATCGGACTTAAACAGGGGCATGACACAATAACACTTGAACCGGGGTGCCAGATTGAATTGAGTATTGAACCTGAGTTTACAATTTCGGCATTAGAGAAAAAAATCAATACCCTGAATAAAAAAATGCAGCCGATTCTAAAGCATATGGGAATATCACTGCTTAATTACGGAGTTTCGCCATTCTCTACACATAAATCAATTAATCTTATCCCTAAAAAACGCTACAAATTGATGGCAAAATATTTGTGGGGAATTCTATCAGATGTAATGATGCGTGAAACTGCCGGAATTCAAGGATGTTTTGATTTTGAAAGCGAAGAGGACGCAATAACAAAATTCCGTATTGCAAACAAATTAGTTCCGTTTATGACAGCTATGTCTGCAAATTCTCCTGTACGCGGCGGAGTTGAAACAGGATATAAAAGTTTTCGTGCACTAAGCTGGCTTAATACAGATAATGACCGCTGCGGGTTTGTCGGACAAATTGATGACAATTTTACGTTTGAAGACTACATTGACTATGTTCTTCAAACACCGATGATATTCATTAACCGTGACGGGCATCCGGTGGATATTAACGGAAAAATAAATTTTGAAGAGTTTATGGAAAAAGGGTTTGAAGGTTTTGACGCGACAATTGAAGACTTTGAACTTCAGGCAAATCTGTATTTTCCGGAAGTAAGATTACGCAACTTTATAGAAATTCGCAACCACGACTGTGTTAATAAAGGACTTCAATATTCTTTGCTTGCGATATACAAAGGTATTCTCTATAACAAATATGCAAGAAACGAGATAGAAGAACTTTTTGAAAAATTTACCTACAGAGATTTTGCAGAATTAAGGTATAATGTTCCGAAAAATGCACTGGCTGCAAAAATTCAAAATTATCCGGTAACAGACATCGTAAAAGAAATTTTATATATAGCAGAAAAAGCATTAATCGAAAATAATGCCGGCGAAGAAAAATACCTTGACCCGCTGAAGGAACTTGCGCTACACGGTGTAACTCCTGCTGATATCATCCTGCGTAACTGGAATGGAAGCTGGAATAAAGATATCCGCAAACTAATCGCCTATACTAAAAGTGAATAGATAAATTAAATCCAATTCGGATAATAATAGAGTTTCAGGGTGTGTTTGGGTTTTATCACTCCGTCACCGCCAAAGATTATATTTGTAAAAGAACCGAGCGGCGGAAGGGGAGTCAATGCCCATTTTAGAGGCAATATCCACAATGTTCTGTTCTGTCCGCGTTTGGATATAGGTTCTAAAAGCTGCGAACTTTTTATACCAGGTATTTCAAAATCTGACAAAAATATCTCTCCGGGAATTCCTGAGATGCCTTTTGTTGTTAAAATTTCTATTTTAGCTGAGACTTTTGTGCCTTCAGGTATAATTAATTTACCTTTGTAATAAACATTTTCTGCAACAGTGAATTCAACCCTTTTGCCTTCCTGTGTAGCATATTTGCCTGCTGTAGAAATTTTTTCAGTTATATGCAGCGGAATTTCAACCCTGTCAGTATCTTCATAATTGTATTCCATGTTCACTTCCGGTTTTGTAAAAGTTTTTCCGCCCAGAGTCTCGTCCACAAACTCATCTTTTACAATCGTATTTGCATAAGCTGTATTGAATGCGGCAAAGAGTATAGCTATTAAAAATATTTTGAAAATTTTATTCATATTTAACCTTTTCAGTTGAGCCTGATTCTATTTTTTCTTTCAATTTTGCGCGATTTTCCACTGAATTCAGCAAGAAATTCTGATAATTTATATTTTCAAAGTAAGGGTTGTTTGCAAGATAGTAAGGATATTTGGTGTAAATATATTCGTATATAATAGCCATTCTTCTTGACGGCGGGTTGTGGAACAGCAGTTTATCCAGAATATTTTGCGGCTCACTTTTGTTCAGCAGCGTAATAAGCCCGATTGGATTGTAGCCGGCAGTTACCATGTAATCCACAGCGCGTTTATCAGCAAATATTTCGTACTTTTTCGGCGCAAATTTTATCTGTGCAGAACTTACAAATCCACCCCACTCTCCGCTGAAAGATTTTGCGGCACGGGAAATTTGATGCGCAAGAAACGCAGCCATTTCATCGTCATTTTCTATGTATTTAAAGTATTCTTTATAAAAAATTATCTGGCGTTTGGTTATTGCAGGATCATTTATTGTCTTTTTGTATTCGCCTTTGTCATAAGTAAATACAATATGCTTATCTATTTTGTTAGCATTCAAAATTTTAACGCCAATTTCATTTATATAACTCTGGCAGTTTTTCTCCTTTATTAGTGCGGCATCATCTATGGCAAAACAGATTGTACCGGTAAGTATTACAGCCAGCAATATCAAAAATCTTTTCATAATCCCCCTTTTGTTATCAGCTATATTTTTACACTATTTGAAAATATTTTCTTTGTCAATGTATTATTCTTCTTCAATATAAACGGTGGTAAATGTGAATGCCTCAAATGTTTCTGAGGTATAGTTTTCCGGCATGCCGGCTTTTAGTTTGAGTTCTTTTAAGAATTCTTTTTTGTCCGGCAATTGTTCCCAGACAACAGGCAAAAATACAGACTGATAATCAGCATCGCGGATGATAAGTCCGTCTTTGTATGGCGTAAGCTTTTCTAAAAGCTCCTGTTCTGTTGAAAATTCAACACGCTTTGGGGCTGATAATAGCGAAATATTGATTTTTATATTTTGATATTCGTCAAGTGTAAGCGGGGCAAAACGCGGATCTGAAAACGCTGCAGAATGCGCATTTTTAGACAAATCCTGTATAAGCGGACGATGCGCAATTACAGACCCGATACAGCCGCGCAGCCTGCTATTTATCAAAATGGTCACAAAACAGGCGCCTGTTTCTTCCAGTACACACGGTATATTTTCAGGCGGATAACTGCCTATATGCAAACCTGATTGAATGCTTTCTCGCGCAATTTTTATTAAATAATTCGAATAATTTTCTTTTATATATTGATTTTTATCGCCTTCATACAAAAACCAGCCGCCATAACCTACAACGCGTGACGTGTCACCGGTTGTATGCGCGGAGGTTGTAAGCTCTGTCCTTATAAATGTATAATCATTTTGAACGGCAAAATTCACAGCACCGCATATACCAACTGCACCGCATGCCTGTTCTGCCTCAAAGTTTCTTATGTCGCCGCTTTCTATCATTCTGGCGGTATAATTGTCAATTTTTACAGCCTCTTTTTCCGGATAAAAATGGCTTAAATCGCTTGATATAATAAAAGCATTCTCTTTGTCAGCATAAAATTTTTTAATAGATTCTGTAAGATTTTTGAAATTTTCACATCCGTATAATACAGGGATAATTTTAGCTTCAGGCAGAAAATATTTTATAAACGGCAGTTGTACTTCAATGCTGTGTTCTTTTTCAAACGCAAGATTGTTAATGCTGCAGTCACAGAACTCTAAAAATTCAGTTTTTAAATCCTGATTAATTTCTATATTTCCGAATGGGGTCTGAAATTCATCATAATCAGGTATGACACAGCCGTAAATTCTCTCATAGTGTGCCGGCGAAATAATAAAAATATTTTTAACTGATTTATCTAAGAATTTGTAGCAATTGAATGCAAGTTCACCGGAAAAAATGTAGCCGGCATGCGGAACAATAAGAATACGTGATGAGTAGTTTGCTGTTTTCTGGTTGTCAAATTTAGCAAACATATTCAAAATTTCTTCTTTTTCTGCCGGATAAAAGACTCCTGCTTGTGATGCATTTTTTATTTTCATAAAAAAATTATACTACAATATTTGATTAGAAAAATTGTCTTGTTGATTTATTTTTCAACGATTTTTAATTCGTATCCCAAATAATCGAGAATTTCCTGAACAGTTTCAAAGCGGATGCGTTTTTTCAAAAGCCTGTCAGAAAGCCCGCTTTGCACAGGTATATCGTAGCCTTGTTCATGCATCATTTGTGCAAGTTTGCGGAAGGACAGCCCGCGCCGGAAAAGTAGTAAGTGTATTTCTTCTCTGATGTCTAACATGATTACAATTGTAATGTTAGTTATGCCACTTGACAAAAATATAAATAATTGATATATAATACATGTCAATAACACGAAATACATGCTGTTCGTTAATGGAGAATAAAAACATGAAAACCAACACAAAAGAAACAAGTGCTAAGTCTAATTATAGAAACCACTTAGTCACTCAATCACCTAATCACTTAATCACTTTTCCAAAAGCCGCATTTACTTTGGCAGAAGTCTTAATCACCCTCGCAATAATCGGCATTGTTGCAGCGTTGACAATTCCGGCTATTATAACTAAATATCAAAAACGTGTTGTTGTAACAAAACTCCAAAAGGATTATGCGCTATTTTCCCGTATGCTGAATCAATCTGTTGCAGATAACGGCTTTATGGAAAGTTGGGACTATGTTGGACACTATAAAACAGATGTATTTTTTAATAAATATCTGAAGCCTTATCTTAAAATAGATAAACTCTGTATCCCTACAAGTAATGAATGCTGGGCAGATGATGTAAAATCACTGTCTGGAATTAGCGGTTATTTGAAGAATACAGAGAAAATGCGAGTATCATTTATAATGAATGACGGACAATCCGTGTTTATGTGGGCAGCCAGCGGTTCTACATTAGATGACAATAGCAAGCCGCACCTTCAATTCTGGATTGATATTAACGGGAAAAATAAAGGTCCAAATATGTTAGGGAAAGATATTTTTGGGATGATTGCTTTGTTCGCTACAAGTAGAATTTATCTTCAAGGTTTAGTATTAGAAGGTGAGGATTATAAACCAAAAACATTAGATGAATTAATAGACCTTAGTGATGTTAAAAATTGTGCTGACACGGGTGATAAATTCGCAGGCATAAATTGCGGGGCTGTAATACAATTAAGCGGCTGGAGAATTCCAGACAATTATCCGTGGTAGATTTTTTGTCGGATTAGTAAATCGACTTACATTAACTACATTAACGATAATTATCCATGGTAATAAGTCAACAGGATGTCTGGAGGAAACATCTGAACTTCATCAAATTTAAAATTCAGACATTCATTAATATTTGATATATGGCGGTAATCAAAGCAGGACAAAGACGTATTGTCGCCTGTGATTTTCGGGGCAATAAAGTGGTAAATTTTGTCAGCATAAGGAAGAATTGCCCCGTTAAGATGCCCGCCGCTTTCTACAAGAATGCTTTTTATGCCGAGTTCAAATGCTTTTTCAAAAACAAAAGCAAGGTCAAGTTTATCGTCTATGACTGGTGTTTTAATAAAATTTACTCCGCCTTCAAACATATCAAGTTCAGCGTTGAAAAGATAAATTTCACCCTCTTTGTATATAGGGGATTCCAGATTTGTTTTTAATTTCCTGTCAAGAATAATTTTTTTTCTGTGCGCCATTGTGGGGTTGTCAGCAAGAATGGTTGCTGATGATGTCATTATTGCATCGTAGCGGGCGCGGATTTTTTTAACTTCTTCGCGTGCGGCTGTTGATGTTATCCATTTAGAAGAACCGTTTGAGGTAGCAATTTTGCCGTCCAGCGTTGAGGCTGTTTTTATTGCAATAAAAGCTTTATTTTGAGTCATATTTTTTACAAAAACTTCATTAAGCTTTTTGCACTCATCCTCAAGAACTCCTGTAATTACTTCAATGCCTGCAGCTTTTAGCTTTTCAATACCGCGTCCGCAAACTACCGGATTTGGGTCGGTCATGCCGATAACAACCCTTTTAATCCGTTTTTCTATAATAAAATCAGCGCATGGCGGCGTTTTGCCATAATGCGAACACGGTTCAAGATTTACTATTAAAGTATCGCCTTGTCCTGTTTGAATTTTAAGAAGAGCGTCACGTTCGGCATGGTTGCCTCCGTATCTGGCATGGTAGCCTGTTGCGATTTCATTGCCGGCTTTATCCAGTATAACACAGCCCACTAAAGGGTTTGGAGAGGTGCTGCCTTCGCCGAGTTTTGCAAGTTCTATACACTTTTTCATGTAAATTTCATATTGCATAGTTGTATTTTATCGCAAATAATGTTATATTTAAACTGTTAATCAACAAAAGGAGAGATTGTATGGATTTAAAATACATTGGTCACAGTGCCTTTGAATTTACAGTGGGAGACAAATCAATACTTGTAGACCCGAATGTAGCCGGTAATGAAAAGTATAACTGGCATGAAAGAAATATCACAGATATTTTGCTTACACACGCACATTCAGACCACCTGGGTCAGGCAATAGAAATTGCTAAAGAAAAAGATGCAACAATTACAGCAATTGCAGAACTTGCAAGATACTGTTCAGGACAGGGCTGTAAGACACGTGATGTAAATTTAGGCGGCTGGGTTCATTATGACTGGGGTAATGCAATATTTTTACCTGCATTCCACTCAAGTTCACTGCCTGACGGAAGTTATGGCGGATGCGCTGCAAGTATTTTCTTTAACATTGATAATGTTAGAATTTACCATGCCGGTGATACCTGTCTGCATTCTGAAATGAAACTCGTTAAAGAATTATACAGACCGAACATTGCAATGCTGCCGATTGGTGGAACTTATACAATGGATGCTGAACACGCTGCTATTGCGGCTCAATGGATTGGCGCTCAAACAGTTATTCCTATACACTACAATACGTTCCCGTCTATTGAAGCTGATGTTCAAAAATTCATCAGATTACTTCAAGCTGGCAACAACAACCCGCTTGTTCTTAATCCAAAAGAAATATAATACTTCCTGACAATGTATTATATCAGATAGGATGTTAAAATTCATATGCAAGTCTGATATATTCAGACTTGCATTTTAAACCGGACAAAGAGGCATTATGGATATTTTATTTATTATTGACAGGATTGAACTAAAATATTTTGAATTCAACAATCTTGTAACAAATTTCTGGCTCATAAGAGAGTTTTTGCGTAACAACAATAACGTTTACATAACTACAATTGACAATTTAAGTCTTGTAAAAGGCAGGGCGCATGCACATTGTTATGCGACATCAGAGATTAACGAAAATATAATTTACGACAAAAAACTTATTGACAGGAAAATTGAAGATTTTCAACTTGTAATGTTCCGTCAGGATCCGCCGGTGGATCTGGATTATATAAACGCAACTTATATTTTTGATTTTGTTGACAGAGAAAAAACTTATGTAATGAATGAACCGCGGGCTATACGCGATTTCAACGAAAAATTGCATACTGTGAAATTTATTGATTTGATGCCTGAAAATATTGTAACCGCGTCAAAATCCGATATTATAGAATTTTTAGATGAACACGGGGAAATTGTTTTAAAACCTTTGAATGCCTGTTTTGGCGCCGGAGTTATGACACTTAAAAAAGGTGATAAAAATACAGCAGTAATTATTGATTTGATGACTAAAAAACAGTCACAGCTAATAATGGTGCAAAAGTATATCCCGTTGGCAAAATACGGTGACAAACGCGTGCTTTTCCTTGGGGATGATGTTCTGGATGTGTGTATTCAAAAACTTCCGAGCAACAATGATTTTAAATTTAATGAGCACTGTGATGCAAATATTATCAAGGCAGAACTTTTGCCGGATGAAAAAGAAAAATTCACACCAGTTGCAAAAGAGTTAAACAAAATGGGCTTGCCGCTTGTCGGGCTTGATGTTATTGACGGTAAAATAATTGAGATTAATGTGACAAGTCCATGCTACTTTATTAAAGAAATTAATCATCATCACGGCGTTGAACTTGAAAAAACTATAACGAAATTCATTCTTGACAGAGTTTATTCAAAACTTTTGGTTGCAGGATTGTAGTTGATAAAACGCAGATAATAAGAATTGCGCTTGTTGAGCCGTACAACGCTGCCAATATCAATAAGCTTTGTGATTAAATTCCCTTTTTTGTCACGCGTAATTACGAGATTTTCATCATGATAATCCTGATGCATAAATCCGTATTTTGCAAGGATTTTTCTTATGTCAGTATAGTCACCCGTAATTTTCATTAGTTTTTTAAAGAATTTTTCTTTGTCTGCCTCATCACTGCTTATTCCCAAAGACGCAGGTATTTTTATATTTTTAGGCTGTGAGTCATAGTGCGAGGCGATATAACCTGCTTTTACATCAGACCAGAAGAATTTCCAGATATGCCTGTCTGCCATAAGTTTGTTAAAATGAAGACCGAGCGCTGTTTCAGGATATAACCCGTCACAGTCTTTTCTCAGTGCTATGAGTTCCGGAGCTTTGAATTTTTTGATAAAAACAGGGTCAAGCGAAGGATTTTTGCCTTTCTCATGTATTGTGAACACTCCGGAGATTGTAGATCCGTCAAGTTTACGCTGTTTTATAATCATAATATTTGTGTCTGGCAAAATTCCTGTTTTGTGCAGAACTTCTGTTAACTGTTTGGATTTTTGTTTGAGTTCTCCGGGGGCTGAAAAAATATCTCGCATTGTAGCATAGACTTCTTTTATGGCACTATCTCGATAATTTTTAGGGCTATAGCGGATATTTTTTATCCATGAATACGGCAGTGAGCCTGCAATACCGTTGGATTTTGGATGTTTTTCAAATACATCTTTAATTTCTTCAAGCGTTGCAAAATAATTTTTTGACAATGTTCTTGTCAACCCTGAAAATTGCGGCTGATAATTTTTATCTACACTACTAATCTGCATAGTGCTTGTAAAACAGATGAATATAAAAAATTGCCTATTTTACTCTGGAAAACACTTCAACATTTACATCGTCAAAAGTATTTGTGTTGAAATAAGCACAGGAGGCAACCATTGCGGCGTTGTCTGTACAGTATTTCATAGGCGGTGCAAAGACTTTGTAGCCTTCATCAGCGAGGGCAAAGATTTTTTTGCGAATTTCGGAATTTGCCGCAACTCCGCCTGCTATGACAACCTGATTGTAGCCGCTTTCTTCCAGCGCTTTTTTGAGTTTATGTAAAAGAGTTGAAGATACTGTTTCCTGAAAACTTGCACAGATATCAGCTACAGGCAGTTCTTCTTTGTTAAAAGATTTTACAAGCCGCAAAACTGCAGTTTTAAGCCCGCTGAAACTGAAATTGTACCCGTCAACTTTAGCCTCTGGCAGTTTAAATGCAAAAGGATTTCCTTCCTGAGCGAGTTTGTCGAGTCTTGGTCCTCCGGGATATGGCAGTCCGATAAGACGCGCAACTTTGTCATAGGCTTCGCCGACAGCATCGTCAATTGTTTCGCCTAAAATTGTTTGTTCTGAATATGATTTTACATCAATAATCTGTGTGTGCCCGCCGCTTACAAGAAGAGCCATGAATGGCGGTTTTAAATCAGTATCAATATAATTTCCGCAAAGGTGGGCATTTAAATGGTTAACACCGATAAACGGTTTGTCATATACGAGTGCAAGCGTTTTAGCCGCGTTTAAGCCTACAAGTAAACATCCGACAAGCCCCGGTCCTACAGTTCCGGCAAAAGCCGTAATGTCTTCAGGTAAAATTCCTGCATTTATTTTTGCCTGTTTGAACGCCTCATCTATTACTACATTTATTGATTCAAGATGTTCACGCGCCGCAATTTCAGGGATTACACCGCCATATTTTTCGTGTGTTTTAATCTGGGAGGCGACAACATTTGCAACAACTTCGCGTCCGTTTTTAACAATAGCACAGGCTGTCTCATCACAGCTTGATTCTATTGCCATAATATAATTATCGTATCCGCTTTCCGGACCAATCTCAATTTTTTCTTTACTAAATAGTTTTTCTTTTAACATTTTCATGCTAGCATAATAACACAAACAGACTCAGGGATGAATTTAATATGCAATTTATAGACAAAAGTAAAATCAGAGTAGTCTCCGGACGCGGCGGCAACGGAATGGTCGCGTGGCGCAGAGAAAAATATGTAGACAAAGGCGGACCCGCAGGCGGTGACGGCGGCAGAGGCGGGGATGTATATCTCGTTGCTGATGAAAATATGTCCACACTTATGGATTTCAAACACAAATCTGTATTCAAAGCCGCATCAGGTGAAAACGGCAGTATAAAAAATATGCACGGCGCCTGTGCAAAAGATTTGTATATTAAAGTACCAGTAGGAACTGTTGTAAAAGATATAAAAACAGGTAATATTATTGCGGATTTAACAGAACACGAACAAAAAGTTCTTGTTGCAAAAGGCGGCAGAGGCGGCAGAGGCAATGCGCGTTTTGCAACCGCTCAGAAGCGCGCGCCGCAATTTTGTGAACCGGGAGAACCGGGAATTGAGCGCGAACTGTTTCTTGAACTGAAACTTATTGCTGATGTCGGGCTTTTAGGTATGCCAAATGCCGGCAAATCAACTCTTATAAGCCGCATAAGTTCTGCCAAACCTAAAATTGCAGATTATCCGTTCACTACTCTTATCCCTAATTTAGGTGTCGTGAAAAAACGCTCCGGTGACGGCTATGTTGTGGCAGATATTCCTGGATTAATTGAAGGTGCAAGTGAAGGTGTCGGACTCGGTTATGACTTTTTAAGACATGTTGAGCGCTGCCGTTTTCTTGTTCACCTTATTGATTCAACAGAAGAAAATCCGTTCAATAACTACAAAATTATTAACAGAGAACTGGAAAAACATTCTGAAAAACTCGCTAATCTGTATCAAATTGTCGCACTTAATAAAATGGATGCAATTGAAGAACAGCGGCGGCAGGAACTTCTTGCACAGTTTAAGGAAGTTTCAGAGGATGTTTTTATGATATCTGCTGTTACCGGTGAAAATATTGAAAAACTCACGGATTTTATGGGGCAGAAAGTTGATGAAATTCCGCATACTCCAACTGAAATTGTTGTGGAAGAAGACACAGGTGCTTACAATAACGATGATAGTGAATTTGAAGTCGTAAAAGTATCTAAAGATACCTATATAATAAATGGCGGTAAAGTCAGCCGCATTGCAGGGGTTACCGACGAAAGAAACAGTGAGCAGGTAATCCGCTTTCAGAATATTCTCAAAGGTATGGGAGTATTTGATGAATTAAAGTTGCAAGGAATAAAAGATGGTGATACAATACTTGTCGGACATCTTGAATTTGTTTACTATGAAGATGAAATGTACGGTTAAAAGGAGTCAAATATTGAAAAATGATTAGAGGTATTACAAATAATTATGATGTAAATTTTATGTATTCAAACCCCGTTGCCCCACAAAAACAACCTCAACAACCCCGGAGTACAGCGACTAATAAACAGAACAAAACCAGTTCAAAAATAGCAAGAAATGTTAGTATTGGCGCTGCCGTGGTTGCGGTAGCAGGCGGCATTGCATATTATTTAAAAACAGGCAAAAAAGCCAAACCGGATATTCTGAAAAAAGGTAATGACATTGTTGAGGATATTTCTGAACATCTTAAAAAAATAGAAGATGATATTGCCGATGATATAACAGGTTCAGCAGATAAAAATAAAGCGGATATTATCGAAGATATTCTGGAAACACCTGTTCAAACAACAAAAGATAAAATAAAAAATGTTATACAGCACATAATTCCGTTTAATAAAGAAACAGGAGCATTCAAATATAATGTTATGAATGGCGACACATTTATAAAAAGTGTAGAGTCAGACGGTTATACACCTAGCAGCGATTTGTTGATACAAAACGGATTAGAGCGTCAAATTTATACACAATGGGCTGATGGCAGAACAGCTACAACTCAGGATCTTCTTACTCCTGATAAGAAAGTATACGAACGTATGACTGTCCGCGGCGACGATATTTTCAGATATAATTTTGCATACAAAGACGGTAAGGCTGCAGGTTATGCAAAAGAACATACGCAGCACGGATTTCAGCGTAATATTACGCCATTAACTGTTAAAATGTATGATGGTAAAGAAGTTAAAGCATCAAATGTATGGGAATTATTTGATGCAGAACCTACTTTCGATCCGCGTGTTACTCAAAAATAATAAGGAGGCAGGAAAATTATGCCGGTAATTACAGAACATTTTTCAGTGAATACTCAAGGGTTTACTGACATTATAGATATAACCCAGAAAGTACAGAACGCTGTATACAGACATACTTTGCCTAATGCGGCAGTCTATATATACGTAGCAGGAAGCACGGTATCTATAACAAATATTGAATTTGAACCTGGTTTGCTTGTTGATTTGCCTGAAGCACTGGAGCGCATAGCGCCTGTCCAGAGTGAATACCACCACGATAATACCTGGCATGACGGAAATGGTTATGCGCATATAAGAGCATCACTTATCGGCAACAATACAATGGTGCCTTTAATTGACGGTGCCCTACAGCTAGGGCAGTGGCAGCAAATTGTTCTTATTGACTTTGATAACAAAGCCAGAACAAGAACTGTTTATGTGCAGATTATTTATTAAGCACTTATGCCCTTATTCAATGAATAATGTTTGTCATATAATATACTTATGAAAAATATTGTCAGTTTTTTAATTTTAAATTTATTGCTATTGACAGCCGCAGCAAAAGTATACGCATTTGGAGAAATTCCGCCTGCAACCATGCAAATTGCACAGGAAAGCGGTTATACACAAAATGTTATTAACACCCCGCGTTCCGCAGTTGTACGGGTCGGGATAGGCAACGCAAATTTCGGAACTTATGTTTATTCAAATATCAGTGTTTATGGTACTGATGAAGTACAAATTTATGACAATAATAAATTGATTAAAATCATGCCTGCATATACAAATATTAACGCAAAATTAACCGCATCAGGCTATGAATTAACAATGGAAGACGGCACTAAAATAACAGCGCAGGGAACTATAAGATTCACATGTAACAACGGGCTTTTGGGAGTCACAAACCTTAAACGTGCAGGAAAACCCGCATTGTACCACGGTGCGTTTGAACTGGTTAAATACAAAAATAACAACTTCAATCTGGTAAATCTTATTGAAGTGGAAGAATATTTAAAAGGCGTTGTTCCAAATGAAATGCCTGTCGAGTTCGGTCTAAATGCACTAAAAGCACAGACTGTAGCCGCAAGAAATTATGTTCTTTCACCGCGGATTAAATCCTCTCCAAACTATGATGTTGTGGATTCCGTGGCAAGTCAGGTATATTTTGGCGCAAACACAGAAAAACCTCTTGCAACCTGTGCGGTTGAAGAAACAGAAGGTGTTGTGGCAATTTATGATTGGGATTTAATCCTTGCCTTATACAGTTCAACAGCCGGCGGATATACAGAAAGTTTTTCTCTGGCGTTTTCCGACCCGAATACAAAAACTTTTCCTTCAAAAGAAAGACCGTATCTTATTGCAAAGCCTGATTTATTAACCCAGAAGCCTTTGAATAATGAAGAAGATGCTGCAGAATTTTACAAATCTAAACCTGATTCTTACGACATTCGTTCACGTTACTATCGCTGGGAGCGAGATTGGACAGCGCAGGAGCTGCATGACGCCCTGCAAAGTACACTTGTTACCCAATCCGCAACCGGATTTGTAAAGCCGGCATTTAATAAAGGCGACAAACTCGATAATCTTGTGGCAATAAATGTGAAACGCCGCGGCGATTCCGGTAAAATTGTAGAATTGGAAATTGTTACAGATTCTCAAAACTTTACCGTGCAAAAAGAACTTGTTATAAGAAGATTATTTGTAAACAAAGGAAAAGCGTTGCCGAGTGCAAATGTTGTATTTGAATGCGCACAGGATGATTACGGTAATATAACATCTGTAAAAGCCTTTGGCGGCGGATACGGACACGGCGTCGGTTTAAGCCAGTTCGGTGCAGGATTTATGGGCTCAGAATTAAATATGCCTTATGAAAGAATACTCCAGCACTATTACAGCGGCATTGTACTCGGCACAAAACCGGTTACTCTATCTCATGCTAATCAAACCGCATCGCAAAGTTTTTACACTACAGGTAAAGAAACAACGCTCGTTATAGATAACCATTCTCAAGATACAACGCTTGAATGTACAATTAACGGTAAAGATGTTGTTCTGGAAATACCAAAATCGCTTTTTGCAGATAAATATTCCAGAATCGATATTTCAAAATACATAAAAAAAGGTAGAAATACTATAATTTTCCATGTGCCGGAAGATGCTATTCATGGAAAAGAAAAATACGTAAAATTATATGTGGAACTGGTGAAAAAAGATGACAGCAAATACAATTGGTGATGACGGAAAGACTGTAAGTGTCTTAAGAGCTGCCTGGATGATAGCAGTTGTAACTATTTTTAGTAAACTGATAGGATTTGTAAGGGATGTGGTAATTGCAAATTATTATGGAGCAAATACCGTATCTGATGCTTATTTTTACGCATATCAAATTCCATCGCTTGCTATAATTCTGCTTGGAGGTGTCGGAGGACCTTTTCACAGCGCCACTGTTGCAGTTTTCACAAAACTCATACCTGATTTAAAAGCAAAACCCACAGAATTCGTAAATAAATTATATAATACATTTTTAACTGCCAGTGTATTGTTTTTTACATTACTCGGGCTTATATTTTTCATATTTTCTGACAAAATAATGCAGATTATTATTTCGGATTCTAATCCGGAGTTATTGACGCTTGCAGCGCAGCATTTGCAGATAATGACCCCTGTTTTTATAGTCGGCGGTATTGTCGGGATTTATTACGGGCTTTTGATTACCTATAAAGAATTTATGCTGCCGAATTTTTCGCCGATTGTAATGAGTATTGTAATCATTCTTATGGTTATGCTGACAAAACATGATCCACACGGCTATGTTCTCGCTATTGCGACAACTATCGGGGCAATTTGTCAATTTTTATTGCAATTCCCGAAAATCAGGCAATTAGGATTTAGATTCAAACCCAATTTTGAATTTAGAAACAATCCCGAATTTAAAAACATTTGTGAACTTTTATTCCCTGCTGTTTTAAGTTCTACGGTCGGTCAAATTCATATTTATGTAGATATGTTTTTTGCCTCCTCTTTAAAAGAAGGTGCATGGACTGCCATAGGCTATGCAAACAGAATTTTTCAGTTTCCTGTAGGAATACTTGTGACAGCATTTCTGGTTCCGTTATTTCCTATATTTTCACGACTTGTTGCTGAAAACGATATGAACGGCATAAGACGATACTTCAATAAAGGCGTCGGCGTGCTGTTTTTTGGTGCAATACCGATTATCATAGGAATTCTTGTTGTCGGATACGACGGGGTTAGTCTTATTTTTGAACGCGGGGCATTTGATTCCCAGGCAACATTTATGGTTACAGAAGCTTTGTGGTTTCTTTCAGTTTCAATTTTACCTTATGTATTCAGAGATTCCATTACAAGGGTCTATTACTCGTTTAACGATTCAAAAACGCCTTTTGTAATTGCATTTTCTTCTATAATTTTAAAATATTTGTTGAATGTTATTTTCATAACTATATTAGGTATGGGGATTGGCGGGATTACACTTTCAACCTCTATGGTTACACTTTTCAATGCAGTCGCACTGGGTGTTTTGATACAGAAAAAACTTGATATGAATTACAGAGAATTGTTTGTTAATCTGGCTAAGATGATTTTTGCAGGGATAATATCTTTTGTTTTGTGTATAGCAACCGCATATGTAATAGTTCATTATTTGAGTATGCCAAAAGCACTGCTAGAAATAACCAAGATTATTGTAGTCGGTATTGTTTGCCTTGCAACATATACAAGCCTCAATATTTCATTTGGCATGGACTACGCAACAGAACTCGCTGAAAGATTCATAAATAAAATTAAAAGGAGATCCTGAAAACGCTTAATTGGTGGTTCCCGGAAGTCCCTGCTATAAAATAGTTTAAAATAAAAGGATAAAAGTATGCTAAAGAACAAAGAAGAAATAAAACGAGTTTTAGAAAATGACGGAGTCATTGCATATGTAACAGACACAGTCTGGGGGTTGGGCTGCCTGCCTTCATCTGAAAAGGCTGTAAAAAAAATTTATGAAATTAAAAAACGCGAAGCTCAAAAACCTTTAATACTTATGTCCAATGAAGTCTATCACTTATTAAACTATGTCAAAGTGATCCCTAAAAACGGACAGAAATTAATAAAGAAATATTTTCCGGGTGCATTAACAGTAGTCACCGAAAAATCTGACGCTACGCCGTATTATATAACCTCAAATATGGAAACTGTCGGAATTCGTGTGCCGGACAATGAAGTATTTAAAGAAATTTGCGAAACAGCTCCGGGACATGTGCTGGCAACAACGAGTGCAAACTTATCACATCAGCCTTCTGCAAAAAACTATGAACAAGCACTTGAAAATATGGGTGGACTTGTTGACCTTGTTATAGAAGATTACGGATGTCATTGTAAAGGGCTTGAATCAACAGTTGTTGGAGTTTTTGGCAACGAGCTGCGAATCTTCAGACAAGGCGCAATAAAAATCGAATTGTAAATTTTCAAATATGAGGGGTTGAAATTTTTGTAAACATAATTTATAATAATAGAAAGGGCGCACGGATTCGCGTTCCGTGCATAAGTGCCCCTTTTATTTTAGTTTGAGCGTTACTATTATCAGTAAGATAAGCAGTAACGCTTTTTCAGTAATACTGAAATCCACATCTATCACCTCCTTTCTTTGCGGAAAATTCCAGATTTGAAGTCTGTGCCGCTGAAAGCAGGAATATAGATATTGAGGCACTGCCCTTTTAAAATTATTAAACCGGAAATATTTGCATTTTACATCATATATGTAGTGTAAATATTATTAATGTAAAGAATTTTGCCAAGGCA
>CALUQX010000022.1 GCA_944323045.1 Candidatus Gastranaerophilales bacterium | reverse complement strand
GTGAAACGAGTCCGGATAGCGAACGGAACGAGCCGACTGGAGCAGAGCTCCTTAGGCGAGTCTCCGTGAGCGTGGAGAGCGAGTGAGCGAAGAGTTAAAGCGTAAGCGTACTCGTTATTCGCGAACGATGCGACAGGCAAATTCAAGACAGGTGATTAAGTGATTAAGCGGGTTACATGAATCAGGCAACGCCACCATGTCATCGCGCAGCGGCATAGTCGCAATTCTAGCAAGTCGTAGATAATGCGCGATCTCAAAACAGAAGTTGCAAACATAGGTCGGACTTCAGCCCGACATCATGAATGGTGGGCACTCAAATTAAGTCGCTAAGTTACTAAGGCACTAAGGCATTAAGTATTTAATAAAAATAAGGCAACGCTTGAATCTTGCATTGCCTTATTCTTGTAATTCCTTAGTGCCTTAGCATCCTAGTGCCTTGGTGCCTCCAGCAAGAGGCAGAGCCTCTTACTGGTCCACACAAACCGCCAGCCTGCCGCTATTGCCGCGGGTGAAGGCATCCAAGAATGTGCTGGTAGAGCTGAAGGAGCGATAGTACGCACGGTTACTACTATCCTCCCGCCCAGACCAAACACTGAACATGTTTGAATATGATGAAGCTGAGATGAATTGAGCTGCTTTTTCTCTATTCATTACTAAGTCGCTTGTTATGCTTGCTCCTCCTTTTATACTGTCCGTATTATATACATACTTCGCAAAGTCTATTAATTGTGCTTCTGTTGGTAAGTTCGCTTTCTTACCGCCACATGCTTTTACGGCTCCTGCATAATAATCATTTCTGCTATAACAAGCATCTACATCTATTTCTCCGTTATTTTTCGCCTCAGCGCATTCATCAGGTGTCAATGCACTATATCCTGTTCCAGGAGCGAGTATCTTTGTTATGCACATTCCGCCGACCAAGTCTGATTTTATCAGGCAATCCAGAGGCTTTACATTCCCGTTCACATTGATGTCTTTGCCCAGAATGTTCGGATTCTTGTATCCGCTTACATCATATATTATCGCCATACTCTCTGCTGAGGCGGCAAACTGATTGTTATAAGGTTCTTGCGCTGTATTTGGATTGTATGAAATCAAGGCGTTTACGCCATTTGCGAACTGTACGCCAACAGTACCTGTGCCCCAGTCCTCTTTGGTCAATTGTGCCAAATCGGTTTCCGTATCATAGGTTATTAGATTATTCGCTGTTGTTATTGTTTTTGCAAAACACTTTGTTAATTCGCTGCTACCGCAAATCTTTGTTATTTTAATTTTATTCTTTAACTCATTCACAAAATCCATGGTGGAAGAATAACCGGCTAGTTTTTCTTCGGTGTTCAATTGTTTTGTGGCAACCTCAAGGCGTTTTTCAAAGACATCTTTTGCGGTTGCCCATGCCTTCTCGTTGTAGTTCTTAACTAGGCTTGGTATCGTTATCGCTGCCACAACACCGATAATTGCGAGAGTGATTAAGACTTCTGCTAACGTAAAAGCTGATTTTGTTGTTTCCTGAATATGCGTGCAGACTCGTCCGCCGTCTAACAAAGTAAATGCTCTATTCATTGATATCCTCCTTTATTATTTCCTGCATATATACAGGATTGTGTTAACATTATTACTCATATACTGTATATATGCAATATAAAAATGAGAAAACTTTACATTTAATTGAAACTTTTGGACAAATTATAAAGAAAACTCGAGAAAAAAACACAAACAAATCACAAACCTTACTTGCTTATGAATATGAATTAGACTCAGGGAATTTATCCCGAGTTGAAAATGGTAAAATCGATTCAAAACTCACAATGCTCTGGCGCATTTCTGAGGCGCTTGGCGTTCCGCTTTCTCAAATAATCAAGTCATTAGAAGACGAATTAGGCGAGGATTTTCACATTATTGACCAGTAACTTTAACTTTTTGCTGTGTGCGCGGCTGTCTTTGCAATTTAATTTTCTCTTCAAGTCGTTTCTGTTTATAGCCGTACCCTACATAAATTGCAAGCCCCATAAGCATCCACAGCGGGAAATATATTGATGAAGTCGTCAAAGAGTTCATAGAATAAATCATCAATCCGCCGCATGTAATTATCCCTAAAATCGGGAACAGCGGTGAAAAAGGCACCTTGAAAGGTCTTTCTCTATCAGGATCTGTTTTTCTCAATATCAACACTGCAATACAAATTATTATAAATGAAGTGAATGTACCATAATTACAAAGTTCTGCTGAAATATTCAAGTCCATAAATAATGCACAAACAATTACCACAATACCGGATATCCATGTCAAAACATGCGGAGTTCTGAATTTTTTATGGATTAATCTTAATGATTTCGGTAAAAATCTGTCGCGGCTCATTGCATATAAAATTCTTGTTGTACCTAGTTGATAAATCAAAAGTACAGAAGTCAATGCGCACAAAGCGCCAATAGAAATTAGTCCGGCAAACCAGTCTTTTCCAATCGCACGCATAGCATGTGCAATTGGTGCCTGAATATCAATATGCCCCAATGGCACTGTTCCTGTTAAAACTAACGCCACACAAACATATAAAATAGTACAAATTACAAGTGTACCTAAAATCGCAATTGGCAAGTCTCTCTGCGGATTTTCGGTTTCTTCGGCGGTTGTTGATATCGCGTCAAATCCAATATATGCAAAGAATATCAAAAATGCGCCCATAAACACGCCTTCAAACCCGCCCGGCATAAACGGAGTCCAGTTTTCAGGCTTAACATAAAAAGCACCCACAATTATAAAAGACAAAATCATAAACATATTCACGCCAACCATAATACTGGCAACTCTTGTTGATTCTTTGACCCCTTTTATCAAAAGCATTGTGAGCACTAATACAATTGCTATAGCCGGCAAATTTATTGCAACCGGAATTTTATCAAAAATAAATGGCATCTGTGAATGAGGATCCAGCCCCCATTTATCACAATATGCAAACATATATCTGTAGTCATTTCTCAACCACATCGGAAAATTTACAATAAAATCAGGCAGAACATGTTTGAATCCTTTTAAGAATTGCGTAAAATATCCTGTCCATGCACTTGCAACTGTAATATTTCCTATAGCATATTCCAGCATCAGAATCCAGCCGACCATCCACGCCATAAATTCACCCATTGTTGCATAAGTGTATGTATAAACACTCCCCGCAACCGGTATCATTGCAGATATTTCACTGTAGCAGAGTGCTGAAAATACGCAGGCAATAACCGCCAGAATCATAGAAATTATAATTGCAGGTCCAGCCCCGACACTTTCGGGACCTCCCTGAATCGCTGTACCAATAATTGTAAATATACCTGTTCCGACAACCGCGCCGATGCCTATTACAATCAAATCAAAAACATTCAATGTTTTTTTTAGTTCGGATTTTTTGCTTGTTGCAATTAATTCATCGGGGCTTTTTTTAGATAATGCGTTTGCCAGTATATTTTTATAGTTCATTTATTTAATAAGTTCCTGTTGTTTATTATGTACAATTTCTTTGTGAATTTCGTTTTCATTAGTACGGTTGCGTGTAAAACCATAATAAAGATATATCAAAGCGCCAATTCCAAGCCATACAGGGAACATCAAAGCAGAGCTTGATGCTGACTGTAGTTTATATATCATTAGTCCGCCGCAGCATATAATACCTAATGCAGGGAAAAACGGAGAGAACGGTACTTTGAATGGTCTAGGTCTATCCGGTTCTGTATGCCTCAAAATCAAAACGGCAACACACACAACTATGAATGAAGTAAATGTACCGAAGTTACATAATTCAGCCGCAACATTCAAATCAAGAGTCAAAACTCCGAGAATAGATAACAATCCGACAGTCCAGGTTAGAACATGCGGTGTTTTGAATTTCGGGTGAAGTGCCTGAAATCTTTTTGAAATAAAGTGGTCACGACTCATTGCATATAAAATTCTCGTTGCAGCCATTTCCATAACGATTAAAACAGAAGTTAAACCTGCAAGTGAGCCTAATGAGATTAAACCTGCTGCCCAATTTTGATGAGCCATCTTCATACAAAAAGCCATCGGAGCCGCTAAAAATGCAGCCGGAACACTTCCGCTTGTATCCTGCATTCCTGTTAAAATCAAAGCAACAAGTACGTATACGATTGTGGTTGCAATAAGTGAGCCTATAATCCCGATAGGCAAATCTTTCTGCGGATTTTTACATTCTTCAGCAGCGGTTGCAATAGCGTCAAATCCTATATATGCAAAGAAAATTATAAACGCGCCGGCAAAAATTCCTTCAAACCCGTGAGGCGCAAATGGTGTCCAGTTTTCCGGTTTGACAAAAAATGCACCAACAAGTACAAACAGGGCAATTACAGCAAGTTTTATAAATACCATAATCCCTGCCATTTTTGTAGAATCCTTAGTTCCGCGCACAAGAATCATTGTACTCAAAAGTACCATAACTATTGCCGGAATATTTATACAAACAGGCATGCCAAACAAAGTCGGGATAACATCATGCGGATTAATTCCGCTGTCAGTTGCTGTTTTTATTGCTGTATTTACATCACTGACAAGCCAGATAGGCGGATTTGCAAGCCATGCAGGCAAAACATTTGAAAATCCGTGCATAAACTGCACAAAATGGTTTGACCATGCACAGGCAACTGCAATAAATCCTATTGCGTATTCTAGCATCAATACCCAGCCGACCATCCATGCGGCGAATTCACCTAGGGTTGCAAATGTATAAATGTAAGCACCGCCGGCAACCGGTATCATTGTTGCAAATTCTGTATAGCAAAGTGCAGAAAATATACATGCAACAGCAGCAATTACCATTGAAAGCATTAACGCAGGACCGGCACCCGGTTGATCTGCAGTACCTGCTGCAGCAATACCGACAATTGCGAAAATTCCTGATCCGATAATTGCCCCGATGCCGAGGGTAATCAAATCAATAGCACCAAGTGTTTTTTCAAGACCGGCACTTTTTGCTTCTGCAAGCATGTCATCCGGAGCTTTTATTTTAGTGATTTTTTTCAAAAAGTTTTTGCTGAATGTTGCACGATTAAATTTTACTGCCATTTATATTCCTTTATCTTTATTATTTACAAAGAGGGAAACCCATTTCTTCTCTTTGTGCTACATACAATTTAGCAACAGCTGACGCCATTGTTCTGACTCTGTTTATGAAGTTAATACGTTCATCTTTACTTATAACTCCTCTTGCATCAAGAAGGTTAAAAGTATGAGAACATTTCAAAACGTAATCATAAGCAGGCAAAACAAGTTTTGCATTAACACAATTGTCGACCTCTTTCTGATAGAGGTCAAACATTGTAAATAAAGCGTCAGCATCGCTTACTTCGAAATTATATTTAGATTGTTCAATTTCATTTTGCAAATATATATCGCCGTATTTAAGCGTATCATTCCACATAATATCATATACGGATTCTTTGTTTTGGAGATACATAGCGATTCTCTCAAGTCCGTAAGTCAATTCAAGCGCAACCGGTTTAACTTCCAATCCGCCGACCTGTTGAAAGTATGTAAATTGAGTAATTTCCATACCATCGAGCCAAACTTCCCAGCCTACACCTGCAGCCCCCAGAGTTGGAGATTCCCAGTTATCTTCTACGAATCTGACATCGTGTTCTTTCAAATCAATTCCCATAGCTTCCAGACTTTTCAGATAGAGTTCCTGAGCGTTGTCAGGAGAAGGTTTCAGGATAACCTGAAACTGATAATAATGTCCTAAGCGGTTTGGATTTTCGCCGTATCTTGCATCTGTCGGACGTCTGCAAGGTTCAATCATTGCAGTATTCCACGGTTCCGGTCCCAGCGAACGCAAAAAGGTTGCAGGGTTCATCGTGGACGCACCTTTTTCTATATCATAAGGCTGTTGAATTATACAGCCGTAATCTGACCAGAATTTTGATAAATTAAAAACTAATTCTTGAAAATTTAAAGCCATAACCTCTTTATCCAAATATTGTATTGTGTACACTTGTTTGTTTATCCTATTACCAACATAGTACAATTGCAAGGTTATAATAAAAAATGTTAAGTGAGTTGCTGCTACATTTAACATAGACTTTATCCATATAGCTGTCGTCAAATGAGCTATTAATAGATAGTTGCAGCAGAATTACTATTTTTAAGTTGTTTAAAAATCATTTTTGCGCTATAATAATATCGGTTGACAGCCGGTTACATTACCGTAATAATGCAAAACGCGGTATCTGCCGCGTCTTGGCCTTGTAGCTCAGTAGGATAGAGCGACGGTTTCCTAAACCGGTGGTCGCGGGTTCGACTCCCGCCAGGGCCTCGTTTAAAAGCTATAGGAGTATAAGTGTGTTGAAAAGATTATTTATGATTTTTACGTTTTTAGGACTGCTATTTACGGCTCAAATTGCTGTTGCAGAAATAGTTCCATTTAGTTTTATGAATCATGTATTTAAATTTTATCAAGGTGGAGTTTCAGGAAATTATGAAACAGTTAATATATTTATTTCTGACGGTTTGGAGCAAAATAAATATGCTGATATATTATCACTTACATACAACCAAACAGGAATTAATCTGAGCACGACTTATGACGCCAATAAACGACAGTATGAAGCAACGGGAAATTCCGGTACTTCAAAAAAATCAAAATATAAAATTGCATTCTCTTCATTAGAAAAACAAGATAATAATTATATATACGCACTTATAAAAATTGAGGATAATGATATTGCAGGCTCTGATATCATTTCACTCAAGTTGTATATTCCTGATAAAAAAGCTGATATTAAAAAACTGGATGAAAAGTACTTTAATGCATTTTACAAAACAAAATTTCCGCGTGTGCAAGATGAAAATGGCGAAATGTTGCCGCATTTATACCCGCTGAATTTTAATGGCGATAAATTTGTTTTAAAATATTCCTTATGTGATAAAGATGATGCCACTAATTATTATCTGACGCGGAAACAAAATTTCTACAACTACAAATCTATAGTCAGAATAAATACACGTTCTGATATAAATTCACCGGAAAAACTTGCTAATATAATTATCGACAACCAGAAGGCTGTTAAAGGATTTAAACTCATTTCAAATGAAACATACGGAAAAGATAAAATTATCAGTTATATAAATAATGAAATTAATATTAAACGAAAGAAAACATTTGTCGTTTATTCTATTTTTAAAATTGTTCCTGCTAAAAAAGGTGTAATCAGTATTGAATATTCTATCCGTATTCCTGATGACGAAAAAGCTTCTCTGACAGTCTCTAGCACAGAACAAAAATATAGAGCTTTTTTGAAAACTTACGAAATACCGGAATTAATTAAGGTGCCAATGGGAATGCTGCCTGCTCTGCAGGACAACGATTATATGGAACAAACAAAATAACTCAATGGTTCGGGTTAAACCATTCCAGAATAGGACGAATTTCGCCAAACTCTAGATCTGTCACGCCTTTTAAAATTTCACGCTCAAAATAATTTAGACTCAAAGAGTGATTGATTGGTCCTGTGACACCATAAAGTTGAAATTTTGACATATCAACTTCACCACTATCCAGCACTTCGGAATAATTCAGCCCGATTCTGCTACACTCCGGCAGTTTTACAACTTTTTTACCGTCAACAGTTTCAAAACATGCCAGCCCGAAAGCTCTACAGGTGAGTCCGCGTCGTTCATACAGTACACACTTCTTATCTATCAAAAAAGGACATCTGTGCAAAAAGCGCCCTTTGCATTCTGATTTTTGCCGTAGCAAATACTTAATATTGTTTTTAATTTGATTCTGAATCTCCGGCTGCAGCTGTGGAAAACCTGCCATTAAATATTCCGCCTCCAAACGCGAAAATGGATATTCACCTGTTTCACAACAGTCTGTACAACCAATTTTACAATGTATAAATGGACTTTGTGATTCAAAACACTTCTCTAGATATTTATCAATGACTTCAAGATATTTTTCATAGAGTTCAAACATTTAACAACTCTTTTTGTGTTGGTTTGCGTCCGCAGGATTTGTCTTCATCACAGAATCCGAGACGTTCACATTTTGGAACAAGATACGGTTTAAGCCATGGCTCTTCAGCAATGAGTGCATCACACATTTTCTTAACAAGTGTTCTAATCTCATATTGTGCACGTGTGCATAAACGCAAATTTGCAAGATGTATCATCTCTCTGAGATTAAGACTTGCAACAAGTGAACTTGCGGCAGCATTAGGAAGAACAAATCTTGCATCTTCTGCAGGTATTCCGGCATCAACAAATTTTTGATACTGTTCTGAGATTTTTCCCATAAATTCGACGAATTCTGCCTTAAGCGCATCATCTTTTTCTATTGTCGGAGGGATAATATAATCAAACTGACCTTTTTCTTTTACATATCTTTGAGATTTCTGAGAAAAAGACATGTGTCTGTGACGCACAAGCTGATGTGTACATGCACGTGAAACATTGGCTATAGCAAATGTAACCTGAATGTGTTCAATCGTTGAATAATGCCCTGATGAAATAACCCGCTCAATCAGTTTCAACATCTTTTCTTTGTCATCTGTGCTGTTATAAATATTTATCGGGTAATCTGCGCTGTAGCATGTTCTGCATGCGGTATAAACTGTTTTTAACATATTATCCGGTTTAGATATCAAATTTACAACCGGCTGATTATTTCCATCCATTATCAACTTCTCCCTATTAACATACAATCAATAAAATTATAGCCCGTTTTTAATATACGGGCTATATTGTAAAGATATTTTATAAAAACCAACAAAACAATGAAACAATGAAACAATTATTTTTTACCATAACGTTTGTGGAATCTTTCAACTCTACCTTCAGAGTCAAGTATTTTTTGCTGACCGGTATAGAACGGGTGGCAGTTGCTGCAAATTTCAACTGTAATATCGTCTAATACAGAACCGGTTTCAATTTCGTTACCACAAACACATTTGATTGTCATTTTCTTATAATCAGGATGTATTCCTTTTTTCATTTTTAACCTCTTTTCTTTTTTCTCAAGATTCCAAACTTGAATATTTCGACTACTATATCAGTATAGCGCGAAATTTTTAAAGTGCAAGCTTATTTTACGAAATATTTATGATAGAATTAAATTTATGAAAAAGAGAAAGATTTTTGCACTTGCTATAACAATAATTTTGCTGGGGATAATATTCTATAAAATTAACTGGCATGAACTTATACAGACTTTTAGAGAGTTTAATTTTAAGAACATGTATTTAATTGTGCCGTTTTATATTTTAACCCTTTACCTGCGCGGGATTAGATGGAAGGCGCTTTTGCTGGACAATCCTAAATATTCAAGTTTGCATCTTGGAGAGGTCTTTACTGTCGGCAGTATGCTGAATGTATTTTTGCCGGCACGGGCTGGGGATGTATACAGGGCGTATTACTTAGGGTCTGTTAAGAGTGAGAAAAAGATGAAAGTATTCGGCTCAATTATTCTTGAACGCACACTTGACGGAATTTGCGTATTCTTAATCCTTCTTGCAGCAGTGCTTATTTATTTCAAAGAAAAATGGATTTTAAATCTTGCCTACGGGATAGGTGCCCTGTTTGTGGGAAGCCTGCTGGTATTTTATCTTGTTTTTAAATTCAACAAAATAACGTTTATATGTGAAAAACTAACAGGGATTTGTAAACTTTTGCCTGAAAAAATTGCACATCCGCTAAATACAATTATCACCAAAACCGGCGGGTATGCTAACTCATTTATGGAAGGGTTTGAAGTTCTTGATAATCTGAAATGTTCACTAGTCGCATTTATAACAAGTCTTGTTATATGGGGAGTTGAATGCTATGTTGCATACTTGATTGTGGACAGTTTTGACTTAGGATTAGGCTTTGCCGCAGGTTTGTTTGTAATAAGTCTTATTTCATTCTCAACAATGATACCTTCTACATCTGTATTTTTAGGACCATACCAGTATGCGTATATTCTTGCGCTCGGAATTTTTAACATTCCGAAATCAACAGCACTGGCTGTTTCTACGGTACATCAGGCTATTTTAATTGTTATGCTCACTATTATCGGCGGATATTATCTCTTTAAGTTTAACATTTCTCTTAATGATGTAAAATCGCTTGAAGAATAATCATAAAATTTGCTTATGTTATAATTCTGTTATGAAAGATTTAAATAAAACTATTGATAATACAAAGAAAAAATACAGAGAAATATTTGTTCAGTCATTAGATGCAATACAAAAACGAATAGATGAAATTAAACCGGCTGGCATTGAGACTGATGTTTTTGAAAAATATCCTAAAGACTCTGACGGCTACAACTGGCAGAAAAACGTTCTTGATATGCTTTTAAATGACATTTCAAAAGATATTTTAGCAAAATGGACGGAAGTTCTTGCTTACCGTAAAGAATTTCATTGTAACGGCTGTGCCACCTGTTGTAACCTTGCCTGCAGTGAATTTTCCCCTGAAGAATTAAAAGAAAAAGCAAAAAACGGCGACAAATTTGCACAGCAATTCACAAGTATATTTATTCCGTATGAAACACGCGAAGAGGCAGAAAAAATTTATCCGGAATATCTTGAATTGTTAAAAAATCAGGGGGATGTGTATTTTTACCACTGCCCGAAACTCAACGAATGCAAACGTTGTTCTGACTATGAAAACCGTCCGCAAATCTGCAGAACATTTCCGGACAATCCGCTTGATATTCTGCCGGAATCCTGCGGGTATTATAACTGGAGACAGGAGGTTGAACCTGTTGTTTTGATGCTTCATTCTATGGTCGAAATTATTGATTACTACAAAGAGAAAATACCGGCAGGTAAGGATTAAATTATGTACATACTTTCAGGATTAACACTAGATGAAATAGAAAAAATAACTGATGAACTTCACGCGTCAAAATTTCGTGCAAGACAGATTCACAACTGGATTTATCTCAAATCTGTGAGTTCAATTGATGAGATGACAGATTTATCTGTAAAATTTCGCGAAGAACTAAAAAAAATTGCGGTAGTAACAAATATAAAAATAAAGGTAAAACAAACAAGTTCTGACGGCACTCTAAAGTACCTGCTTGAATTTCCGGACGGTGAATGTGTCGAAACTGTTTTGATGCGCTTTGACAACCGCGCAAATTTAACTGCCTGTGTAAGTTCTCAGGTTGGATGCGCTGTAAACTGTTCTTTCTGCGCGACAGGAAAACGAGGATTTATCAGAAATCTTACATATAAAGAAATTATTGAACAAGTTTTGACAATCCAGCGTGACACCGGATTGAAAGTAACAAATATCGTTTTTATGGGGCAGGGAGAACCGCTGTTGAATCTCGACAATGTTCTAAAAGCAATGAAAATATTTAACGAAAATTTTCAAATCGGAGCAAGACGGATTACTGTCTCCACTGCAGGAATTATCCCTAAAATAAAAGAACTTGCAAATACAGAAATGCAGTCCACACTCGCAATATCTTTACATGCCCCGAATCACGAAATAAGAAAACAAATTATGCCTGTTGAAAACAAATATCCTCTGCCGGAATTAAAACAGGCACTGAAAAATTATATTGATAAAACAGGAAGGCGAATCACAGTCGAATATCTGCTTATCAAAGATTTAAATGACACACTGGAAAGCGCAAAGCAACTTGTGCAGTATCTTCACGATCTAAAGTGTAATATAAATTTAATCCCTTATAACCCGACAGCAAAAAACGATTATCAGCGTCCTTCAAACAACTCTATAATGCGTTTCAAATCTTTGCTTGAACAGTCCGGCAAAAAGGTTACTGTGCGTCTGGAACGCGGCTCGGATATAGATGCCGCCTGCGGGCAGTTAAGCGGCAAAGCACAGGGGACGGTTTAGTGCCCTATTCTTTTGTATTCAACTTCATAGTTGAGAACTTTTAAGATAAGCATAAATTCTTCATATTGCAAAGTTTTTCTGGCTAGCTTATCAGAAATAGATTTCATTGTATATTTTTTGCCTGATAGTTTGGTCATTTCTGCGGCAAGTTTAGTCATTGTGTATGCTTCTTTAGCAAGGAGCATTTTTACATCTTCTTTTACGGACATAATTCCTCCATGTTCGATATTACACTTTTATATTGACATTAGGGAATATATGTGTAATAATAAGGATACATGTTTAAATATACGGAGGTAAATGAAATTATGTTAAACTTAGCGGGTTATTTTTTGCGCATCGAAAATAGAAAGCAGGCAGCATTTACTCTGGCAGAGGTCTTGATAACACTAGCCATAATAGGAGTTGTTGCAGCATTGACTATTCCCTCTCTTGTTAATAAATACAAAGAGAGACAACGGATTACACAGCTTAAAAAAACATATGCGGTCTTAAATCAAGCATTTCAGTTTGCATATATTGAGCACGGTGCTCCGTCAAAGTGGTCATTAACCAAAACCGATACAGGAATGGTTGATAGTGACGGAAATCCAATTTATGATAAAGAAGGAATGAATATAGTCTCTGTATATCTTTCAAAATATTTAAGAAGTGCCGGTACAAATATATTTACGTTTGACAGTATGAAAGGATTAAACGGAGTATACAGCAAACGTAATACAACAAAGTTAGAAGCCGGCGAAACAGATCCGGGTATCATACTCGCAGACGGAACATTTGTCCGGATGGGTGGGTGAATAATACAGCTTGCGATGATAACAAGAAACGCTGCTCTGATATAATGGTATATTTGCCGGAAAAAAATCAACAGGTTGGCGTTACATTATTCTATTTTTACCTGACTGAAAAAGGTATTGTTCCAGCAGGTGAAAAAGATGATGATATTTATAGTTTTGAGGCAAACTGCAATGTGAAAAATTCTTCTATAAGCACTTCATATTCAGGGCGCGGATGTACAGCATGGGCAATTCAAAAAGGTAATATGGACTACCTGCGCTGTAACGATTTGAGTTGGGACGGAAATGATAAATGCCAATAGAAATGTTTTTTAAGCGAGGCGGCGATGAAATCGCCGCCTCGCTAATCATACTACTTTTGTCCTTTCAAAGCATCATCAAGCGCTTTTTCAAGCACCCGTATTTTATTTTCAAGAACTTCTATTTTAGAAGAACTTGTGCTGTTAGAAATAGACCCTTTTTCAAGTTCCCGTCTATATGCTTTTGTCTTGTCCTGCATAGATTTATACAGCGGCATCAGATAACAAATGCCTGCAATTTCACCCAGCGCAAACAACACTACATACAAGACCGGTGTTTTTATATCAATAGCCGTCACAGGCAGTGTCAGATGCAATTTGTCGGCTAAAAATGCCGCGCCCTGTGCACTCACTACATCAAGATGAGTCATTCCGGTAAGATTCATTGCCGCAAGCAGTATTATTACAATCCAGCATACATATGAAGTTAATACCATTAAATTTTTCATTGTTCTCTCCTGTTTTCAAAATAATTTAAAACTTTTTTGATTTTTTCATCAGGTTCAATCTCCAATTTTATTATCTCATCAGAAAACGGTTTTGTAAACTCTAAATAAAACGACTGCAAAACTTGTTCTTCTGTTTTAACTTTGCCCTGTCCTGCTCCATACAGCGTATCATTGTAAATCGGATGATTCATATAACTTAAATGAACACGAATCTGATGCGTGCGTCCGGTGACGAGTGTTAACTCAAGATAGCTAGCCTCATTGCCAAAATGTTTAAGGACTTTAACCAGAGTTGTGCTGTCTTTCCCGTCGGGTGTTACACACATCTTATGCGGTTGTTTTAAATTTCTGCCGATTGGAAGATTTATTTGAGTTTCACTATCCGGATAATTACCTTTTACTATCGCGCGATATTTTTTTACTATTGAATGATTCTTTATCTGTTCCGCAAGAAATTCGTGCGTCCTGTTATTTTTCGCAATCATCAAAAGTCCGGAGGTGTTCCGGTCAAGACGATGCAGAATACCGCGCCGGAATTCTCCATTTATATCAGATAAATTCTCACCATATTTGTATAAAAGAGCATTTACAAGTGTATTTTCACACTCAAGTGCCGTCGGATGGGTGAGCATTCCGGAAGGCTTATTTACCACAAGCATATTTTCATCTTCATAAATAATATCAAGCGGAATATCTTGCGGCACAATTTTAACTTCATTTTCCGGCGCTATCGCATATTCTATTTTATCATTTTCTTTTAATATGTAAGATGATTTTTTTATTGCGGCGTTGACCCTGACATCGCCTTTTTTAATCGCTGCCTGAACTTTTGAGCGCGAGAGATTGGTAATTTCAGTCAGGAAATTGTCAAGCCTTTTAGATTCATCGTTTTCATCCACAAAAATAATCATTATTCATCACTTTGTTTTTTTCAGCAAAATCAAAATAATAAGTGCAATTACCCCGATATTAATAAAAATATCAGACACATTAAAGACAGGGAAATTATTTATAAAACTAAACTCAAAAAAATCTCTCACATAGCCGAGACTGATACGCTCATGAAGATTACCTGCAATTCCGGCAGATAAAAGTGCTATAAAAAACAGACTCTTCATAGAAATTGATTTAATGTGTTTCAGCGCATACAAAAACAGCAAAACAAGCGCGATAACAGAAATTATTATCAAAACTTCCCGCGAATCCTTAAGGATACTGAATGCGGCGCCGGTATTTTTTATGTAATGCAAAGATATTATATCACTTGTGAATCTATAACCGTGTTTGATATTGTACACAATGAAATTAGACAGGGAAAGATTTGCATAAATGAAAAATACATAGCAGATTATGAAATATATAAAATTACTTATCTTTCTGTCCATTTTTATCCTCAGATTTATCTTCATCAAGCTTTATGAATTTATTTGCAGGAACAACGTTAACACGAGTCATTACAAAAGCAATGCCGCTCATATAGACCCTGATATCCTGCGGATTATTCATATCCGGAATTTCAGCTCTTGTAATACCTACAGATGCAATATTGTATTCATTTGTGTTGTCAGAATTTGCAGTAAACATGCGCTCTAAAGTATTATCATCATTAAGTCTTCTGAATACTTCTTCTGAGCGGCTCTGCGGATAGGTGATTTTTTCCTGTCCGATTGAAGCTACAACAACCGAATCATCCGGCACATTAATGGTTAAATTTGTGCTGTAAGATTTGCCGGCGCCAACGAGTTCCGGCGCATTGAGATTAATGTTTAAATAGCGTGCATCACCGTAGCTTAAAGATGTTTTTTCTTCCAATATATTTTCAGACGCTATTTTCCAGTTTTTACCTACTTTTTCAAGATAGTAAACAGTGTGTGCAAACCCGTGCAATTCACCGACAATTTCTAATTCATCAATATTTTCGGTTGTAGTTGCAACAGCGTATTCATAAGCTTCCACAGCTGCATAATTATTAGTTATATTAATTGATTTTATCTCAGTTGTGTATGAGATATCAGGATAACTTTTCCAGGTGTCTTTTATAAGTTTAAAATACACATCTTTAGTAAAGCCGTCGTTATTTATAAAATCATCTTTGTAAAGTGCAAATAAAGAATCATAATCTCTTTTGTTGCAATAAACATTCTGAATTTTGATAACATCTTTGATAGCTTTAAAAGTAGCGTTAATTTCGCGTGCCTGTTCAATAGCTGTTCTTGTTGAGTCAAACAAACGAGCCTGAGCCGGCATTGCAGCCCCGTTTAGAGTTGAAATGAACGCAGTAATAATTAATGTTAAAAATAATCTCTTCATCATGGTTATATTATAGCGCAAAATTTTATATATTGTAATTAAATGCAAAAATAATTTATTAAAATTTCACTATGGTTAAAGGGACTTATATACAACTTTACACCAAATATGCTGAAATAAAGCTATAATGTCATTCCGAACTTGTTTCGGAATCTTGCCATTGGTAAGACCCTGAAACAAGTTCAGGGTGACAATTTTAGCCTTTTTTAGTGTAAACCGCGATATAAATCTCTGGTTAAAAAACTTGACCCGCAATACAAAATCTGGTAATATTAAATTGGATTATGTATAATTTTCCGTATTTGCGGCGGTTATATTTTAATCTATAGAATCATTTGTCGGCACTCGGCTTACAATCGCCGGCAGATGGTTCTATTTTATTGTATAGATAATTGTAGAAATGTAAATTATTTTTGCCTTAGAGTTGCATTTTCCGGAATTATTTGGTATAATATTACTGGATACTGATTTATATTCCTGGTCATCGTACAAGAATACTTTATCGGTGTTTATAGTATCAGTATTGATATTATCGGGTTCTGTCTTGTTTATCTGGGTTTGGTCCGGATAAGCAGGGCTGGAATCAACTTGTTAGACAAATGTCATAGAGTTTTTAACCTAGTGCCGTGTAAAGACCTATTATATCCTTTAAAGAAACGGAATTATTGTTAAGATTTGTATCTGTACTATTGACATTTCTGGAATTATTTTGTATAATATTATTGACAGTACTGTCCGGATCGGAAGGACCTCGTAGAACAGGCGCTAGTCTTTCCGATTCAGGGATAGAAATATCCGACCCGAAAGAGTTATTCTGTTCATTAGGCTCTTTCGGTTTTATAATTTATAAATCTGCAGTAAAAAGATTGTGCAATATTTGGAACGGAATTATTGTTAAGAATTATTTCTGTAGTATTGACATTTCCGGAATTATTTGGTATAATATTATTGGATGCTAATTTGTGCACCCGGTCATCGTTCGGGAACGCAGGGTTAGTAGTCTCAGTATCGTTAATGCTAGCCCCTCCTGCCCTAGGAGGTGTGCCTTGGTTAACGATATTGTTTTTTGCTAAATAAAATTTTTTTATACCATTTGAGTCTTCTGCAATTAAATATCTAATATTATTGTGATTCATTTATTAAATTCTTGGTAGCGATCTGTAGTATCCCTTGACTTCAGTACCATCATCTCTTGTATATGCTCTTACATATACAACCCCGTTCCTTTTTGCATTTTCAGCCAATTCAGAGTTATAAGGCACACCAATAGTTTTCATTTGTGCATAAATAGCCTGTTCATTTTCTTCAAATTCTTTAGTAGACATTGCCTGAATATCTTCACGGGAATAAATTCTGTCATCACCATTATGAGGATTCTTGAAATTTGAATAATCCGGTGCTGCAGAGCGAATCTGTCCTTTTGCCATCTGTTCCATAATTGCAGATTCATTTTCTTCAAATTCCTCTCTGGACATAGCCCCAATCTCTTCAGGAGTAAAAATATGATTTTTATCGTAAACATTTTTGCTGATAGCTGCAGCTAAAAAAGATTGTACAATATTTGAAACGGAATTATTGTTAAGATTTGTTTCAGCAGTATTGACATTTCCGGAATTATTTGGTATAATATTATTGGATGCTAATTTGTGCACCCGGTCATCGTTCGGGAACGCAGGGTTAGTAGTCTCAGTATCGTTAATGCTAGCCCCTCCTGCCCTAGGAGGTGTGCCTTGGTTAACGATATTGTTTTTTGCTAAATAAAATTTTTTTATACCATTTGAGTCTTCTGCAATTAAATATCTAATATTATCATATTCAATTGCATGAAATTTGACCGAATCATCTTTTCTCTTCTTATATAAAGGTTGAGTGCCAATATATTTACCTTTACTTAGCGCTTCTGATAAATTAGGAAAAGTATTTATAAGTTGTGGATTTTTACTGATAGTCTCATTCATTCCTTTGGCGCTGATTGAAATAGCTCCTAAATCCTTGTTATAAACAATTCTATCTTGATTATAATTCTTATAATAATTTTGACCAACTTTTTTATAATTTTTAAATTGCGCTCCTGATAAATCTCTAACGTCAGTATGTCGGACAGGAACTCCGTTTAATATTTTCTGTATATTTCCACCGATAGCGCCGAGTGCTCCGCCGCTGACCAATCCGGTTATTGCATCTGTCAGGGCAGTTACAATAGGATTTTTGTTTTCACTCATCCCTCTGCCGGCACCAAAGACCGCACCGCTGCCCATACCTGTAGCAGCACCCGAGCCTATTTCCTGTGATAATTTTCGCCCAATAGATTTCTTAAGCAGTTGTTCTCCAACCAGTGCTCCTGCCTTTCCTAAACTGCTAAACGGGATTAATGTACTACCGAATTGTAATGTTGCGCCTGCATACTGCTTGAATAAGTATTCGCGCAGGTCTGCATCAAGTTCATCCCGCTCCAATTCATAAATACTTTCGATAATGATTTTTTTCATTTCTTTACTAAAGTCATCGTTTTCTAATACTAATTTAATTGTGTCTTTTTGTGTTTGGTTCATAATATTTCCTCTTAATTGTTATTTTTTATATTATAAACTCTGTTTTATTCCTCCGCAAGTCAGTGCTTTCGTGTAAATGTTTTCATATCCACGAAAACACCTACATGAAAATGTTGATACTGTTTGCGCATTTTTTTTATTTGTGCTAGCATTTTTACTACAGTAGGGAGAAAAAGATGAAAGAAGCATATTTTCCACAGGAAATAGAAAAAAAATGGCAAAAAAAATGGGAAGAAGAAGGCGCTTTTAAAACTTGCGATGACAGCGATAAACCGAAATATTACGCACTGTCTATGTTCCCGTATCCGTCAGGAAAACTTCATATGGGACATGTCCGCAATTATACAATTACAGATGTAATTGCAAGATTTAAAAAAGCTCAAGGATACAATGTTCTTCATCCAATGGGCTGGGATAGTTTCGGACTGCCGGCTGAAAATGCAGCAATGAAACACGGTGCCGATCCTGCAAAATGGACTGATGAAAATATTGCTTATATGACCAAACAGCTTAAAATGCTCGGACTCTCCTATGATTGGGATAGAGAAGTTACTACCTGCAAACCGGATTATTACAAATGGACACAGTGGCTTTTCCTTCAATTATACAAAAAGGGGCTGGCTTATAAAAAAGAAGCGGCTGTTAACTGGTGCGACAAATGTGCAACTGTACTTGCTAATGAACAGGTTATTGACGGCAAATGCTGGAGATGTGACAGTGTTGTTGAGAAAAAATATCTTTCTCAATGGTTTTTGAAAATTACTGATTATGCAGAAGTTTTGCTTAAAGATTTAGATAAATTAACCGGCTGGGGCGATAACGTAAAAACAATGCAGGCTAACTGGATAGGTAAGTCTCAGGGAGCGATTTTAAAATTTAAAGTTGCAGATGCCCCGAACGGTAAAGAAATAGAAATACCGGTTTACACAACAAGACCGGATACTGCTTATGGTATAACATATCTGGTTGTTGCTCCGGAATACAAAGATATAGAAGCTTTAACAACTCCTGAAAATAAGGAGGCTGTTGAGGCTTATCGTGCTAATGCCCGTAAAATGACAGAAATAGAAAGACTTTCAACTGAACGGGTAAAAACAGGTGTTCCACTGGGGACTCACGCTATTAATCCGTTTACGGGCGAAAAATTCCCGCTCTGGACGGCAGATTATGCGCTTGTTGAATACGGTACTGGGGCAGTAATGGCTGTTCCAACCCACGATACACGTGACTTTGATTTTGCTAAAAAATATAATTTACCGATGAAAGTAGTTATTCAAAATCCGGAAAATCCATCAGATTGCAAAGATGCGGCTTATACCGAGCCGGGTATTCTCGTAAATTCCGGCGAATTTAACGGAATGAAAAATGAAGATGCTAAAAAAGCAATTACAGAAAAAGCTGTAAAAGAAGGGTTTGGCGAATTCAAAACTCAATACAGACTCCGCGACTGGCTTATTTCCCGCCAGAGATACTGGGGCGCGCCTATTCCTGTTGTTTACTGTGAAAAATGCGGCATTCAGCCGGTTCCGGAAAACCAGTTGCCTGTTATGCTGCCTAAAGATGTTGATTTCAGTGTGGTTGGAAAATCACCTATTCTGACCTCTAAAACATTCCTTGAAACAACCTGCCCTATCTGCGGCGGCAAGGCAAGACGCGAAACAGATACTATGGACACATTTATTTGTTCAAGCTGGTATTATCTAAGATATGCAGATGCAAGAAATTCAGAAAAACCGTTTGATAGAGAACTGGTAAATAAATGGCTGCCGGTTGACCAGTATGTCGGAGGTATAGAACACGCTATTCTACACCTGTTGTATTCAAGATTTTTCACTAAAGCACTTAGAGATTTAGGGCTGCTTGATTTTGATGAACCATTTAAAAACTTGTTAACACAGGGTATGGTATTAAAAGACGGCTCTAAAATGTCAAAATCTAAAGGCAACACAGTTGACCCTGATGAAATATTCGAAAATTACGGGGCTGATACTGCAAGATTGTTTATACTTTCTGATTCACCGCCGGCAAGAGATTTTGATTGGTCAGATGCCGGTGTTGAAGGCTGTTACAAATTCTTAAACAGAGTTTGGCGTCTTGTATCTTCAAATGCTGATGATATAAATTTGAATTACAAATTGGAATTCCCGTTAAAGAAAGACAATGATGATCTTGTGAGAAATGTACATATGGCAATTAAAGGAATAACAAATGACATTTCTAATGATTTCCAATTCAATACAGTAATTTCAAAATACCGTGAACTGACCAATGCAATTTATGATTGGCGTTCTGCCAAAAAAGAACTTGATACTGAAGACAAAAATGTAATGAGTTTTGCGATAATTGCACTCTTAAAATTAATGTCACCTGTTGCCGTTCACCTGACAGAAGAGGCATGGCATGAATTAGGTGCTACCACCTCAATCCATGATGAAAAATGGCTTGAGTGGGATGAAAATTTAGCCAAAGCAAGCTCTATAACACTTGTTGTTCAAGTTAATGGCAAGGTTAAGGACAAAATTGATGTTGATGAATCGCTTGGCGAAGAGGAACTTAAAGCCATAGCGCTGAACAGCCCGAAAGTAAAGGAGTTAACATCAGATAAGACAATAGTTAAAACGATTGTCGTCCCGAAAAAACTGGTTAATATAGTTGTTAAATAGAAGATGCGCCGCCTTAAAAGGCGGCGATTTCTTTTTGGTGTTAATCAGGAGATACAAATTGGCTCTCAATTAGTCTCTGATAATTCTATAATCAAACAATTTTTTAATAAGCAGATCATTTTCAATGAATTTTAGTTCAGAAAGTTGTCTAAGGTAAGTAAGCAGCAAATAATCGTTTGCATTACCTGTATGTAAATTTTTAAATAAGATTAACTCATTAATATATTTTTGTATCTGACGCGGAGACAAATTCTTGCGCGGTAATATTACATCTGCAATAAATCTGACGATATTTTCATTATTATCATCAACTGAGTTTAGAAGAAAATCTTCATTACTTTGCGGCGCAGGAATAGTAAAAGGTATATTGATAATCTTATCCAAATATTCTTCAGCTTTATTGTCTAAATTATTGGCATCTTGCGTATTGTTGACGGCTAATTTACTTTTTACGGCTGCTTTTACTATTTCATGGTCTATTGCAAAAATTGTCGCAATGTTATGATTATGATTTTCCCCATTTGTACAGTTGGTTAAGAACTGGGATATTGCATCAAGAATTTTCATAATATTTTCTTGTGAACATCTGTCTAAGTTATCAATTACCAGTACAATTCTTTGATTGTGCTGGGTTAAATGATTTATAGTTAAATTTATAAGTTCAGTGACATCATTACGGAATCCTAAATGTTCATTATAAGTCGGCATTTTAAAACACTGTAGAAATTCATTGTTTATATTAAAATTAGGGTATTTTATCAAATCAGGCAGAAACGTAAATATAAAACTGAATATTACAGGATGAGCTATAAGTATACTAACAAATTTACTTATCTCAGGCAGATATTCGGGTATAAAAACAGCCATAATGCCCCAGTATATTAACAATTTTAAACAATTTTCATAAGTTACAAATTTTGAAAGTTTCCAGATAAGGTATCTTAAATAAAAGAATAAATTTTTTTCACATTGCTGCATAAATTTCATAACCAGTGCAGCCCAAATATGTTCTTGATCATTATATTGCCATGCATCAAAATCTATAAACTTAATTGTTTTATCATTTTTAAGATGTTTTTTAATTAAATTTATCAGATGAGTTTTACCGTAACCCCATGGAGCGTAAAGTCCTATTGTCAAAGGCGGGGTATTGTCTTTATTTCTGATTATGTCTGCCAGAAATTTTGCATACACATCTCTTTGCAGATAATCAACGTCTATAGGAAAATGTTTGGCGACTTTTGTTGATTTAATAATATCAGAGACTTTTTCTAAATTTCCTTTTCTATCAACATCAAAAAGGTTAGAAGTCTCATCTTTGTCACCTTCAGTTTCCGCGTCATTTTCAATAATTATTTTATTCTGACTTGCATCAGCATTTAGTTCAAGTAGTTTATTATTCGCCTCCAGGACTATATTTTTTATTGATTTGAATTTATTAAGCAATTCATTATATGTTTGCAGACTAGAAATATTCGTATCCGGCAGTGATAATTTTTTACGTATTGCGTTATCAATACTCCAGCCAATGCCAACACCTGCTTCTATTTCTCCAAGATAAAAACCACAATAAAACTGAATAGCATTTTTATGGTCAGGTATTGCTTTCGGGTGAATCATTATAGCCGCACGGGCAGAACCGTAATTGCTCGGACCTTCGAAACCGTAATAGCTTTTTATCTTTTCCCCCCACCGGTTAGGTGTACTGATACATTCATATTCATCACTGATATCTAAATCTTCAAGCAACTTGTTTATAACAATTTTTATGTAATCCCAGACTTTTATTCTATCATCAACTGAATATATAAAAGGTAGTAAATACCGGTAGTAGGCGCCCCAGTTGCTGAATGCATTATTGTTTTTATTTTTATAATCACGAATATATTCCAGCGCCTGAGGCTGCTCTTTAGCCAAATATTTTTCAAAATATTCTACATTTTTCCTGTTAAAATTCGTTTTTATTTCTTCTATTGTATCACCAATGTCGCCAGCGGAATCTATGTCATAATTTTCAAGTTTTTGTGCAAAAACATAGCGCAAAATCCTAATAGAACCACGCAATCCATTGCCCGCTATTTCATCTTTTATTTTTGATAATTTGTCTTTATTACCGGAAAACTTAAAAACTCTGTCAAATAAAAGACTGTCCTCAGAATACGTTTGCATATGGAAAGAATAAGATTTTAATTTTTCTATAGCCTCATCGATATTTACATTAGTCTTTTCCATATACTAAGTATAACATAAAAATAAAAAATATTTCATTTTCTTTCAACAAATTCAAGGTCATAGTCGAGGAGGTCGGCGATTATGTAGGCTTCAATCAGCGTCAGGCGACCTAATCTCAATTTATGCGAAATTCTCTGGAATGTGTATTTTTCTCCCGTCTTTTCACTCATCAATTCTGCAAGTTTTGTTATTGTCATGCCCCTTAATGACAGCAGATATTTTATTTTGGCTCTGATTTTATTTTCCATAATGTTAATTATATTTTAGGTCTTGACTTTTGGGTTAAAACATTATATTGTAATTAATATATAAATCATTTAATTAATATATTAATTAAATGATTAAACAGAAAGGCAAAGAGCATGATTAAAATCCCTGAAAATAAAGCTTTTACTCTCGCTGAAGTATTAATTACGCTTGCAATTATAGGTGTTGTCGCAGCATTAACAATACCAGCTATTATAAATAACTACAAAGCTGTTCAACTAAAATCTCAGTTGCAAAAAGCTTACTCTCTCCTTAATCAAGCTATACAAATGGAATACGCTGAAACAGGAATACCGGTCACACCTGAACAATATCCCACATGCAGCAGTTTCTATAAAGTTTTAATGAAACATATAAAAGTTGCTAAAGATTGTGGAAGATATAATTGTATATTTACGGATTGGACTGCCGGATACTCCGTCAATAATTATCTAACATACAGCAGAAAACAGACTATTACAACGTATTATTTTGATGACGGTCAATTTATTGCGCATAATGGAATGGTTATCATGCTCGAAAATCCTGATAATTCTCAACTGTTACTAATAACAGTTGATATAAATGGTATTGAACATAAACCAAATGCATGGGGACAGGATGTTTTTACATTTGAACTTACTAACAGAGGTCTAATGCCTTCTGGCGCTAAAGGAACGAGTTTTGATTTTGAAAAACATCCTGAGTTGTGTGACACAACAGGGGATAATACTCAAAATGGGCTGGCTTGTACAGACAAAGCTCTGAATGAGTCTGATTATTTTAAAAATCTTCCATAATCTAAATTCAAGTTAACCTTTGCAACACTTAACTTGCTTATGGAGCTGGTTTGTGTTAAGTTTATGTTGTATGATAATCACTATGTATTAAAAGAGGATTAGGGACATTGGATTTTACAACTTTAACTATTGAATTATTAAAAGGGTTAGCTCATTTTGTCGGCAATTATGGAATTGCTATTATTGTATTGACAATAATTGTAAGGCTTTTGATGTGGCCATTGAATGTTTCTCAACAACGTTCAATGCGTATGATGCAGTCACTACAGCCTAAAATGAAGGCTATTCAGGATAGATACAAAAATGATCCGCAAAAAATGCAGCAAAAAATGATGGAGTTCTACAAAGAACATAAATTTAACCCTATGGGTGGCTGTCTGCCTTTATTAATTCAGATGCCGATTTTTATTCTTTTGTATTCCGCTTTGATGAGTCCGCAATTTATTCAGATTGCAGGCGATACATCTTTCTTGTTTGTAAACCGATTGGATACAACTCTTCGTGCCAGTGCCGGCATTTCTAATGACGGCGTTATGGGAGCGTCTCAATATGATAATTTTGTTTTAGGTAAAACAGCAAGGGTCGTTCTGAAAAATAATGAAGTCCTTGATAATGTAAAAATTGACAAGCCGAATAAATCACTTGAAATTCAAGGTCAGTTAGTTCCCGGTGAAAATATTGAATTTAAAATGAGTCTTGACAATCTTGATTTGAAATTCAGTCAGCTCGATAATATTGCAAGTGCTGAAATGTCAATCACTGATTTAAATACAAAGGAAACAGAAAAAGTAAAATTTGAACGTAAAGAAGGTTTACTGGTTGCATCAGTTCCTTCTATTGCTGTTGCCCGCTCATTCCACTGGGATATTTTAGCTTTGATTGCTTTATTCGGGATAACAATGTATTTGTCTCAAAAAATTATGATGTCTAATCAAAAGAATACCCCTTCAGATCCTGCGCAGGAAGCTATTCAAAAGTCTATGGGAACATTTATGCCGATTATGATTATTGGTACATTCATCATAATCCCGATACCTGCAGGTGTTCTGCTCTACCTTATTACAAGCAATGTGATTCAGATACTGCAGACCGTAATTGTTAACAAGCAGATGGATATGGAAGACGCCGCTAAAAAAGCTGCTGTTGATGATGACGATTTAAAAGGCGCAAGAAAAATTGATACTAAAGACTAAAAATTTTCACCCCTTATCTTCAAGATGAGGGGGAAATTTTATAAGAGGAATATATGTTATTATCTGAATTTGATTATAATTTACCCGAAGAATTAATAGCACAGATGCCTGCTGATAAACGTGAAAATTCAAAAATGATGGTTCTGGACAGAAAAAATAAAACTATCAGCCACAAACATTTTTACGATATCGTAGATTTGATAGATTCAAACAGTCTTCTTGTTCTGAATAATACAAAAGTTTTGCCGGCGCGTCTTTATGGTATTAAGGAAGAAACAGGGGCGAAAATAGAAATTTTTCTTCTTAAACAACTTGAAGGTAAACAATGGGAAACGCTGATTAAGCCGTCAAAACGTGTAAAACAAGGTACTTTGATAAAGATAAGCGATGAACTTTCTGTTCGTGCACTTTCTCAGACAGAAGAAGACGGCGGCTGGATTGTTGAACTTATTTATGAAGGTAATGTTCTGGATGTTTTACACAGAAACGGAAACATCCCGCTGCCGCCTTATATTGAACGTAAAATGCAAAACGATGAACTAAAAAAACTGGATTTTGAACGATATCAAACAGTTTATGCAAAAGATGAGGGTTCTGTTGCCGCTCCTACTGCCGGCTTGCATTTTACAGAAGAAATTCTTAAAAAATTAAAAGACAAAGGTGTCGGGATTGCATATGTAACTTTAAATGTAGGTCTCGGAACTTTTCGTCCTGTAAAGTGTGAGAACATTCTTGAGCACAAAATGCATTCTGAGACTTTTGAGATTACTCAGGAAACTGCTGATGTGATTAATCAGGCAAAAAAAGAAGGCAAAAAAATAATCGCGGTTGGCACAACAACCGTTAGAACGCTTGAAACTGCATATCAAAAATACGGCGAAATAAAAGCCTGCCATGATGAATCTAAATTATTTATTTATCCGCCGTATGAATTTAAAGTGATAGATAATTTGATAACCAATTTTCACCTGCCCAAATCAACATTACTGATGCTTGTAAGTGCATTAGCAGGAAAAGATTTTATCTTTGAGGCTTACAAAGAAGCAATAGAAAATAAATACAGATTCTTTAGCTATGGTGATTGCATGTACATAGCCTGATTTGCGCCCAGTTGCGGAGTCTGCAAAATCCAAAAGAGGCGCACCTGCAACACCAGTAAAGTCTGTATTATGAATTCTGACGCAGATAGGTGTCGATAAAAATATCAATGTCGCCGTCCATAACCGCATCAACATTGCCGACTTCGCAATTTGTTCTATGATCTTTAACCATTTTATACGGGTGAAACACATATGAACGGATTTGTGAGCCGAAATTTATATCAGCGTTTTCGCCCTTGATATCAGCGAGTTTTTTTTCGTGTTCAGCCTGACGTATTGCAAGAAGTTTAGAGGCAAGCATAAGCATTGCCGTATGTTTATTTTGTAATTGTGTTCTATGGATTTGACATTTAACCACAATTCCTGTTGGTTTGTGTAAAATTCTGACAGCAGTTTCCACTTTATTAACTTTTTGTCCGCCTGCGCCGCCTGAACGCATTGTCTCAACTTCCAAATCTTCGGGCGGAATTTCAATTGTTTTTTCGTAATCTTCAATCAGCGGAGCGACTTCGACTGATGCAAAACTTGTCTGACGTTTTCCGTTTGCATTAAACGGAGAAATTCTGACAAGCCTGTGAACACCTTTTTCAGCTTTTGCATATCCAAAAGCAAATTTGCCTGTTATCTGAATTGATGCGGATTTTATACCGGCTTCTTCTCCGTCAAGTTTATCCAGCAGTTCAACTTTCCAGCCGCGGCGTTCAGCCCAGCGCATATACATTCTCAAAAGCATACTTGCCCAGTCTTGGGCATCTGTGCCGCCGGCGCCTGAATTTATTGTTAAAATTGCATCTGCCTCATCGTATTCACCGCTCAGCATTTTGCATATTTCAAACTTGTCTATTTCTTTTTCCATAACATCCAGACGCTGAACAGATTCTTTTAACAGGTCAGCATCATCAATTTCTAAAGCAACTGTCGCATCATCAATAACTGATTGCCAGTTGTTCTGCCGCTGCAAAGTCTCTTTTATATCTTTTATTCTTTGTCCCAATTTGGAACTTTTATCTTTATCAGACCAGACATCCGGAGATTGCATTTGTTCTTCAAGACTGTTTAATTCTTGCTGAAGGCTTTCAGGGGCACTCCTTTAGTTTTTCATAGCGGTCTTTTAATTGATTTATTTGCTGTTTTATTTCTACTGTATCCATAAATTAATTTTATAATAAATCTTAGTATCTTGCAAATAATCCTGAAAAATGTTATAGTAATTTTAACAAAACCGGAGTATGAAAATGAAAGAAATTTTTACAGCTTTAAACAATGTTTATTCAGGTCAAGACGCCTTTGTCAAACATATTATTTTACTGACACTGGTAACTTTATATATGATTGACTTAAGCAATATATGGGCAACAATTATTATAAGTCTTTTGTGCGTAATTTTGATTGGTGCGTACTCTGTAACTTATATGCATAAATTTTTAAACAATAATGAAGATGCGAGCCTGCCGGGTTTAAAAGATATTAGATGGAACGCGTTATATGAACTCCCGATTATCGCAATACTCTGGTCGATTTTTTATCTTATTTTAACTGCTTTTTATGTTCTGTTAACAATTATTCCTTCACTGATTATTATTGCCTGCTTGGGGCGTGCAGGAATATTAATTGTTGGATTAGCATTTTTTACTGCTTATATTTTTATATTCAGTCTTGTCAAATTTGCACTGATGAAATACGCATACCGCTATGACATAATGCATGCGGTTAACCCGTTCTTTTTGCTTAACTTAAAAGGCGCTGTTAAACCTTATTGCAAACTATTATTGAAATACATAGGCATCAGTTATGTGATTTTTGTTATATGGCTTTGCGCAGCAGTACCTATTCTGATAGCTGTTCTTGGTATTGATGCTCTGCTTACACCGGACAAGGAGATATTAAATCAATATTCTAATATATTAGCAATACCTATTACATATTTCTATATAGTACTCTGGGATTTTGCTCTGCCGTATAACTTAAAAGACATTTATAATGAAAAATTCAGACCGCAGATTGATTACAATTATTTTTAATCAACGACTTTAATTCTGCCGTCTTCTTTGATATCAACAGGCTGTGTGGCTGTTTTTAAACAGTCTATAACGCATTTGTTCAGGTCAAAATCAAAGACTTTTTCTGCCTGATCTATTTTTTTCAGAACAACCATGTCGTCATTGCCCTGAGCGTAATAGTCATTTATTGCTGTTCTGTAAATTTTATCTTCGCGCGGATGATTTATATCAATAGGAATTTCCTTACCGTCTTTGTCAATATAATACAATTCCTTAAGTTCGCCTGTGCTTCTGGAAACAGTATATTTCATGCCTGACGGATGAAGTATTCCGGGTTTGTTATTAGGATTTACAAAAGATTTACAGGTTTGTTTAATTGCGTCAACTATTTCTTTTTCAGTGTAAGGTATGATACAAAGATTGTTGTGGAATGGCGAAATATCTTCAAGATATCTTGTGTCAAGATTTCCAGATTCAATGTAGCCGCGTACATTCGCCGCAGAAAGCAGGGCAATATCAGTTCCCAAATCTTTTCTTATGCAGTCAACCAGAAATTCAGCATGCCCGCTTGGTTGTATCAAATCCTCTGTCAATGGCGGCGGTGCAGAATTAATATACCCTATAACCTGCGGTTTGCCAAACATTTTGTCAAAAATGTATCTGACAGGTCCGTTGCGTTTGAATCCTCTGGTCGGAGTAATATTGTTCTGTGCTTTTACAATTCTGCCCTTATCATCAAATTCAACATTCAAAACTCCGAAATGTTTTCCGTCCCTACCAGCCTGAGTAATCACTACCGGTTCTCCGGATTTTGAGCGCAGAAGATTTTCACCTTCCTTTATTCCTTGAATAAGATTGTGAGAATGTCCGCCTAAAATTATATCTATGCCATCCGTATTTTGGGCAATTTTTCTATCATAACCATAGCCGGAATGTGAAAGCAAAATAATTTTATCAACACCTTGATTTTTCAAGTTATCGACTTCTTTTTGCACATCTTTAATTGTTTCGTCTATATTATCAACATCAAGTTCAGTGAATATATGCCCGTATTTTAGTCTTGAAAACAAATCAGAAGGAGTCGTCGCAACAATTCCGTATTTATGCCCGTTATGTTCTTCGATGTATGATTTTTCCACTTTTTTAGACAACGGATTTTCACTCTTTATTTTTACGTTATCCGCCAGCAATTTGTATTTCATATCAGGAATAAGATTCCCTATTTTATCCGGCATGTCATATTCATGATTGCCCATTGCAGAAGCAGTAATACCAATAATATTCTGGAAAGTCATCGCAACTTTATTTACGCGCTCAACTTCTCCGAGCATAATATCACCTGATGAAAGTTTCAATACATCAAGTTCGCCCTTATCTTTTTTCTCTTTTACAAAACTGTCATATGCGCGGGATGCTGTGACTGTTCTTTCCATATTAATGGATTTGCCATGATAATCGTTAATGTAAAGAATACTGGTTTTTACATTATTGTTGTTGTTGTTGTTGTTGTTTGTTTCTGATTTTTTGTTTGCCGAAAGTTCTGCGTTTCTTTGCGCTGAAAACTTATTTATTAAGTTTGTGGAACTAATCGGTGTTATCATCTCTTAGATTTCCCTCTATTGAGAAAATCCCTCAAGATTATTTTTTGCTACTGTAATTTTTAATATTTACAAATATTAATCAAATTCCATTGTCTGAATCTGCCAGTGTTTTGATAATTCATTTTTTAAAGCATCAATTTCTCCGGTGACTTCAAGGAGGACAATCCCCCTGTTCAGACAAACATCGTCCATTGCAGGATGCAGCCCGAGTCTGGTTCTTATATTGCAGCCAAAATTCGTTATAATACGCTGAAAATCAATTGCTGTTTCCAATCTGTTTTCCAGACTTATACCAATAATTGTAGTCATCATTTACTCTCCTTATTTTCATTAATAGCTTAAATTTTGTGCAAAAAAAATAATACCCCCGTCGGAGTATTATCTTTTTAGTTAAATCGGGATTATTTCCCTGTTTCCTTTGGCGTTATTCTATGTCGATATCGCCCATGGCTTGAAGCTGTTTTTTCTTCAAATTATGCATAACTGCATCTACTAATAACTCATAAGATTTCATATTCTCGATATTCGGGAATTCTTCTTTGAGCTGTTCTCTGACCATTGCTTCCAGCCTTCTTTCGTCAGAACTTGATTTTAGTTCGTCAACTCCGCTTATCATGCTAATGTAGTCAGTTGTGTTTTTAGTTTCATTTTTACGCGCAAATTGTAACCAGCGAAGACGCGGACTTAATGTTTTATTCAACTGTTTGACTATTTTTAGATTTTTCAATCGGTTTAGCATGAGTTGACTCCTACTATTTTTGTTTACCTACTGGTACTATTGTAAAGTATCCTGAAAAAAATTATTTACTCTTTTTGTATGATTATTTACAAATCTTTATAAATAATTTTTAATTATAATTTGCTGAAATCTGTTAGCTTTTCATACTTTTTCTTCAACAATGTCAGCAATGCAATTCTGTTTTCTTTAACCTGTTCGTCTTTGTCCATGACAAGAACATCTTCAAAGAATTTTTCAACTGCCGGATTGATAGAAATTATTTCATCCAGATATGTTTTATAATCAACATTATCTTTTAGAGTATTGATTTTTTCAAACAGATTTTTTTCTGCATTTTCTTTGAATAATGCAGGATTTACTGATATCAAGCTTTCTTCTTTTAAAATTCTTATAACTCTGTTTGCGCTTTCTAATAAAGCTTCATTATTCAATGTGGAAACAACTTTTACTCGTTCTACATAATCGTTTAAATCTTTTAAAGGATTTGAAGAAGACGCGCATGCCTCCAGAACATTTTTCTTATATTTATCACTTAAGAAAATTATAAGACGCTGAATAATAAATTCATTAATCTCATCAGCACAATCTTTTTGAACAGGCAGAAGTTCCAGTGTTTTATTGATTAATTTTGTCAAATCTATTTTAAGATTGTAATCAAGAATTGTACGGATAATCCCGAGTGCAGCACGGCGCACACCTAAAGGATCAGAAGAGCCGGTAGGCTTTTTACCTTCAACAAATACTGCGGCAATAGTATCAATTTTATCCGCAATACCAACAATCTGCCCCTCAATAGATTTTGCTGTTTCACTTTCTGCATTGAGCGGGAAGTAATGTTCTTTTATCCCTTCACAAACTTCTTCTTTTTCTCCGGAAACTCTTGCATAATCAGCGCCGATAAATCCTTGAAGTTCAGTGAATTCAAATACTAAACTTGTTGTCAAATCGGCTTTTGCAAGCAATGCGGTACGCTCAATTGAAGGAGAAGATTCGCCTAATTCTGATGCAATATGCTGTGACAGTTTTACAAGGCGTTGTGTTTTGTCATACATTGAGCCCATGCCTTTTTGGAACGTAATTCCTTTTAAATCTTCAACATAATCAGCCAGCGGCTTTTTAGTATCTTCATTAAAGAAGAATACAGCATCGTCAAGACGCGCCTTAATTACACGTACATTACCTGCTTTTATGTTGGCAAATTCATCACCAATGTAGTTTGTCATTGTGATAAATTTGTTAATCAGTTTTCCGGCTTTATAAAGTGCAAAATATCTTTGATGAACAGCCATTACAGTTACAGTTACTTCTTCCGGAATATCAAGATATTTCGGGTCAAAGTCACAAACAGCAGGTACAGGATATTCTGTGATAAATGTAACTTCTTCTAATAAATCATCAGTATAATACGGAACAGCACCAAGCTTGTCTGCTTCTGCTTTTGCCATATCAATTATTCTCTGGCGGCGCTCATTTTGATCAACAATAACACAGCAGTTGCGCATTATTTCTACATAATCATCAGGATGTCCGATAATCACATTCTGCTGTGCAAATCTGTGACCGCGCGAAACATTTCCGGATTCTTTATCAATAATTTTTATTTTAACTTCTTCTTTATCCAAAAGCGAAACAATCCAGCGGATAGGGCGGGAGAATTTTTCCTCATTATACCCCCAGCGCATGAAATGAGAACCTTGCAATTTAAGAACTATAGCAGGTACATTTTCTTTTAAAAGTTCAACAATTGATTTACCTTTAACAACAATTTTTGCATGTACATAATCGTTTTCAATATATAAATCAGAAGGCTGAATATTATTTTTTTTGCAAAAACCTTCACCGGCTTTTGTTAAATTTCCGGCATCATCATAAGCAACTTTCTTTATTGGTCCTTTTACAATTTTAGTTTCGTCCTTGCTCTGAGACTCAAGCCCGTCAATAATTACAGCCAGTCTGCGCGGAGTGGCATAAACATTTACATCCTTAAATTCCACTTTATTTGAGTTTAAAAAGTTTTCAAATCCGACTTTTAACTGCTCTATTGCTCCGGGTATAAATTTATAAGGTAATTCTTCTGTTCCTATTTCCAATAAATATTTACTCATATTCTGCCTTTAATTTTCTTTTAACTAATTAAATTATAGCGGCTAAAAACAACTTGTAAAGAGGGCTGTCAGGTATTATGTAGTGAACATCAATAAAATGATTTTATGCAGGGTTGAATTTTGTCTGTACATACGCTATAATATACATATGAGTATAAATGAGGAATTTTAATGGCTGCAACCGCCGGAAAAAGATTTAATATAATTGATAAATCAGACACTAAACTCGGTGTTGCTGTGAGGTTTTTAGAATCCATTAAAACGGAACTCACTCCACTCACAATCCTCACCCCACTTGCTTTTGCACCACGCAACAGGGCTAAAACCCGCATGAATACTGAGTTTTGCGGGGGGCAAACTCTAAGCCCCACAAGGCTTTCCGGCATATTACCAAAAAACATCACCACAACACAAGCTAACAGGCTTGTGCAAAAATGTATAACCCACCCAAAGGTGAATTATAAATAAGAAAAAATGTAAAACCACACTTACAAAACAGAAAAAGGAGAACCCAAAATATGAATTTAAAAATCAACGAAGCAATTGCTCAGACTAATTCCAGAAACCACTTAGTCACTCAATCACCTAATCACTTAATCACTTTTCCAAAAGCCGCGTTTACTTTGGCGGAGGTACTAATCACCCTTGCAATAATCGGCGTGGTGGCGGCGATAACAATACCAAGCCTAGTAAAGAATTACAATGAAACAGCATGGGCAAGAGCACAGGATGTGTTCACAAAACGCCTAGAAGTCGCCACAAGACAAATGAACACCGAGGAAAAACTTGCAGGCTATTCATCTACAATGGACTTTGTGAACGAACTCAAGAAGTACATAAAAATTACGAATGTATGTGATAGTAATAATTTATCAAAGTGCTTTGAAAATACCATATTGACAGAAGACCCAAAGGAAATAGATATAACAAGCTTAAGTACCTCAGAAAACTTTACAAAAGACAATTGGGGAACG
>CALUQX010000021.1 GCA_944323045.1 Candidatus Gastranaerophilales bacterium | reverse complement strand
TAGATAGACTGGTGTATGTGATATTGTGTATTAAGGGATTATTAAAGTTCAAAATTATTATAAGATAAATCTATTTCTTCCTGTGCAATACCGATATATCTTAACGTAATATTAGGACTTGAGTGGTTTAAGATTTTCTGCAATAACGCTACGTCATTGTATTTCTTGTAAAAATGATATCCGAAAGATTTTCTCATCGTGTGTGTTCCGACATTGGCAGTTATTCCTAGCTGCTTGCACGCATCATTGAGAAATCTATAAACCTGTGAACGGTCAAGTCTGTAATGTTTTTTGCCAATAAATAATGACTCTGTTTCTGACAGAGAATATTTTTTACTGCGTTCAACCGCTAAATATTCTTTTATCAGAGCCTTTAGTTTTGAATTTAGCGGAAATCTCTTATACTTACCAGTTTTCTTTTCTCGTATTTCTACATAAGATTTGCCTTCGACATCCTCTACATTCAACCCTAGAATATCTGACACCCGCAGCCCTGTGTTAATACCAAACACAAATATAAGGCGATTTCGCTTGCTTTGCTTTTCAAGATAACATTCAATCCTCTCAAGGTCTTTCTTGTTCTTAATAGGTTCTACAATATTTTTCATAATATAATTCCTTTCTGCACCATTTTCTCTCTACCGGTGCCAAAAAGAATGTAACAATTAAATATTTCCCCCGCAAAAAATATTTTTGATGTATTTTGTAATAGATAATAAAATAAGTAAGGTAGTAAAAATAGTGGAGTCAATATGGCAGTATCAAAAATTTTTCAAAAAGCAATTCAGCAAGGCGGTCAAATGCTTGAGAATGGATGTGTTTATACATATCGCTACGGCAAACGCAATCCGAATCTTCTGATTCAAAAAACTGTTGCCCCAAACGGTAGTTATGCAATTCAGCTTTCTGAACAGGGAAATATCACAAAAAGAGTTAATAAAACCTTTCTAAATGATACATCAACAGTTGTTGATAGCTGGGATTTTTCCAAAAATAAAGGTGTTCATTTAAGTTCTGTTGTTGTAAGCCCGGGACAATCATCTATGACACGCGCTTTTGATAAAACCGGCGAACACTCAATTTCGCCAGACGGTTCCATTTATCTCTGGAGAAAAGGTGATGCCGGTAAATATTCTACTCCGGTAAAAACACTGGACGGTATGACCTCTGTTGCAAAACCATTCTCTCCGCTGGGTTGGTTGAATGACCAGTTTTACAAACTTTTTAATAAATAAAGCCGCATAATTCCAAACAAACACTTACTAAATTCGGAGAAAAAGTTTGTAATCTCCATATAATATTCGGAGAAAAGTGAATTACATTATCTATATTGTTGCGTTATAAATCAATTAACAGATCGGCAGGATTTATCAGTGTGTATTTAGCTTCAATATTTTGTCTTTTGTTTCCCCATTTGGCAAAAGCAAAATCAACACCGGCAGATTTTGCACACTCCATATCATAAATACTGTCGCCTATGTAAAGCGTCTCATTATTTTTTGCATATGCAAGTTCTATATATTTTAGCAAGGGCTCCGGATTAGGCTTATGAAGCTGCGTATCGTCTGCACAAATAATTGTTCCAAAATATTTATTAAGTCCGAAATGTGTAACTTCTTCGTCAAACTCGGCTTTTGTTTTTGAGGTTACAACTCCTAATTTATAATCAGGAGAAAGTTTTTTCAGCAAATCTTTTATTCCGTCAAAAATGCAGACAGAATTTTTGTAGCTGTTCAGATATCTATTCCATAAATCAACGGTTTCAGTTATGTTTGCAATTCCAAACTGTTTTATTGCTGCCTCGCCCGTAATTCCAAGCACAAATTCCAATTCTGATATTTCATAAGTTTTATTCAATACTTCTTTTAAGGTATCCTGTAGAGAATGCAAAACTGCATATTCGGTATTTATCAAAGTTCCGTCGACATCAAAGACTATATGTTTATACATTATTTTCCCCTTATATCATCAAAATATTTTATTACACGGCAAGGGTTGCCGACAGCGACACAATTGTCCGGAATTGAACGGTTTACTACACTTCCTGCACCAATTATGCTGTTTTTGCCGATTGTAACTCCCGGCAGGATTATTACACCGCCGCCAATCCATACGCCGTCTTTAATTTCAACAGGGTCAGCACATGTGTTATAATAAATCGGGTCATTTGCTGCACGCTCAAAAATATATCTTTCTTCTGGCAAAACAGGATGGTATGCTGTGTAAATCTGAACATTCGGCGCAATCATAACACAATTTCCGATAATTATTTTTTCATTATCTATAAAAGTACAATTCGGACCTATAATGACGTCATTACCTATAAAAATATTTTTGCCGTATTCGCAGTGAAATTTTTCGTCTACAGGAACATTACTGCCAATTGAGCCAAATAATTGTTCAAGTATACGATGTTTTTTTGATTCTTCATTAAAATCCAGCGAGTCATATGCCTTAAGCAAAGTCCTTGCATCGGCTCGCATTTTACATAATTCTGCAGAATTTGTATCAATATATTTATATTCTTTACGCATATATTACTCCTCAAGCTAAGTATAGCATATTAGCAAATTTAATCAAGCAGTTTACATACTCTTTGCAACTAATCCTGTCAAAAATTATTTTTCAGGAGTTTTTGGTATTTTATAATGAGAATTACAACACAATACAGTCATTATAACCGCAGCCACACTGAATATAAAGGTTACCCGCCGAGTTTTGGCATTAGATTCAAAACACCAAAATTGCTTACGGATATCTTTGTAAAACAATCATACTCTCCGGCAAAAGGGATTACTAAAATCAAAAATCTTCACTCCGGTGAGTTTGGTACTGAATGCAAAAATTCTATTCCTTTAGAAAATTTTGAAGAACAATTCGGGATTAAAGAGTTGAAAACATTATATAAAAAAGGACTCTCTACAAATACTGAAGGCTGGGCTGATTGCTTTTTAAAATCCAGCGCGGACAATCCGCTTTCTACATCTTCTGTTTACGACTGTTCTGTTATGTATTTATTCAATAAAGACACAAACACTCATTTTTTGTATCACTCCTACTTTAATATGGATGAAAAACATTTTGATTCTCTGATAAAAAATTTTATGCCGGAAGGGTTCACCAAAGCTGAAATATTACCCGGTGAGGGCAAATGGTATATGCGGCATTGGGAAACTTTGCCGGAAATGCTGCATGCACTTAAGGCAAATAATAAAAAAGCAGTTATTAATGTCCGTCACTATAGCTCAATACTACCAGAAATAGTCGGTTATAAAGGTAATTTATTTGAGATTGTAAATCAGAGAACAGCTATGGGGTTCAGCGACAAAGGGCAGGCAAGTTTTAAGATATGTGACTTACGCGTAAACAGTATTATGGGCGATATAGAATATAATTCATGTACTGAAAAAAGGATTGCTATTCTTAGAAAAATGTATGCTCAACAGGGATTAGACAAAGAAATTTTGAAAGTTTTAAGCCGGTTGATTGATAAACAACAGCAAAAACTCCAGCAAATCAGAGGCATATTACTATTCTAAAAAGTGCTAAACCTGTACTAAAAAAAGTACCGCGGCATGAAAAGTTTAAATATTTTCGTTAATCTTATACAAATCCACACCGCCGGCAGCCCGATAAAGTCCGATTGTCGAAATAAGGGTATTAATTTTATTAGAAACTTCATCTTTTTTTACCATTAAATAGGCTTCTTTTGCATATAATACATCTAAATCACTTGCTGACCCTATTCCCTGCTTGTCCTGCGCCAGCGAATACGTTTGTTTTTGCATATTTAGGCGGTCTGCACTTTCTTTGTAATTTTCTCTTGCCTCTTTATATTCCACAAGTCCTGAATTCATATCTTTTATACCTGTTAAAATTGTTTTTTGATAGCTGTTTAAAGCCTCTTCATACTGGAATTTTTTCAACTTTAACATAGCGATTTTTCTTCCACCTGCAAACAAGTCAATTGACGGCAGAACTCCGGCACTGAACATCTGTGATGCGGAATTAAACAGGGTATCTAAATGATATGCATTCAAACCGATTTGACCAAAAATTATAAATTTAGGAAGAAATTCACGCCTTGCGACTTTTACATCAAACCCTATACGTTTTATATTAGCCTCTTCCTGTAAATAATCCGGTCTGTTCTCAACTATTGAGGTGCTGTATTCTAACGGAATACCGCTCAATAGCGTAATGTTGTCATAACTGTTTCGTTCTATATTGGCTCCAGAATCTGCAAGATAAACTTGCATTGTATCGATTAATGTGTCACGTGTTTTAATGTGCCTGTTTCTCTCTTCTTTCAGGGTGGTCAGTATTCTCTGTTCCGCTAGTAAATCATTTATTGTACAGAGTCCAATATCATATTTGTCTTTTACTTTTGAAACAATTTCTTCCTGAGTTTTTACAAGTTCGTTTTGTATTTTTAAAAACTCATCTGCTCTGATAAGATTATAGTAATCAGCGGCAAAATCAGAAGTTAGTGCAATATATGTTGCGCGTTCTGCCTGTTTCACAATTTCAAGACGCTGTTTCATACTTTTTGTTCGGAGTCTGTTTGTACCCCATATATCAACTTCATAACTTGCCGTAATCGGAAGATAATAGTTATATTGTGCGTAACTCGGGATTTGCATGCTGCCAAACTGCTGCATAGATGAGCGCATATCCCTGTATAATTGTCCGGAAAGACCAATTTGTGGTAATTCATTCGCAAATTGAATTTTTACAATCTGCTCATTTTCTTTAACCTTTAATGCAGCATTTTTAAGGTCATAATTTTTTTCATAAAGTTTTAAAAGATTGTCTGTCAGATATTCATCATTATATTTTTCCCACCATGCCAGATTCATATACTCAATATGTTCAGTTTTCTGCGGCACAGATGTTCTCGCAAAAGCCGGCGCTGACAAGGTTACAGCGGCTAGCAGGGTAAGTATTAAAAATTTTTTCATACATTATTTCCTCAAAATTTTTCTTGTGCTATAATTACAGCACAAGAATATTATAATGTAAACAAGGTAAAAATGTACAGAGAATATTTAAAAAACAGGATAGGTTCTTTAATCTATATTACAGGTACCCTGATTAGAGGTTTTTCAACCCAGACATTCAGCGAAAAAAATTTTGGAATAACACCTGACCAGTATGTAATATTATCTTTATTGCTTGAAAATGATGAAATAATGTACCAGAGGCAACTGGCAGAAATTATGTTTAAAGACAGGGCAAATATTTCAAGAATTATTGATATTATGCATAAAAACGGACTTGTTGAAAAGATTCCCGAATCCCATGGACGGAAAATATACAAACTTGTAGTTACTGAAAAAGGCAGAAAGATTAAAGAAAGTATTTTCCAAACAGATATTGACTTGCGAAATGCAATAACAAAAGATATTACCGAAGAGGAACTTACTGTTACATTTAATACCCTTGAAAAAATGAATGTGAATATAAGAGATAAAGTTAAATTACAAATATAAAAAGGAGAAAATCAAAGTGGAAGATAAAAAAACTGAAAGTATGACCAATGCAGTAGAAGATACCCGTCATGAATACCAGAAAAAGAGAGTAATTGTTCCATGTATCACAGGATTGATATTTTTGATTTGCGGAATTTTCTATGGAGTTCATTCTATTTATTACAAGTCTACAGATGATGCCTTTATAGAAGGACACGTTATAACAGTTGCCCCTCGGGTATCCGGACCTGTACTAAAATTAAATATCGAAGATAATCAGGATGTTAAAAAGGGTGATCTTCTTTTAGAAATAGACCCGAATGATTACAGGGCGAAACTGGATGAAACAAGAGCAAAACTTGAAGAAGCAGAGGCATCTTTAGTAAGTGCAGAAAATCAGGTAACAAAAAGTTTATCTGACCTTGAATTTGCCAAAAACGATTATGAAAGATATTCAAAAATGCGTGACAAAGGTATATCTTCAAAACAGGATTACGAATCAAGCCTTAACAAACTGACAGCCGCACAGTCAAACAACAATTCTGCTCAGGCAAAATATAATGAAATTACAGCATCAATAAAGAAACTTAAAGCAGAGGTTGAACAGGATGAATTAAACCTTTCTTACACAAAAATTTATGCAGCCGCAGACGGCAAAATTACCAATCGTTCTGTAGAACAGGGAAATTATGTTCAGGTTGCACAGCCAATGTTTGCAATAGTTCCTGAAAAAATGTGGATAGTTGCAAATTTTAAGGAAACACAGCTTGCCAATATGAAACCCGGACAGCCTGTTAAGATTAAAATAGACACCTATGGCGGCAAAAAATTTGAAGGAAAAGTTGACAGCATTCAGCGTTCAACAGGCGCCAGAGCAAGTCTTTTCCCGCCTGAAAATGCAGTAGGCAGTTATGTAAAAATTGTACAGAGAGTGCCTGTGAAAATTGTGTTTACCGAAGATATTTCACAATACAATATAGTACCTGGAATGTCAGTTGTGCCGGAGGTAAAAGTTAAATAATGACTAAAACTGCCTATATACATCATCCTGCACCTTTGTGGCTGGTTGCATTTTCAATACTTTTACCCACATCTTTTGCCTGCCTTGCGACTTCAGCAACTAACGTTGCAATACCGCATATTTCGGGGTATTTCGGCTCCACTATTGATGAGGCAAACTGGATTATTACATCTTATATGATTGCTAATTCCTGTTTAATTTTGATGTCTGGGTGGCTTGAAAATCTACTCGGTAGAAAACGGTTTTTAAAAATTTTTATCGGTATTTTTACTCTGGGTTCATTGATTTGTGCCCTTGCGCCTAATCTTAATTTAATGGTTCTAGGAAGACTTATTCAAGGTATAGGCGGTGGTCCAATGACTCCTGTTTCCCAGTCAATCCTGCTTGCGGCTTTTCCTCCAGACAAACGTGGTATTGCGATGAGTTTGTATGGAATTGCTGTTATGGTTTTTGCAATTCTGGGACCTACATTCGGCGGGTTTATTGTTGATAATGCAGACTGGCAGTGGATTTACCTTGTAAACATTCCGGTCGGAATTCTGTCAATATCAATGGTTCATGCAAATATTGAAGAACTTGAAACAAGAAAAGAGGTTAAAAAGACCGATTTTCTCGGAATGATTACTCTTGTGTTATGGCTTTTGTCAATGCAGGTTGTTCTGGACAAAGGTCAACAGTACAATTGGTTTGACTGTGCGTGGATTTCATGGCTTGCTGGATTTTCTGTTTGTGCGCTTGTATTTTTTGTCATCAGAGAACTGGAAAGCAGCGCACCGTTGATTAATTTGAGATTATTCAAAGACAGAAATTTTCTAATAGGAACTATTCTAAGTGCATCAGTTAACATGCTTGTATTTTCAAGCATTGTGCTTATACCACAGTTCTTGCAGAACTTGATGGGATATACGGCAATTTTAAGCGGTTATGCACTGGCGCCGCGTATAATATCGTGTGTTTTGATGATGATTGCAATTAACCCTTTGATGAAAATCTTTGACAACAGGATTCTGATAGCAATAGGATTTTTCTTTTTGGGAATTTCCATTTTATTCTTTATAAATCTGAATCTATCTGTTTCGTTTATTTATATTGCAATACCGCAGGTACTTATGGGAGTAGGTGTTATTCTTGTATTTATACCTGTATCGGCGCTGGTTCTTGGTACATTACCGAAATCAGAACTTACAAACGGCGCAAGCTTGCATAACCTGTGTAAAAGTACAATGACAGCGGTTATTGCATCAGTTGCCTCAACACTTGTTGCAAGACACAGCCAGATTCATCAGGTTTATTTAGTTGAAAACCTGTCTAATTTCAATTTAGTATTCCAGCAAAAATTTGCGTCATTATTACATACTTTTATGGCAAATGCATCAAGTTCATTTGCAACAATAAAAACAAATTCTTATATGTATAAGTCTTTGCTTACCCAGTCACGCTTAATGGCTTATGTGGATGTGTTTGAAATGTTTGCCCTTATCGCATTTTTGCTTATTCCGCTTGCATTTTTATTCAGAACAGAACAAAAGACACAGAAGGCATAAGACCCGCTGTGTCTTTAATACATTTTGTCATCTGTTTGATGTTTATACATCAGGCAGATCGCCTTTTACAACGGCGACTTCCTCACTTTCCAATTCAAAAACTTTATGCAGTGCTTTTACAGCCTGTTGAGCTTTGTCTTTGTCTACAAGACAGCTTATTTTAATTTCACTGGTGGAAATCATGCGGATGTTAATGTTGTTTTCTGCAAGTGTTTCAAACATGGTTGATGCGATACCCGGTCTGTCAATCATGCCGGCGCCGACAATTGAAACTTTTGCAATATTGTCATCAACTTTAATTTCACCGCAATTAAGTTCTGATTTAAGACTTTCAAGTGTTGCCAGTGTTTTGGTAAGGTCTGACTTGTCGATAGTAAAAGCTATGTCATTGGTGTTAGAAACTTTTCTTGCGTAAGATTGAATAATCATATCTACAGAGATATTCTCATTAGCCAGTTTGCTGAATATTAATGCAGCAGACCCCGGTTTATCAGGGACATCGCAAACTACAATTCTTGCCTGGGAGAGGTCAGCGGCAACGCCGGCGACCGGTTTATAAATTTCCATATTGTCAACTCCTAGTATTAAAGTACCTGAATTATCTAATTTAAAACTGCTTCTGACGCGCAGAGGAACATTAAACTGTTTAGCAGTTTCAACACTTCGCGGATGAAGGACATTAGCGCCGGCATGTGCAAGTTCAAGCATTTCTTCATAAGAAATTTGTTCAAGTCTTGATGCATTTGGAACAACACGCGGGTCAGTTGTGTATACACCTTCTACATCGGTATAAATATCACAGCGTTCAGCATTCAAAGCTGCTGCAAGCGCAACAGCAGACGTATCAGAACCGCCTCTGCCAAGTGTTGTAATCTCACCGTCTTCTGTTACCCCTTGAAATCCGGCTACTACAATAATTTTACCTTCATTAAGATTTTTTCTTAACTTTTCCGTTTTTATATCAATAATTCTTGCTTTAGAATGAACATTTTCTGTCATTATACCTATCTGCATGGCGTTAAAGCTGACCGCTTTGTATCCGGCAGCCTGTAAAGCTATGGCAAGCAGGGCAATAGAAACACCTTCGCCGGTAGACAAAAGCATATCCATTTCGCGGCTTGAAGGATTCGGATTCAAGTCATGCGCCATTTTTACGAGATAATCTGTTGTATGTCCCATAGCTGAAACAACGACTACAACATCATTCCCGTTTTCCTTTTCTCGAATGACTGTTTTTGCTACATTCTTTATTTTTTCTGTATCTGCTACAGATGTTCCGCCGAACTTTTGAACAATTATTTTTCTCAATTTTTATTTTTCCTGTATATTTTTTAAAAGTTCCGTTAGTTCCGATTTTTCTTCGGGGTATTCAAAGTGTCCGAGATTTTCCGCTTTTTCGGCAAATCCTACCGCTTCTTTTACATTATATTCACAAACATTATCTTTTACAAGTTTGTAACAGGAATAAAATAATAAATTTAATATTTCTACATTATTTTCATCCAGTTTCAAAGCTTTGCGCAGTTTTCTGCCCGCATCTGCATAATCGTCTTTTGAGAACAGATATTTTGCAAACTCTTTGTATGCATCAAAAAATATCGGACATTTATCTATCGCAGAATTGTAGTAATCTTTTACTTTTGCATCATTATTTTTTTGCTCATAACATTTAGCAATAAAATAGTCTGTTAAGGCAATGTCATGTTTTTCTTCTGAAAGCTTTCGCAATTCAGGCAGCGCTTTGTCTATGTCATTGTTGTGATAGGCTATCAAAGCATTTGTAAGCTTTGACTCAAACACATCAGGATATTGTGCGGCAAGTCTTTCTGCTTCTTCCATATTTCCTGTCATAAAATAGTTTAGTGCAAGATTGGACTGAATCTCTTTATCCTCAGGTTTCAATTCCTGTGCCTTTAAAAGTTTTGTTTTAGCTTCCTCAAAACGGTTAAATTTAAAAAGTGCGATAGCCCATTCAAGATATAACGGCGCAGAAATTAAATCTTTTTCTTCTGCAGTATTAAAATATTTTAAAGTATTTTCAACATCCCAGTTTAGAGTATAAATATTAGCAATAAGAATATATGCAGGCAGCATGCTTGAATTGTACTCAAGCGATTTTTTAGCATAAAAAAGTGCATTTTCGTAGTCTTTTTTTATGAATTTGAGATGCGCATATTCATAGGTATTGGATTCACTCGGGCTGACATTAGCAAGAAATGCAAGCCTTGTTTCGGCTTTATCCAAATCATTAAGCCGGATATCCATTACTGCCGCAAGAAATATTGCCGAAAAATTATACCGGTTGATTTTGGCAGCCTCAATGAATTTTACACGGGCTTCTTCATAACGCTGCTGCTTCATCAGTGCCATTCCCCAGCCGACATAAGTGTCTGTATTGCTGTGCGAAATTTTATCAGCGTTTTCAAAAGATTTTTCAGCCTCAACAAATTTGTTAATATTAATTAATGCAAATCCCAGTTTTTGCCAGATTGTTTTGTCATCAGGGTCAAGATCCGCCGAATCCTGTAAAAACTCCACAGCCTGTTCAAGTTTGCCTAATTTTTCAGCTATCATTCCCTGATATTTCAAAACTCGTGCATCTTTGACTGGCAGCTCCATTGCCTCATCAAGAATTAGTTTGGCTTCCAGATATTTGCCCTGTTCATATAGCTTTTTAGCTCGGTTTACATATGCAACAGAAGGCAGAGACTGTATTACGGTATCCTTCTGATAATTATTTATTGAGTGATTTAAACTTCTGATTTTTTGAATAATTTTTTTTAACCATTCACCCATATACAAAACTTCCAATCTTTGCTATAATCAAAGTATAGCATAAATCAGAAGGAAATTAAAAAAGGTTAAGATAGTTTAATTATGGCATGGTATCTTTTAAATATAGCAATACTTACAGCACTGGTGCTTTTGTTTATTATCACAAGACAGACAAACCGCCGCTGGTCAAAGATTAACGATTATCTCGGTATAGTAACCAATACTGTCAACTCTGTACGCTACGGTAATTTGTCAACAAAGATAGAAGAGATAAGCCATCCAACATACCAGAACGTAACAGACAGTATTAACCGTATGGTTGACACGCTCAATGACCGCGAAAAAATGATTATTGAGTATCAGGCTGAATTGATGCGGCAGAATAAATTGCTGGAAAGCGTTATTAATTCGCTTTCTGACGGTATTTTAATCGTTAATGAAAAAGGTGTTATCCTGCGTGCAACTCCTAAGATTTCAACATGGTTCGGAGAAAAAGGGGCTGATTTAATAGGGAAAAATATATTTGATTACATTCAGATAACGGAAAATGTAAGTATTGAACGCCTTAACAATCTTGATATTTTTATCAAGCATTCCCCTGCAAATAATTTTTCTATCTGTTCTATAAAACTTTCTCTCGATGACAATAAAAAACGCTATGTACTTTTGATTACGGATGTTACAAATGAACGCGAACTGGAAAAGTTGAAAGAAGATTTCGTTGCAACACTCACTCACGATTTGAAAGTTCCGATTGTTGCAGAAAGTAATATGCTGAATTTCTTTCTGGATGAAAAATTCGGCGAAATTAATGACAAACAGAAACTTGCTCTTTTAAATATGAAAAATTCCAACAAAGAACTCGTTGATCTGGTGCAGATTCTTCTGGAAACTTATAAGATGAAAGAAAAAGGCATACAATTATACAAAGAAAATATCATGCTGAATGGATTTTTGACCTCTGTTATAGGTGAAATGCTGCCTATTGCAGAAAATGCCGGATTAAAAATCAATTTTACTCCAAAGCGGGATATCAAAGTTTATGCGGATGCAATGCAGCTTGAACGTGTCATTAAAAATCTTATATCAAATGCAATTTCGCACAGCAACACTTCTGAAAATATTGATATTCTGACAGGTGAATTACCCGGTTTTATTACAATATCCGTTGTTGACTACGGTCAGGGTATTCCGCAGGAAGAATTAAAACTTATATTTAACAAATATTATTCTGCCGCAAAGAAATTCCGCAAAATTGGAACAGGATTAGGTCTGTATTTGTCACAACAAATTGTGCAGGCACATGGCGGAGATATAATGGTTACAAGCGAAGAAAATGTACGTACAGAATTCTGTGTAAAACTCCCTATATAAAAGTTAAATTGTTCTCAAAATACTTTTGTGTTAAAATGTAAGTATGGCTAAAACTATTGAAGAACTCGTTCAACAAATTAAAGAAAGATTAAATATAGTCGATGTTGTATCTGAAAAAGTTATTCTGAAAAAAAACGGTAATCACTACTGGGGCTTGTGTCCTTTTCATAAAGAAAAAACCCCGTCATTTTCTGTTAACCCGCGTTTAGGTATCTACAAATGTTTTGGCTGCGGTGAGGGCGGTGATGCGCTTAGTTTTATCATGAAAACAGAAAACAGAGACTTTATGGATGTGATAACCGAACTTGCCGAACGTTTCGGGCTCGAAATGCCGGCACGTATTCACAAAGAAGGCTCCAAAGAACTTAAAGACCAGATGATGAGCGCATGTCAGAAAGCCGCTGAATATTATAATACCTATCTTTTGCAGGATAAAAGTCCTGATACATTAAAGGTTATGGAATATCTGTCAAACAGAGGCATAACCAAAGACATAATTCAAAAATACTCAATCGGGCTTGCATCAAAAGCGCCGACAAAACTTTATGAACTTTTAAAAGCTAAATTTTCTGATGAGGTACTGGAAAAAGCCGGCTTGATTGTACAATCCCGCAACCAGGGATATCTTGACCGTTTCAGACACAGAATTACAATCCCTATTCAAAATGAATTCGGGGATTATGTAGCCTTTGGCGCAAGAGCTATAGACAGCGATCAGTCACCAAAATACCTGAATTCGTCCGATTCTTTAATATACAACAAAAGTAAACTGCTGTTCGGACTTTACACAGCAAAAGACACCATAAAAGAAGATGATTGCGTAATACTTATGGAAGGTTATTTTGATGTAATTTCAGCGCAGGCTCACGGTATAACAAATGCAGTTGCAACCTGCGGAACATCCCTCACTGCAGAACACATAAGACTGCTTTCACGCTATCTGAAATCAAGAAAAATCTATCTGTCTTTTGATACAGATTCAGCAGGACAAAAGGCAACTAACCGCAATGCAGAACTCATTAAAGAAGCGTTTCAAGGGCTCGGCAACATAAAACAGTTTGACGAAAGCTATATTTCAACCTCTGATGACCGTTATGCCTGTGAAATAAGAGTCATAGCCCCGCCGGAAGGCAAAGATCCGGATGAATTCATTCGTTCTGTCGGAGCAGAAAGCTATAAAGAATACATGAAAAATGCACCGCTTTTAATAGATTTTCAAGTCAACAGTCTCCTCAGCCATAAAAAAGAACTTAAAACGCCTATTGATAAAACGCGTTTCATTAAAGAACTTATACCTGTTTTGCAGGAAATAAACAACGAGATTATCCAGTCCGAATACATAAAAATGGTTGCCGGTGCTCTTGATATCAACGAAGACGCTTTATATAGAGAAATTAAAAAGTCAAAATCGCTTGAAACTATTGCCAGTCCTGAAATAAACAGGATTGTTAAGAAAAATGTATCAATCTCTGAAAAAGCGCAAAAAAATTTATTGAGTGTTTTTTTAGTACCCGACAGTCATTTCACCTTTCAACAAATAAACGAAATGATTGGCGATACGCAATTTACAGACGAAATGTTAATAATTGTAAAATCTACAATTGACAAATTGACCAACTCCGTAAATAATGTAAAGGAATTGATAGAAAATCTGTATACAGCTTTTCTTGATAATCCGGAAATACAAAACCTGATAACCGATTTAATCAGTATTTCTGAAACTTTCAACAATCTGGATGACAGAGATTTCCAAAATATAATAAGGGAAAACATAAATAAAATAATACAGTGTCAGAAGGATGAAGAAAAAGAAAAAATGCGTAATTTATATAATAGTGCAAATGATAACGAAACCGAAGCCCTGAAAATTCAAATGCAACTACGAGATAAAATAAATAAAAGATTAAAATTGGAGAAAATGAATGACTAAAAAAAGACAACCGGGATCTTCTATTGTAAGCGTCATGGAAGAAGATAATCTTGACCTCCACGATTTAGATGAAGAAGCAGGTATTGCTTCTGATCGTGATAACGTAAATTATATGAATGTAGATATAAGCACTGATAACATCGAAGATATCGTTACAGCTAAAATGGAACACAAAATAAGCATTGAAGATATCTACATGATTAATAATCAGGATGAACAGGAACAATCTGACTTTGACCTGCCTAAAGGTGTAGCGGTTGATGACCCTGTAAGATTATATCTAAGAGAAATTGGTCGTATTAAACTTCTTTCTGCAAATGAAGAAATTGAATTGGCAAGAAAGATTCTTGAAGGCGGCACACCTGGTGCGATTGCAAAAAGAAAACTCGTACAGGCAAACTTGCGTCTGGTTGTAAGTATTGCCAAAAAATATGTAGGACGCGGCATGCTGTTCTTAGACCTTATTCAGGAAGGCAACCTCGGTCTTATTCGTGCGGCAGAAAAATTTGACCATGAAAGAGGATTCAAATTTTCAACATATGCAACATGGTGGATTCGACAGGCTATAACAAGAGCCATTGCTGATCAGGCTAGAACTATCCGTATTCCGGTACATATGGTTGAAACTATCAACAAGCTGAAAAAAGTAACAAGACGTCTCGCTCAGGAACTGTCAAGAAAACCAACCGAAGACGAACTTGCTATTGAAATGAATGTTTCTATCCCGAAACTCCGTGAAATAATCAAAATTGCGCAGGAACCTTTATCATTAGAAACTCCTATCGGTAAAGAAGAAGATTCACGTTTAGGTGATTTTATTGAAGACAAAGAGGCAGATGCTCCGATTAAAACAGTTGCATCAGAACTTTTGAGAGAAGATTTGGCAGAAGTTTTATGCACACTTTCTCCGCGTGAACGCGATGTTTTGAGACTACGTTTCGGTATGGACGACGGACGCCAGAGAACTTTGGAAGAAGTAGGTCAACTCTTCGGCGTAACCCGTGAACGTATTAGACAAATTGAAGCAAAAGCTTTAAGAAAACTGCGTCACCCGAACCGTAGTAAACGTCTGAGAGAATACGTTGAAACATAATAATTAAAAAAGTCCCGAAATTTCGGGACTTTTTTAATTTTAAACTTAAGTCATGTCCTGTTGCAGAATTTATTTTTTTTATGAAAAAGCTTTAAATGAGCGTTCAACATTCTTTTCTATAACTGATTTCAAAGAATCATATTCTGTTTGCAGGGCATTGTGTTCCACATCAAGTTTTTTCAAATCAGAATCATATTCTTTATCAAGTCCTTGAATTTCTTTTGTTTTGTCTTGATAAGCCGCATGAGCCATAGATATTTCAAGGTCATCTGACTCTTCATACATATCAACACAGTTGTTGTATTGGATAGCAACCCATGCATATTGATTCATTTCTTCTGCAATAGTTTCGCCTTCTTCTTGATACTGCACCTGTTCCATGGTGACAATTCCGTGTTCAAGCGCAAACTTTAACCAGTCTTCGTTATAAACATAATAGTCTTCAAGTATTTTATAATTATTCTGATGAGGTTCTTTTTTGTTATCAGCAATACCGCCCATTCTGAACCAGAGATTTGTATACCACTGATATTTCGGATCCTCTTCATCAGGAATGGTAGCAGGCGGAAGATTATCTATTGCCTCTTGATACTTTTCGCGAGAGCTTTGTATACTGTTATTCCATGCCTCTAACTCTCCAAGAAATACTTTTTCCCAGTAGTCAAGTGCCTCATTATATTCATCCATTTCTTTATTATATTCGTCCAGCCGCTCAAGATAATCCTGATATTCTTCATTATATTTATCCATAGCCTCATCCCATGCGGTTGTATCTTTTGCCGCGGCAAGGTCTACGTGAATAATTTCAAAGAATTTGTCAAGGTTTTCCTGAGTTGCGGCGCCGCCGGTGGCTGAGCCGTCATAATCGCCATGAGTATCCCACAAAAAGTCGACGATTTTTTGATAAATTGTTTTGCTCGGATCATCCTGACAAGGCGTTGTATTTATTATGTCTCTAACAGCATCAATCTGCCCGCCGTAAGTGTGACCTGATGACCCAACGTGACATGTGTTCCAATCCCAACTGGAGGACTGGATTACCTCAAAAGTCTGACCGCTTGATGTAGTATGCTGTCCGGGTCCTAACAAGTCTGATAAAACGTGCATATAACAGTTATTTCCGCTCTCTGCAAGACCATAACACTGACCATCTACAACATACTGTACAAAATCTTCCATAACTTTGAAATCATCAGGGTTTGGCGGTGTCGGCGGTGTAGGCGGAGTACCCGGAGCAACAGGTTTTTCTATAAATTCAGGTACATCTTTTATGGCATCACGCCATGTATTGTAAAGCCCTTCAGATTTATTGTCCTCATTTTCTATTGCATCAACCGAGTTAATAAGGTCTTCTTTCCACTTATTGTATGCTGCCTCGTCATTTATGAGGGTCTCATTGAAAGTAGGAGTACCGGTGCCGCTATTGGTTACCATATCATTGATTAAATCGTTTGTACTTCCATGCACTTTATCCAGCCAGTCATGCGGGTTGTCATCATCATACCACTCACCGAATTCTTCACCGTAAATTTCGTCTAATGCCATATCACGTTCAGGATTGTTTGTTTCTCCAATGTCGTAACAGCTTAAAAAATCGGCAAGTGTAGCACTTTTTTCATAATTTCCTGCATCTGATTCCAGCACTAAAAGTCTTCCTACACTGTCAACAAACCCATACTGGTTTTTAATATCACTAAATCTGGTTACTGTGCCAAAATTGAACGCATAATGCTCTTTTGTGCCGGATTTATCATAATTTGTATAAATAAATTGGGTTGAGTTTAATGCCTCTAAATAATCTAAACTCACTTCACTAGTTTTGTCAGCAAGTCTCAATTTTGCATTAGTAATTAACTGAGACCTCGCCTCATTCTGCGTCAAACGCGCGGTTATACTTAATAATCGTGCTTGTGATGCGGATAAACCCATAATTTTTCCTAAAATTTAAATTGATATAGATAAAATCGGCTTTATTGTTATATTACTTTGATTTTTTAATTCATTTTTTGAAATCTGTTACAAATATTTACATAATAAAAAACAATATGTGATATCATTTACTTATGAATTTTTTTAATTATGTCATTGGATTTATTTTAATATTACTAATTTGGGCATTAATTGTTGAGCCAAATTTGTTATTTGTAAAAAGGCTAAAAGTCGAATGTGAGCAGCTGCAGAACACGCGCATTGTTTTTGCCACTGATTTGCATATAAAGCCATACGAAATGCCACGCCTGAAAAAACTTGTACGAACAATCAACAGACAAAAACCTGATATTGTTCTTCTGGGCGGGGATTATGTGAACGGACACAGAAAAGGGCGTTCTATGCCGGTGCAGGATATAGCACGTGAACTCGGAAACATCAATGCTCCAACAATCGGAATAATAGGCAACCATGACGGCTGGCAGGGTAAAGAAGAAACTGTTCAGGCATTAGAAAAAAACGGGATAAAAGTTCTGGTTAATGAAAATATTAAAGTAAATAATCTATATATAGCAGGGCTTGACGATATTCAAACAGGCAGGGCAGATATTTCAAAAGCACTTGCAAATACATCATTCCCGACTGTTTTGTTAACACATTCGCCTGACACTTTTCCGGATTTAGATGATGAAAACATTTTACTTGTCCTTGCCGGTCATCTGCACGGCGGACAAATCGTCTTCCCGTTTATGAAACCTTTTATTGTTCCCTCAATTTACGGTAACAAGTACGCCTACGGATTAATAAAAGAAAATAATAAAACGATGTTTGTCTCCCGCGGGCTTGGCACAAGCATTCTCGCTATGCGATTCAACTGTCCGCCGGAAATAGTTGTCATAGACTTTTTCAAAAAACAATAACAAATTTTTTAATATTGTGCTATAATCTAAATAGAAAACTTTTATAACCGGCAGAAAATTTCGGAAACTTTTTTTTCAAAAAAACATCTTATATCTTGTAAGTTGTACAACCGCTGGTAGGAATTAAGAGTTTTTGGAGGAAAAATTAAAGAATGAGAAACTTTATGAAAAAAAGCATTATATCACTTGGAGCATTCGTTCTTCTTTTCGGATGCGTGGTTAAAAACAATGTGTTTGCATACACACCTGTTGAACTGTATGATAATGTATGGCGTTTGATTAATGCAAAATATGTTGATCAAACTAACAATGAACAGGATTGGAACAAATGGCGTCACAAATATGATAAACAATTATTAACAGATGAAGATGCCTATGTCGCTATTGAAACGATGGTCGCGAGTTTAAATGATCCTTATACAAGATTTTTAGACCCTAAAGAATTTGCTGAAGAAACCAGTCAAATTGTAGGTTCTTTAAAAGGTATTGGTGTTCAAATCGGAATGAAAGACGGCAAATTAATGGTAATTGCGCCTATTGAAGATACTCCGGCAGAAAAGGCAGGTCTGCTTGCTGATGACGAAATTCTTGAAATTGACGGCGTCAGCACAAAAGGTATAACCGTTGACAAAGCCGCCGACAAAATCCGCGGCAAAGAAGGAACATATGTAACACTGCTTATCAAACGCAAAGATATGGAACCTAAAAAATATAGTATAATGAGAGCAAAAATAGAATTAAAATCTATTTCTCAAAAATTACCTATAGAAACGAAAATTCCGGATGAGTTTTGCTATATCAGATTAAGTTCTTTTATGAACAGAAACGCAACGCAGGAATTTGGCGAAATCCTGAATAATACACAGGACAAAAAAGGTTATATCATTGACCTGCGTTCAAATCCTGGCGGTTTGTTGAGCAATGCAATTTATATTTCGGATATGTTCCTTGACGGTGGTAAGATTGTAAGTACTGTTGACCGCGATAACTATAAAAAAACTCAAAGTGCTACTCGCGGAACTTATACAAAAAAACCTGTCGTAGTGTTGATAAATAAAGGCTCAGCTTCAGCAAGCGAAATTTTTTCAGGCGCAATGAAAGACAATGGCAGAGCTGTTATTATCGGTGAACAATCTTTCGGTAAAGGATTAGTGCAAGATATTGTAAAGCTGCCTTGTGATACTGCATTACATGTCACAATAGAAAAATATCTGACTCCTAATGATACAGATATCAATAAAAAAGGTATAACACCGGATATAGTTGTTGAATTGACTGAAGAAGATGTTAAGAACAAAAACGACGTACAACTGAAAAAAGCGATAGAAGTTTTATCCAAAATGACCGGAACAAATACCTTTGCAGTAAAGAATAATTAATTCAAAAAGCCTCTGATATGTCAGGGGCTTTTTTGAATGTCGATATTCTGTGATATTATTTCACGTGCATTTGTAACCGGTCGTAATGTCTGCACGAATCTCTATTTTATAGGTCTGAAACCGGAGCATATTTGATTATTGTGCATTTTGTAATATATCCAACGCGATTATTAACTAATATTTTATGCCTTTAACAATGCATATAAAAAAGAAATACAGGCGCTTATTTCAACGCCTGTATTTTCTTTTTGTTATTTGCTCTTTAATTATTCTAAAGGCATAATCTGGTCAACATAATCAAAGTATGTACTTTCGGTATTTGGAGTTGAACCTAAGTTTTCAATGTTCATTTTGCCTGTACGGTTTGTTATGTTGATGTTGCCGCCGCCTGCGTAAGTATCTTTTACTCTTGCAAGACCGGTAAATTCAGCATTGATGTTGCCGTTTTTAGAAATCATATATCTTACATCAGCTTTATCATATTTGTCATCGTGAGCTTTCATATTGATATCGTCTATTGCAAGAACATCTGATTTGTAAGCGTAGTTTGTATCATTGAATGTCAGTTCTTTACCTTCTTCACCGATTTGACCGGCAGAGATTAATGAGAACCCTTTAGCCTCAATGTTTGGTCTTGTTGCATCATCTGCTGCATTTTTGATTGAACCAATGTTGCCATGTTCATCTACATCAGAGAGAAGAATAACTCTGCCGTCTGCTTTGATGTGGTCAACATTCAAATCAGTACCTTTGCTTGCAAGGTTAATTACATAGTCACCGGTTGTGCCTAAAGTATCGTTAGTTTCTGCATTAATTTTGCCTGCGACATCAATGTTGATTGATTTTGAGGTATCTATTTGAGATGCGTTAGGACCGTAAGTGTATCCGCCGCCGCTTGAACCTGTTTCAACACCGATTTTACCGTTATCAACTTTGATATTTAAGTCGCCTTCTGTTGAAATTAATGTATCTTTAGTTCCGGCGTTCAATACAGAACCGTTTTCAAGATTGATGTTTACATCTTTTGTAGCTTTAAGATTTGCTTCAGTTCTTTTGTTTGCTGCATCACCGAGAATGATGTGAGAATCTTTGTTATCTACATTAATATTTGTACTTGAAACTGTACCGCGGACTTTTATACCTTTAGCACCTGTATTTTTAAGGTTTACATCGCCGGAAGTGCTTAATAATGCATTGCTTCCGATAATCATGCCGCCTTTTTCGCTTGAACTTTCAACATTAATATCATCGCCTTCAAGGTTGTAGATACTTCCGTCTAAATTCATAGCTGCTGCGCTTTGATTTTTGATGTTGATATCAGCTTTTCTGTTGATGATTTGAGCATCTTTACTCATATTCAAAGTACCTGCTCTATTTTCAACATTTACAACGTCGTTTTCGTTAATAATAGTACCGTCGATATTCATACCTTTAATACCGGTATTTCTTATTGTTGTTTTGCCGTCATTTTTGATGATAGCATCTTTTCCTACGGTTAAATTGCTGCCTTTGTTGGAAACCATTAACTCGCCGTTGTTTTGAACAAGTCCGTTAACTTCCATATTTCCTGCGAGGTTGTAGAGAGTTGTTGAACTGTTGTTTTTAACTTCACCGTCAAGAATCATGCCATTTTTGCCGGTATTTTGAACATATAATTCATCGTTGTTGTTGATTAATTGACCTTCTTTAGTTAAGTGTAAGCCATTGCTGTCTTGAGCGCTTGTAATGTTCATTTTACCGTCTTGATTTTCAACTTTTCCGCTGATAACAAAATCGCCAGCCCAGTTTGATAATGCGGTTGAACCGCTGTTTTCAATGTTACCTTTCATTGTCAAACCGTCTTTTCCGGTATTTGCGATTTTGATTTCATTGTTATTTGTTATATGAGCATTGCCGCCGATAGTCATACCTGAACCGTTGTTAACAATTTCAAGTTTGCCATTCTGGTTAGCAATTTTTGCATCTGTTTGAAGATGACCGTTTCTGTTGGTAATATTAGTAATGCCGTTGTTTCTGATATTAGAATCAATGCGTGCACCTTTTTCTGATGTGTTCAAAATACCAACTTTACCGTTCAGGTTGTCAATAATTGAATTTTCAGTTAAGTACATAGCGCCGTCACCGGTATTTGAAAGGCTTATGTCACCGTTTTCGTTAAGCAGACCGCCGTCAAGAGTTAAACCGCCAGCCTGATTTACTATAGAAATGTTCTGGTCTTCGCCCATTGCATTAACAATTCCGCTGATATTTGTGCCGCCTTTGCCGGTGTTGAAAATTGTTACATCAGCATTCATAGCACCGATGCCGCCTATATTATCTTCATCTTGGCGGTTAATATTCAATGCATTACCTGAATTCTTAACAGTAATTCTGTTACCGCTTTGAGCAAGTACACCGTTGATGTTCATATCACCTGCTTGATTGTCTACAACAGTGTTGCCAGAGTTAACAACTAAACCGTTGTGATTCAAACCGCCTTCGCCAGTATTTGTAATTACTGTTGATGAATCATTCATAACAATGGCATTTTCGCCGATGTTTAATGCATTACCGTCGTTTGTGATTGTTAATTTGCCGTTGCTGTTTGCAACAGTTCCGTTAACATCCAAATCACCTTTTACACTCCAGATGTTTGTAGTGCTTGTATTTTCAACAGTACCATCCAGTGTTAAACCTTCTGTACCTGAGTTGATGATTTGTAAATCGCCATTGTTAACGACTTTTGATGTATCTGTTAAATGCATTTTAGGACCTGCATTTGAAAGATTCATTTTGCCGTTTTCGTTTTCAATAGAACCGCCGATAATAAAATCGCCGTACCAGTTAGTTAAAGCTGTTGAACCGTTATTTTTAATTTTACCGTTCATAACAAAGCCTTCGTTGCCAGTATTAGCAATTTTAATTTCGTGATTATTTGAGATTTCAGCAGTATCGTTTATTTCTAATCCGGAACCGTTGTTTACAACTGTCAAACGTCCGTTCTGGTTGTCAATTTTACCGTTAATAACCACTTTGCCGTTATTGCTTGATAAAAGTGTAACGCCGTCATTTTTAACATTACCGTTTACGGTCATGCCGTTTTCACCGCGGTTAACAAGTCTCAATTCACCTTTGTTGTTGATATCACTGCCTGAACCTATTCTCAATTCACCTTTATTGTTAATAACGGTTGTATTACCGTCAGCGTTAGTGATATCACCTGAGATAACAGTATTTGACTGTCTGTTGTTTAATAAAATATTACCTTGAGTGTTTTCTACTTTGCCAACAACTCTTAAATCCTGAGAACCATTGTTAATCAGTGAAATATCACCTTTACCGTTATTTTTTACAAGACCTGCAACATTGATACCGCCGTCGCGGACTTCTGTTTTAATAACGATATTTCCGTCTTCTAATGCTAAAGCGTTGCCTGTTTTCATTTCTGTAGCATTTACTAAAGAGTTAAATAACATATCAACTTTGCTGCGTGAAGTAAGTGCTTCTGTGTTGTTAATACCTGCAAGCAAAGCACCATTAGAAGTTACTGTAGCATCTTTAGCGATGATATTAATATCACCTCTTGAAAGGACTTTACCGTTGATAGTTACATCTGCAGTACCGTGTTCAAGAGTTGCTAAATTACCTTCATAATTGCTGTCAATATATTTTTTGTAATCACTCTGAGAAGGGGTCATAACTGATAAAGCGCCGACATTCAAAACGCCGCTTGCGCCTACAACCATACCTTTCGGAGAAATAAATATTGCATGCCCGTCATAGAAATTGCCGTCACGCATTGAGTTAACAATACCATTAATATTAATTGTATTATCAACAAGGTTTACAAATTTAGAAACATTTTCTGCACCATATTTAAAAATTAAGTTTGCAATATCGCCTTCGCTCAGAACAAAGTTTCCGTAATGTCTGAACCCGATATCACCTTTTGACAATTCCGGATTAATATTGTAAATACCGTTGTTGCCTTCTACACCACTGATATCTGTAGCAAGAGCATTCAATGCAAAAGTCTGTGGAATAAGTACTCCTGCAGTGATTGCCGCTGTCAGTATCACTTTTTTGCTAATTAAATTCATAGACTAGACCTCTTTACCCTTTCATAAATTTCGAGAATTACACCTATATATTTCTATAAAACATTTAAGCATAAAAAAATTTGTCAATATATAAAGAATTGTTAAGAAAATAGCAAAAAAATTTTTGTGCCTCTCTTAACAAACATATGCAAATATCATTTAACGGAATTAAAAATTTACATATCGGAAAAAAAGAATATGAGTTGTATGGCAGCTATGTCACACCTGACTCTTTTGTCAAGCAGGGCAACAAAAATATTACAGAAGTCAAAATCTCCTGTAATCTCACTGATGACAGTGACGGTAATGATTTGAGTGAATTCAGAAAAGCTCTGCAAAAAAGCGGTGAGTATTACCAGATTAACTGTATTAACAAACATGAACCGGATAAGTTAGAATTACGGCTGTTTCGTCAGGATATAAAAGATTCTAAAGACAAAATTACGAATTCTGAATTCAGAATTAACGGACGGCATATACTTTTAAAAGACAAGGCGCAACTGCCGTTGTTTACATATATGGCTCATCTGACCAGAAAAATAGCCGGTCAGCCGAATGTGTCACAGGCACAGAAGTATTATTCTAATCTTGTAAATCAATCAGTTGCTGATGAAGCCGTAAAATTTATTGAGACTTACTAATATTTTTATGCTAATATCAAAATTATGGGGAAAGAATTTTCTAATGAAGTAAATTTATTGAAAGCACTGGCAATTATGCTTGTGGTATCAGGGCATCTGGAATTTTCACTTTTAGGAATTTTTCCGCCGTATTCTTTCCAGCTTGCGTTGTTTTTCTTTATCTCCGGATATTTGTTCAAGGACAAATATATAAATGATGTTCAAACATATCTAAAAAACAGGGTAAAAAGTCTTTTAGTACCGTACTTTTTGTATTCGGCTTTTTATACTGTTGTAACCATAATCATTTATAAGCTGACAAATGTTTTCTGGGGCGAGCCGATAACTCTAAAAAACTTCTTTATAACCCCGTTTCTTAACGGACATCAATTAGATTTGTCCTGCCCGTTGTGGTTTGTTACACAATTATTCATCACATTAATCGTATTCCTATTTTTAATGCGGGCGTTAACGAAAACTACGGCTAATAAATTTGTACATCTTGGATTTTTTAGTATTTTAGGGCTGATTGCAATTCCACTCTCTAAAATTATTGAATTAAATCCTGTCAATCTGCTTTTTATCAGAACAATATTTTCACTATTCTTTGTATATCTTGGCTATTTTTATAAATCCTATATCAAAGATAATTACAATATCTTTACTCCGAAAATTGCCGGATTTGTAATTGTTTTACAATCAATATTATGGCTGTTCAACCGCGACTACGATCCGGAACACGGCATTGGATTAAGTTATGTACTTGTCTGGGCAAGATTTGATGATCAAATGATTGTTCCGGTAATTACAAGTATTACGGGTATATGGGCGTCTTTACTTGTAACAAAAATTTTGTATCCATACTTGAAAGATGTAAAATTTCTTCAATACATGGGGCAGGTAACCTATCATATTATGGCAAATCACCTTCTTGTTATGTTTATTCTCACCGCAATTGCCATGAAACTCTGCGGTGTACCGTTCTCTGAACGCGCTGCTCACGACATCTACTGGATTTACAACCCTGTACAAAACACTTATCTATTTTTTGTTTTGACAATGATTATAACAACTTACTCAGGCGTGGCGCTTAGAGAGTGCAATAAATTCCTGCAAGAAAAAGTTACATCTTTAACCACATTGCATCATAAGAATTCAGACGCACAGTAAGTTCTTTATTCTTGACTTTTGCCCGAACCATTTTATCAGTCAGCAAATCCTTCAGGTAGATATCTTTTTCTTTTTTGCCGAAATCATCGTCAATAAAGATAACTGTCGCGTTTGTTCTGTGTTTTGAAAGGTTATTAATTACAATAACTCTATCTGTATCGTTTTCACGCTCATATGCAAACACATCCGGCGATTCTGTTTTTACCTGCACAAAACTGCCTCTGGACATTACCGGATACTGCTTTCTTACCTTTATCAATTTTTTAACTCTTTCGTAAACTTTATTGTTATAAGTTCCTTTTTGCGAAACTGCATTGTCAAAAACATGTTTTGTTATCGGACCTCTGTTGATGTCTCTGCTGTCAAAATAACTCAGCAATTTAGTTTTGTTCTTGGAATTTTTTTCTGCAAGCTGTTTATTTTCGCGCAGCCTTGCACTTTTTCTTGCGTTTGCAAAATTATTCTGAACACCTATTTCATCGCCGTAATAAATAATCGGAACACCCGGCATTGACAGAAGGATTGAAAAAGCCATACCAATTCTGTCAGGATTATTGTCTAAAAAGTTTGCCAGCCTGCCGCTTACTCCAAAACCTTTTCTGAAAGCTGCCCCCTTAGGCGCTAAATCTTCGTAGAGAAGTTCTCTTGTCTCAGGATCAACCATCTCAAGCGTTAATTCATCATGAACCCTCAAAAATATAGCCCAGGAAGCTGATGGCGGTATTTGCGGAGTCTGTTTGTAAGCCTTCCAGAAATAGCTGTTGTCAGCAGACACAAGTGATGCCCAGATAGCAGGCATGTACGGGAAATGATAGGCAATTTGAACTTCATCAGTTCTTGTTAATTCTTTTTCCTCTCCCTGACGTTTGAAGGTATGTTCCGTGCCAAAATACGGCAGAATCTTATTCGGATGCTGGCATGCCTCAGCCTGAATAACGGAACGCGGCGCTATCGCCTGCAAAAAGTCACTCAAAATAGTGATTATTCTGTGGGTATCCGGCTGATTTTCCGCATTTGTCCCCTCGTCTTTTATCAGGTAAGGTATTGCATCCATTCTGAAAATATCTATCCCTAAATTTGCCCAGAATGCTATTGTTTCAAGGTTATAATACAGCACTTCCGGATTCTTCCAATTGATATCCGGCTGGAACGGGTAAAATGTATGATAAACATAATAGTCTTTATTATTTACGGTAATTTTTCTGTAATGATTGTCAGTAATTTCAGGGAAAATCAATCTTCTTTTTGATATTTTGCCGTTATTTTCTTTATATTCAATTACATAACCAAGTTTTTCATCTTTGTATTTTGTATATTCCGGCAAATTTTCGCGCACAACAAAATAGTTAAGTTTGTCTAAATCACCCTTTAACGCAGCCTGAAACCACGGATGCTGGTCTGAAAAATGATTCAAAACTAAATCTGCCTTAATTTTAAATCCTTTATTCTGTGCGGCTTCAAGAAACTGTTTAAATTCTGTCATCCCGCCGAGTTCACTTCTTACATTACGCGGATTCCTTACATCAAATCCGGCGTCACTCATTGGTGAATCCGCAAACGGAAGTACATAAATTGTTGTGACTCCGAGTTCTTTTAAATAGTCCAGCATTTTTATATCATCTTTGAAGGTATTTGGACGAATTGAATTTGAAACACCGAATTGGTCTGCATAAAACATATATATTACTTCATCTTTATACCAGTCAGAAGTTCTTGTTTTGTCCTGTTCAAGCAGTTTTGCCGGACGCTGTGCCTTAGCTTCTTTTGCTATTTCAACAATATTTGCATATATCTTATCTGTATTTTCCGCACCGTAAATCTTACTAATTGCGGATTTCATTTCCTTTTCCAGTTTTGCAGGAATAATTTCCTCTGTTTGCGAAACTTTAGTTTCATTAGCAGCTGCAGCAGTTTTGTTGTCAATGATATTGATAGCAGAAACAGGCAGACACAAAGAATTAAACCCGAAAGCAGAAATTAAAAATAGTGTTAAGATTTTATCTCTAATCATAATTGTTATCTCCACACTAATTATAAAATAAATATATGCAGGAAAATCAGACAGTAAGGTTATTGTTTCATAAGTTAATATTTGCGTACAACAAATTGCGGCAAATTCTATACCGGATACGGAAAATGTGCCTTGCTGTAAAGTTTATTTCAGGTAAATGTTTTTGTTTAAATTATTTTATTAATTTGTTCTCCTCTAAGCCATGAATTAAGATTTTCAAATACAATTTTTGCTCTTTTTTCCATTGATTCCTGAGTTGCAAAGGCAATATGCGGGGTTACAATGGTATTTTTAGAATGTAAAAGCGGGTGATTTTTGTCAAGCGGCGGCTCTGTTTCAAAAACATCAATACCGGCTGCGCGAATTCTTCCGCTGTTTAAAGCGTCTGCAAGATCCTTAGAGTTTACAACCGGACCGCGTGCTGCATTTATTAATATTGCGCTTTCTTTCATATAGGAAATAGTTTCTTTATTGATAAGATTTTTTGACTGTTCTGTCAACGGGCAGTGAAGAGTGACAATATCTGCCTGTTGAAGCATTTCTTTTAGCGGCAGATATTTAATCATTTCTGTATCAGCTTTGTGAGAAAATCCGTTATAAGCAACAATTTTACAGCCAAAAGCACTGCATAACCTTGCCGTTGTCATGCCAATTGCACCTGTACCGATTATACCTACAGTTTTGCCGCGTAATTCATTTCCTACAAGTCCGTCTTTTGTCAAGCCTTCGCGGACACGCTTATCGACCTGAGGAACATTGCGCAGAAGGGTTAAAATCATTGCCAGGGTTAGTTCTGCAACAGAATCATTGGAATAACCTGAGGCATTGCTGACAGCAACACCCATTTCTTTTGCTGCATCCAAGTCTATATGATCAACACCTGTAAAGGCTACATCTATAAATTTCAGGTTTTTACAAGCGCGAATTACCTCACCTTTCAAAGGCATGTTTGCAAGTATCAGGACATCAGCATCTTTCGCCTCACTGATGAGTACTTGAGTATCATCAGAGCGCTGATAACTTTCAAAAGTATGTCCATGCGATTCCAAATTCGTCACTAATGAGTGTAATATGTCACTATTTACTGACAATGATTCCAATAAAACTATCTTCATAAATTTCCTCCGTAATTCTATTTTAGTATAAAAATAGAATTAGGATAATTTTAATGTTTGCAGAATTGTGAAAAGCAGCATGGTAGCTTTTACGGGTGTATGTCCACCGCCTTCACAAAAAACGTCAATCGGAAAAATTAAACAGCGAGCTGATTTCTACATTAAGAGATTCACTGAATTTTGCTAGAGTTTTGAATGTAATATTACGTTTGCCGCGTTCAATGTCACTTATATACCTGACATCAGCACCGATTTTCTCAGAAAGCTGTTCCTGCGTAAGATTGCGCATATTGCGGTAGTATTTAAGCCGGATACCAAATTTTTTTGTCAATTCTTCATAATTCATATATAAGTATAATGCCTGTTTTATCTCCGCAAAGCCCAATAAAGTCTGATGAAGAAACATGCCACGTGTTGTATAGAGTCAACTCTGACCCACTGGCGTGTTGCCTTGAATCTTATACCATTCACAGAACGCGCAGGATTTTTGTGTGCATAAGTCATTTCCGGCGCATTAAAGAGCTGGAACTGACATGCCGCAACATTCTTACATGCCTGCAGCAGTTCTTCTGCAAAATCTTTATTCCCTATTTTTTCAGCAAGATAATACGCGGCAACAAGCCCCTCTGAACGTGCACCGTCCGGATAGTAATGGTCGCCGTAATCGTAATAATATCCGCCTTCAAAATCAATATAAGGGCTGTCATCACGACCATATGTCTTTTCCATCATTGTTTTTGCGTCATCAAAAACAAATTTCAAATAATTGTCCTTAATAAATTCCGGATCACTGCACCATTCTTCTATAGCCTGCATTAACCATGCATCTGAAGGCAGGGCAGTAAACAAGTCTTTGTAAAAATTAGGTCTGTCATCCACAATCCAATCGAGCGCTTTTCTTGATTTTTTACGAACTTCTTCTACAAGTTCTGTATCTTCATCAAAATGATTTGCGAACAAAGCCAAGCCCAGTAATGCTTCACCAGGATAGTAGAATGAGAATGTTTCGCGACGCTGAATTTCGTCTAATTTTAACAACGGCTGACCGTCATTGTATGCCGGATGTATGTAATATCCGTAGAATTCCCCGCTTTTATGCATTCGGCTTAACAAATGACGCGCGTAACCTTTTATGTATTCATCATAGCTTTTGTCACCGGTTGCAATTCTATATTGCATAAATGCGATAAGTGCAAGCCCTGTACCGCCGAGTTTTGCTTTCTGGTTATAAAAAGTGTAATAACCGGTCTGCCCTTTTACATCCTGTTCATGAGAGATTGAGACTGTAAAATCCATGGATTTTTTAGCCGCATCAATGTATTTTTTATCATTTGTCTGCGAATACGCTCTAATAAGTGTTATTGTACCGCCGCTGTGACGCAGGTCATTGTAATATAAATTATCTTCTGTTCTGTTCGGGTGTTCGTGGTCTTTGAAATTATCCTCTTTGCAGTCGTAATAATACAAAAATCTGCCGTCATCATACATGTTGGCAATTAACCAGTCGCATGACTTTATAAACTGCCCTAAAAGAGTATTTTCATCAAATCCTTTGTATAAGATATTTCCGCGGTATAAAGGCACACAGCCGTTATTGTAGGTTACAAATGCACGTGTTCTGAATACATACCATTTTAGTTTGTAAGACGCGTGTAAAATCTTTAATCTTTCAGAAATTTTATTTGTCATTTTACCTGCTGGAGAACGTTTTGCAAGAGTTTCCAGCGCGCCGCGAAGTCCCATTTGACTCTGTACAACCGCATCTGTCGGCATATAATAGTAGGATGCTTGACTGTCTTGCAGTTCTATACCAGTAATACCAGGTTCAAAACGGTTGTGGTTAAATATTTTTGTATGCAATTTATCTAAATCAGTCTGCCGGCGTTCTATCACAAATTCTATCATAATCCGGCATTTGCTAAAGTTACCGACTTCAAACTTGTGAAAATTTTTGTTTTCGCGCAGCTTTTCAATATCTCTGTTAAGAGTATTAACAAGCGTTTTTCTTCTGCTGCCGTAACGTATCGGGGTCAACCCTTCCTGAAACATTGTGATATAAGTAAAAGAAAGTTCAGGATTAAAGTCGTAGATACCTTTTAAATTTATTCCGTTAGTGTCAATTGCTTTGCCTGTACGAAGCGACTGCCGTATGCGAAAAAGCAATTCTGACATCGGTTTGAAATCCTGTTTGAAATATTCTCTGTCTATATCATTTTGTGTCTTAAAATCCATTTTCACATCATAGCATAAATTTTAATAAATAATGTACATAAAATGGTCTATTTTTTTTGAAAAAATGTTGTATAATAATAAACAACAAGGAGGGTTATATGAATACAATATTTACAAGACGTTCAATCAGAAGATTTGAGAACAAACCGGTAGAACAGGAAAAGTTAGATAGAATAGTAAGGGCAGGCATGCAGGCGCCTTCTGCACATAACAGACAACCGTGGGAATTTTTAGTGATAACAGACGAAGAAGCAAAACAGGCGGCAGGCAAAATGACCCCGTACAGCGGTATGGCAGCCCATGCCGGAGCTGTTATAATTGTATTGATGAATAAAAAGACAGGTGACTTTGAGAATAATCTGTTTATTCAACAGGATTTGGGTGCATGTACAGAAAATATACTTTTACAAATTGCAGAAGAAGGACTTGGCGGCTGCTGGATAGGAACTTACCCTAATGCAGATAATGTACGTAATGTAAAAGAATATTTTAAACTGCCGGATTATATCGAACCATTTTCAATAATTGCACTCGGGTATTCACCTGATGAAAACAGATTTATCGACAGATATAAACCTGAAAAAGTACACTACAACAAATGGGAATAAGCATATTGCCTGTAGTCTGCACTATAACAAAAATTTTCAAAAGCCGACCTGTTAAATTTCTAAATTGTTAAAAATCAAAAGTTCATAAGGTTCAACTTCAAGTGCTTTTGCTATTTTTTCGACAACATCAAGTGTTGGCGAGGATGTTTGTGCCTCAATCTGGGTTAAAGTAGTTCTGCCAATGCCGGCGAGACCGGCGAGTTTTTCCTGCGAAAGTTTTCTTTTTACCCGTTCAAATTTTATGCGAATGGCAAATTTTTTAGATAATGTCGAAATACTAGTCATATTGTTAATAATAGTAACATATTGACAAAATAACGACAATACGCTATATTGATACAGTGGTCTATATAACGACTAAATATATTTTAAAACGACAGGAGAAACATTTATGATTTGTGAACAAATGTCTAAAAAGAATGGCTTTACACTCGCAGAAACACTTATTACACTTGCTATTATCGGTATTGTTGCAGCACTTACAATGCCGACGCTTATGCAGGCTTATAAAAAAAGAGTGGTAGAAACCAGACTTGCAAAATTCTATTCGACAATAAATCAGGCAATAAAACTGTCTGAACTTGATAATGGTCCTGTAGAATACTGGGATGTCATGTATGGAAGAGCCGGAGGTACAATAATGCCGGAAGAATGGTACAACAAGTATTTAAAAAAATATCTGCACGTATTAAAAGTAGAAACGACTCAGAATTTTGAGCGCAAAGTTTCTATATATTTTCCAGATGGCAGTATGTGTCATTTTTCAGGCACCAGTTTTATTTTTTATCCGAATGCAAATGATTATGAAGAAGTAACAACAGAAGATGAAGAAGGCGAAGAAGCTGTTAATCGTGACGTTCAAGTCAGCGGAACAAAAAATTTTACCTTCATGTTTTATTCTGCACAGGGAGGTGTTATGCCATATGGATACAGAGATCCAAACAACGACCATGATGAAAATGCGATAAGAAACAGTACCACTATTGGCTGCACAAAAGAACTTCCGAGCAAAGAACGTGCGCTATGTACACTCTGGATAATGAACAACGGGTGGAAAATTCCGGACGATTATCCGTTGAAATTTTAAATATCAATGCTGATATTCTAGATAGGCTGATTAATGTCGAATTTACATATTATCATAACTCCGTTCCCTTTATTATATTCGTGTTATTATATAAAAAATAAAAATGGAGAATTTATATGAAAAAAACATTAATCTTAGCGGCAATTATTTTTCTCACAGGAACAACTGCTGTACAGGCTTACGATTTTACACCTGTTAATGACAATCAAATTATCCAGTATTCGCCTGCACTAAAAACCTGGCGGGATGGCATGGCGCCTGCTGAAGATAACATTACGTTTATGAAAAAAACTTCAGCCGGCACAGGCTCTTATTCTATATACTACAATTCTGTCAGCACAAACGCTGATCAAATCGGGTCTAATTTTGAATTTATAACACTTGACGGGCGGCTCATTGCCTGTAACAATGCTGCATTGAAATTTTTTGAATTAACTGTTGAAAACGGCAAACTTGTAGAAAAAAAGTTGTCTGATGAACAAATAAAAGAGATTTTCCCGAATGTTGAAATTATAAAAATTTCACAATTTAAAGACAAAAAGTATACAATAGGCAGAAAGCCGTTTGAGAAAAAAGAATTTCTGCTATTAAATGACACAGATGAATATTTTCATAAATATTCATTCAAACCGCGCTATATCAAAAAAACACCTATTGCAGGTCTGTTTGAACTTGAACGGTATGAACAGATAACATTTTCACATTATCAGGATGATAACGAAAGATTTCCGGCATACACAATCAACGTAAGATTTGAATTGTTTTAATTCAACTGTTGCGGCGGATGTATCCAGCAATAAGTTCAGCCGCATCGCCGACAAAATTTTTACATGGACGTTTTTGATAATATTCTGCTGTTCTTTCTTCCGGAACAGGACTCTGCTGCTGTACATCAAGTCCAAGAAGTTCTCGACAAATTATTGTGCCGTGTTTTGCCCTGAATTCTTCTGCCAGTTCTTGAATTCTTGCATAATGTTCTGCTTTTACTGTTGTATTGTTCGGTTCTGTATACCCGTATTTTAAACCTGCTATCATAAACATAGCACTAACCACACCGCAGACTTCACGTAATCTACCCATGCCGCCGCCAAATGACGAAGACATCTTCAATGCAGTTTCAAAATCAATACCTAAATCATCACAAAATGCACAAAATACTGATTGTGCACAGTTATAACCTTCTAAAAATAAACTTTCCGCTTTTTCTCTATAATCCATAGTGTTATTATATAACAAACAATAAAGTCTCGCCAGTACATTAAGCAAAAAAAAGAGCCTTTATTTGTAAAGACTCGTTGGAATTAAGAATAGCTGGAAGTATGAAAAAGATTTAATTATATTTAAGCCCTATCATATGTTAGTTGCAATTACCCGAGTGACTACTCTTTTTGATTTGAATTATAATCTTTAAGTGCTAAACTTAAAAAAAGAGTTTTATAAGGAGAATAATTTTGGATCTGGAAAGAGTAATAGATGTAGCTAAAGGTGCTGAAAAAGCCGACCTTGTAATAAAGAATGCTAAAGTTATAAATGTGTTTACAGAAGAAATATATGATGCGGATGTTGCTATAGTCGGAGATAAAATTGTCGGTGTAGGCAGAGACTATCACGGAGAAAAAGAAATAGATATTAATGGAGCGTATATTTCACCTGCCTTTATAGACGGACATGTTCATCTTGAAAGTTCTATGCTAATGCCTTCAGAATTTGCCAGAATAGTTGTTCCGTCTGGCACAACAACAGTAATTGCAGATCCGCATGAAATAGCGAATGTCATGGGATTGCAGGGGATTAGTTTTATGCGCGAAGCAACCAAAAATCTTCCTATGGATGTTTATATGATGCTGCCTTCCTGCGTGCCTTCTACAAACCTTGAGACATCAGGCGTTGAATTAAACAGTTATGATTTGGCGTTACTCATTGATGCACCATGGGTTCTGGGGATAGCAGAAATGATGAATTTTCCGGGTGTTATTGACAATGACAGAAATGTTTTGAGCAAAGTTAAACTCGGGTTGGAAAAAGATAAAAAGATTGACGGACATTCACCGCATCTTACAGGCAAAGAACTCTGCGCATATGTTTCTGCCGGAGTTTGTTCGGATCACGAATGCACAACGCCGGAAGAAGCCGTCGAAAAATTACGGCTGGGTATGAATATTATGATTCGCGAAGGTACTGCCGCAAAAGATTTAGAAGCACTCATTCCTCTGATGAAAAAATATGACACAAGAAAATGCATATTTGTAACAGATGACAGACATCCGCAAGATTTATTCGGACATATTGCCTCAATGGTTAAAATCGCTGTGGAAAAAGGCGTTGAACCGATTAAAGCAATTCAAATGGCAAGTTTAAACACTGCTGAATACTTTAAACTTTCAAATCTTGGTGCAATTGCCCCTGGATATAAGGCAGATTTAATTGTACTGGATAACCTTAAGGACTTTAAACCTTTATATGTGTTCAAAAATGGACAACTGGTTGCACAAAAAGGAAAACTTACTGTTGACCTGAATGACCTTACTCCGCCGCCTTTAAGAGGGTCAGTTAATATAAAATATCTGTATAAAGAAGATTTAAAAATTCCTGCAAAATCAGATAAAATAAAAGTTATCAATGTGCTTGAAAATCAGTTAATAACAAAAAAATCAATAGAAACAGCAAAGATTAAAGACGGTTTTGCGGTTAGTGATGTTGAAAATGACATACTAAAAATAGCCGTAATAGAACGTCATCGTGCAAGCGGCAACATCGGACTCGGATTTGTAAAAGGTTTTGGACTAAAATCAGGAGCAATAGCCTCAACAGTTGCGCACGATTCACACAATATGATTGTTATCGGCACAAATGACGACGATATGTACACAGCGGCAGTTGAAGTTGTAAAATCACAGGGCGGCAAAGTTGTTGTCGAAAACGGGAAAACACTGGCAAAACTTGAATTGCCAATTGCAGGGCTTATATCAGATAAAACATCAGAAGAAGTTATTACACAGCTAAAAGTCTTAAATGAAGCAGTTAAGAAAATTCAATGTAAGATAAATGACCCGTTTATGAGTATGGCATTTTTGTCATTACCTGTAATTCCTGAATTGAAGATTACAGATAAGGGTCTGATAGATGTGTGCGAATTCAAACAGACGGATTTGTTTGCGTGAAAGAACCAGACAGACAAGTCGGACTTGTGCGCTGTGAACAGTAGGGTGCACCGGTTCTCTGTGACCGGTGAATGGTGAACCGTGAACGGTTGTTACAAAAGTGATTAAGTGATTGGGTGACTAAGTGATTAAGCGGGTTACATTAATCAGTCAACGCCCCCATGTCATCGCGTAGCGGATTGCGAGCAGAGTGGATTTGCGGACGGACGGAGCGCGAGCCGGCAGAGGGCGAAACGGCGACGCGAAGGCGGCGGCGTTGCAGACCCGTT
>CALUQX010000020.1 GCA_944323045.1 Candidatus Gastranaerophilales bacterium | reverse complement strand
TTTCCGTACTCTTATTGTCGGCATATCTATCGCTTTTCTTTAATATTTTCTTACTTCTTCGTAATATTTCTTAATAATTCAGATTTGACAACAGGGCTGAAACGCAAAAAGGAGGCTTATTTCAGCCTCCTTTTAAATATTAAAAATTATGTTAATTTTATTTAATATTTGAGAATGTCCATGCATCAAATGTTGGTGTTTCAGAAATTTTCATTTCTTTTTTAGTTTCACCGGTTGAAGCATCATTATGAGCTATTGGTTTATACAATCTGTTGTAGTACTCAATAACCATTCTATCAGAATTGAAGTATGCTTCGGATGTTCTGATAGCCTGACGCATCAATCTAGCCCATTCTGCTTTATTTTCATAGTAAGTAGGAATAATTTCATTTTCTATGATATTCATTAAGCATTCGTGGTCTTTCCAGTGACGTTCTTCCCAAGGCATTTCATCATCAAGACCCGGATATTCAACAGTATAACCGTTAATACCGTGGAAAGTACCTTCAACAGCCCAACCGTCAAGTATTGACAGGTGTAATGCACCGTTAGCGTTAGCAGACATACCAGAAGTACCTGATGCTTCAAACGGACGTAACGGAGTGTTCAGCCAGATGTCTGAACCACGTTTCAACATGCCTGACAACTGTAATTCATAACCCGGTAATACTACAACATTTTTCAAGCTGTGTGAGCGGTTAAGAATTTTGTTGAACATTTCTTTGCCCATAACATCATCCGGATGGAATTTACCGGCAAAGATAATTTGGATTTTATTAGCGTCAAGCAGTTTGTTAAGTCTGTCTTTATCCATAAGGATGAGCCATGCACGTTTGTAATCTGCAAATCTTCTTGCCCAGGTAATTGTTAATACATCAGGGTCAAATCTCTTGCCGGCAACGTTTGCAACATATTCAAACAATTCAGCTTTCATTTCACGTTTTACGCGTAATAAATCTTCATCTGTTTGAGCTTCTTTAATACGTTTATCTTGCCAGTAGTGAAGGTTAACAGCGTTAGTGATAGCTCTTATCGGGCATCTGCCTTCAACCCATTCCCACATTTTGTTAGAAACAAGACCGTGAAGTTGAGATACAGCGTTTGCGAGTCTTGACATTCTTAATGCGGCAACTGTTAATGAGAAGTTTTCACCGCCAAGATTAACTGCGGTTTCTCTTGAAGCGCCAGCGAAGAATCCGCCTTCAAGAAGTGTATCAACCCAGTGAACTTCGTTACCTGCGGCAACAGGAGTGTGAGTTGTGAATACAGTTCTTTTCTTAACTTCTTCAAGATTACCATTGTATTGTCTTAACAATTCAAATGCTGCAGGCAATGCGTGACCTTCATTCATATGAATTAAATCGAAATTGTAACCAACCTGCTGCAATACTCTAACACCTGCAATACCGAGAACAGTTTCTTGAGCAATTCTGATTTTTTCATTTCCGTCATAAAGTTTATGAGAAATGCTTTTTGCCCAGTCGCTGTTGCCTTCGATATCTGTTGTCAAAAGGTATACAGGGCAGGCACCGAACAGTTCAGGTTCTACTCTGTAAGCTTTTACTTTAACTTTTTCACCGAACACATCGACTTCAGTTGTTACATTAATATCATTCAAATAATCATAGTATTTTCTGATATAAGCAACTTCTACCTGACCATCGTGAGCAATTCTTTGATCATAATAACCGTAAGACCAGAGCATTGTGACGCCAACCATCGGCATCTGAAGATAACCGGCAGATAACATATGTGAGCCGGCTAAAAATCCTAAACCTCCTGAATAAGTCTTTAATGACTGATCAAGAGCTATTTCCATTGAAAAGTATGCTACATTTGGTAATGACATATTTTAACCTTTCTCTCTCTAATACTACTACGTACACAAACTTTTTAATCACCTCAGGGTGTACCATAATATGATAACACAAAAATACATCAGTCAAATAGTTTAGTTATAAAATAAGCGCCTAATCCCTGAGAATTAACTATATAGTGCTATTCGCCTTTTACAAAACTTCATAATATACCAAAATGATAAAAGATAACTAGCCGCATGGCTAGTGACAATAGAAATCTTTAAAATTAAATTTGCAGCAAAAGTGTCAAATCGTTTGAAATTGATTTATAAAATTTTTCATCAATATTTTTTAAATCAACAATATCTACTTTAAACGGCAGCAATGAATTTTCAAAAGCAATATGAAGTTTATCAATAACAGAAGGGTCTATAATTTTACAGGCATTCAATGCTAAATCCAAATCAGCATACTGCTTTCTGGTCGCTCTTGTGCGGGAGCCAAAAACATATATTTTAGTTTCTGATGGTAAATTTTTTAACAAAATATCAGTGACTATATCTTTGCTGTTAGAATCCAATACTATACTCATTTTATTTTTTCCACTAAATATTCTATCTCTGCGCAAAAAGGTTCTATTATATCTAAAACTTGTTTGGCTTTTTCTATATTATAAGTGTGAGAAGTTATATTTCTTCTCTGCCGGTATAAAGCCCAATTAGTCAAATTGCCTAGCAGAATATCTTTTTCATTTGCTGTTCGTATCATATCATTGAAAGATAATTTATCAACCTCATCGGATACAGGCAAAATTAGTTCCAGATAACGCTGAATATATTTTACGGCAAGTGCATAAGTATACTCAAATCGATGAATGACAGAATCCCGGACAAAAATATTATTTGTATCTTTATTATACTCTTCAAACGCCAATCTTAAATTTTTCAAAACAATTTCTAAACTTTTTGTTGAAAAATTTTCCATAGAATAATTATAGAAAACATTTAAAATTGTGTCAATTCTTAATTTTTTCAAGGAATTTTTTCAGCGCGATTTTTACATGTGCATAATTTAGCCCGCCCTGCATATAAGCAACATACGGAGGTCTTATTGGTCCGTCGGCAGAAAGTTCAATTGTTGAGCCTTCAATAAATGTTCCGCCTGCCATAATAACTTTGTCTTCATACCCAGGAATATATTCAGGTATCGGTGTTACATAACCGTTGACCGGAGAAAACGATTGAATTGTACGGCAAAATTCTTCCAGCGGTTCTTCTGCTCCGAATATAATATTTTGTATAATATCTGTACGCGGTTCATCAAATTTCGGGTAGGAATCATAACCTATTTCATCAAAAATCTTTGCTGCAAGAACAGCACCTTTTACAGAATCACAAACAACAGACGGTGCCATAAAAAGCCCCTGAAACATTAATCTGTGCTGATTAAACATTGCTCCGCCTTCGCATCCTATTCCCGGAGCGGTTAATCTGTTAGCGCTTCTATCTACCAGTCGTGCTTTTCCCGCAATATAGCCGCCTGCTTCAACAATTCCGCCGCCCGGATTTTTAATTAAAGAGCCTGCAATAAGGTCTGCACCGACTTCCAAAGGCTCTTTAGTATCAACAAATTCCCCGTAACAGTTATCTACAAAGCAGATACAATCAGGATTTTTCTGTTTAACTATTTTACAAATTTCACCTATTGTTAACATAGAAAGTGATTTACGTGTTGAATAACCTTTTGAGCGCTGAATCAGTACCATAGTCGTTTTTTCATCAACTGCTTTTCTTATCCCCTCTAAATCAACATCGTTATCTTTCAGCGGCACTTCTTCATAAGTAATTCCGTGTGCGATTAAAGAATCTGCTTTTGTTTCTTCATCACCGAGAGTTCCGATTACTTCCTGCATTGTGTCATAAGGTGAGCCGACAACAGAAATCAGTTTATCGCCCGGTCTTAAATTACCAAACAGGCAGCAAGCCAGTGTATGTGTACCTGATGCAAAATGTATTCTTGCAATAGCTTTTTCTGCTTTAAAGACATCTGCAAACACTCTATCAAGAACTTCGCGTCCGATGTCATCATGCCCGTAGCCGGATACTGTATAAAAATGTTCCGGAGCAACTCTGTTTTCTATAAACGCATTCAAAACTTTTTCCTGATTGTAATCCCTTATCTCTTCAATGCGTTCAAATATTTCGTGTAAATCTTTTTCTGTCTTTTTAATAATTTCTGTACTATTCATAATAATTTTATAATATTGCAAGCAAATCTAATCGTCAACAAAATATACCACATTATTAGAGGTAAATTATTATATATATTTATAAAATATATATGCAATGAAAAGACTTCTCATATTATTAATGTTAATAGCGCTGCCGTGTCATGCCGGCAGTTACACTGTACACGACAGTTCAGACACAAATTTTGCTGCACAGCCTGATGAAAAAATCTTGTTTATATTAGATTTTTCAAACAGCATGACAGAATATCTACACGGGCAGTCAAAATTAGATATGATGCTTGAGACCATGCGTAAAATTATCCCGCAAATTCCGGCGGGCACCGCTATCGGATTAAGAGTTTACGGACACAGAATGGGATTCAGTGCGTTTGATGCCTGCCGCGCAACAGCACTCATTTCACCTATATCAAAAAACAGCGGCGGTAATATCTTATACTCATTAAATGATATCAAGCCCAGAGGTATGACGCCTATTACGTACTCTCTAAAGCAGGCTGTAAAAAATGATTTTTTAGGTTTTACAGGCAAAAAACATATAATACTGCTGACAGACGGCGGTGAAAACTGTGACGAAAGCCCGTGCACATATGCAATGGAACTAATTAAGGTTCGTAAGGACATTAAAATAGACGTTATCGCATTCAACATAAAGGATGAAGATGACTTAGCACAGTTGGAATGTACCTCACTGGTTACCAGCGGGAAATTCTACACTGCCAACACCGCCGCAGAACTAGCAAACAGTTTAAACAATAGTCTTGATATTAAAAAAGATGTAGAAGCTAAAATATTTCTGCATTAAAACTTAGCGGCTGATTTTTGAAATAAGCTCAATAACTTCATCTGTCGGATTTATGTTTTTTGCTTTTTTAGCGTATTTTAATGCTTTTGATTTCTTATTCATAGATGCAAGCTGTATTGCCAGATTGTAATACACAATATATTTTTCAGCGTCTGTTCTGGCATACTTCATAGCTTTTTTAAAAGCCTGCAGTGCCTTTTCATTATTGCCGAGTTCAGAATACGCAATGGCAAGGTCAACATAACCGCCAGACATATCAGGAGCTTCATTTATATAAGCAAGTGCCTCCTGAACCTTGCGTTCCTGCATTTCCTGCTCTGAGCCGATAATTATAGGAGCATATATTAAACCTGCAGTATTCATTTCTTTTACCGGTGTATTGGACACATCCGGTATCAATTTATACAAAAGTTTGATTGTATTTATGTCGCTGGATGTCAAAAATTGGAATGAACTTCTTGCTCGAGCATAATCCATTGCATTATTTGAGGTTGTTGAGACAAACATCAAATCACCTTCATAAAAACTGTGTCCCATAATTCCAAAGGCATGACCCAGTTCATGCATAACTGTATTAAATAATTCTTTGTCAGAAAAATAATTTCCGTCAGGAGTTTTATCATATAGAGTTATGGTCATCTTTTTTAGAATATTATTATTTATAGCAGGTACAGTAAATCCTACTATATATTTGCACTCCTGTCCCTTGCAGGCATCTTTTGGCAAAGGTGCGATTTTAATAATTATATTGGCATCAGAAGGTCTTTTTACCAGTTTGAATTTTAAAAAATCAACAGAACGGCTCCACTGGTTTAAGGAAGCAATAATTTCATTTCTGTAATAAGAAGGTACAGAACTATCTTCTTTAATGGCGACTTTTAGCGGGAATTTTTTCTCATCCCAGCGCACAATACCTTTTTCTGAAGGCGCATTGTATATATAATTACTGCCAATATTGTAATCTACATTCAGCCGCCACTCATCAATTTTTTTAGAGGCAACGCGCTTTGCGCCATCATCGGTTTTGCTTTGTGAAATTTCAAACAGATCTTTTTGCACTTTTAATACCGGTTTCAATTTAGTCAGGGTCTGCGCATAATAATAACGGTAATCTTCATTTTGTTTATGCATATGATATGCAACACTGAGAGTATTAAATGCGCGGATATAATTTTTGTTTAAGTAAGCATTTTCGCCAATTTTAAATAATATATACGGAAAGGCATAAAAGAACAGTAAAAGACCAATTAGTATAACAAGCAGAAATTTTGTATTATTCTTTTTTTGCATTATCTTTTATCCCTTTATCTATTTCTAAAATTTTTGCAAGAGAGCGGGTATCGCCTTTTAGTTTAAAATACTCTGCAAATTTTGGTGTTGTTTTTATATTAAAACTTCTTCCGTTTTTATCACGAGTTTTAGAAACAAGCCCCTTTTCAACAAGTTCCTGAACATGTTCATAAGTATTAGACCCGCGGAGTTCTTTTAGGTCAGTTAATCGAATAGGCTCTTTTAATGCAATAACAGAAAGTGTACGCAAAACACCCGGTTTCAAATCAACAGGGCACAGAAGTTCAACCAAATCCATATGTTCTTCTTTTACCTGTAAAATATACCCGTTTTCATCATCAATTTCTAACGCGCCGTCTCTTGCCGAATAATCCATAATCAAATCAAGAATCGCCTCTTCAATAGCTTCTTTTTCTTCACCGAGTATAACAGCTATTTCATCCAGTGAAACAGCTCTTGCAGTGATAAATAAAACGGCTTCAATTCTGGACTTCAACGTGGTCATGATGTTCACCTTTCACTACGTATAAATCAGAATAAAATTCTTTTTGTTCCAAGTCATAATCTGTTTCTGCTGTCAAAAATAACAATGCAATATATGCACTTATTTTATCCATTCCAAGCAGGGTCAATTCATTCAGTTCAATTTTGTCATTTTTTGTGAATATTTGTTCAAGATTATCTTTGAGAGTCTGCACACAATTTTCAATGTATTCATCATGCGCGAGATTAACAATATCATCAGCAGTTAATCTTGAATAAGACTGTACACGTCTTTTGGCACGTTCGTGGGCGCTTTTCAGGGATTGTTTCTTTTCTAATTTTTCATAGAACTCCAACTGTCTTATCAAATCACGCAAAGTAACTACACGATTATGATTTAAGCGGACACTTGTGCGGCGCTGTAAAACTTCGTCAATGGAGATAACGTTATTGGTCGGAATATAATCGTCTTCCGGATATTCAAGCGGAAACCCGTCATCGTCATATTGAAATTCATCATCCTGCGGCTGGTCTTCAAACTGCATAATATCAATGCCTTCAAGGATATTGGATTTCATTTTCAACAAAACAGCGGCAAATAGAAAAGTTCTGCCGGTCAGACGCAGATTCTGTGATTTCATCTCACAGATATGCGCAAGATATTTATCTGTAACATCAACAATATCAATGTTCCACGGGTCAATCTTTCCGGCTTTTGCCATATCAACAAGAATACCGATACCTTCGCTTTTGTGGGATGTATCGTTTTCCTGTAATATATTTAAACTATTATAATCAATTGCTGTTTCCATTATTCGTCTCTAAGTTTTACACCTGTTACTCTTGTTATCCCTTTTTCTTTTTGAGTTACACCAATAGTTCTATTAGCTGATTCTATCATAGGTTTGCGGTGACTAACTACTATAAATTGCGTATCTTTTGACTGCTTTTCAATCATATGAGCGATACGTTCAACGTTCATTGTGTCAAGACTGGCATCAACTTCATCAAACGCATAGAAAGGCGACGGCATATATCTTTGAATTGCAAAGACAAATGCAAGCGCAGTCAGGGATTTTTCGCCGCCGGACATACTTTCCAGACGCTGTAATTTTTTATCACGCGGCTGAGCTTCAATAGTCATACCGCCGTTTAACGGATCATCTGGACATTCTAATTTGAGTTCGCCTTCACCTTCTGACAACTGGTGGAATACCTCTTTAAAGTTTTCATTTATGTTGTTAAAGGTTTTCATAAATGTTTCTTTTTTCAGTTGTTCATATCCGTGCATTCTCTCTAGTATTTCTTTACGTTCTTTGGATAATGTATCAATCTGCTGCTTTAATTCAGATTGACGCGTGAGAACTTCATCATATTTGGTTAGCGCACGCATATTAACATCGCCGAGTTCTGTCATTTTCTTTTCAAGACGCTGAATTTTTGAAGTTATTTCATCAATAGAAATTGTTACAGGTTCAAGTTTGTTAACTTCGACACCGGATTCTTCAAGTTCATTTTTTGCTTTTTCTAATTGCGGTTCAAGTTCACGTCTGCGGGCTTTGAAGGATTCTATTTGTTCGGCAATACGTTCAATATCAGCAGTTCTTATATGCTTTTGTTTTTCTAATTCAATTAAGTCAGCATTTATTTCATCACGTTCTTTTAATAATTTGCCAAGCTTAACTTCAATCTGTTCAATCTGCTCCTTTAGCGATTCCATTTTTTCGTTCAAGCCAACAATATCATTTTTATACCGTACTTTATCTTCTTCCAGTTTTACATTGTTGTGTTCAATGTTTTTAATTTCTTCTGTTTTAGTTTCTATCAAATTAACATGGAAGGAAATTTGTCGGTCAAATTCATTTTTGTCGTTTCCGGCATTCATAAGATTCGTCTGCAGGCGTTTTATTTCATATTCAACACCTTCAGTTTTTTCTTTCAGGTCTTTCAAATCCTTATCATTAATGAGCTTTTCGACTTCTTCAATATTTTCCTGTACAAGCGTCATTTTGTCATAGAGTTTTACATTGTCTTCTTCAAGCTTATCTAATTTTTTATTTAATTCTGCGATTTTTGGTTCTGCAGATATTATAAAATCAGATTTATCTTTTAAAAGATTTTCACTGCTTGCGTAATTCTTATTCATATTTTCGAGTTCAATTTTAGACTTTGAAAATTCGCTTAAGGAATCCGAATAGTTATTGCGCACAGAATCCAATTTTCTTTCAAGTTCTGATTTTTTATTTTCAAGTGTTCCTAAACGGTTTTCCATATCTTTCAATCTTGCGCGGTATTTTTCAAGTTCATCATCATCGTTCTGATTGAAACTGAGTCTTGATTTTTTAACGGTACCGCCGGTGATAGCACCTGATTTTTCAAACAATTCACCTTGCAGAGTTACCATTCGGTATTTACCGATGAGCTTTTTAGCGCATTCCATATCTTCAACAACAAGCGTATCGCCAACTGCATAGAAAAACGCATTTATGTATTTGTCATCAAAATCAACGAGATTAATTGCAAAATCAATAACGCCTTTATCTTTCGGCAGTGCAAGGCGTGAAGGCGCTTTAACCACTTTACTAAGCGGTATAAATGTGGCTCTGCCGGCGTTTGCTGAACGCAGCATTTCAATAGCAACAGAGGCTACATGTTCATCATCAACAACAACATGCGCCATTCTGCCGCCAAAAGCTACTTCCATTGCAGTTGAATATTCTTTATCTACAGTACCTAATTGTACGAGCGGCGCATGCACACCTTTTAAGTTCGCGCCCATAATAGTATCTATTGCCCGTTCAAAATTGGCATCTTTTGCAGCCTGTATGGCGCCTTCCATTGTTGATATTTTCCGGTAAGCCATCTGAATATTATAATTCAAGTCACTTATCTCATTTTTAGTCGTATCAAGTTCATGCATAGTATTTTGCTGGATCATTTTAAAATCCTGCAATTCTTTTTCCAACTGTTCAACGAGAGTTTTCTTTAAATCGTAATCATTTGCAAAATTTGTTTTAAGATTAGTCAATTCCTCAACCGTACTTTTGGCTTGATTTAATTCGTTTTGGAGATTTTTTAATTCATTTTCAAGCGGCAGTTTTGTTTGAATAAGCTTAGTTTCCTGATCTCTGAGAGATTCAAGTTCTTTTCTCAAATTGTTGCGTCTTTCAATATGCTGGTCTGCTGTTGCATTAAGTCCGGTCATATCTTCAAGAATTTTTTTCAACTCGGCTTCACGTTCCTGAATATTTTCTTTGATTTTTTTAATTTCATCTTCTTTTAGGGTAATTTTCAGCTTGAAATCCTCTATTTTTTTATTGAAATTTTCAATACCGTTTTTTGCGTTTTCTATTGAGCGCAAGCCGTCATGTATCTGCTTGTCAGCGTAATTGGAAGCATTAATTTTTCTGTCTATTTCACCTTTTATAGCTTCTTCCTGTTTTTTGAGTTCAATTTGCTGCGCTTCACCTTTTTCCTTTACAAGTTCTGAAATTTCCTGATATTTAGATTTGATTAAAGTCAACCGCTCATCCAAATCCTTATTTTTTAATTCTTCTTCTTTTTTCTTTTTGGTAAATTCAAGAATATTTTCATGCGCCTGTTCTATGTTGCGTTTCAAATCAAAGAAACGAACTTTATTTATTTGACTTTCTAAAGAAGTTTTTTCTTCACGTAATTTTTGATATTTAAGTGCGACTTCGCGTTCTTCTTTTAACTGTTCAAGCATCTCCTCTACCATATTGAGAGTCACAGTTGAACGTTCAACCCTGTTTTCTACAGTATTAAGTTCGTTTGTTGCCTGTTCTATGCGTCTGTCAAAATCAGCAATACCGGCTATTTCGTCAATAATTTTGCGTCTGTTTTTAGGGGAGGAATTTGTAATCCCCATGACATCCCCTTGCATCATAACATTGTAGCTGTTCGGAGTAACGTTATATTTTTCAAGCAGGGCATGTACATTTGTAAGGGTAGTTACATTATCGTTAATATAATATGTACTGGCATATCCTTGAGAGGATTTACGTATTTTTCTTGCAATGCTTAAATCTTCACCATTATCTGCATCACCGAAAGTTACTTTAACAAATGCATCGTTACGTCTTGTGTATGTAGAAATAAAGTGCGAAAGATTTTCTACACGCAGTTCACTTGCATTAGCAAGTCCTAAAGCAAACAAAATACTGTCAATAATATTGCTTTTACCAGAACCGTTTGGACCGGAAACTGTAGTGAACCCTTTTAGCAAAGGAATTTCCGATTTATTGGCAAATGATTTAAAGTTATCTATTTCAAGTTGTTTGATATACATAATCCTACCCAATATAGACGTCTATAACAATTAGACAATAATTAGACGAACATGTCAAAGGATTAAACAAAACTTTACAGAAGGTTAACGCGATATCAGATAATTTATCTGTCGCGGCCTGCTGTAACACTTCATTTTTTATCATTAAAATAAACTTATTCATCTTTATATATGATTAAAATGAACTCTCAATATGATTAAATCGTTATATTCATGAATGTAAATAATATTTTGAGGATTTAACAAGATCTTGAAAATAATTGCAAAAGCTATAATTTTAACCTGTATTTCTATTACTGCGATTTTACCCGCCGCAGCAATAGAAAATGCTACTATTCAAAAAAACGCAGTGCTTTCAATAACGGATTGTATTCAACTCGCACTGCAAAACAGCCCTGCAATAAAAAAAGCACGATATAATTACAATGTTTCAAAAAACAATGCAAGTATAGCAAAATCCGATTATTTTCCGACAATCGGTGTCGGTACAGGTTATTACGCAACTGAAAATGCAACAAGCAGCAGTTTGATGCGCCGGGGCAGAAACAATTATTACAGTGCAGAAGCCTCCTTAACACAATTAATCTGGGACTTTGGCAAAACTAATGCAAATATAAGAATGAATAAATTCAATGCAATAGCAGCCCTGTATACTTTTGATGACACTGTGCTTGATACAATTTTCGGGGTTAAAACCAACTATTACGGTGTTCTGGCGGCAAAAGCTGCTGTTGATATTAACAAAGCAAACGTTCAAATTAATGAACGAAATTATCAGCGGACAAAAGCCTATTTTGAAGAAGGTATAAAATCAAAAATCGATCTGGTTAATGCAGAGGTTAATCTGAGCGATTCAAAAGTTACACTGGTAAACGCAGTAAAAAACTACCAGAATGCCCTTGTAAAACTAAACAACTCTATGTACATTGCTTTTGCTCCGGAATATGAAATTACAAACACCGAAACTTTTAATTTTGATGCAAATGTTCCGGTAAGCCTTGAAAAAATTGATGATAAAGTAGATATAAGTCCACCGCCGGAAGGTGTTTCAGATGCATTTTTAACCTCAAAAGTTGAAAAAATAGATATTCTTGAAACTTTTAAATTTGAACCATTTCCTTATACATTTGAACAGAGTGTGGAACTTGCGTACAAAAACCGTCCGGATTTAAAGGCATTTGACGCAACCTTAGAAGCAATGAAACAATCTCTTCTGTATATCAAACGTGAATATTATCCGACAATTCAAGGACGTGCAGGATATGGATACCGCGATACTAATAACACACAATCCTTTAATGTATCAGTAAGTTTGAATACATCTTTGAATATCGTCGGCAAAAAATTTGAAATAGATAACGGCAAACTACAGGTTAAACTTGCAGAAAATGAAATTGAACAAAACAAACAAAACATATATTTTGAAGTTCAAAACGCCTATGTTGACATGATACAATTGGAAAAACAAATACCGCTTGCAGCAGTAAAAGTTAAACAAACACTCGAAAACTTTGAACTTGCAGACGGACGTTACGGTGTCGGACTGGGTGATTATATAGAACTTCAAGATGCCAAAGTTAAATATAACAGCGCGCAGCAAGAATATGTCCAAACAGTGTATAATTATAATGTAGCGCGGGCTAATCTTGAACTTGCAATGGCATTACCGCAGGCAGTTACAACAACCGTTGAGGACGAAAAATAATGATGAAAATTAAACCTAAATATTTGATACCTTTAATCCTTGTTTTAGTATTAATATTAGCAATGATAATAACTACCAAAGTAAAGAATCGCGTGAGGTATGAAACCAGAGATATAAAACGCTGTACAATTACTCAATTTGTTGAAGCATCAGGTACTATAAATCCGGTAAACACTGTTAGTGTAGGTTCCACAGTATCCGGCTTGATTAAGGAAATATATGTGGATTACAATTCACAGGTCAAAAAAGGTCAGGTACTTGCCCAGATTGACCCTGCTACATTTGAAGCAACTGTTCAACAAAATCAGGCTCAGATTGCAAACGCACAGGCTAATGTCGCAAGATTACAGGCTGTTATGGAATACGACAGAATGACATATCAACGCTATAAAAATTTGTATTCAAAGAACTTTGTTGCTAAAAGCGAATTAGATCAGGCATACAGTACGTATAAATCTGACCTTGCACAAATAGCTGCGGCACAGGCTCAGATAAGACAATATCAGGCGTCATTACAGACTGCATTAACAAATCTCGGTTACACAAAAATTATAGCGCCAGTTGATGGAACTGTTATCTCAAGAGAAATTGACGTAGGACAACCGGTTGCCGCAAGTTTTCAGGCTCCGGAATTGTTCACCATTGCACAGGATTTAACTAAAATGCAGATAGAAGTTAATGTGTCTGAAGCAGATATCGGTAAGGTTAAAGAAGGGCAGGATGTAACTTATACTCTTGACGGTTACGCTGACAGCACTTTTGAAGGCAAAGTTACTCAGGTGCGTCTGGCATCTACTAATACTTCTAACGTAGTAACCTATTCTGTCATTGTTGATGTTGCTAACGATGATTTGAAACTTAAACCGGGCATGACCGCCAATGTTTCTATAATAACTAACAAAAGCGAAGATGTTCTTTGTGCTCCGACAACAGCGCTAAAATTCACCCCGAATACCGACGGCAAAAAATACAAAACTAAAGGTATCTGGGTTATGGAAAAACGTAAGCCAAGACGCATTACAATTGAAACCGGTGCCAGTGATGATTCGCGGACTGAAATTATTTCCGATGAAATTAAAGAAGGTACAAAAGTTATCACCGGAATAAAAGGCAAAGAAAAATCAAATGAACGCAAACCACGCATGAGAATGTTCTAAACAAGAATTTTCAGAAAGGTAAAAATTGAGCTTAATCGAGGTAAAAAACGCAATAAAAACTTATCAAACAGGTGAAGATTCATTCAACGCCCTTAATAATGTTTCGCTAACAATTGAAGAAGGTGAATTCGTTGCAATTATGGGTGCCTCAGGCTCCGGCAAATCCACTTTTATGAATATGCTCGGAACACTTGACAAACCGAATTCCGGCAGCTATCACCTTGACGGAATTGATGTTTTGTCTCTCAATTCAGATGAACTTTCTAAAATACGTAATGTTAAAATGGGATTTGTGTTTCAGGGGTTCAATCTTATATCCAGAACAACAGCCGTTGAAAATGTTGAACTCCCGATGATATATTACGGTGTGCCGGAACATGAACGCAGAGAACGCGCTATGGAGGCATTAAAAATAGTAGGACTTGAAGGCAGAGCAAACCACATGCCAAATCAAATGTCAGGCGGTCAGCAGCAGCGTGTGGCTATAGCAAGAGCAATTATCAATGATCCGCCGCTAATCCTTGCTGATGAACCGACTGGAAACCTCGATACCAAAACAAGTATTGAAGTTATGGAATTTTTTGTTAATCTCAACGCAAAAACCGGCAAAACAATAGTTCTTGTAACTCACGAACCTGATATTGCAGAATACTGCAAGCGTGTTGTAAGATTTAAAGACGGAAATATAATTTCTGATGAGGTGAAAGTATGATTGATTTTAAATCCCTTCTCAAAATGTCAGTTGTGTCTTTAAAAATTAATAAAATGCGTTCTATGCTGACGAGTTTAGGTATAATTATCGGTGTAAGCGCGGTCATCATAATGCTTGCTGTCGGTACAGGCGCCAGTGAAAAAATTGCTAAAGATATGGAGTCTATGGGCAGTAATCTTCTTATGATTCGCTCAGGCTCGGTTACCTCTGGCGGTGTGCGTATGGGCAGCGGCACAAAGCCTACTCTGACTCTTAAAGATGCTGAAGCAATTGAAAAAAGTGTCAGCGGAATATTTGCAGTCGCCCCGTATAGTTCTGAAGCCCAGCAATTAACATACGGAAACCAGAACTGGTCAACAACCGTTGCAGGCACTACTGCCTCCTATCTGGTTATAAGAAACTGGGAAATAATGTCCGGGAGAAACTTCATTCCGGAAGATATAAAAAACACAACAAAAGTTGCAATAATAGGTGATACAGTCTCCACAGAACTATTTGGAGATATGGATCCGATTAACAAAACAATTCGTATCGGGAACATTCCTTTTAAAGTTATCGGAACACTTAAAGTTAAGGGTGAAAACGGTATGGGTATGGATCAGGATGATCTTGTTTTCATCCCGATTACAACAGCGCAGAAAAAAGTCTTTGGTACTGATTTCCCCGGAACAGTTAAAATGATTAATGTTCAAGCTCAATCCGAAGAATATCTTGCGTCTGCAGAACAGGAAATTTCAGAACTTTTAAGAAAACGCCATCATCTGGGCAAAACTCAGGATGATGATTTTCAGGTCAGAAATTTGACAGAAATGCAAGAGACAATTAAATCTTCAACACGCACAATGTCTCTGCTTTTAGGTGCAATAGCATCTGTTTCACTGCTTGTCGGCGGCATAGGGATTATGAATATTATGCTGGTATCAGTAACCGAAAGGACAAAGGAAATAGGTATCCGTATGGCAATCGGTGCAAAAGCCTCTGACATAAGAATACAGTTTTTGATAGAATCTTGTCTGTTATCAATTATCGGCGGATTCATTGGAGTATTAATCGGAATTCTTGGCGCCAAAAGTATGGAAGTCTTTGGCGGAATGACTATTTCTATATCGACATTTTCAATTGTTCTATCATTAGGATTCTCCGGCGCTATCGGCGTCCTGTTTGGATATTATCCTGCATACAAAGCATCCTTATTAAATCCGATTGACGCACTCAGATACGAATAAAACGAGATTTGTTAAATCCCGTTTTATTATTCTGTTTCTGTTTTAGTTTGTGCTGTATTTGTTGTGTTGGTCGTATTAGTTTCAGTCTCAGTTTTATCTTTCTTTTTGAATAATTTACCGAGAGTGTGGTTCCACAACCATTTAGCTCCTTGTCCGATTTTTTTACCGACCCATTTCATTCCGTTCCAGACCGCTTTAGCACCTTTAGCAATTCCCTTTCCAACAGTTGAGAAGAATTTACCAATTGGTTTGGCAAATCTGACAATCAATCCCACACCAACAGCCGCACCTGCACCTATCAATAATCCTTTTTCCATTCCTGTCAATTTTCCGCCGTCATCATAACCGCCGAATCCACCGCCACAGCAACAGTTATATCCGTAGCCCATCATGCCATATCCGCCGAATGTGTCATAGCATCCGCCTACCATAGGCGGTACACATCCGCCCGGCATAAATAATGACGGTGAATTATATGCCATTGGCGGCATATAAACTTGTTGACCATATACCGGAAATGTCTGTTGTGTGTAATTGGTATAAATTCCAAATGTCATTTTTATACTCTCATTTGTAATCTCTTATACATATAAAGTATATATTTTGAAAATAATTGCCCGTTTTCGTCAAAACATTAAGTATTATTAAGCATATCTGTATAAAAAAAGCGGGCAATGTCATTTCTGACATTGCCCGCTCCAATTATATTAATGAAATTTATTATTATTTCATCAATTCTCCAACTGCTTTGTACACAGCCATACGTTTTGCAGCATCTTCTTCTGCTTGAGTATAGAGTGCTTCAGCAGCTTCCGGATTAGTTTTCATCAGAGATTTGTAACGACCTTCACTTCTGATGAATTCCTGATAGCTTCCCTTAGGATCTTTAGCATCCCATGTGAACGGTTGTTCATTTTCAGGGTTGTATCTGTAAAGCGGGAAGTAACCGGCTTCAACTGCACGTTTTTGTTCGGTTTGAGTTTTAGACATATCAATACCGTGTGCAATACAAGGAGCATAAGCAAAGATGATTGATGGTCCTTTGTAAGCTTCAGCTTCCTGGAATGCTTTCAGAGTTTGAGCTCTGTCAGCACCAAGTGCAACTGATGCTACGTAAACATAACCATAAGACATGCTCATCAAGCCCATGTTTTTCTTGTATGTTCTCTTACCGCCTGTAGCGAATTTAGCAACAGCACCGGTAGGAGTTGATTTAGACGCCTGACCGCCGGTATTTGAGTAAACTTCTGTATCAAGTACGAGAATGTTTACATCTTGGTTTTGAGCAAGTACGTGGTCAATACCGCCGTATCCGATATCGTTTGCCCAGCCGTCGCCGCCGATAATCCATACTGATTTATCTGTGAAGTAATCTTGAAGTTCTCTAACTTTTGCTAAATCAGGACATTCAACATCTGCATATTTTGCAAGAACTTCTTTTGCTTTATCTTGAGCTTTGTGAGCTTCTTCTGTTTTTGAATTTTCGAAGTGAGCCATAGCATCTTCTAAAGCAGACTTCAAATCAGCCGGAGTTTTTTCGTTAGCAACAACTTTTTCAACGTAAGTTTTCAAAGTTGATCTGTTCTGATCAACTGCCAGTCTCATACCGAAACCGAATTCAGCGTTGTCTTCAAACAATGAGTTAGCCCATGCCGGTCCGCGACCTTCTTTATTAGTTGTGTAAGGAATAGTCGGGAATGTACCTGAGTAGATTGAAGAACAGCCTGTTGCGTTTGCGATAATCATGTTTTCGCCAAACAGTTGTGAAACGAGTTTAACATAAGGTGTTTCACCACAGCCTGCGCAGGCACCAGAGAATTCAAATAATGGTTTTCTGAGCATTGCGCCTTTAATTGTTTTGGTTGTATTTTTACCCATAACATTATCAGGCAATGCATCAAAGAATTCTTCGTTAGCCATTTCACCTGCTGCTTCTTCTTTTTCAATTGAAGACCAGCTCAATGCTGCTTTTTCAGGATTTTTAGCCATAGGGCATTGATCAATACAAACACCGCAGCCTGTACAATCCTTGCAGTATACTTGAACTTTGAATTTTTCACCGTGATCATTTGGTTTAGCATCAACTGTATTGAATGATGCTGGAGCATCTTTCAAATCATCAGCTTCAATAAGTTTAGTTCTAATTGCAGCGTGAGGACAAGCAGATGCACAAATTCCGCATTGAATACAGAATTCAGGGTTCCATTTAGGAACACGAGGAGCAATGCCGCGTTTTTCAAGACAAGCTGTACCTGTTGGAATTACACCGTCATTTGACATTGCTGATACCGGAATATCATCGCCTTTTTGTCTCATTGAAGGTTCAATGATTTTCTTAGCAAAGTCAGATGCATTATCCGGAATTAATTTAACGTCATCAACACATGCCACACCGTCTAATGATGCCGGTACAGGAACTTCCTGACAAGCGTCAACAGCAGCATCGATTAATGCTAAGTTCATATTTACAACGTCATCGCCTTTTTTCTTGAAGGTTTTCTTAGTCATTTCTCTCATACCTTCAAGCGCCTGTTCAAACGGAATAATTCCTGAAACTTTGAAGTATGCAACCATCATAACTGTGTTTGCACCTTTGCCGCGTAATCCAGGTTGTTGTTCGATAAGTTTTTCAGCATCTACGTTGTAGAATTTGATTTTCTTATCAATAATTGTTTTCTGCATATCTCTTGTTAAATGAGCGAATGCTTCTTCTTTAGAATACGGGCTGTTAAGTAAGAATGTACCGCCTTCTTTAATACCTTTTAACAGGTCATATCTGCCAATGTATGCATGAGCTGAGCATGATACAAAGTCAGGGGCTGTGATAAGGTAAGTTGATTTAATCGGTTTGTCGCCGAATCTCAAGTGAGAAACTGTTACACCGAATGATTTTTTAGAGTCATAAGCAAAGTATGCTTGCGCATCTTTGTTTGTATATTGACCGATAATTTTAATTGAGTTTTTGTTAGCACCAACAGTACCGTCAGAACCTAAGCCCCAGAACATACAGTTTGTAGTTCCTTCCGGTTCAGTTACGATGTGTTCGGTAACTTTTAATGATTTATGAGTTACATCGTCTTCAATACCGACTGTAAATCCGTGGAAACCGTTGTTTTCTGCGTGTTTGTAAACAGCGAGTACCATTGACGGTGTGAATTCTTTTGAAGACAATCCGTAACGACCGCCGATTACTCTGATATCTTTGTTTTCTAAAGCAGCAACAACGTCTAAGTACAATGGTTCACCGATAGCACCTGGTTCTTTAGTTCTGTCAAGAACTGTGATACGTTTAACTGATTTAGGAAGTGCTTCATTGAAACGTTTAACATCAAATGGTCTATACAGTCTTACTTTAACTAAGCCGTATTTAGTGCCGCGTTTTGCGTTCAGGTATTCAATAGTTTCTTCTATTGTTTCGCAGCCTGACCCCATTGCAACGATTACATCTGTAGCATCAGGAGCACCGACGTAATCAAATGGATGATATTGTCTGCCTGTTACAGCAGCAACTTTATCCATATATTCCTGAACAATGTCAGGTACCATATCATAATATTTATTAACAGTTTCACGTCCCTGGAAGTATACGTCAGTGTTTTGTGCACCAACTTTACAAATAGGAGCTTCCGGTCTCATTGCTCTTGCTTTGAATTCTTCAATATATTTAGGTTCAACAAGTTTTGCAATGTCTTCGTAAGAAATTTCTTCGATTTTGTGAACTTCGTGAGATGTTCTGAATCCGTCAAAGAACTGCAAGAATGGAACTTTAGCTTTGTAAGTTGCAAGGTGTGCAACTAATGCCAAATCCATTTCTTCTTGAACAGAGTTAGCTGCAAGCATTGCATAACCTGTGTTACGGCATCCCATAACGTCTGAATGGTCGCCGAAAATTGATAATGATTGTGCAGCTATAGCACGAGCAGCAACGTGAATAACTGAAGGCAGCATTTCACCTGCTATTTTGTGCATTACAGGGATCATCAACAATAAACCTTGAGATGCTGTGTAAGTTGAAGTTAAAGAACCTGCAGCTAAAGCACCGTGAACTGCCCCTGCAGCCCCTGCTTCAGATTGCATTTCAGCAACTCTCACTTCTTTACCCCAGATGTTTTGTTTGTGTTGTGATGCCCATTCATCAATCCACTCACCCATTGTAGATGAAGGAGTGATAGGATAAATAGCGGAAACTTCGCTCAATGCATAGGCAATATGCGCGGCAGCGTAGTTACCGTCTACTGTTATAGTTTTACCTGGCATAATAACCTCCTTCTTAAATATGCTATTACTTAATTTATAACTATACCATTACATGATAATACAAACATATGATTATGACAAAAAATAATCTGTGTAAATTTATGTTACAATTTGTCTGATAAAAATTATAACAGGTAAATTTTGATATTTACGGACGTTGATATTTTTGAAAAGATAAGGATGAAATTATGAATATACAATTAGTTACCCCAAAATTTACACAGCAGTGGATGCAAAAAGATCGTGTATCAGCACAGCCTTACCGGAGCAATTATTCATGCAATCTGGCTGGCGATACAGTAAGTTTCTCCGGTAAAGCTAAAATGATGCAGCAAGCTACCAATACAATATCAGATGTTATTGAGGCTAAGGTGGAGCGAGAAAAAGAAAGAATGTCTCGTATTGCCACTACATATCTTGATGCGCTTGAATCTATTGCTAATGCATTAAAAGATGACGGCATTTCATTTGATCGAGCTTATTGCGAATTAAATCCTGTCAAGTCTCCTAAATCTTATACTTCAAAAATCGTTCGTTCAGGATCTTTTAAGGTGCCGGATGCAATTAGAGCAACTTTATATTCTAAAAATCCTTATGATTTATCAATTCTTAATGACAAAATACTTCCTGAAATGCAAAAACGCGGATATATTTTAGCACAGACTGATGTAAGACATGAAGAATTGCTAAAACGCGGTTATTTGACCCCTCCGGGCGGAAATCTTAAAACGGCGATGGTTTATGAATTGCCGGATTTGGATATAAGACTTGAAGATGCACGGGATAGTATTGAATATCTGGCTCCTGAATTGAGATATAGCATTAGTAAACCTCAAAAATCCGGTTATGAGGATATTCAAATGCGTTTTGTACGGGAATTTGATAAAAAGAAAAATCCGGTTCAGCATGAGTTGATAATTCTTTTTGGTCCAAACTATGCAAAAGCAAAACATATTGAATCAGAAAAAGTATACAGTAATTTGAGAAATTTTGGAGAACTTCACATGAAATTTGATGATCAAACACTGGGGTCTCATTCTCAAAAGGCTGCAAGATATATTGATTTAATTAAAGAAATGTTTGTAGGTAAAGTTTCTAAAAAATTGTTCTTGAATGCTAAAAATAAAGATCTTTATGATATTCAAGAGGAAATTCCTATTAAGTTCAGCGAAGACGACAAAAATTTATTTAATACTTATTTTGCAGGTTTACAAGATAGATTGCGTTCTTGCTATGCGGAACAAAAGAAAAATGCTAAACCTAGTGAGCTGGCTCTGAAGGAACTTATGAATAACCAGCGGCATGACAGAACTTTATTAAATAAAATACAGGAAGGACTTTCTGAAGCTATTGAATACTTTAATTACAGAACAGGTATAAAAGAAACTAAATCTTAATTATAGCAACATTTTCTATATGGAAAGTGTGACAGAACATATCAAAAGGCTGAATGCTTTCCACGCGGCAGCCTTTTTCTGTCAGATATTTTAAGTCGCGTGCAAGCGTTGCAGGATTACAGCTAACATAAATAATAGTATTCTTACAAAGCCGTATTGCCTCTTCAAGCGACTGTACAGAACAGCCCTTGCGCGGCGGATCAAGAATTACGGCGTCAAATCTCCGCTGTTCTTTAGCAAAAAACTTTGCCGCGTCTTCATTATGAATTTCCACATTTTTTATATTGTTTAATTCAATAGATTTTTCCGCAAGTGAGCAGGATTCTGCATTTTCTTCCACACTGACAACTTGAGAACAAACATCAGATACGCATATTCCAAAAGCAGAAATGCCTGCATAAGCATCCAGCACTACAGGATTTTTAAAATTCTCAGCTATATAATCTCTAACATACCGGAAAATATTTTCTGCACTTTTCGGGTTTACCTGAAAAAATGTATTAGCACCTATTTGAAATGTTTTATCAAGAATTTTTTCTTCAATAACCGGTTTTCCGCAAACGCATTGAGTATTTTTACTCATAATAACATTTGTTTTTTGGGGATTAAAATTCACGCAAACTCCGCTGACATCATCAAATTCATCATATATACGGTTGGCTAAATCCTTGTAGCGCGAGTATAGTTTGTCTGAATTCATAACAAGAACAACAAGATTTTCACCGGTTGCGACAGAATTTCTTATAACAATATGACGCAAGTCGCCCGCATGTGTTTTTTCATCATAACCTGTGATATTGCATTCCACAGTACGTATAAAATCAATTATTTTGTCGCATATTTCAGGCTGTATAGGGCAGTATTTAATATTAACGAGTTCATGAGTCTGGGGTTTGTAATACCCTGCAAGAATTCTCTTTGAAACCTTAGTCTGTGCCACCGGATACTGAATTTTATGTCTGAAGGCTTTTATATTAGGTGAGGGCACAGGAGCAGGAATTTCTAAATTAAGATGAGCAATTTTATTCATAGCATCCTGAACAATCTCTCGTTTTAATTCCAGTTGATAATCATAATCAATAAACTGAATCTGGCATGCGCCGCAAACTTTTTGCATAGGACAAAACGGTTCAACCCGATGCGGTGACGGAGTAATTATTTCCTTAATTTTAGCATTAGCATAATTTTTATTAAGTTTTGATATCGCTATTTTAACCACATCTTGCGGGCAGGCATTCTCGACAAAAATCACAAATCCGTCGGATTTGGCAATACCATATCCGAGATTTGAAAGTTTTTCAATATTCACAACCAATTCATCATTTATCTGCATAAAATAATTGTAACACGAATTTTTGCAAAGATTTGACAAATTCAGTACAAAACTAAGTTTGATTTGAACAACCAATTTTGTAACAACTTTGTAAATATATTTATGGAGTATGGCAAGTTTTTCCGGCAAAATGTTTTTAAATTTATACAGGTAGTGCAAGTGTATAAAGTATCAGTATGGTTTAACAGGCTGGAAAGGAAAAAATAATGGTAGATAGTATTAAAGGTGTAAATACATTAAAAAGTTGTCCTCCGCAGCAATATGCAAAATATGAATACGAAGTTGAAATTGACGGTAAAAAGCAAATGGCTAATGTTGAAAAAAAGCCGGATGGTAAAGTTACTATAAAAGTAGGCAATGGCGAAGATGTTAAAGTTATTAATACTGATGTTAAAGGATTAATGAAATTCAACCAAAAACATCAGCAAAATGATATTTTGTACAGTTCTAAACCAACAGACAACTCTAAAGACAAAAAAGAAGTTTGCTCTGGAAGACTTGCTCAAATTTTGAAAAATCTTGCCCTGGCTCAAATGGCACTGGGTGTAAAATCTAATCAACATTTACAAGATTTAACCAATCAGCAAATACTTTTAAACCAACAAATGCTGCAACAACAAATGCTGCAGCAACAGATAATGCAGGATAATTTTACGGCTATGCAGTTTTCAACACCTGGATTTGGCATTATTTAAGCATTCGTGTTTAACTGTAGATGTCACTTTCGTTGCATACTTCAATATGTACTAATATCCAGTTAGTTTAATTAATTTCAAAATGAACACCGGTTTGCCTAATATATTAATTAGGGCACATCGGGTATTCGCCACTATTGTATAGATTGATTACCAGTTTACAATAGTTCTACAAATCTGAATACAAGTTTTAAATACTCGGATGGGAGTTGAGAAATTTTTGTATGAATTTTTTCTATCATTTGAGAGTCAGATAAAGTAAGATATTCAAAATCAAATAAATCTTTTAACCCTGTATCTAAAACATCTGCGATTTTAAACAAAGTTTTGGAAGGAAAAGTATTTCCGCATTCAATATTACTGACACTGCGTTGGTCTATACCAAGCAGTTCAGCAAATTTTTCCTGAGTGAGTCCTTTTTGAACCCTCAGTTCGCGAATACGTTTTCCTAATGCCAATTTTGTGTTTTCCATATATAAATATTAAATAAAATCTTAAAAAGTTTAAATGAATTTTTAACTAGTAAATATTGACAAATTAAGAAATATAACATAGTATAATAGAATAATAATATAGTAAAATAGAAATATGGAGGAACAATAATGAGTAAAAAACAGTTAAATGCATTTACATTAGCAGAAGTTCTCATTGCGCTTGCGGTTATTGGAATAGTAGCAGCACTGACTATCCCAAATATGGTTATCAGTTATGAGAAAAAAGCCACAGCCACTAAAGTAAGAAAGGCAGTCGCTGAATTTACTCAGGTAATAAAATTATCAGAAGTGGATAATGGTCCTATCAAAACCTGGGACTATGGTACAACTGATTCTATTGAGGCAACCAGAAAATTTATGAATAAATATATAATACCTTACTATACAGGAATAACAGAATGCAGCGCAGGATTAGATTATTCTTGCAGCGTGCCATTAAGCGTTTCGGGCATAAATTATGCTCTCAATAATGGAATTGGGCTGTCAATCAGAAACTTTCACCAGCACGGAATGCAAGGTGCAATAAAAGGTGCTAATTCCATGTTTTTTATTATTTCAACAAATATAAATAAAGGTAAGAATGCAATACAGGGACGTGATTACTTTTATTTTGTTGTAGATATTGAGAATGGAGAAGTACTGCCTGTTGGTTGGTTTATGGGAATAACCAGAGAAGACATATTTAACGGCTGGATTGGCACTGTAGACAAAGATGAAACGAGTGGTGAGATGATACAAGGTAATTTTACCTGTAAAAAAATGCAGCGAGGTGAACTTGGCGAAAATGTAGCGGATTACTACAGACACGGATGTACTGCACTATTTGTCCTTGACGGCTGGGAATTTAAGGATGATTATCCGTGGTAATAGTGTCTTACTGCTGCAAGACTTTAAATCTCTGGATTTTGGCGGATAGAGTGCAAAAGTTTAAGCATATTTGAGGCTGATGTCGCATACTGTCTTATGTATTCTCCTTCGCCATTTTGTTTTAAAACTCCCGGAACCTTAAAATATTTATCTGTATAATTAACAAAGCCAACAAAAGTTTTCTCGTCAGTATCAAGTCCAACATTGAGTGCTGCTGTTAAAGATTTGTTATCTATAACTTTTACAGCTTTCAAAAGTTTCTGCTGCTGTTGTGGTGACAACCGGTCATAATATTCAGGAAACAGGGTAAAATCACTTATCACAGAGACCATATCAAGATATGAATTTTGATGCTGTGGTTTGGTTTTGGCAAAATAATCTATTATTCCCAGTTTCTTCTTCTTTATGTCAACAAGAAGATTATTTGGATTTATTGAATCTGTTTTAAATCCTATTAACGAGTCGCTGTCATTTATTTTAGTCGAATCAAGTGTCTTAATCTGCAGCGCAAGGTCATCAAATACAGACTGATCCATATCTGCAATTTGAGTTACTTTGTGATAATAATCGTTTGCCTGCTGTTCGGTAACAGGACGTGCACATTTGATTTTAGTATCCCAGATTGTATCAGACCAATTTTTTATTGAATGCGGTTTGCCTGCAACTTTTTTAAGCAGTATTATTCTAAAATTATCAGGATGAATCCAGACAGGCTGCCCTAGATTTATATCATCCGGGAAAATATTCAATGGAACTTCAATAGGCTTCACTCCCGGGCGGTCTGCCAGAATTTTTAAGACATACTTATCTAAAAACGGCAGATTATAAACAGTTGAATTCGCCCCTTTGCCGGAAATAGGATTATTTTCAGGATTCGCTATAGCATCCATTAATTTTTTATAGTTATGATTTTTGGATAATTCTTTTTTCAAAAAGACAGGCATGGATTGAGTAATTGGATTGTTTGAAAGCGCTGTAAAAACATCTTTTATCTGTTTACGCTTAACTAAATATATACCGGTTGCTGCAAGCGAAACAGCCCCGAGAGCAATTCCTGTTCCCGTGTATAAAATATCTTTTTTATTATTTATTTTTTTAGTCTGTTTTGCAGTATTAATATTTGATAATTGTGTCTGATAAAACCTGCTGTCAGTATTTACCCCTGCACCAAAAGCTGCTTGAACACGCATAATTACTCCTGAATATCATAGAAAACAACAGTAGAATTATCTGTCAAACAAACAAAATATGCAAGCACTAATATCCGGAATCTATACTGTAGTTTGTACTAAATATTCGTACTACAGTCATGCTGAACTTGTTTCAGCATCTCTCAATAGCGGCATCCTGAAATGAGTTCAGGGGGATAATTTTGAGCCTGTATAGTGCACCCCTGTAATAATTCCCTAATATCCATATTGTTCTCTGGAATTCAAATATTCTTTTATGCTGTTCAAAGATGCCTGAACAATACGGGTTACGCGGGAGGATGAAAGTCCAACCTGTTGAGCAATGTCTTTGACCTGCATATTACGGTAAAAGCGATATTCAACAACGGTTCTTTCTTTAGGCGGTAATTTTGCTATAGCTTCTCTAATCATGCGACCGAGTTCTGTGATTTCGGCATTTTCATCAGGCATGGCATGGGTATCTTTTATAAAATCAAAAGGCGAATCATTATCACTTGCGGCTGCCGCAAGACCGTCAATAGAGAGGATTGTTTCATAAACAGCCTCTCTGACTTTTGTTTTTTCATCTACTTCAACATTGTCATCAGAATCTTCGCCTTCTTCCTCTGTTTTATGTTTTAGTGAATACCATTTATATCTTATTCTTAATTCGTTTCTTATAGCCCATCTGACTGCAGTTGCGATATATGCAGCATTATATTTTTCCAATTGTTCAGGGGACTTATTCTGTACAAGCGCTTGTATTGCAAGAATTCCGATTGAAACAAGTTCTTCATAATCAACCATATGCGACGGTATACGCCTGTATTCTACACGCGCTACTTTTTGTACGATATCTATATATTCTTGTAATTTATTTTTGTCTTGCATAATCATGATTCATTATAATAATAGCATAAGTTTTATTTAATTCTACCTTTATTTGTAGTATTTTTCAAGTTATAAACAAAAAGCAGAATTTCAGCGACAGCTTTATACAATTCCGGCGGTATCATCTGATTAAGGTCAACCATTTTAAATAACGCCCTTGCAACCGGCGGATTTTCGATAACAGGAATAGCGTGGTCATTGGCAATTTTGATGATTTTTTTAGCAATCAACTCTGTACCTTTTGCGATTAACATAGGTGATGCCATTTCTTCAGCTTTATATTTTAAAGCGCAGGCAATATGAGTCGGATTTGTTACTACAAAATCAGCTTCAGGCACTGCATCCATCATGCCTCTTTGCAGCATTTGCATACGGCGCTGACGGAGTGCGGCTTTTACATTCGGATCTCCTTCTGTGTTTTTATACTCATCCTTTATCTCTTTAAAAGACATTTTCTGGTCTTTCAAAAACTTCCACTTGGTAACCCCGTAGTCAGCAGCCGCAATAACCAGAAAGGCAATACAAGCCTGAAATATAAAGTCCGTAATCAATTTTCCAAACTCAATCATAACAGCAAAGTTATTATCTACCGCTGCCAGCATCAAAATACTTTCAATATGTTTTGAATAAACACTCCAGCCGATATAACCTAGCAATACAACTTTTACAATGTTTTTAAACAATTCAAATAGTGTCTTAATAGACATAATATTTTTAAAGTATTTAGTCGGGTTAAGCTTATCTAATTTCGGCATCAAAGGTGCTGTTGCAACAAGCGGTCCAACCTGAATAAAATCGGCAATTATTGCAACAAACCACGCCAGAAAAAGAATTGGACCAATAATCATTACAGCAGTTTTTACTGTCACAAAAAATATGTAGCTTAATCCAATACTGCCAAGATGCGCGTTAGGTATTTGTTCATATAAAAGTGTGTAAAGCTGCACAATTTGATTCCATACAAACGGAGCGAGCCCGACAATTGCAGAAAAGAGTATAAGCAAAGACAACGCTGTTGAAAAATCTTTAGATTTTACAACCTGACCTTCTTTTCTTGCCTGTTCAAGTTTTCGCGGCGTCGCGTCAAACTGCTTGTCTTCATCACCCATTGGCGCTATCCTTTCAATTATATTATATCATGAATATCCACACAGAAATACGACCATAATTTATTGATAATGTTTTTGCTCCAAAATGCAAGTTGCATTCAGCCTGCATTCTTAATGTGTTCAATTTTTAATTCAGGTTTAAGCGTTATGCCAATAATATCCAATCTGTATTTGCGTGTTTTGTGTTCAGATAAATAACTCATTATTCCTGTTTTTAAGTTTTGCATTTTTGAATGAGTAATCGCCTCAAAGGGTGTGCCATAAGTGTTTGTATTGCGCGTTTTAACTTCCACAAAAACAATTGTTCCTTTGTATTCGGCTATAATATCAATTTCGCAGAGTTTAGAATAATGTTTGTTGCGCTCAAGTATTTTATACCCGCGTTTTTCCAGATATCTGCAGGCTAAATCTTCACCGCTATCACCTAATTTTCTGTTATTCATCAAAAACTCCCTGCTATTGTTTTATCCCGCATCTGGCGAATTTTGTCATATCTAAAAGCAATTCTGCATCTTTTATAGAACAGTTTTTACTCCACCTTACAGGAGAAATATCAATTCCGCCGCGGCGAGTGTACAATGCACAGACAAAAAGTTCATCTGCATCATCCAAAATATCGTAAAGTCTTTTATAAATCATTTCACAGCATTCTTCATGAAAATGATATTCTGAACGAAAAGAACACAGATACTTTACCAAACCTGCTTCATCTATGTGTTTTTTTGATTTGTAATAGATAAATACATCGCCAAAATCCGGCTGATGAGTGACGCGGCAGTTTGAACGCAACGAATCAAAGCTTAAATAATATGTCTTTGCGGCATCAGTCTTTTCTGCCTTTAACAACTCCGGTGATTCTTTAAAGCGTTCTACCTTTAAGGAATCCGCATCTACATATTCCATTATATCTATAAATTCTTTAAATATTTCATTGCGCGGATAATTATTCTCAAGAAAAGCAGCCTCCACATTTGTCTGCAATTTTTCACACAAATCATTTTCAATTATGCGTCTGCAGATATTAAGGCATTCACCGGTGTTTTTACCAAACCTGCTCATATTAAACGAATTCAAATATAGTTTTAGTGACTTGGATTCAACAATAAACGGACTTGTGCAATTGTATTTTATTTTCAATACTCTGGTTACCGGAACAGAATTTTCGCTCATTGCAGAAAACTCATAAGCGTGCCAGACATCCCACCCATCAAATGGCAGTTTGACGCTGGATATTTCATATTGTTCTCTATTCTCATTTCTGGGCACTGCAACCAGAAGTGAGGAATCATAATTCTGACTTCCGCTCACTTTTTTCCCGAGAAAAGTTGATGCTATTTTATCCGTATTTGAGTGCATATAGTATAACCTCATTTTAATTTTATCATAAAAAAAGTCCCCTGCGTTTGACAAACAGGAGAACCCATAATAGGAGTTATAAATGAAAATATGAAATTTCTAAGCAATTTCTTCATATGACTGAGGATTATTTAGCAAGTCATAATTAATCTCATTTTCATTATCTGCAATAGCTGCAACAACAACCGTATCAGAAGTTACATTGACAAGAGTTCTCATCATATCAGTAACCCTTTCGATTGTAAACAGGAATGCAAATCCTGCGACTAACTGTTCCGGACTCAAGCCCATACCATTCAGAATCAATGCGATAGTAATCAAGCCTGCCCCCGGAATTCCGGCACATGTGCTGGAGGCAACTATAGCAAGTAATGCAATTTGTATTACCAGAAACGGTTCAAGCGGCACACCATAAGCCTGTGCAAGGAATATTACCGCAACGGTCTGCAGTAAAGCCGTACCATCCATATTTAATGTAGCCCCTAACGGCAATACAAAGCTTGAAATTTTATGAGAAATACCTCTTTTTTCACAACAAGCAATTGTCAAAGGCAAAGTTGCTGATGAACTAGCTGTACCAAAGGCGACCATCATCGCTTCTGCAACTGCAGAATATAACATTGCAACTGAAACTTTTGAAAAGAATTTCAGGAACAGCGGATAAACTACGAATAACTGGATTAAAAATCCTAAGAACAACACAAACAAATATTTTGAAATGCTTGCAAAAATATCAATTCCAAAGCTAGAAACAGCGCTTGCAGTCAGTGCAAATACACCTGGAGCAGCGAGGAACATTATCCAATCAGTTATTTTCATTGTTGCCGCAAACACAGATTCAAAGAAAGACACAATTGGTCTGTTTACATCCCCTACTTTAGCCAGTGCAACAGCAAAAATTAAAACAAACACAATAATAGGAACCATATCGCCATAAGCAAACGAATGGAACGGATTGCTAGGAATAAATCCTAAGAAAATATTCAGAATATTTCCCTGTTGTTGAGCCATTGCAGTTGCAACAGATGCCTGAACTTCAGCCGCGGCATTTTCTGCAATATAATTAGCCGCCCCGATTCCCGGTTTGAAAATCAAAGCCAGTGCAGCCCCGATAATAACAGCCGCAGAGGTAATTATCCCGTAATATAAAACCATTTTTTTACCGAACTTACCCAGTTGTTTGTTATCACCAACACTTGTAATCCCTATAATAATTGCAGAAACAACAAGCGGAATTACAACCATCTGAATTAATCTTATAAACACCTGTCCTACAAAGGTTAAAATTGTTGACACAAGAGCGCTCGGATGAGAATGCAAAAATATACCGACAAGAATACCGGCAATAATACCGAAAAATATATGCCAGTTACGCTTAATACCCAGTCCCAGTGCAATAAGAATCTGCATGTGTAATTTCATATAATTATCCTCATTTAAAGTACTTTTACCTGTTTATTATATATGTTTACACAAAATTTTTCAATTTATTTACAATTTTTAGCGAATAAAATCAATCGTTTAATGTAGTCAAGACTTAAAATCTCGCTGCAACTGTAACCTTAAATTAAAATTTTAGGGGATAGTCGTCAGGAATTTCCCAATTGTTCTGCTGTATAAGTGCTGTACAAAATAATCTTTTTTCTCCATTTTTGCAGCCATACTCAGAACTATCATATAGAGATTCAATTTCTCCATCCCAATTCCACTTATAAGGCTCAAATAGCTTATTTTTATGATATTTCCAAGAGTCAGTTCCTTGTAATGCTTCACTTCCAGTCAGCAAAAATGGAAAAATACAAGTGCCAAGATTATCTTCTCTTGCAAAACATTTATTTACATCTCCAATTATATATATCCATTCTCTATTAGAGGCAAAATCAATACCAAAATAATCGCCATTACTTAGACGATAAATCGAATAATTAAAAAATGAGGTGAATTAATTTCACCTCATTTCAACTTAGTTTAAATGTGCCCCGCAGCATTTTTTGAATTTTTTGCCGCTGCCGCAAGGACACGGATCATTCCGCCCTATCTTTGACAAATCAATACTTGAATCCAATTGCGGGCGTTCTTCGTTTTCTTCAATTATGCCAAGTGTATTAGAAAACGCTCTTGATTTGTAAAGTACAGTTGTTGATGAAAATATTTTTTGTTCCAGATATTTTGCCTTGTATTTTTTCAGCAGTTCATCAAGTGTGTAGTTTGCATTACAAACATCATTAATAACCTTCATAAAGTTTTCATGCTTTTGCGCAACACGTTTGATTATATTTGCAGAAAATTTGTCATTCAACAAGAAGTATTGAATACATCTGTCATAATTTTCAATTTCTTTGTAATCTTTAGCCTCAAAAATTTTGTTGAAAGTTTCATAAAACGGAATTGCATACAAACCTAATTCGCGGTCAAAAATTATGCCTACATCATAAGTTTCGGTGTGAGAAGAAAAACCGCCCAGAGAATTTTCAAGAAAATTGTCGTATGAATTATTGAATTCACTTACATCAAAATATTTGTAGGTATCCAATTTTTCAATTTTGTCCTCATAAGGCTGTTTTTCGCCAAGTTCAGCGTATTCATTGAAAAGACTTATTATATCATCCGCATGTTTGTTTGTAGTAACTACTTCATCTGTACCGAAATATTCTACAAATTTTTGATAAACTTCTTCTACATTTTCTTCCAGTTCTTTAAGTTTTTCAGGATTATCCATATAAACCAGTTCCGGATTCTGAATTATTTTAGCAATAGAAAAGCGCAGTGCATCATCACGTCTGTTTGCAGGTAATACACCGGAGACTTCTAACAGATAATATGCGCCTTCATATGTGAATATTCTTGCTATAGCATATTGTCCTGAGCCCATGCCTCTGAAAGAAGTCATTTTTACAAGAGATGTAACATTATAAAATTTTTCATTAATTATGTTGTAGAGTTCAAACCCTGTTTTTGTAATCTTTTTAATTTCAAATACAGAAGATACAGATTTTGCAAGTGCTTCTGCAACTTTTTTAAAATCATCGGTAATATTCATTGAACGTTCAAGGTAAGTCTCGATAATACTCTTTCTCTCATCGCCTAAGCGTCTTTCAAAGATGTAATTAAAGCATGCTGACTGAAAGCTTGCAGACTGAATATTGGTGCCCAGAGTTCTAAGATATTCTTCAAAATCCGGCTTTACAACTAAATCCTGCTGAATAAAAATTGCGACATTTTTTATTACTTCATTTATTACCTTCAAATCTTCTTGTAAAATCATATGAAACTAACTCTCCCTATTTGCTTTTTATATGAATAATACTGTAAAAAAAAATAAAACTCAATACCGTATCGGGTTAGAAATAAATGTTATCAAAAAGAAAAGGCGGATTTTTTTCAAAATCCGCCTAAAGTAGAATAAAACCATAAAAATAAGAATTATACGAGAAATTTTATACACCCTTAGAAATAGAATTAGCTATAATTTCCATTTCGTCGAGAGAAGCGTAAACCGCGTGACATCCGCAATCTACATAGAGAATTTGTCCTGTTGTGCCGGTTGACAAATCAGAAGCCAGATACAGACCGGCTTTACCAACATCATCCAGAGAAACATTGCGTTTCAGAGGAGCTTTAGCAACAGCGGCTTTAAGCATTTTGTCAAATCCAGAAATACCTTTAGCAGCAAGTGTTTTAACAGCGCCGGCAGATATACAGTTAACTCTGATACCCTTAGGACCCAAATCAGCAGCCAGATATCTCATAGAGCTTTCTAAAGCGGCTTTTGCAACACCCATAATATTGTAATTAGCAACAACATATTCAGAGCCCAAATAAGTCAGAGCAAATATTGACCCGCCTTCATTCATAATCGGTTCTGCATGACGGCAGAGTGAAATAAGTGAATATGCACTAACACCCATTGCCAGATCCCAGCCTGCGTGAGATGTGTCAATAAATCTGCCCTGCAAGTCTTCTTTTGCCGCAAATGCAACAGCATGTACAACAAAGTCTAATTTGCCGTAAACTTTTTCACATTCCTTGAATACTGCTTCAACTTCATCTTCTTTTGTAACATCACAACTCATGATGATTTTTGCATTCATACTTTCAGCAAGCGGTCTAACGCGTTTTTCCATTGCTTCACCGGCATAAGTGAACGCTATATCTGCACCTGCTTCAAAAAGCTGTTTAGCAATAGCATATGCAATACCATGAGTATTAGAAACTCCAAAAATAATCCCTTTTTTACCTTCCATTAGTTTCATATTTATCTCTCCTTAAAAAACTACATGTACTAATTTGATATAAGAATATTACTCCAAATATATCCGATAGGCAAATTTTTTAATAAATATTCTAAAAAATTGTAACGCATAATTACATGTCGGACACTCTCAAAAGTTAGTGTTAACTTATGTAACAATATTGTAAAGTGCTGAAATTAGGCGTCTTCAAAGCACGTTTATATTTATAGAGAGATATAAATACAGGAGAGCTTTACACAAATGGGTGTCAATGGCGTTAATAATACCAATACAGATCTATCCATTTATAAGAAAATAGGCGGTCAGAAGACTAGCACTACGGCTAAACCTGACTATATGACTAAAAATGGTTCTGTTTTTGATGCTCCGGGGGTAAAAAGTCTGTACGGCGGCAGCAGTAATAATGCCGCTGCATTAAAATCCAGTGTAATGATATCTCAAAACAATAAAAATGACAAATCAGGGGCAGTTGTAACCTCTTCAGAAGATAAAGGTTCTCAATCAGCCGAATCTTTAGCCGGCTCAAAAGACCCTTCTGCAGGACGTGCAGCAGCTAAAGAAGCACAAGGACAGCAGGTAGAAGTAAGATCTGGAACGACTCAATCTGAACAAAATACATCTAAAACAAATGACATATCTTCAAATGCGCAAGAAACTGCCAAACAAGTTAAAAAAGACGACCAGTCTTTCAAATCTCAAAATAGTAAAGCGCAGTCTTCTTTAAAAAGAACTAATCAGCAAATAGATACCATCAGTGCAAGTATTCAGGCAGAACAGGCAGAACTGACCGGACTTAACAAAGAACTTGAATCTCTTTTGAATGCAGACAAAACAGGTATTGGTTCCCACAGTGCATTCAGCTTAAACTTAGCCGGAACTGAACAAAGCGGTGCTGTTGACAGCGGCAGCGGCGATATGGAAAAAATTCAGGATTTGCAGACTCGTATCGGCGAAAAAAGCAATGTAATAAAAATCTATAACCAGCAGGTTACAGTTTTGACAAAACAGTCAACTGCATCTTTGCGTTCAATGGATCGTATCAACACAACTTATGTTAAAAATACGCAAAAATCACAAAAAGCAGCCGAAGCTAACCAGAATGAAGTTTCTGGCTTTATGAAATTTGCTAATAAATTCAATGAAATAGCAACAACCGTAACTAATGTTGGTACTACCGTAAAATATGCAGGTATGGCATTTATTGCTATGGGCGGTATTCCAATTATTGGTGCGGCATTAGCAGCAGCAGGTAATGTTATGAAGCCAATTGGTGAAGCAACTGAAACAATAGGTAATTACGGTCAAACTGCTGCGAATGTCTTGATGGCTGCAGGTAATATGGCTGAAGGTAACTTACTCGGCGCTTTAACCAACATAACAACCGCTGTTCAAACAGGTGCTGCTGCAGTTAAATCAACAAAACAATTATCAAGTGACTTCAAAGAAATGTCAAAACAAGCAGAAAATGTTGGTAAGACAGCAGAAAATGTTACAAAAGAGGCAGACAAACTGCAGGAACAAGCAGGTGACAAACTTCAGGAAAGTGCAGCACCGGGTGAAATTACAGACACACCAACGAGTCCAGCAGCAATGGCTGAAGCACAGGGCACAAAACCACCGGAAACATTAAACAAGATGGGCGAAGCAACTAATGCAGGTGCAGGTGATGTAAAAACAAAATTTGACCCTAATGCCCCGCTTGAAAAACCTTCTCTAGAAGTACCAGAAGCAGATATTCCTGACAAAATCGAAATAAAAGAAGGTTCAGGACTCGACAAGGCACTTAAACAGGCTGATGCTGATAGCATGAAAAGGGCTAAAGAATTAATACGTAAAGAAAATGCAGAAGCTGCATTTAAAGAACTTAAAGCAGATGAGAAAAAAATACAAAAATTGTTAACTGCAATCGGGCAACAAGTTAAGCAGAATATAAAAGAATCTTCTTCTCAAGAAGCAAGACAACTAGATATTCAACTGGATGATTTGACGAAGAAAATACTTGCGGATGGACAAACAAGACGTAACAATATTAATGCAAGACGTGGTACTTCAATACAATCAAATCCAACATTCTATATGAACGGTCGCAGATTAATGGCATAAAAAAGAGGTTAAATGATAATTCACTTAACCTCTTTCTATTATTTATATTCTACTAGTTTAATTCAAAACTAAATTCACCTGCGTTTGCCTGAACACCGTTGGCTTCTTTTAACAAGATATTCATATAAAGAAGTTTGTTTGCGGTTGCTCTGTCAAGATTGATGAATTCAGCCCCTGCACGCTCACTGTTGGCTGTAACAACTTTGACATCAGCATTAATGTTCAAGTCACCGTAAGAGATTTTAACAGGTACAACATCACCAACTTTAAGATTGTTAGTATGTCTTACTGCAATACCACCGCGGGAAATGTCGATTAAACCTGAGAGTTGTGCATTATCTTCCATAGAAATTGGGTTTCTGTTGTTTTCTGCATCAAATCTCATATATTGACGTTTGTCGATTGATTGAATACTGTCGTTTACTATACGCTGTTTGTAAGCTTCTTTACCGGTATTAGCATTCAAATCGTCATCAGAATCCGTGTCGGTATCTGTATCGGTGTCCGTATCAGTATCTGTATCTGAGTCTGAATCGGTATCAGAATCCGCATCTGTATCAGTGTCAGTGTCTGCATCAGTATCTGAATCGGCATCCGCATCAGAATCAGCGTCGGAGTCCGCATCTGAGTCTGTATCTGTATCGCTGTCAGAATCTGCGTCATTATCAGCATCAGAGTCAGCATCTGTATCACTGTCTGAATCAGCGTCGCTGTCAGTATCAGAGTCAGCATCAGTATCACTGTCTGAATCTGCATCGCTGTCGGTATCAGAGTCAGCATCTGTGTCACTGTCTGAATCTGCATCGCTGTCAGTATCAGAGTCTGCATCTGTATCACTGTCTGAATCTGCATCGCTGTCAGTATCAGAGTCTGCATCTGTGTCACTGTCAGAATCAGCGTCTGTATCTGTGTCAGAGTCAGCATCTGTGTCACTGTCTGAATCTGCGTCGGTATCTGTATCAGAGTCAGCATCTGTGTCACTGTCTGAATCTGCGTCGGTATCGGTATCAGAGTCAGCATCTGTGTCACTGTCTGAATCAGCGTCGGTATCTGTGTCAGAGTCAGCATCTGTGTCACTGTCTGAATCAGCGTCGGTATCTGT
>CALUQX010000019.1 GCA_944323045.1 Candidatus Gastranaerophilales bacterium | reverse complement strand
GCAACGGATTTACCGGTAAGACGGGTGTTGTTATAGACGATAATGGTATGGTGGAATATTCAGCTAGTGTTGACTATTCTGGCAAAGAAGTAAGTACGCAGGACACAAGCAAAATAGCAAAAGAAGAAGTTTCAAATGATAATCCGCCAGCGCCAAAAGATGAGCCAGCCGGCGAGGGTAAAGAAGCGAATGCAGCATATAATACAACGAACCCGAAAATAAACAATAATACGTCCGCAGAACCCCCTGAAGACAGAATAAGTGCTGAGGATATGCAAAAGGCTATGAGATCAGGCTTGTTCGGTGGTAGAATTTCTAATGGACAAGGCGCATAGCCTAAAACAAACTAGCCGTCGATAATGAATGGTATATGTATGGCAATTATTTAAATAGCATAATATCGGGACAGAATTTTTTATTCTGTCCCGTGTGCTGTAAAGTCACTGTATCATCCGGAATGTAACAAAATGTAAAGATAGGTGTTGAACAGACTGAATTAGGCTTATTATTAGCATCCTGCACGATACCTGTAAGAGGGATAAAGGCAATTTTCTGTATATAAAATTGTTTAATAAAATATAAGTTATTTTTATTAACAGGGGATTAATTAAACAGGAGGAAATTTATGTTATTACATGAACTGAGAAATGAGTATGCTTTTATTTTGAGTTATGCCGGCAACAAAGATGGCGGGGTTAGTCAGATAAAAAATAATAGTCTGAATTCCTGCTTTGGCAGTAAATTAAAATCGGATAATATACACAATTCATCCAATGAGACAATGAAAACAGTTCAGTCAGGCGAGCCGCAACAATCAGATTTACAAGTTTTCTTGAACAAGTTAAATAAACAACTTGATAAAAGTAAATTGGGGGATACAATACCCGATCTTAATTTTTTGAAAGAAGGCGGATTCGGGTCTAAAGCCACCCCAATATCAATGAAAGATGATAACGGTCTGAATTATATGCTGGATATGAACGGCGGTAAAACATATTTTAATGAAGAAGGGGAATCCATAAGAATTTCGGAATTTGAAGCTCAGCAAGTAGCCCGCGGCGGTGTGTCAGTTGAGTATCAGTCAAAGAATCGTGATTATAGGAACAATATAATTTATAATGCTGAAGGCAAACCTGTTAAAGGTTACCTGCAGGTGAAAAATGAAAACGGAACATTTACAGCATATGTTTATGAATATGATTCTAAAGGCAATACAGTCTTAAATGATATACATTTTAATAAAAAAGTTTATTAATGAATTTTCAACAATACAAACCATACATCACAGCGGGTATATTTACCCGCTGTTAACTTTTTGTAAAAATTCGCTTGTAAAATATTTGATTTTATGTTAATTTACTTTTGTCAGACTATCGAAATAAGCCTGCAAAACAAATTAAGTCAGGCGCCATTAATTCGACAAGTGACAGGTAGTATAATGGATACTGCCGGATAAATGATTTATTTGGCAAGTCCACAAGAAAAGGCAGTAATGTCTTTAAAAGGAGAAAAATTATGTCAATGACAGATCCGATAGCAGATATGCTTACAAGAATCAGAAACGCAAGTATGGTTTCTCACCCTTCTGTTGAAATGCCTTCATCTAAATTGAAAGTTGAACTGGCAAAATTGTTAAAAGAAGAAGGATTCATCGAAAATTACAACGTAAAAGAAGTTGGTAAATTCAAAGTTTTAGAAATAACTTTGAAATATGATGCAAAACATAAACCGGTTATTTCAAAATTGGAAAGAATTTCAAAACCGGGCTTGAGAACATACAGCAAGGCTAAAAACTTGCCTCAGGTACTCGGCGGTATGGGTATCGCTATTATTTCAACAAGCAAAGGTCTTTTGACTGACAGAAAAGCCCGCAAAGAAAATATCGGCGGCGAAGTTCTTTGCTACGTATATTAATTTTTCAAATAGATATTTTAGAGTCGGGCGGAATTTTATTCCGCCCGATTAGTTTATATAATCAATCTGTTGAGAGTAATGTAACAAAATGTAAATTTGGTGTAAAAATGGTCTAAAATACGGGAATAGTAATACTTAATGAAGCACATTGTGATTTTTCAAATTAAAGTTTTTTTTGAACATGGTCGTAAGATACATTATTGGTGATTTCGAAAGCACATGTGTAGCACAGAAAAAATGAGGTAAAAAAATGGACATTAACGGAATTCAAAAATTAAATCAAGTTGACCCAAATTCATTAAAAAACAAAACAAATGTAGAAAATCAGAAAGAAGGCAAGCCAAATTCAGTATTCGGCAGCGGATTTTCTGGTAAGGCTGAGGGTGAAATTTCATACACCGGCAAGACTAATGATGAGATTGGATATACAGGTACTGTGGCGTATTCAAATGATGTCGAGTATTCCGGTGAGATGCAAGATAATGTCGGTCGCTTAGATTATAGAACTGAATATAAAACCGTATCTAACATTGCGAAAACTGCAGCCGAAGCCGCTACTGCCGGTGCTGCTGCCGGTATTGCAGAAGGCGCCACTAAAATAGACAAAACAGAAGTAAATAAACTAGATGATAATCCGCCAGACAAAGGTGAAATAACTAAAGAAGGCAAAGATATAAATAAAATGCCGGACAATGATACAACAGGTAAAGTAAATAATAAAAATGACTTTCTAGAGTACAAAGCAGACTATATGACTGACTATAAATATTAATATAAAAGGCGGGATTTATTCCCGCTTTTTTTGTGCATTTCTTTACGAATATTAATAAATAAGTTTACATTTATTTATATCTGTGGTAGAGTATTTAAGCGGGTGCAATTGGTAGAAAAGCCCGCTGATAAAACAAGAAGCCGAAATATTTGTGTTTTATCGATTGTAGTTAATATACCCAAAAGGAGAAAAATTATGTCACGTATTGGTAAAAAACCGATTGAAATTCCGCAAGGTGTTGAAATTACTCTTGACGGTCAAACTGTTACAGCAAAGGGACCATTAGGCACAGAAACTGTTGTTGTACGTCCTGAAATTGCTGTTAAAATCGAAGACAATCACATTGTTATGTCAAAAGTAGGTGATTCCAGAGAAACAGACGCATTGTACGGTCTGTTCAGAACACTTGTTGCAAACGCTGTTCACGGTGTTAAAGACGGGTTTGAAAAGAAACTGGAAATTCAAGGTGTAGGTTACAGAGCACAAATGGAAGGCAAAAATCTTAATTTGTCACTGGGTTATTCTCACCCTGTAATAGTTGAACCGCCTGCCGGCATTACAATTGCTGTTGAGGCTAACACTAAAATTAGTGTAAAAGGTTCAAATAAACAAACTGTTGGTGATGTTGCCGCTTATATCAGAAGCAAACGTCCGCCTGAAGTATACAAAGGCAAAGGTGTTAGATATGAAGGCGAACACATCAGACGCAAAGCCGGTAAAGCCGGTAAAAAGTAAGATAGCCGTTGGCGAACGTAAGTGAGCCTTACGGATATCTTATCCCGAACTTGTTTCGGGATCTGAGTCGGCGGCGAGCAAGCGTCAGACGGATATCTTATCCTGAACTTGTTTCGTGATCTCGTTGAGACAGACATTGACAATTGAAGATAAAAGTTGGCGCACGCAAGCAAGCCTTACGGATATCAAATCCGAACTTGTTTCGGAAATTAAAATAAGGTTATCAAATGAAAGTTTCATTCTCCGGTATATATGATGTTCGTTTCCCTCAAAATACTAAAGATGAGGAAATTCAGAATAAATTTATACAAACAAAAGAATATATAGACAAAACATATAATCAGAAATTAGATATTGTAGATATAAGATTAATGGATTCGTTTAATATTCAAAAAACGGATAAGAAACTCACAGACAAAGGGATTCGCATCTCTACATCAGTAGACGCCCCCGCAATGCTATGTGATATATTTGATAAAATCGACAAAAACTTAGGACAACAATATGTTGATAAGTCAAAAGTCGAATTGGTATTAGATACAAAAGCTTAAAATGTTGCATGTGAAGGGTGTTGAGCCCGCTAAAGCAAGTAATGAAAGGACAAAATAAAATGATTAAACAAGAAGCTAGAAAACCAAAAGTACAAAAAAGACATCAGGCAATCAGAACAAAATTGTCAGGTACATCTGAATTCCCAAGATTGGCTGTTTACAGAAGTACTAAACACATTTACGCTCAATTGATAGACGATGAAAAACACGTAACTATCGCATCAGCATCTTCAAATGATAAAGACTTGAGAGAAAAATTATCTCACGGCGGAAACATTGAAGCTGCTAAGGTAGTTGGTGAAGCTATCGCTCAAAAAGCTAAAAAAGCAGGTATCGAATGTGTAGTATTTGACCGCGGAGGTTTCTTATACCACGGTCGTATCGCTGCTCTCGCTGATGCTGCTCGCGAAGCTGGCTTGATGTTCTAATTAATAATAATAGTTTTAAGGCGCCTTCTGATAAGAAGGCGCCTTTCTAATGAAAAATATTGTAAATTTATTGAAATTTGTCAAACACATCATTATAATAGAATTATGAATGATTTAGATGACTCAAGACTTAAAGATTTAAAAACACGGGTGCATAATAAACTGGAAGAAACTTCACTGTATGAATTTAAAGGTACAGTATCCAAACTTTTGGGCTTGACCGTAGAAGTTAAATTACCCGGGTTGAAAATAGGGGATTTGTGCTATATAGAAACATATGACGGGGAAAAGAAACCTGCTGAGGTTGTTGCATTTAAGGGAGATGCGGCACAACTGCTGTTATTGCTTGATGGCGCGGGGATAGGTCAGGGGAGCCTTGTTACATCAACCCGCCGCCCGATTATTATTCCTGTAGGAGATTTTTTGTTAGGTAGATTGATTAATCCGATGGGTGAACCTATAGATGACAAACCTATGGATATTTCCGGAGCAGCATGGCGTCCGATTGAAGGTCCGCCGCCGGGACCGTTTGAACGCCCGATTATTACCGAACAGTTTTCAACGGGAGTACGCGCAATAGATTCGTGTATGACCATGGGCTGCGGACAGCGTCTGGGGCTGTTTGCCGGTTCCGGTGTTGGTAAAAGTACACTTTTAGGTATGATTGCGCGAAATTCCGATGCAGATGTTAACGTTATGGCACTAATCGGAGAACGTGGTCGTGAAGTAAAAGAATTCGTAGAAGATTCACTGGGCGTAGAGGGTATGAAAAAATCAGTGCTTGTGTGCTCAACCGGTGACCAGCCGCCATTGATAAGACAAAAAGCCCTTCTTACCGCAACCGCTGTTTGTGAATACTTCAGAGATCAGGGCAAAAAAGTTTTCTTGATGACAGATACCGTTACCCGTTGTGCAATGGCGGGTCGTGAAGTAGGCTTGTCCATTGGTGAACCGCCTACTATGAAAGGTTATCCGCCATCTATTTTTTCATGGCTGCAAAAAGTTTTGGAACGTGCCGGCAACAGCCCGAAAGGGTCAATTACAGCGCTTTATACTGTACTTATGGAAGGTGATGATATTTCCGATCCGATTGTAGATACCGTGCGTGGTATTGTTGACGGACACATTTTCTTGTCCAGAAAAGTTGCCGAAAGCAACCACTATCCGGCAATTGATGTTCTGGGAAGTATTTCAAGGCTTATGTCAGCTATTGCAACGCCAGAACACAAAGAGGCGGCATCTAAGATGCGTAAGATACTTGCTATGTATAGAGAAAATAAAGACCTTATTGATGTAGGTATGTATCAACCGGGGTCAAACCCGAAACTGGATACAGCGATAGAAATGATGCCTAAGGTTAATGGCTTTTTGCAACAGCGTACATCAGATAGCGTGTCAATGGAAACGACAATTCAGACATTAATAGATATGATGCGTGATGTGGATATATAACTGTGACTGGTCACTGAGAACTTCGTGCCTCCTCACCAAGTTTACCCAAATAACATGCTCGACGCAAATATATTAGACGTTTCTTGCCACGGCGTCGACTATGTCATTTAACAAATTAAGCTGTCTTCTATCGGCTATTTTAATTTTTTCAATAATTGTATTTCGGAGCGATTCTGTAGGTTCAGATTCAATGTCAAAGAACTCATTTATGTCGAAATGTAAATTTTTTGCAATCTTGATAAACGTATCAAGTGAAGGCAGAGAATTTCCGTTTTCTATGATACACATTTGACGGGGCGAAATGTCCGCCAATTCTGACAATTTCTCCTGTGAGATACCTCTTGAAATTCGTATTTGTTTTAGCTGTTTTCCTACAAAATTTTTGTCCAAAATCGTCCCCTTTTTTATAAGTATATACGTGATTTTACACTTAATAAATGATATTTATATCAATAAACTTGACAAATTGATATTGATATGATATACTGAATATGTAATAGAAAATCGGAGGTAAACATGAGACTAATTACAAAACACAATGCAATGAGTAGTGCATTCACACTTGCGGAAGTATTGATTACTTTGGCTATTATCGGGGTAGTTGCGGCTATGACCATGCCGACTTTGATTAATAACACAAGCGGCGCACAATTTAAAACCGCTTATAAAAAGGCTCTGTCTGTCCTTTCACAGGCTGTTGTTATGAATATCGCTCTTGAAGATTATGATTTGGCAGGAACATCTGCATATGCTGCCACTGATGGTGATATAGCAAGTGACGACAAAGAAAAGAGTATAGATGAATTTCCTTCGTCTCTTTATAAGTTGTTCAAAGCGAGAACTAATGGTACTCCATTAACAGGTGGTGAGCTAGATGATTATAAAGTTCAGATTAAAAATGACGGAACTGACCCATCTCAAGAGACTGCCCAATCTGCCATTGGGACTGAAGGATCTAACTTTGTATTCAGATTCCAAGATGGAATAATATTTTCATTTGATGGAGAACAGCAAAATTGCACAGAAGCTGAACCGTGTAAGGGTTGGATAGATGCAAATGGTACAAAAGGACCAAATAGATCTGTTTCTTGTCCAAACAGCGGAGGTGAATGTACAGATATTGTTAAGATTAATGATATCTTCCCTATCAAATTCTATGATCAGACTGTAGCACCGGCATCACCTGCTGCCAGAGCTGTTTTATATGGTTCAGAAAACAATCCTACTGGTGAAGAATCTGAAGATTAATAAGTTTTATACAAATGTGAAACCAAAACGATTTTTGTGCCGTCCATAGCTGGCGGCACTTTTTTTCTTGATTTTCTCATTGGTTTGTGGTATTCATGTTGTGTTAGGAGAGAGGCGATGATTAAACCCGAATGTGCTAAAGATAGAATTGTTCTTGCCTTAGATGTTGACAACCTCAAAGAGGCTAGAGAACTCGTCAGAGAACTTAAAGATTATGTTGGTTATTTTAAAATTGGGTTACCCTTAATTGTTAATTACGGATTTGAGGCATTCAGACTGTTGGAAGAACTCGGCGCTAAATGTTATTTTGACTGCAAATTCCACGATATTCCGCACACTGTTCAGAAAGCCGCTATAAGTCTTGTCAAAAACAGAATTAACTTTTTTAATGTTCATATTCAAGGCGGTTCAAAAATGGTTGCATCTGTGGTGAAAGCCTCACGTGCCGCCGCTAAATCAATTGGATGTGAACCGCCTACAATTTTGGGGGTTACTTTGCTTTCCAGTTTTGGACAGAGAACGCTGACCGAAGAATTGTGTGTTGACAAGAATATAGAATCTTATGTACTGCAGCTTGCGAAGGTGGCTGAAGAAAACGGATTAGACGGGGTTGTCGCGAGTGCAGAGGAGGCAAAAAAGATAAGAAAATGCGTAAGAGAGGATTTTATTATCTTGTGCCCTGCAACGCGTCCTACATGGTCATCTGTTAACGATCAGGTGCGCGTAGATACCCCGCGTGATGCGATACTTGCGGGAGTAGATTATATGGTAGTCGGACGCCCGATAACAATGGCAGAAGACAGAATCGCCGCCGCTAAATTGATTATTGATGAAATAGAATCCGCTATGGAAGAATTGCAGGAAGAAAGATAGTGCCCCCGCTGGGTGGACAAGTCAATTAACGTCATCCCGCAGCGGCACTGTCGCAGTACACAGAAGTCGACGCCTTGCGGAATCTCAATAAATTCAGGTATTGACACATAGTAAACTATAGTTTACTATGTGTATATGAAAGAAATTCTATTTTATAAACATACGAATAATAGAGTGCCAGTTGCAGAATGGCTAAAAAGTCTGGATAAGTCCATTCGCATTCGAATTCAAGACCGTTTGACGAGAATTGAAGAAAATAATAATTTTGGTGATTTTAAACGACTTGATGATGATATTTCAGAATTACGTTTTAATTTTGGCAGCGGCTATCGAATTTATTATTATGAAATAGATAATATTGTTGTCCTGCTCCTCAATGCCGGAGACAAAAAACAACAAAATAAAGACATTTTAAAAGCCAAAGAATACTTAGCAATATGGAGGCATAACAATGACGGAATATAAAAACTCAATATCAATGAATGATGCTTTTTGTATTACATTTGATAATCAGGAAGATTTGAAAGAATACTTAAGCTATGCATTTGAACAATATTTAGAAGATGGTGATTTTAATGTGTTCTATCGTGCACTGGAACTTGTTATAAAATCCCGTGATACAATGCAAGGTTTTGCAGACAAGGTAGATTTAAGCAAAATGGGGTTATATAACATTATAAAAGGTAAGAAAGAACCCAAAATCACAACTCTTGCCAAAATTTTAAAAGAATTAGGTCTGACATTGAAAGTAGCCTAAGAAGACTAGAAAATAGGCGCAGTCACTACGGCAACAATAATTCAGTGAACCGTGAGCTGTGAACGGTTGTTACATTGGGTGATTAAGTTTCTGTTTGGGGTGGAAACCACTCTCCATATTTGTCAGTTTGTCTTTAGGAACAAGCAAACAATAATGTTTAAATGCATAACTTTGCATCATCACAATAAATCAAGTGACATAAATGCAGGGTTGTGTTAACATAATCTTACAGGGTAGCAGATACTCTTTCTAAACGAAACCGACCGACAAGTACATTGTAGACCTTCGGGTTGGTTCCCGACTAGAAAGGGGGTCGATATGGATAATTTCAATATTAGTTTATTACTAATCCTTTTGATATTTTACATATTAAAAAACGGTTCTTGCCCTAAAGAATAAGAACCGTTGACCTTCTAAGAGTATCCGGCAGTCTGGAAAACTGCCACCCTGTACTTACATTATTTACTATTTACTCAAATTTGTCAAGAGTTCCGATTAATTGTATACCTTTCGTAATATACATATATTGTTTTTGTTGGGGTGGAAACCCAAACCTACTACTCTCGTTGCGCAATCCCTTCCGCTCCGTCATCCCACCGCGCGATGACATGGTGGAGGAGCGAGGAAAAGTTGGCGTAGCCTGATTTTTATTAACGAACTTAGCGGATTTGCGGACGGGTGGACGAAGTCCACTTTTATACTCTGGTTGACTGCTAAAGAAGTGCAGTCAACGCAAATAAGCGAGTCCGGATAGCGAACGGATTGAGCCGGCTTGTGCGTAAGCACAATAGGCGAGTCTCCGTGAGCGTGGAGAGCGAGTGAGCGAAGAGTTAAAGCGTAAGCGAACTCGTTATTCGCGAACGATGCGACAGGCAAATCCAAGACACGTCCTAACGTCCTAACGTCTTAACGTCTTTTCCAAAACAACCGTTCACCGGTAACTGCGCCAAATATATAAAAACGGACTAGTCCGCCTGTTCACTGTTTCCCATTTTTGTGTTATAATCAGAATGAACATTAGAAGTGTATAACTAAATGTGCTGAATGCACAATTGCGGACAGGTAGTCCGCAGGAAAGGAAAATTATGACTATACCGGAAACTAAACAATTCCAAATTGAAATCGGCGGTAAAACCGTTACTGTCGAAACCGGAAAGTATGCGCAATCCACTAATGGGTCTGTTACCGTAAGATGCGGAGATACAATGCTTTTTGTTCACTGCGTTGTCTCTAAAGAACCACGTGTTGGTATTGACTTCTTCCCTTTGTTAATTGATTACGAAGAAAGAATGTCTTCTATTGGTCGTATTCCCGGCGGTTACAACCGTTCCGAAGGTAAGGCAAGTGACAAGGCTATTCTTGTTTCCCGTCTTATTGACAGACCAATAAGACCTCTATTCCCTAAAGGATATAGAAACGATATTCAAATCGTTGCTCAATTATTCAGCTACGACCAGCAAAACCAACCTGATACACTGGCAATGTTAGGGGCTTCATGTGCTTTAATGCTTTCAGGTGCTCCATTTGAAGGTCCTATTGGGGCAGTTCGCGTTTCCCGCGATGAAAACGGAAATATGATAGCTAATCCTACTCACCAGCAGGCTGACAAATCTGATTTAGATATCGTTGTAGCAGGTACACATGACAGCGTTATCATGGTTGAAGCAGGCTGTAAATTTGTTACTGAAGATGATATCATGAATGCAGTTGAATTCGCTCAAGTTGAAATAAGAAAACAATGTGAGGCTCAAGTTGAATTTGCAAAACAATGCGGCGTTGAAAAGCAGGAATTTGTAAATCCTTATGATACATCAGAAATTAAAAAGATTATTGATGAAACTGCTCACGATATGATCTTTGATGCTTATCACAACTTCGACCGCGAATACAGACAAAATAAACTTGAAGAAGCTAAAGCTCTGGTAAAAGAAAAAATAGATGCCCTGCCTGACGATGATTACATCAAAAAAATCATTGAAGAAACAGGCATTGACTTTGTAGCAGAAGAGTTTAAAAATGCAGAAAAGAAAATTATGCGTACAATGATTCTGGATGAGGGTGTGCGTGCTGATGGCAGAAAGCCGCATGATGTACGTCCTATCTGGTGTGAAGTTGGAGTTATTCCACGCGCTCACGGCTCTGCTGTGTTCACAAGAGGACAAACTCAGGTGCTTTCAGTTGCGACCCTTGCAGGTCCGGGGATGAAACAGGAACTGGATGGCGTTGATCCTGAAACCGAAAAAACTTATATGCATAAGTATATTTTCCCGGGATTTTCAGTAGGCGAAGTTAAACCGTTGAGAGGACCGGGCAGACGTGAAGTAGGACACGGAAACCTTGCAGAACGTGCAAATGTTCCGGCTCTTCCTTCTCAGGAAGAATTCGGTTACACAATCCGCGTAACTTCTGATGTTTTAGAATCTAACGGCTCAACATCAATGGCATCTACTTGCGGTTCATCAATGGCATTGATGAATGCCGGTGTTCCTGTAAAATGTATGATCGGCGGCGTTGCTATGGGTATGATTACCGAAGAAGGTAAAGAGCCTGTTGTTTTAACCGATATTCAAGGTATTGAAGACTTTTTAGGCGATATGGACTTTAAAGTTACAGGTAATGATACAGGTATTACTGCTCTTCAAATGGATATGAAAGCAAAAGGTATTGCAAATGATACTTTACGTCGTGCACTACAACAGGCAAAAGAAGGCAGATTACATATTCTCGGCGAAATGAGAAAAGTAATCACAGCTCCTGCAGATCATCTTTCTCCGTTTGCGCCTAGCATTACAACAATGACAATTCCTGTTGAAGATATCGGAACTGTAATCGGACCGGGAGGTAAACAAATCCGACAAATTATTGATGCCTCCGGAGCCGAAATTGATATTCAGGACAATGGCGTTGTTACAATTACTTCCAACGATCAGGAAGGTGCTGAAATAGCAAGAAAGATGATTAAAGATCTTACTTTCCATGCAGAAGAAGGCATGGTCTTAAAAGGCAAAGTCGTCAGAATTATTCCAATCGGGGCTTTTGTTGAACTTGCTCCGGGCAAGGATGGTATGGTTCATATTTCTCAGGTTTGCAAAGAACGTATAGATGCTATTGAACCACATTTACACATCGGTGATGAAGTTATTGTAAAAGTTATCAAAATAGATGACAAAGGTAGAGTTAACCTCACAATTAAAGGGGTAACCGATGAAGAAAAAGCTCATCTTGGTTAAGATGTAATGAGTTGAAGGGGCGCGGGCTGCAAGCCCGCGCCCACTTTTTTATTCTATATATTTATTGTGAAATTGAATCTTTTAGTTGTTTAAGTTTAAGATATAATGCATAATCAGATGTCGCTAAATCAATTATCAGCGCTGTTATATATGCTGCGAGATTTTTATTCGTTGCTATCAAATTTATCACTTTTTCTTTCTTTGTTTCTTCAGGCACCTCTGGTCTTAACAACGCGCGCATATTCCCGCCCTGTTTAGTTATGACATCATTTTTTTGAATATATTCTTTTAAGTCTTTTCTAATTTGCTGATTCTCTACAAGCGCTAAATGTACAACCTGATATGCTTCATTCATATATTGATTTTTGCTGCTTATCTCATCAGGATTTGTCTTAAGAAGTAATTGCATAACTACATTGGTAATTTTTAGAGCTTCTGAATTTGTTATCGGCGACTTGTAGGATGCATATTTGTTTTCTATAATCTTTTTAAATCTACCCTTTAGATTGTCCGGTATTAGTGTGAGTCCTTCGCGTAACCCTGAAAAACTATCTTCCCAGTATAAATTTTGAACATTTTCAACATTCATTTCTGATAAGGTATCAATAAATGCCTGCCGCAGGTTGTTAAACATGACAGGTTCGGCTTCTGTAAATTCTTTGTCTATTAAATTGAAAATGTCTTTTGCATTTTCACTGGTAAGTATTTCAGGTGCAATGGTGCGTATTAAACCTGTATTGCCGCATAGACATGTCAGTTTGAATTCATCATCTACAAGCGGATGTTTTTTCATAAATGCCATATACTTGTTTTTATAATTGTTAGGCAAAATATCAAGTTCATCAAGGATTTTTTGTTCAAACTGCTTGCGTAAATCATCTGAAATTTGAATTTCACCGGTTGCAGGAGTAATTTTAATATGGGAAATATCTTCATTTTTTTCTACTGGATTATCCTCAACAGGAGAGTCAGTTGGTTCAGTAGAAGGTGTTTCATTGACCTGTGGTTGTTCCTGAATGTCAAGTTCTGCAAACATTTCATCGTAATATTTTTGTTTAAGTTCGTGTTCTTTATCAAACTGTTTTCGGCGTTCGGCTATTTGCGCAGGGTATTGCAGCAATTGCTGGAACTCTTCATTGTTTCCGTCTACTCCGTAGGCTTCCATAAACATTTTTATTGTATCTTTCATCATAAGCGATTGCAGCGCTTGCATTTGCGGGGTTTGTTTCCAGTAATCCCCCATAATTTCCTTTTGTGATTTGTTTGTGGCGTCATAATCAGCCCAAAAACTTTTCATTTCGGCTGAGGCATTTGTTTTTTCAAGAACTATTGGCATGATAGCCCACATGTATTTCATAACAAAATTTGTGCTTTCGGAATTTTTTATATTCTTTTTCTTTAAAATTCTACGGGTTTCATTTTCATCACCTTTACCGGAGAGCATGGCATCGGCAAGCTTGTCTATTTCCCAATCTTTGATGTTATCAAATTTCCCTTTTTGTTTTGTTGAGGGTTGCGCATTTGTCTTTGGCGGAAGATTTTTTATATCTTCAAGTGACAATTCTTTTTGTTCTTGTTTTGATTGTGACACAGTTCTTTCGTATGCTTTTCGCGGTTTGTATTCGTAAGGGAAGTCTTCACGTGTTGCGAGGAATGATTTCCAGAATGCCAGATTAGGCATTTTTATCCCGTATGCTCCGAGGGTGGAGTAGTCAATTGGACTTAAGCCTCTATATTCCGGCGAAATATCTTTTTGAAAATCATTGTTTATTTCTTTTAGAGATTTTCCTTCAAGATAGATTTTTTTAAGCAGATATAGACCTAAACTATCATTGATGTCTTTAAAGAGTTTACCGTTTTCATCTTTCATTAAATCAATTTCTGCGATGACACCTGTACGTACTTTTCTTTTAGGGGTGGAACTTAGATTTTCAAACAGTGGTTCATCAGGGAACAATTCTTTTACATCTTCAAGATTATCGGCAATTTGTATTGGTTCAAAAACTATTTTCATCATTTGTGCAGGCGGAATGTTTTGACGGTCTTCATAATCGTCATTCAAATAATCTTTCATAGTCTGCGGCATTCCGGATTTGTTGAATGGCTGAGCATAGAAGTTTGCCGGAGTTCTGAATAATCTTGCTCCAAAATTTATATTGTAATCCTGATAATATGCGGGTTTGTATTGCGGGGTAGAATGTGTTGCTGTATTACTGTTGTTTTTGTTCTGATTGTTATTTTTCAAAACTGAATGCGGGGTAATAAATAGTTGAGGTTGTATTTTCATTTTTTGTTCCTGTATTTAAAGTGATACTTGGGGTATAAGGTCTGAACATATATATTTTTGCCAGTAATGTAATATAATTTTACATTTTTATGTTAATATGAAATTATAGAGGAGGAAAAGAATATGTGTGATGTAATAACAATTGGAAGTGCGACAATGGATGTTTTTGTAGAGAGTGACGATGCAAATATTGTTTCTGTCTACACAAAAAATAAGAAATCTGAATTTATGAGTTATCCATATGGAGCAAAAGTTGAGATTACTGAATTTACATCACAGGTTGGCGGCGGCGGAGTTAACACAGCAGTGAATTTTGCAAATCTTGGATTGAAGACGAGTGCAATATTTAAGATAGGTGACGATATTTATTCTAAAGGTGTTCTGGAATCATTTCAGAATAAAAATGTTGACTTGTCTAATATAATTCAGGATCCTGAATTGAGTACCGGCTTTTCAATTATTCTGGTAAGTTTTCAGGGTGATAGAACAGTTCTTGCTCACCGTGGTGCAAACGCTAAAATGAAAAAAGAAGATATAAATTTTGATGCAATAAAAAATGCTAAACTTCTGTATATTGCACCTTTGAACGGAGAAAGCAACAAAGTTCTTGATGATATTGTAAAATTTGCGAATGAAAACGGCGTTTTTGTTTGTTTCAATGCCGGAACATCAAGTATTAAACGAGGATTTAACTATTTAAAAAATATACTCTGTACTGCACAAATTGTGGTTATGAATAAAGAAGAGGCTTCTCTGGCTACTCAGATTCAGGTTCGTCCGGACACTCGCGAAATAAAATATTCTTGTGAAAAAATTCACCCTGATGTGAAAGAAATGTTCAAGAAATTGAAAGTAAGTGATTACCAGATAATTGTAATTACAGACGGCAGTAACGGGGCTTATGCTTACGATGGGAAAAATTATTACATCTGTCCGTTGTTTGACGGACCTGTTGTCTCAACTCTGGGGGCAGGAGACGCTTTTGCATCAACATTCTGCGCTGCACTCGGAAGAACAAATAACGATATAGGAAAATCTTTGATGTATGCCTCTGTAAATTCTGCCGGTGTAGTTTCAGAATTCGGCGCAACTCAAGGACTCAGAACATTTGAAAAAATAGAAGAACTTTTGAATCAGACTCCTGATTATACTTATGAAATTGTATAGTAATTTATAGCGCGTCTGCTAGTCAAACGCGCCACTTGAAATTACTTTTTTAGTGTATATAATAAGTGTATAAAGGATGATTGTTGTGTAGGCTTTAATTTTTAAGAGAGAAAGGTACATTTACTGGCATGATAGAGTTAAACTACCGGAATGTTGATGAAACAATTATTGGCTCAAAAAATGGATTAAATATCCGTGAAGAATTCGATAAATATAAAGATACTATAACTCATATTATTGCTGATTTGAATAAACGCAAAGACAAACCCGGTCAGTGGCTCCAGTGGATGAATCTCGGATATAATGAAGAAACTCTCTGGTATGTAAAAGAATATGCCGCAATGGTTCAGGATAGATTTGAAAATGTGCTCGTTCTCGGTATCGGAGGCTCAGCGCTTGGCGGACTTGCAGTAACTGAAGCTTTATTAAAACCATACTGGAATTTGTTGACGACGGAACAACGCAACGGGCTGCCTAGAATCTTCTTCTTAGATAATATTGACCCTGATACTATTTCTGGATTGTTAGAGATTCTGGATTTGAAAAAAACTTTAGTTAATGTAATCACAAAATCCGGCTCAACCGCTGAAACTATGTCTCAGTTTATGATTGTAAAAAATATTCTTGAGCAGGAATTAGGAGATGATTACAGAAAAAATATCGTTGCAACAACCGACAAAAAAACAGGTGTCTTAAGACAAATTGCTGAACAGGAGGGATATAAAACGTTCGTGGTTCCGGATGATGTGGGCGGACGTTTTTCTGTATTTTCAGCCGTCGGGCTTTTGCCTTTTGCTCTGGTCGGTATTGATATTGATGAGATTGTTAATGGCTTTAAAGATATGGATCTGGCGTTAAAAAATACCGATATAAACGAAAATATCGCGGCGCAAAACGCACTTATTCATTATCTTATGGACACAAAAAAAGGTAAAAATTTATCTGTAATGATGCCTTATTCCAGCCGTCTGAAATATGTTTCTGACTGGTATGTACAGTTGTGGGCAGAATCTTTAGGCAAAAACAAAGATAAAAACGGCAATGATGTCGAAATTGGTCCGACTCCGATTAAGGCACTTGGAGCAACTGATCAACATTCTCAAATTCAACTCTACAATGAAGGTCCAAATAACAAAGTAATTACCTTTGTAAGAGTAAAAGAATTTGATAACAATCTTGAAATTCCTGCAATATTTGAATATACCGGCATCGGTTATTTGGGCGGTAAAACAGTTAACCAGTTAATCAATGCAGAAGCCGACGCTACTCGTGTTGCGCTTGCAGATTATCAAAGACCTACTGTCACAATCATTCTTCCTAAAATCAACGGCTATTATGTAGCACAACTGTTGTATCTTCTGGAAGTCCAAACAGCAATTGCCGGTGAATTATATAATATTGACACATTTAACCAGCCGGGTGTTGAACAGGCTAAAAATTATACCTATGCTCTTATGGGACGGGTTGGTTACGAAGAATCCGCTCAAGTCCTTCAATCCAAATTGACAACTGTGTAAAAAACTTGATATTAAATAAGTTTTTGTTATATATTATTTAATAAGGGTTATGATAATAAATAAAAAAATATTAGCATTATTTATATTACTAATCTCTGTTTTTTCAACGGCAGCGATAAGTTATGCTGGCATTATGAACAGAGACTTGTTATGTTATACTCTAAAAACAGGTATATCAATGGAAGAACGTGTGCCAAACGGCTTTATGGGTACATGGCGCGTCTCTTCAAAACTTATTGACAATGGCGGTTCTCCGATTTTTAAACAAACAGGTATTGATTTGTGGAACTTATCACGCACAGGCAGCGTCATAAATTTAAGCAATCCATTTACAGGGGCAAGCGCCTCTATTACAGTAAAATATGTTGACGGTTCTACTATCAGATTTACTAAGCGGGGAAATTATGATAATAAAATTCTAACTGATACTGTTGAATTAAATTTAGACGGAGAAAGGTTTACAGGCATAAATACTTTGACACTGGAAACACTTTCAGATGTAAATAAATCTGTTATAAAAACAGAAACAGCAAAATATTCACTTGTCGGAGAAAAAATTTCTGGTATGAGTATAATGGGAAAGTGAGGATGTATGAACAATATATACGAATTTGATACAGTAATTTTAGGCGGCGGACCAGCAGGACTTTCTGCCGCAATATATGCAAGCCGCGGAGCGGTTTCAACAGCGGTAATTGATGTTAGTATGATGGGCGGACAGCCTTCTAACTATCTGGAATTGGAAAATTATCCGGGATTTCCGATTGTCGGCGGTTTTGATTTGATGGAGAAGTTTGAAGAACACGCAGATAAATTCGGCGTACAAAAATTCCCGATGCAGGAGATTGAAAAGATTGATTTGACATCAAATCCAAAAGTTATCTTGACAAAGGAATGCGAATTCAAAGCTAAAACAGTTATTATTGCAACCGGCGCACAACCAATGAAATTAGGCGTTCCTGGGGAGGCAGAATTTGTCGGACGCGGCGTAAGTTATTGTGCAGTATGTGACGGCGCTTTTTATAAAAATAAAATTGTTGCAGTTGTCGGCGGCGGCAATGCTGCTGTTGAAGAGGCAATGTACCTGACAAAATTCGCGGATAAAGTTTATGTAATTCACCGCCGCGATGAATTGCGCGCTGATAGAATTGTGCAGGAACGCGCGTTTAAAAATGATAAAATTGAATTTATCTGGAACAGTGTAGTGAAAGAAATAAAAGGTGAAGACCTTGTGAACACTGCTGTTTTGGAGAATGTCAAAACGGGTGAAAAAACTAATTTAGCGGTTAATGGCGTGTTTCCTTATATTGGTATGACTCCGAATGTTGAAAATATTACAGGACAGCTTGAACAGGACGCAAACGGTTTTATTCTGACTGATGAAACAATGCAGACATCTGTAGAGGGGGTTTTTGCTGTTGGCGATGTAAGAAAAACACCTTTGAGACAGGTGATTACAGCAGCCGCAGATGGCGCAGTGGGAGCTGTTTATGCAGTAAAATATCTGGAAACACACAAAGAAGTTCCGCAACTCCAATAGTATGTCGTTGATTCTGTGAACGGTTGTTACCTGAAGTGATTAAGTGATTAAGCGGGTTACATGAATCAGGCAACGCCACCATGTCATCGCACACTTGCGGATTGCGAGCAGAGGGCGAAACGGCGCCGCGAAGGCGGCGGCGTTACAGACCCGTTTAGTGCGAGCAACCAAGCAGTTGCGCGATTTCTGTTTTAAAGTGATTAGGTGACTGAGTGATTAGGTGATTAAGAGGATTTCATAATGAGGTAATGCAAGATTCAAGCGTTGCCTTATTTTTATTAACTTTAGTGCCTTTTATGATTAGCCGGATTGGTAAATACAACTTCTAACTAGTAATTATTATCTACACATATTGCGCCTAGTTTATCGCTACGATACCACCAACCCCAGGCTGTAGCACTTTCAGAAAAACTACGCATGTTTGCAGTATCAGGGGCTTCTGATGATGACCAAACCATTACAGGATTAGTATTAATCACCGTTAGCGGTGCCCTTTTTTCTTCATCAGCGGTAAGTCCATTCCAGATTGTTTCCTGTGTAGATACTGGATGGTCATATATATATGATGCAATAGCAGCAAGTTGATTCTGATCCGGCATATTACTCGTTCCTCCACAAGCCTTTACTGCTCCTGCCCAATAGTCTGAATCAGTTGATTCGCATAAACTTTTAATATTTCCATAACCACTGTCTGCCATCTTTTTACATTCTTCAGATGTAACAGGACTATAACCAGTATCTGGAGAGAGTATTTGTATAACACATGCTCCTCCTACTAAATCTGTATCAAATATGCAGCCAAAAGAACGTACATTACCATTAGAATTAATATCTTTACCTATTATATTAGGATTTTTATTGCCGGATACATCATAAAGTATAGCCATACTGTTTGCAGTTGCACTGAATTGATTGTTGAATGGTTCTTGAGTCGTATTTGGATTATATGCAATTATTGCATTTATACCATTTGCAAACTGTACACCGACTGTCTCTGTTACCCAGGCTTCTTTTGTAAATTGAGCACCGGTTTTAAGAGTATCTACATCGATAATATGACCGTCTGTGCTGGTAAATGATTTGCCAAAACATTTTGTTAAGTTGTTATTATCACATATTTTTGTTATTTTAATCTTATTTTTTAATTCGTTTACAAAATCCATGGTGTTTGAATAACCCGCAAGTTTTTCCTCGGTATTCATCTGGCGGGTTGCGACCTCAAGTCTCTTTGTAAACACATCCTGTGCGGTTGTCCATGCATGCTCATTGTAATTTTTCACTAAGCTTGGTATCGTTATCGCCGCTACTACGCCGATGATTGCAAGGGTTATGAGGGTTTCGGCGAGAGTAAACGCAACTTTTGGAAAAGTGATTAAGTGAGTGTAGTGAGTACGGTGAGTACCGTTGTTTCTTGAATGTGTCTGAGCGGTTGCTTCACTGATTTTTGTGTTGATTTTCATTTGGAGTTGCTCCTTTCTTGTTAAGTACTGTTTGTGTCTAAATTTGAATATTTATGCATATTAATGTCATGATATTACGACATTTATATGACATTGTCAAGATAAAAATGCATATTTATACCGTACTTACATGATATAGATAATAGTAGGATATCATTATGTTCGATTTGAATTGTATAGGCTTAAGAATAAAAGAATTACGACGCAGCAGACACATGTCGCAGGAACAGCTTGCTGAACTTATTGACGTCAACTTTAGAACAATTCAGCGCATTGAAACCGGACGTAATGTCCCGTCTTTAGAAACGCTGGCAAAACTCGCCCGTGCTTTCGATATTGATATTAATGAATTTTTTATCACAGAACATCTTGAAAGCCGCGAAAATATACTCGCAAACATTAATGCTATAGCTCAAAAACTTGATGATGATGAACTCAGGACGCTTTATAAAGTAATATGCGGATTCTATAATTAAGCATCATTTGCAAAAAAGTTCTTCTACGCCTTTCTTGTCAGAACAGTACAACCAATTATATAAATAATAAAAGTCCGCTGTTTTTACAGGGGACTTTTTATAAGAATTATTAGAAGGAGGAAATTAGAATGTCTTATTGAGATTTTCGCGGAAATATAGATATTTCGTTGATATTTGCTTTTAAAATATTATTTTGTGGATTGAATATATTACCGTTTTTGATTTCTTCATCCACACTATTTGCGTTTGGATCATATGCCGGTTTGCCTTTGTATTCAAAACTTCCAAAAGTTGATATCGGATCAGTCATTTCTACATTCCTTATTCTTTATCGTAATTATTTTATCGGCACATTTTGACCTGAACTTTAATATATAGTCATAAATATTACAAAAATTTTACAATCTGGTTGATAAAGCGTCACAAGCCTTAAGATTCAGGATGAAATGTTACGCTTTGTTACAAATATGCGAACCACTGAAAAATCACGGGAATAATATACTTAGTATATATAAGAGAGTATATTATGGAGTGTTAAAAATGGCTTACAATATTGATGAAATTAAATCAATTGATGAACTGGAAAGAGCGCAGGCAGCAGCGCAGGCACAGGGCACCTCTGTTGTCAATTATAATGAGTGGAGTCAGGTGCTGCAAGAGCTGGAAGAAGCAGGGGTTAAGTCATCCGGTGACTTTTCTACAGATAAAGCTAAAGTTGAAGAAATTAAAGCCACAGTGCAGGAATATATTGATAATCTTAAAACAGAACAGAGCCAGCAGCAACAAAAAGAACAAAACCAGAAGGTTAAAAGCGTATCTGAAACTGATAATGAACAAAACTTAAAAGCAACAGTAGCAAATGGTACAAGTTCTGCTATTATGGCGGATTATATGAAATATTACCACTTATTGTTCTAATATTGTGTTAGAGATTTCATTCTTGTAAAAGGCCAGAATAAAAATACAGCCTTGCCAATAAATCTGTCCTGCGGCAGAGTTCCCCAGTAGCGGCTGTCTTTTGAATTGCCGCGGTTGTCCCCCATCATAAAATATTCGCCTTCCGGAATTATAAACGGTCCGCAATACATTTCACCCGTACAATATGAGTAGTCATAAACACTGCTTATATATGGTTCATCAAGCGGTTTATCGTTAATGTATACCATTGATTTTCCAGAGGCATCCATTTTTATTTCGAACTTTTCACCAGGAAGTCCGATTACGCGTTTTATATAAGCAATATCTTTACAGAAAAATCCGGTTAATCTTGCAAACACTTTCCACGGAGTATTTTTCAACTCTTCAAACGGCGGGTAGAATACCATGACATCGCCGCGTTTCGGGGTAGAATAGAAACGTGAATAACGTTCTACAAAAATCCTATCGCCTTCTATGATTGTGGGACGCATTGACCCCGATGGTATCCAGCGTATTTCGCCTATAAAAAATTTAATTATTATAATCATTACAACCACAAAAACAATTGTGTCTATTGTTTCTTTTATTGCCGGTTGATATTTTTTATACAGGTTCAAAATTTTTTCTTTAGTCATTTTCTGTAAAGCTCCGTAAGTTCTTCTAAAGCTTTTTTATAATCATTATTTTCAAGATTATTCAAATATTTTTTAGTATTATCAATATAATTATTTAACAAATCATATGTTTTTTCAATAGCCGGATTGTCAGAATCTGCTGAAAGTATAACAGGTGCTGTATAAATCCCTGATTTAATATCTGATTTTGTGGTCAAAATATTTGTTAAATCATCTTTTATCTGAAATGCAATACCAAAATTTCTGGCGAAAAGCAGTGCATCTGTGCGGCTGATTTCCGGTGAAAGAACAGCCGAACATTCAAGCGCTGTCATAAAAAGACGCGCTGTTTTTTGTTCACATTTAGTTATGTAATCTTCTAGTGAAGGTATTTTATTTGTTGAAAAATACTGATGTATTTCTCCCTTACACATTGCAGAAAGTGTTTGTATAAAATTTGAAAGTATTTGCTGATTGTTGATTTCTTGCAAAAAATCCATTGCACAAGAAAGCAGATAATCACCTGCAATTACGGCAAGTTTTGTGTTGAACGACCTGTTTAATGTTGTCTGGTTCCGCCTTACATCAGCCTCATCTATTACATCATCATGGATTAATGATGCATTATGGACAAGTTCTACAGCGGTTAAAAGTTTGTAATGCTTTTCTTGCAAATGCACGCCGGCGGCTTTTAAATACAATATGGCAAGCAGCGGGCGGATACGTTTTGCCGGTGCATTGAGAAACACTTTTACTTTTGTTTGAAGAGGCTCCTGCAAATTGAGTTTTGCCGTCAGGTTATTTATGATTATATCTATGTCTGATTTAACAGTATCAAAAATTTGCTGATAATTTCTCATATAAATATTATAACAGGAAAAAATTAAGCCTGAGTATCCAGATTTTTTGATTTAGGTTTTTCAAACCCTAAAAATCTAAGTGTAGGGTGAATCGTTGCATGACTCAATTGAGGAGCAAGTATTGCAAGTCCGATTATAGACCCCGCGAAACTTCCTGTCTCTATTGCCCCCTTAATCCAGTCATATTTGTCCGGATTTTCCTGTGTTTTCAATTGTTCACGGAGTTCAGGAGTAAATTTATTTTCAGAATGGTCTTTACTCAATGTTGCCAGTCTGTTTTGCATTTTTTTGCTTGCTATTTTATAATAATCGAGATATTCTGTTGAACTTTTGAATTGATTAATTTCAGGGTGAGTTTTACCTAAGAGTTTTTTAGCGGCTTTGAATGTTCCGTGTTTAAACACAGGGACAATTAACAATCCAAAAACAACAAGACAGGTTGCTTGATAGAGGAATTCTTTTGCAGCAGCGTATTTTTTGGTGTCATCAGAAATTTTGTTGTCTATGAGAATGGCACCCGGTCTTCCTATGGCTTTAAGAGTTGTTTCACAGATCATCTGGCTGCTTGTATTGGTAGCAATAGTTGTTAATGCATTTGAAGATAGTGCGCGTGTTAATGCTGTAATCATACGCCACCTGCTTTCATTCCGTAATGTCCGATGAATGAATTCATGCTCGGACGTACGATTGGTTTAGTTACTGCGAGTGAAGTATTCATGTTTAAAGGGGCTGAAGGCTTTTTAGGAGGTATTTTGGGTGAGGCTGGCGGTTTAATAATTTCATCAACAATCGGCTTTATTGCAATTGAACAGATTGAAGGAATTACAACAAGCGCTGCTGCACAAACTCCCAAAAATCTCAGATTTTTGGCAATTTTTCTGGTCATTTCAGGCGACTGTTTAAGTTTTTCAATATCAACCACATCTCCGGTTTTTTCTGCAGCTTTTTGGGCTTTTTTTATTGCTGCGGCATCCTGAAATTTTTTCATGACTTTTGCCCCGAATCCTGCGAGTTCACCGCATATAAAATAAACAGGAATTGCAACCGCTTCTGTTATACCCTCTCTAAGTGCTGTATATTTTTTGGTTTCAGGTTTTTCTGTTTTATCCATCATGGTAAATGTAGGACGACAAATGCCCTTAACTGCCGCAATTGCCATAACGGTATGCGTTGCATTAAGGTTCTTCGCTATATAATCAAAAGTTTTTACTAATTTATCCTGATAAGCCATGATTCTTCAAGTCATTTAAAATACAAACATAAAATTTTTTGCCATTAAATATTCTATATCCAAATATTTTTTTATTCAATTGTTATGGTATAATTTTGTAGTACAGCAGGAAGTTCATTAAAATTGAAAATAAAAAATGAACAATTCTAAATGGTGTTTCGTTATAATAGTACAGAGGTTAAAAAAATGAACAAAAAATGCACAAAATATGAAGGTTTATTTATTTTTGCCGATGACGCCACACTACAGCGGCACCTGAAGGAATGCCCTGAATGCCGTGCAGAACATGAAAAAATGCAAAAAGTTTCAAAACTTTTGCAAGAAGTCAAACCGGTGTATGTACAAAAGCATAAACAAACAGCACAAATAAAAATTGCCTGTGCTGTATGTGCAATGCTGTTGAGCGGAACTGTATTAGGGTTGATTAATTTCAATACCGACATTTCTGACACAATCAAATACGGTACAACTCTGAGTGCGGAAGATTTAGGACTGCCTGTTGACTCTTACGGGCTGATATTGGTGGAATAATGGACTTTAACAAACTTGTAAAACAAAATAGAGCAAATGTAAAAAGTATTATCCGGCTTATTACAAAAGAAGATAATGAAGATTTGGAGCAGGAAGTTTACCTGAAAGTATGGAAAAATTCTGACAAATACAAAGAACAGGGGACTTTCAAAAGCTGGATTAATACAGTTGCAAAAAATGTTTCAAAAGATTATTTAAAGTCTTCTTACCGCAAACATCAGGACAAAATGGAAACAGACGATACAGTTTTAAACACAGTCCGCGACCGCAAGGATTCACCTGAATTAACAGTTGTCAAAAATGAAAGACAGAAAACAATTTTAGCAGCTATCAATGCATTGAAACCTAAAATGAAAGAAGTAGTTCTCATGTGTGAAATATATGGTTATACATATGAAGACTGCGCAAAAAAATTAAAATGTCCGGTAGGGACAGTAAAATCAAGACTCTTTAATGCCAAAAAAGAACTGGCAGAAACCTTAAAAGATTTGTTGTAACTTTTGAAAATGAAAGGAAAAACTTTATGATGAAAAAAGCACTTATTTTAGCAAGCGTACTGGCATTTACAATGACTTCATCTGTATTTGCCGAAAATGTTCAGGCAACAACTGTAACAACACCAAATGTCCAAACTACTACAACTCAAGAAACTGACAAAACTCCGTCCTGTGACAAACCTAAAAAACAGGAATGCAGCAAACAAAAACCAAAACGCGTCAGCGAATTTGAAAAACGCCTGAATCTTTCAGAAGAACAAATTCAAAAAGCAAAAGAAATTCGTATGAAAGGTCACAAAGAACTTAAACCTTTATTTGAACAGATGAAACAAAAACGTGATGAAATAGAGGCTGTAAAACGTTCAAGAATGGCTGTGGAAATGCAACAGGAAAAAATTGATGCACTTAAAGGCGAAATTAGAGAATTGCACAAAAAAGCACACGAAATTCGTGTTGCAAACATGAAAGAATTTGAATCAATTCTTACTAAAAAACAGCTAAAAGAATTGAACAAGATTAAAAAAGAAGGACGCAAACAGTTTGAAAAACAATTCAAAAAAGGACACCGCCCTGGCGGACCTGATTTCAAACCGGGTTACGGTCCTAAACCGTTCCCGCCAGCGCCTGATAGAGAAGTACCTCCTCCAGCAGATGCAGAAAAATAAAAACGATGAACCGGCAGCAATGCCGGTTTCTTTTTTAGTTATATTTTTCGTTGTATAATTTTTTTATGGAAAATTTAATCGAAAAAGCAAAACAAAATCATTCGCTGACTAAAGTTGAACTTGTTGAAATACTTACTGATGACACAATTAATGACCAATTATTTAAGGCAGCAGATGAAGTTAGAGCAAAATATGTTGGCGATGAGGTGCATCTCAGAGCTTTGATTGAATTTAGCAATATATGTAAAAGAAACTGCTTTTATTGCGGACTCCGCTCAGAAAACAAAAATGTAGAAAGATATAGACTCTCACCCGAACAAATAGTCGAAACAGCCGGTATGGCAGCACAACGGGGATATAAGACAGTTGTTTTGCAGGGCGGGGAAGACAGTTATTTTTCAGCAGAAAAACTCGCTGAAATAATTAAACAAATCAAACAATTTGACACTGCCATAACTCTAAGTACAGGCGAAATGACTTTTGAAGAGTACAAAATTCTAAAAAGTGCAGGTGCAGACAGATTTCTGTTGAGAATCGAAACAACTGATGAAAAGTTGTACAAAAAATTACATCCGGCGGCATCTTTTGAAAACAGAAAACGATGCCTTTATGATTTAAAGAAACTCGGATTTGAAACAGGAACAGGATGCCTTGTCGGACTGCCCGAACAAACAGTTGAATCGCTTGCAGATGATATTTTGTTTTTTAAAGAATTAAATGCGGATATGATTGGCATAGGACCATTTATTCCGCATAAAGACACCCCGCTTGGCAATGCTTCTGCAGGTAGTTTTACTCTTGCACTGAAAGTTATGGCATTAACCAGACTTTTATTACCATATATTAATATTCCTGCAACAACAGCAATGGAAACGCTTGTCAAAAACGGACGAAATATAGCGCTTCAAAGCGGGGCAAATGTCGTTATGCCAAATGTTACAGCAATGGAGTTCAGAAAAAAATACGAAATTTATCCGGATAAAATTTCGGTTGATTACTCTGAAATGGAAAAGAGTCTGACTCAAATAGGCAGAATAATAGGGCAAGACAGAGGCGATAGTAAGAATAGGAGAGAAAAATGTTAGCAAACAATATGTTGGAACTTATCGGCAATACTCCGATTGTAAGAATAAATAAAATAAATGACGGCTGTGCAAATATTTTTGCCAAACTTGAATATTTTAATCCGGCAGGGTCTGTAAAAGATCGTCCGGCACTCCATATGCTTGAAAAAGCTGAACAAAAAGGACTCGTTAATAAAGATACTGTAATTATTGAACCTACAAGCGGAAATACAGGTATTGGACTTGCGTTTGCCTGCGCAATTAAGGGGTACAGAATGATTTTAACCATGCCTGACACAATGAGTATTGAACGCCGGCTGCTGCTTAAAGGCTACGGGGCAGAACTTGTTCTGACAGAAGGTGCTAAAGGTATGCAGGGTGCGGTTGATAAGGCAGAAGAATTACATAAAGAAATTAAAAATTCATTTATCCCGCAGCAGTTTAACAATCCTGACAATCCTGAAAGTCATTATCTGACAACCGCAAATGAAATCTGGCATGATATGGAGGGCAAAGTCGATATTCTGATAGCCGGAGTCGGAACAGGCGGAACGCTATCCGGTACTGCAAAGCGATTGAAAGAACTTAATCCGAATCTTATTGTTGTGGCGGTTGAACCGGCATCAAGTCAGGTGCTTGCCGGTAAACCGGCAGGTGCACATAAACTTCAAGGTATCGGGGCAAATTTCATCCCAGAAAACTTTGATAAAAATTTAACTGATGAAATATATCCGGTCAAAGATGAAGATGCCATTGTAATTGCACAGAGTCTTGCGCATAAAGAAGGGATTCTCGCCGGAATTTCAGGCGGGGCAGCAATGGCAGCAGCGCTGGAAATTTCTAAACGTACAGAAAACTCAGGCAAAAATATCGTTGTAATTCTCCCTGATAACGGCGAAAGATATCTTTCAAGCGAGTTATTTAACAGTTAAGATTTGTAACAAAAACAGATGTCTCTGAATTTTACTTCTATAAAAATTGTTTATTAATTTATAGAAGAAATAACAGGAGAGCTCATGTCAATTAATGTTACAGTTGGCAACGGTCAAGGTATAACTCAGGCAATAAAATCACATCTTGAGCAAAAAGGTGTGAAACTTACCAATGTCAAATTGTCAGATTGGCAGAAGGTAATGTCTCTTGTTAATCAAAACCAGCAGATGAATGTAAATGCCGGAAAAGACAGTATTTTCTCCGGCGGTAACGATGCCGGTAAAATAGGTAAAGGTGTTGGCAACAACTGGAAAACAGATTTTCAGGTTTCTTCCGGACAGGTAATGCAGTTTGATGCCGGAATTTTTAACAAAATAGTTGAAGTTTTAACAGGCAAAGCTCAAGAAACGCCTGAAACTAAAGAAACACCGGAAACTCCGGATAACAAGCCGGCGGGTTCAATTCCGCAGGATGCCCCAAAACCTCCTGCACTAGAGAATAAACTGGCAAGTCTGGCATCACAAATAGAAACAGATGCACCTTCTGTTCCTTTAAAAACAGTTGAACAGTCTGCCGCAGATGTCGTTGACACTCTAGACGGTAAAATTATAGAACGTGAAGTTAACGGACAAAAACAAAACATTGCAGTAGTGACTGTAAACGGCGAAAAAGTAAGACGTGCGGTTAATGAAGACGGCACCCTAGGCGACACTCTTGTTCCTATCAGTACAATGGGTAAAAACAAATATATTACGCAAACAAAAATGGATAACATGATGCGTCAGGCTCTGGGACTTCCTGATAATGCCGAAATCCCGCAAGATATTCAAGGCTCATTTGTCTCAATTGGCGGTGAACCGACTTTGATATTTAAAAAAGACGGTAAAACGCTTGATCAAGCCGGTTTGAAAGAATATGTCCAAAATCTTAAACAAGGACAGGCTTCACAGCAAATGCAAGAACAAGGTGCTATTGATATCTCAGATCCACAAAAGACTGCACAGGAAACGTTTGACATAATTAATAACAACTTTGGAGATAAGCAGGGAAATATTACTGCTGAAGAATACATTAATTACGAATTGCAGACCGCCCCAGAAGAATTAAAAGCACAATTTTCAGAAGAACAAATACGTATGGGTGCTCAAATAACATTTGAGGCAATGGATACGACTAAGGATGGCGAAGTTACAGTTGATGAATTGAGGACATTTATTGAAGCCTCAAATGGCAATAATGATGAAAGTGTATCAGATATTGAAATGGCAACATATGTTGCTGACACCCGTGATGCTGAATTGAGTCAGGGTGAAATCGATTCTCAAGAACATAATCAGCCAATGGTTGTAAAAGGCTTTGAATCACCGGAACAGCAGGCTAATATTAATCAAGCCCTGCAAGAAGGATATACGCTTGCACCGCAAGACGGCTCCACAGTCTTTACAAAAGACGGCAAGAATTTTGCTATTAATCAAGACGGAACGATTGGCAGTGAAATAAAAGCCGATACACCAAATGAGCCTACTAAAACATCCGCAAATGAAGAAACTCCTTTAAAACAGACAGGCTCAGGCGATAGAAGCAGTATTAATAATCCGCCTAACACCAGGGAAACAATATTTGGTTCCTCAATTATAGCAGATAATACCTATGATGAAGCTGGCAATCTAAAATCAAAATCTTTTGATATGAATAAGTTTTTATCTTCCAAAAGAGGCAGCTATATAATGACTTCACAGTTAATATATGGAACAATAAGAGAATCCGGCAAATTCCCGGAACAAACATTTAAAGATACCAATGGTGATGTTTTAGTGTCATTCAAAGACGGTAAATGGTTTAATGAAAAGGGAAAAGAAATTTCCAGAGAAAAAGCCTACAAAATTATGGATAAAGCAAAAGAAGCAAACGATATCGGCGAATTTGTACAAATACCGCGTGAAGAATAATTTATTGCAATATTATCTCTTCAAGACATGGATTTATTCTGTGTCTTGAATTTTTTACATATAAAAAATGAACAAAAATTTGACAAAAGTCGTTATATAAATGTAAACTAAATTTGGTGGTTTAGAATTTAGTAGTTTAAGAAGGAGGTTTTTTATGTCAGAAAACGAAGAAATTAAAAACGAAGTAAAAGGATGCAATTGTGACAAAAAAGAATTAAGCAGATTTTTGCTTGTAATTCTCGGGTCATTTTTAGGATGTCTTGTGGCTTTATGCCTGTTCAGTGCGGTTAACAAACCACAACCGCCTTGTCCGATGCCAATGATGCCGCCTCAGTTTGCAGCACCGGCTCCACATCATCATATGGACTGTCACTGTCGTCATCATCACGGTGATTTTAGACCGGACAAAAAGTTCCATCATCCGGACAGACCAATGCCTGATAGAAAAGACATTAGAAAATAGCAAATGCAAGCGGGTAAATGATTTTACCCGCTTTTTGTATCTTTTTTGTTAATTTATGTTACGAAATTAAGTATTTCTGCAATTCCTGTATGCAAATAGTTTTTATATAAGTAATAAACATGAGTATATTGTGCTAATTAAGGAGAAGTAAACTATGTCTACAAATGGTGTGAATGGTCCGTTTAACGGAGATTTTAAAATTAAGTTACAGGACAGAGGACCAAAATCCAGCGGTATTACCTGGGAACTTAAGAATGTTTTTGAAGAATTACGTAAAAGCGGACAGCTAAAAGATGTCGACGGAAAAGGACTGACCAAGCAAGATGCCCTTAATATGTATGACGCTTTGAACAAAATCCACGAGGAAAGAAATCTGGCAACAAATTATACCAGTATGCAGGTAGGACAGGAATTCACCTACACCGCAGACGAGATGAATGCCATGGCAAAAGCCGCAGGTTATGAATTTGTCGGTGCCCCTGAAGACAATGACAATACAGCACCGGTGACAGACGACACAACCATTCCGGTAACGGGTGATGATGATACAGAAGAAATTACCGGCGATGATGAAGTAACCGGTGACGACGAAATTCCGGGTGATGAAGAAATTCCTGACGCGGATGAAACCCCAATAACCGATGATGACAATGACACCGATCTGGATCCGTTTACCAACCCTGAAAATGTAAAAATTGATACAGAACAATGGGTAACAAGTCACGGCGGAAAAATCGTCAGACGCGATATTGACGGGTTAAAACAAGACTTTGCCGAATACAAACTTCCTGAATCTCAGGTAAAAGTCAGACGCGCCTTCGGGGCTGACGGAAAACTCGGTGATCCGCTTGTCGCCGCAAAAACTTTCGGTAACAACGATTATGTAACAGTTCAGCAAGATGAAATTTCTATGGAACTTGGTGAAATGAAACTTAAAAAAGCCAAAATAGACGGCTCTAACGATAAAGAATACATCGTTCAAGGTAAAACAACTGATGAAATCGGTGAAACTAAATACTACAGATTCATCCCTAAAACAGGGCATCCGGATTCTGACGGCGAAAACAATCGTTTAGGTGAAGAAATTTATAAAGTTGACGGCAAATTTGTTTCTGAAAAACCGGATGAAAATCTAGCCGCTGAAAAGCCAAAACGAAAAGGATTCTTTAAACGTCTGTTCGGCAAAAAAGATAAAACCGATGACACTGCAGATGTTGACAAGCCAAAGAAAAAAGGATTTTTCAAACGTCTGTTCGGTAAAAAAGACAAAACTGAAGAAGTCGAAAAAGGAGTTTTGACCAGAACAACAGAACCTAAAGGATATGACTTTGCTGCAGACTATACAGCAACACAAAATATAATACTCAATACAATGCAGCAAGACATCTCCACAGAAGACGCACTTGAACAAATCTTCAATATTGACCACGAAAAAGCTGATAAAATGCTTATAGAAGTCGGACGCTACAGTCAGACACACGACATCACAACACCTGAAGGCAAAAAAGCAGTATATGCTATAGCTGAAAAATATGATGTTGACCCGGGTAAATTGCAGGCATTTTTAGACACATTGTCCGGTGCTAAATAAAATATAATAAATATAATAAACGGCGGGCTGGGGTTAACCCCCAGCCCGCTGCACTTTGTATTACACAAAGAAAGGAAATTAAAATCCTCCCATACCGCCCATACCAGGCATTGCTGGAGCATCAGCCTTTTCTTCCGGAATATCAACAACTGCAGCTTCAGTTGTCAATAACATAGAACCGACAGATGCCGCATTAACAAGTGCTGAACGGGTAACTTTAGCAGGGTCAACAATACCTGCCTGTACCATATCAACATATTTGTCATTAAGTGCATCATAACCATATGCGCCTTCATGAGCCAGTACAGAATCTATTACAACATCAGATTTAGCGCCTGCGTTGTGTGCAATTGCTCTTAACGGTACATCTAATGCTGCTGTCAAGATTTTGAAACCGATTTTTTCATCATCAGTTGCAAATGTTGTTGTTTCAATCAATTTTTGAAGTTCTTGTTGAACTCTTACCAGTGCAACACCGCCGCCAGGTACAATACCTTCTTCATTAGCTGCACGTGTAGCGTTCAGCGCATCTTCAATTCTTAATTTACGTTCTTTTAATTCAACTTCGCTTGCGGCACCAACTTCAATCAATGCAACACCGCCTGACAATTTAGCAACACGTTCTTGAAGTTTTTCTTTATCATATTCAGAATCTGATGCTTCGATTTGTTTTTTGATTAATCTTACACGTTCTTGAACAGCCTGTTTAGTTTCGTCACCTACAACGATTGTTGTTTCATCTTTAGTAACAGTAACACGTTTTGCACGACCCATCATTTGAGTTGTAACGTTTTCAAGTTTAATACCGAGTTCTTCAGTGAACATTTCGCCGCCTGTCAAAATAGCGATATCTTCAAGCATAGCTTTTCTTCTGTCACCGAATCCCGGAGCTTTAACCGCAACTGCTCTCAAAACTTTTCTCATAGTGTTAACAACTAATGTTGCAAGTGCTTCACCTTCAACATCTTCAGCGATTAACAATAAAGAACGTCCGTCACGTGCAACCTGTTCCAGTACAGGAACTAAGTCAGATATAAGGTTGATTTTTTTGTTTACACAAAGAACATAAGCGTCTTCTAAAACAGCTTCCATTCTTTCAGCGTCTGTTACAAAGTAAGGTGACAAATAACCTTTGTCAAACTGCATACCTTCAACGACCTTCAAATTAGTACCGAAAGATTTGCTTTCTTCAACTGTAATAACGCCGTCGTGACCAACTTTTTCCATAGCTTCTGCGATTAACTCACCAATTTCGCTGTTGTTGCCTGCAGAAATTGCAGCTACTTGAGCTATTTCAGCTTTAGTATTAACAGGTTTTGCCATGTCTTTTACTTTTTTAACAGCAATATCAACAGCCTTGTCAATACCGCGTTTCATAGACATCGGGTTTGCGCCTGCGGTCAAGTTTTTCAAGCCTTCGCGAACGATTGCCTGAGCCAGAACTGATGCGGTTGTAGTACCGTCACCTGCAACATCATTTGTTTTAGAAGAAACTTCTTTCAACAATTGCGCGCCGGCATTTTCCAAACCGTCTTTCAATTCAATTTCTTTTGCTATTGTAACACCGTCATTAACGATTTGCGGTGCACCGAATTTTTTTTCTAAGATAACGTTGCGACCTTTAGGTCCTAATGTAACCTTAACTGCGTCTGCAACTGCATCTATACCTTTGAGAAGTGATTTTCTTGCTTCTTCTTCAAAAACTATACGTTTAGCCATTTTTATTTGTCCTTTCATTAACTAACTACTGTAATTATGCAATCAAGTGACTAAGTGATTAGCGGATTTGCGGACGGACGGAGCGTAGCGAGTCCGGATAGCGAACGGAACGAGCCGACATGAGCAACGCTCCTTAGGCGAGTCTCCGTGAGCGTGGAGCAAATCCAAGACAGGTGATTAGGTGATTAAGAAGTTGCTTTTTGTGTCAAATATTTTTTTACCCCGGAAACCAATGCTGTTACTCTACTTATTTGCTCGAACAAATTGGTATTTTGTAAATAATTTAACCTATCAGCAATTACTAATTGAGTGTCAAGTTCAGCAAGAGACCCAAGTGCTATATCAATAAATCTAAGCATGTCCTTATCTGAAGTTCTTGCTGCGCCTTCAGCGATATTGGAGGGTATAGATACTGCCGCACGTCTGATTTGACTTGTTAATCCAAATCTTTCTTCATCTGGATATAGCTTAGTTTCCGCATAAATATCTATTACTAATTCTATCGCTTTTTTCCATGTTTCTAAATTTCTGTGATACATGAAACCCTCTTAATCACTTAGTCACTCAGTCACCTAATCACTTTTATTATTCAAGCACCCCTAAAGCATCTTTAACAGACAGGATTTTGTATTCAACGCCGTCCATTTTGATGTCGGTTCCTGAATATTTAGCGTAAAGAATTGTATCACCTACTTTAACATCCATAGGTTCTCTTTCGCCTTTATCATTGATTTTTCCTAATCCGACTGCAACGACTTCACCTTTTTGCGGCTTTTCTTTTGCGCTGTCCGGAATAAAAATACCGCCTGATGTCTGTTCGTTGTCTTCAATAATTCTTACAACAATTCTGTCACCTAATGGTTTAATCATAATATTTTCTCCTTCTTCATATAAAAATCTTATACACAATTATATTTATACAACTAATTTGAAAAATATATTAAATCCTTAAGGAAAAATTAATTATTGCGGATGACCTCTAAGAGCTAAACGTAAGGTGCAGTCACTACTGCACACTACGTTGCTAAGTTACTAAGGCACTGAGACACTAAGTAGTTAATAAAAATAAGGCAACATGGGATATCACATTAACGGATTAAATTATATGTCATCCCGCAGCGGCATTGAGGCGACACGCGAGAATCAACGCCTTGCGGGATCTCAAAAGGTGCGTCGAAATGACGCACTCTACATATACTAATTATTGCGGATGACTTCTAAGATTTTATAAACGAGGTCTAACTCTTTTGGGGATGCAGTTCTAATAAGGCGCATAAGCCGGCTTTCTTCGACAGAAGTTGACGGAGTATCGCCTGAATAGAATTCATTGATATCAATGTTTAAGGCTTTAATTATTTTGAGGAAGGTTGGCACACTCGGATAATGCACCCCGCGCTCAATTTTGCCAAGCTGCTTGTCGTCGATTTCTATTAATTCAGAGAGTTCAAATTGAGTTAACCCGGCTTGTTTTCTGTGATTTTTGATAATTAACCCGATTGTGGATGCGTTATAATTTCCCATAAATACTCCTTACATACGCGTTATTTGTTTTTAATAATATAGTGATATACGCATACACTACACCACGCATATATAACCCTTGAAACTTGGCAAGAACGCGTATACGCGTTATAATGTTTATATAAATTTGTAACTTACATATAAAGAAAGGAGCAACTCCAAATGAAAACAGTCAAGCAACAAGAGACCCTGAAACGAGTTCAGGGTGACATATCTTTAACATTGACTGATATTTTGTAACTCCTTAGTGCCTTAGTAACTTCTGTTTTGAGATCGCGCATTATCTACAACTTGCTAGAATTGCGACTGTATTGCTCGCGTTAAACGGCACCGTTCCGCCTCCAACGAAAACTGAACGTTTCCGTTTCGGCGTCAACTCTCGCGCTACGCGCTCGTGCCTCTGCTCGCAATCCGCTGCGCGATGACATGGTGGCGTTGCCTGATTCATGTAACAACTGTTCACTGTTCACCGTTCACAATTCACAGAGAACCGGTGCGTCGAAACGACAGCACCCTACGACTCTTCTTTAGCAGACATCCAGAGTATAAGAGTAGGCTTTGCCTACCCCCTCCTCGAAATCAGAGATTTCGGTCCTCCCTCAAGGGGAGGACATGAAAAAATGTCAATGTGGCATTCCGTGTTGCCTTATTTTATTAACGGACTTAACGTCTCAGCGGATTTGCGCACGGATGGAGTGCCGCAGGCAAAAATCCGGATAGCGAACAGATTGAGCCGACTAAGCCGCAAGGCTTTTAGGCGAAACTCTGTGAGCGTGGAGCAAATCCAAGACACGTCCTAACGTCTTAACGTCTTTTTCAAAACAACAGTTCACTGATTACGGTTCACCGGTCACAGAATAAGTGCCCACCATTCATGATGTCGGGCTGAAGCCCGACTCTGGATGCATTATCTTTTTAGCGGAACAATTCAAATCGCCCGCATTTCTTATTGCCATAATGAAATATCCGGTTTATAATCTCTATATGAATCTGGTTAATATTAAAGACTTATATGTGGAATATCAATCCGACAAAGGTATTCTGGGAAAAAAACAAACTATACATGCAGTCAATGGCGTTTCACTAGATATCAAAAAAGGTGAAATTCTTGCTATTGCAGGTGAATCAGGATGCGGCAAATCCACCCTTGCAAAAGCTATTCTGAAACTGGAACCTGCAAAATCCGGCGAAATAATTTTTGAAGATAAAAATATCCTTAACCTCAACCGCCACGATACTAAGGAGTTTCGCAAACACGCCCAGATGGTTTTTCAAAATCCTTACGCAAGCCTTAACCCTAAAATGCGTATTATTGATATTCTAAAAGAACCTTTACAAGTCAATACAAAACTTTCCAATGCCGAAATAGAAAAAAAGGTTGAAGAAAAAATTGAACTTGTCGGGTTGGATAAAAGCTGCCTGTGCCTTTATCCGCATGAATTTTCCGGCGGTCAGCGCCAGCGCATCGCAATAGCACGCGCACTGATGCTGGAACCGGAATTTATTCTCGCTGATGAACCTGTCAGCGCGTTAGATGTTAGTATTCAGGCTCAAATCATAAACTTGATTAAAGAATTGAAAGATAAATATAATCTGACTTTCATCCTAATAACTCACGATATGAGTGTAATTAAATATCTTGCAGACAGAGTGGCAATAATGTATTTAGGGGAAATTGTTGAATTAGGCAATACTTTTAGCATTTTTAACAATCCTAAACATCCTTACACAAAAGCACTACTGAATGCAGTACCGAAATTCGGACGTAAAACAAATAAAAAGTTGTTGACCGGTGATTTGCCTTCTCCGGAAAATCTTCCGCAAGGATGCAAATTCAATACACGCTGCCCTGAAGTTATGCCGCTGTGCAGAGAATCCGTCCCTTCAATAACAGCTTTGAATGAACGCCACTGTGTGAAATGTTTCCTCTATGGTCAGGACAATTAAGAATGTAATAAGTCAGAAAATATGTCCGACAATTAGAATATGTTCCGCTTGTGGTGTAAAGTTTAACTTATTCATTTATTAGTTTATAAATAATAAAAATTCTGTGTTATAATGATTGTATGGAACGCAAAATTGTAACAACTAACAGAAAAGCATTTCACGACTACACGATTTTTGAAAAATATGTAGCCGGAATTGTCCTGACCGGAACTGAAATTAAATCTATCCGCAAAAATGCAATTAATCTAAAAGACAGTTTTTGCAAAATTGAAGACGGTGAAATATTCCTGTACAACTGCCACATATCCCCTTACGAGCAGGGCAACCGCTTTAACCATCAGGCAGAACGCACAAGAAAATTACTCCTCACCAAAAAAGAAATTCTAAAAATGCATACTAAAGTCAAAAAAGACGGCTATACAATCGTTCCGCTGGAAGTCTTTATAGTAAAAGGGTTCGCTAAAATAGAAATAGGGCTTGCTAAAGGTAAAAAACTACACGACAAACGTGATGACATCGCGAAAAAAACAGTTAACCGCGAAATAGACCGCGCCTCAAAAATAAAATGGTAAAAAACTTGCCACATATAACCTTGCTGATGTAAAATTTTTTATTATATATAAAATACGGGCGTTAATTATGAAAGTCGTAATACTTGGCAAAGGCGAAATGTTGGCAAATTTAATCGAAGGTGCACTGGAGGCAGGTGCACAGATTGTCGGCGTCTTTAGATATGAAAGAACTGTATTTTCGCCATTTAAATTATTTATTCGTGATTTTTTTATGACATCACATGATTTGACTCTTATTAAACAGTACAAATTGCATGAGATAAAATGTAAATCAGCAAATTCTGAAGCCTTTAGACGGGAGCTGCTGCGGCTTAATACAGATGTAATGTTTGTCGGCACATGGCGGGAGAAAATTAAAAAATCTGTTTATGATATTCCGGTAATAGCAAGTATAAATGTTCATCCGTCGCTTTTGCCAGCATACAGAGGTCCAAACCCTTATTTGCAGACAATTAAACATATGGAAAAACATTCCGGTGTGACGTTTCACCTGATAGATGAAAATTACGACACAGGCGCCATACTTGCACAGGAAAAAGTGGATATATTACCCTGCGATACCGGTAAAGAACTCAAAGAAAAAACAGTATTTGCAGCAAGGATTTTGATGTGTGATGTTCTTAAGCGTTTGCAGTTCGGAATTATCAGTCCGGTTAAACAGGATGAGCGCAAGGCAAGTTATTACCCTAATATTACACCTGATGAGATGATGCTTGATTTTACACAAAAAACTGCAGACGAAATGCACGCACATATACGGGCATTACATCCTTGGCTGCCGTGTTATGTGACAATTGGCAGAAGATTTTTTATCCCCAACCCTTATAAACTGCGTGTAATCAGAAATGTTAATGCTGCCGCCGGCAAAATTATAGCAAAGAATGCAAAAACAATGACGCTTGTGATTGCCTGTAAAGGCGGTGATGCTCTGGAAATGAGCGGATTAAAATGGTATAGAAAGAAGTTTTTTAAGTAAAATTGTAACCTGCTAAAGAAGGCTGTCACACCTAATTTTGTGCACTCGAGCGGTGAACAGTAGTTACAGAAGTGAGTAAAGTGATTAGGTGATTAGGTGACTAAGCGGATTTCAAAATAGGACAAAGCTAGATTCAAGCGTTGCCTTATTTTATTAACGAACTTAGCGGATTTGCGGACGGACGGAGCGCGAGCCGGCAGAGGGCGAAACGGCGACGCGAAGGCGGCGGCGTTGCAGACCCGTTTAACGCCGGCGAGTAAGACAGCGAAGCGAGTCCGGATAGCGAACGGATTGAGCCGGCTTGTGCGTAAGCACAATAGGCGAAACTCTGTGAGCGTGGAGAGCGAGTGAGCGAAGAGTTAAAGCGTAAGCGTACTCGTTATTCGCGAACGATGTGACAGGCAAATCCAAGACACGTCCTAACGTCTTAACGTCTTTTAAAAAATTACAGCCAATGCGGCATTCCTCGTTGGTTAACTCTTATTAAAGAACTTATCGTCTTAACGTCTTAACGTCTTTTCAAAAACAACAGTTCACTGTTCACTGTTCACATAATCCTTTTGCTTGCAAGATTTTTTGCCATCCCAACTTAAGTCATTACAGTGTAAGTAATCCATATTTTCGTTATAAATAACCCATGCAGTACACGCATCTCCATTATAGTTATTCTCAGATGTTAAATTGCAGTGTGTTGAAAAAGTTTCTTCCTCATTTGTAGATGCCATTCCATATGGTAAAATCTTATTACCATCAATTGTAAACTTAAAAATGTCTTTTCCTAATGTATTTGGCTTTTTATAACCGTTTATATCTACACGTATTTCTCCTGAAACAGCGAAGGTATCTTTTGTAAATAATTGTAGCAGCATTCCGTCATTCATAACAGCTTTTTGATATGCTCTATAGGTATTAATGTTTTCCCAATCTGCTCCATGTAAAAATTTAATCGTTGTATCAGCCCAGCAGCCTTCATTACTGCCGCAATATTTTTCTATTTTTAAGTATGGTGATATATAGTCATAGAAATTTTTACTTACTGTCCCTGAAATAGTATTATTGAAGGTGCCGTTTTCAAATTCTGCTAATTGTAGTGCATTTGACAGTAGAGAATATACTTTTTTAACTTTCACAACAGTTACTTTTTCTTCATATTTCTGCACAATTCCCGGGATTGTCATTGCTGCAACAATGCCGATTATTGCGAGCGTAATTAGGGTTTCTGCGAGGGTGAAAGCGATTTTGTACGAGAGTATGTGAGTAAAGTGTGTGCGGTATCTGATGTAATTAGTTTTGGTTGCTACGTTTTTGTTGTTTTCCATATTTTTGTCCTCCATAAATAATTCAATTGTTAGGTATATATACCTAACAATTATTAGTATATCTATCATAATGGTTGTATGCAATACAAAAACAAAAAAACGTTACAATTGATAAAAGTTTTAGGGAAGATAATTAAGGAAAAACGTATAAATTTGAATGTGAAGTCCCGCCACAATTTCTGCAATTCTTATGAATTGGATTCAAGTAATATGCGACGGATAGAAAATGGTGAGATTGAATTGAAAATAACTATGTTCTGGCGTATCTCAGAGGCTTTAGGAATTAAACCGTCAGAATTATTAAGATACCTGGAAAATGAACTCGGTGATGACTTTCATCTTATTGAACAATAAGCAAGTGTGAACGGTGACTGGTCACTAAATCTTTTTATGTTCAACGCCTCTGGCGTCTTTTATAATAAACGGTCTTACAAATGCCCAGGTTCCATATGTTGAAAGTCCCAGCCCAGCAATTTTTAATCCGGTTGATAAAGCTTTTGGCTTATTTATAAAAGCCCCGAGTGTAGCGGCGGCTGTCCCGAGCATTATTCCTAAATACCCCTTAAAAATAGTACGCGGCACAACTATTGTGTCCGTCATATCCGCAGAATTTTTTACTCCGGTCTGGAATTTGTCCAGCCAGTTTTCTTTGCGCGGTGTTTTTGTATTCGGTGCAGTTGGCGCAGGCGTTATATATGAAGTTGTCGGGTAATTTCCTATTTTTTCCAGCATGTCTAATTTAAAAACTCTAAATTAATTTTTTTGTTAGTCAGGAATATATTCAAATATATCCTGAATGCGACAGTCCAGCGCATAACAAAGCTTGTTTATGGTCTCAAGTTCAATTGTTTTGGTTCTGTTGTGATAAATCTTAAATACGGCAACATGACTTAAACCGGCAATTCTTGCTGTTTCTGCCATGTTCATTCGTCTTATACCCATCATCTCTGATAATTTGTTTTTAATCATAATAGTAGTTTAGCATTATTATCGGGGTAGTATAATATATTAATTACTTGACTAATATTATTATTCATGTGAATAATAATATTGTAAAAAGGTTTAATATAAGGAGGTATACATGCTAACAAGAAATGACAACGCAAGCACTAATTCTAATCAATGTAACAACTTTACTCACCTCACTCACTTTACTCACTTGGTCACATCTCAAAAAGCCGCTTTTACGCTGGCGGAAGTCTTAATTACCCTCGCCATAATCGGTATAGTTGCGGCGATAACAATCCCGTCATTGATTCAGAGCTATAAAAAGACTGAATATTCAACAAAATTGAAAAAATTCTACTCAACCATGCAGCAAGCTATTCAGATGTCTGAAATTGACAATGGCGAGTTAGAAACTTGGGATTTTTCTGTCTATGAAGAGGATGAAGAGGGCAATTACTCAGGAACGAATTATACATATATGGAAAGTTGGGTGAAAAAATATCTGCTGCCTTATATTAAATATAATAAATATGTAACGGAATACAACTCAACAACTAATGAAAGCGATGATATTTTTGCACATGCACCTACCGTATATTTAAGCGATGGTTCAAAATTGAAAATAAACAGAGGAAGCTGCATGGATATTTTGTATGATGTTAACGGAGATAAAATGCCGGATAAGTTTGGTCAGGATACATTTGCATTTACATTTTGCTTTGGGCGAGGATATCACGATGAGTCAATAGGCTTTCGTCCATACATGTCCGGATCCGTCACATCACGTGATAATGCAAAATCCAGATGTAAAACGCAACCTGAATTTTGTTCAGTGCTGCTACAATACGACAATTGGGAGTTTAAGGACGATTATCCGTACAAACTCTAAAAATTTAACTATTTCTTAATTATTCAACACTTCTAAACACTTGATTAGTTTTTTTGTTGATGTTATAAAAATCATGTTAAAAGTTTTACAAAATAAGAAGGAGTAAATACTTATGGTAAACGTAGCAATTAACGGTTTTGGTAGAATCGGTCGTAACACATTACGTGCCGCTATCAGAGAAGGTATTTTTGACAAAATTAATTATGTAGCTATCAACGACCCTGGTTTGAAACCGGCTGAAGCTGCTTTGTTATTCAAACACGATTCAGTTATGGGTAAATTCGACGGTACTGTTGAAGCTTATGATGAAGGTATTATCGTAAACGGCAAAAAGATTAAATTCTTTGCAGAAAAAGATCCTGCTCAATTGCCTTGGAAAGATTTAGGTGTTGAAGTTGTTGTTGAATCAACAGGTTTCTTCACAGATGCAACTAAAGCTCATGCTCACATTGATGCTGGTGCTAAAAAAGTTATTATTTCAGCTCCTGCTACAAACGAAGATATTACAATCGTTTTAGGCGTAAACGATAAAGAATACGATCCTGCTAAACACAATGTAATTTCTATGGCATCTTGCACAACTAACTGCTTGGCTCCTGTAGCTAAAGTTATTGATGAAAAATTCGGTATTGTTAAAGGTTTGATGACAACTGTTCACTCTTACACAGGTGACCAAAGAATCTTAGACGCCGGTCACAAAGACCCTCGTCGTGCAAGAGCAGGCGCTTTGAACATCGTTCCTACAAAAACAGGTGCTGCTAAAGCTGTAGCTCTTGTTTTACCTCAATTAAAAGGTAAATTGGACGGTTTCGCTATGAGAGTTCCTACTCCGGATGTATCTTTGGTTGACGTTGTATTTGAACTTTCTAAAGATGTAACTGTTGAAGAAGTTAACGCAGCATTAAAAGAAGGGGCTGACGGACACGTTCTTTGCTACACTGAAGAACCGCTTGTATCTTCTGACTACATCGGAACTTCTCAATCTTCAACTGTTGACGCTTTATTAAC
>CALUQX010000018.1 GCA_944323045.1 Candidatus Gastranaerophilales bacterium | reverse complement strand
CCGGCAGAGGGCGAAACGGCGACGCGAAGGCGGCGGCGTTGCAGACCCGTTTAACGCCGGCGAGTAAGACAGCAAAGTGAGTCCGGATAGCGAACAGATTGAGCCGACTAAGCCGTAAGGCTTTTAGGCGAAACTCTGTGAGCGTGGAGAGCGAGTGAGCGAAGAGTTAAAGCGTAAGCGTACTCGTTATTCGCGAACGATGCGACAGGCAAATCCAAGACACGTCTTATCGTCCTAACGTCTTTTTCAAAACAACCGTTCCTCACTTATTATTGACCGTTTGAATTATTTACAACTATGTTTACCATCCCAATCTAAATCATTACAGTGCAAATAATCCATATTTTCATTCTGGATTACCCAGGCTGTACAGCCATAACCATTATATTTATAGTTGGTATTTTTTGAGCAATGTGTTGCAAATGGATGATTGTTCTCTCCATTCTGTCCGACAGGTACTATCGCATTTTTAGTCATATAAAATATAAATGCATCTTTACCGACAGTATACTCCGATTTATTTGCATTTAGAAAAAATTTTAAATCTCCACAAACATCTTTGGTAAGCGATGTTTTAAAATCACTATTACAATCCGCATTATTTATATCACCACCGGTCAGCATTGTGCCATCGTCCAATAAAATCGAAATAACTCTTGATTTTGCATTCCATTCTGTGCCATCCAGTGATTTTATGGTGAAATTTTTCAAATTACAATCATCTTCATAAGTACAAATTTTTGCTGATTTCATATACTTGAGCATGACATTCCAAAATTTATAAAATGACTGCATTGTTTCTTCGGTATACCAACCACTTTCTTCATCTTTTTCAGACAGTGTCAGTCCCCACTGATCTATTGTCCCATTTTCTATAACTGCCATTTGATAAGCTTGATTCAACGTACTATATACTTTTTTAAGTTTAGTTACAGTCACTCTTTCCTGATATTTTTGAACAACAGAAGGGATTGTTATCGCCGCAACTACGCCGATGATTGCAAGGGTGATTAAGACTTCTGCCAAAGTAAAAGCGGCTTTTGGGAAAGTGATTAAGTGAGTAAAGTGAGTATGGTGAGTACCGTTGTTACTGGAATGGGTCTGAGCGGTTGCGTCGTTGATTTTTGTGTTGTATTTCATTTTGCGTGGCTCCTTTCTGTTACTTCTATCTTCTGATTGTGCGTTCTTTGTTGTTATATTTTCATCCTAATATCTCTAATATTTCAAACTATAATACAATCAATATTGCATTATAGTTTGTTTTTATCATAATTAGTAACTTTTGTCAACTAACCGTATAATTAAAAAATGGACATTAGAAATGAATTGAAAAGCTTGATAGCTAAAAATGGCACTACACTTAAGAAAGTTTGTGATACCCTGACGCAAACAACCGGAAAAAGTTATATTGGCAATAATATAACTAACAAATTACGCAGAAAAACTATTAAATTTGAAGAAGTACAGGAAATATTAGACGTATTGGATTATCACATTGAATTTGTCCGCAACAAATAACAATGCCCATTAAATAAAATATATGCACGCAATAAAACAACTTAACTAGTGTTCAAAACTCAACAATTTCAAGCCGCGTTTTTGTTTCTCATGTTGAATATCCGGCAATTCATAACATTTAACACATCTGGCCTCGTAAGTTTCATCGCCGCCAATCATTATCAGCGGGGAATTTTTATCAGCAGGTTTGCCGTCAATCAGGCGTTGGGTTCTGGTTGCATGGTCACAGCCGCACTTCATACACACAGCGTGCAATTTATCAACTTTTGTGGCAATACACATTAACTCCGGCATGCTGCCAAAAGGTTCACATTTAAAATCAAGTTCAAGCCCTGTACCTATAATGTGTTTGCCTTCATCCATAAGTTTTGAAATAACTTTCACAATATTGCTGTCAAAAAATTGCAATTCATCTATTGCAACAACTTCATCTTCGGGTTTTACAACACTCATAATCTGTATAGCATGTTTAACTTTTGTTGCATCCAGCCATAAACCGTTTCTTGATTCAATATAATCGCCTTTGCTGCGGGTATCAATATCCGGTGAGATTACTTTAACTTTCTTTTTGGCTATGATACAGCGTCTTATTCTTCTGAGTAATTCTTCGGTTTTGCCGCAGCTCATAGGACCGGTTATTAGTTCAAATGTATACCCTTGCACGATTTTTTCTCCTGTTTCCCAAAAAATTAATTGTTCAAATTACATTATTTATTATAATCCTTTTAGTCCAATTTGAAAAGTAAAATTTTGTTACATTACAGAATTTTATCTTTAAGTTTTTTAAGTCCGTGCCCGTAAAAGTAGCGTAATTGTTCAGGGAAATTTTCTTCAATATCGATTAACAGCATATTATGGGCTATATAGGATTTCATCAAAAAAACTATTTCAGGATTTTTAGTCCAGAGAATCAAATTATCTTCATTTTTACTGCCGGATGAAATTTTTCCGAAAAGTCCTTCTTTGTCGTCAATTGTTAAGAAAATGAAACGTTTGCCTTTATTATATTCCAGAAAACTTGTACCTGTATGGTGGAAAATTTTACCAAAAGGGCTCGTAAAATTGTCATAAGCAACAATTTTTATCTCCAATCCGCGATTGTAAGCGTCCATAAGATAAGGTTCTATGATTTTGAAATCCTGAGCGCGAATTTCAAGATATATTTTATCCTTAGCGTTTCGGATTAATTCAATTATTTTTTCAATAATTTTGCGGCTGCCGGTGACGGTAAGGATTGGTTCAATATAATCATCTTTAACATCAGGCAGTTTTTTGTCTAAAAAATCAATTGTCGAATCAATTTTACGTTTATAGCGTTTGGTTAGTTCTTTAGGTTTTATGGGAGTGTAAGTAACTGGTTTTGTCTGAGAGCTGATTACAATCTGCGCGTTTTCAAGTGCTTTTAAAGTATCATATGCACGTGCCTGCGGAATATCGGCAAGTTTGCTTATTTCATATCCGGTTGCCGGATATTTTTTCAAAAGCGCTATATAAACTTTAGCTTCATAGCTGTTCAGCCCCAGCACTTTAAGTTTTTCTACCAGTTCATCCATAGCGGGATTGTAGCATATTTTGTGAAATATGACAATAATATGAAGAAAGGCGAGCATAGTGGGCGCGAAGAGGGGAATAGAATGCGGCTTTTGGAGTGAGTAATATAATTACATATTACGAGTTAATCTGCATTTTCATGCTAAAATAAAAACAAAAAAAGGAGAGAAAATATTATGATTAAAGTTGCTGTATGCGGGGCACTGGGTAAAATGGGCAGAGAAGTAGTTCAGACTGTGAATGATTGCCCTGAAACTGAACTTGTGGCAAAAATCGACATTGCTGCTGAGGATATGTACCACTCTATTGAGGAAGCTCACCGCGTGTGCGATATTGATGTTCTGGTTGACTTTACCCAGCCAAAATCAATATATGAAAACGCTTTATACTGTCTGAATAACGGTATAAAAATTGTAATCGGTACTACCGGCTTAAAAGACAGTGAAATAGAACACTTACAAGAACTTTCAAAACAGAATAATACAGGCTGCCTTATCGCGCCAAACTTTTCAACCGGTGCGGTTCTTATGATGATGTTTGCAAAACAGGCGGCAAAATACTTTGATAATGCTGAAATAATAGAATTGCATCACAATCAGAAAAAAGATGCTCCGTCCGGTACTGCAATAAAAACAGCACTGTTAATGTCAGAGGCAAAACAGACATTCACAAGCGGCAACTGTCCTGAAACTGAAACATTAGAAGGTGCACGTGGCGGAAAATCCTACTCTGATATTCACATACATTCTGTCAGAATGCCCGGATATATCGCATCTCAAGAGGTTATATTTGGTTCTGACGGACAAATTATGACAATACGCCATGACACTATGGACAGAAAATGCTATATGCAAGGGGTTCTGCTGGCTGTTAAGCATATCTATAACAACAATGATTTTATTTACGGATTAGAAAAAATTATGTAATTCGTAAAAACAGATATTATAAGAGGGGCGGGATTTTTGAAAAAAATCCCGCCCCTATAAATTCAACTAAAAAATTTTTTATTTTACATAGAAATTAGTATTTACATTTGCGTAAATTTTCACTGTTCCGCTTTCTATTGGAGTTGCAGAATCCGCAGCCATAGCACCTTCGGCTTTTGCATTTAATAGATTGTAGTGAATTCTTGCAGAACTATTTGTTGTACTGCAGCTTGCTGAAATTGATTTTATACCGGTAACAGATGAAAATACTGATTTTGCAACAGCATCAGCCTGAGCTTTTGCTTTTTGGGTTGCTTGAGTAAGCAATTCATCACATTGTGCATCATAATTGGAGACTGTAAAGTTCAAATTGCTGATGTTTGTAGCGCCGAGTGCAAGAGCTTTATCAATAATTGCCCCTACATCATTAATATTTTTTGTGCGTACTATTATGCTGTTTGAAACTTGATATTTGTCAAAAACTCTTTTGCTTCCTGAGTAATTGTATATTGGAGATGCGTTAAAATCTGCTGTTTTAACAAAATCACCGTTGGCTGGATTTATCATTGCTTTTATTGCTGAATATACTTTGTCAGAGATTTCTCTGTTTTCAGTAGTTGCATTTTGCATAGACTTTGAGTCAAATGTTTGAATTTCGATTGAAATTTCTGCTACATCAGATGCTATTTCTTTGTTGGCGCTTGCGCTTACAGAAATATATCCGCGTTCATCATTGTTGTTATTGACAACACCCGCCTGCGTGGCAAGCCCGCCGATTAATAACCCTGCAAGTAATGCTGATACTAGTACTTTTTTCATACATTCTCCTTTTCTTTTTCTTCTTGCGAACTATTTTCCTGTTTTTTTTCATCAGAATCCAGTTTGCTTATTGGTCTTAATTCAAATTTTTCCAGCTCATTTGCTTTTATAATCATCGGAGCTTTGGAGTGTAATTTTGTCCGCATTTTTATAGCATTCATAACCTGTTGAAGTTCTTCTTCATTCAATTCTCGCGGGGATTTCAACGCGATAAAGGAATGTTTTTGTTTGTTTGCTGCTATAAAATAACAGATTACAACCATAGCCCAGAGCAAAACTCCCTGAAATAAACCTATTTCAGGCATATATGAAAATCCTGCAAAATAATTCCATATGCCTTGTGCTAAATATCCCGGAAAAACAACGAATCCTACAGCAAGACAAATTACTGTAAATGCTGCAAACAGTATTCCCCTCAAACCGTTAATCTGTATTATTCTGGTATTTCTTCTCATAAATCCTTCTTTCTAACTACTCTTGAGTATCATTTAACATACTCATAAATTCATCTTCTGTCAATATCATAACACCAAATTTTTGCGCTTTCTCTAATTTTGACCCCGGATTTTCTCCGAGAACGAGATAGGATGTTTTTTTAGATATTGATGATGAAGCTTTACCACCCATACGTTTAATTTTTTCTTCTGCCTGTTCTCGTGACATACTTTTTAAAGTGCCTGTCAAAACAAAACTTTTACCTTTAAGTTTGTCTGAACGGTCGCTTAAATCCTGAGTCATGTTAACGCCGAGTTCTTTTAACTCTTCAATCATTTGGCGATTTTTTCTGTTTTTAAAATATTCAGTAACAGAATCGGCAATAATAACACCGATATTTGCGGCTTTTGACAGTTCTGAACTTGTTGTATTCATTATGTTATCAATTGACCCGTATTCCAGCGCGAGAATTTCAGCAGTTTCTTTTCCTACATTGCGGATAGAAAGTGCTGTTAAAAGCTTATTCAGCGGATTTTTCTTAGAGTTTTGAATCCCGTTGTATATATTTTGTGCGGCTTTTTCTCTTATGGAATCCAGCTGCATTAAATCTTTTTCCGTCAGCCGGTAAAGATCCGGTATTGTTTTTATAAATTTTTGTTCATATAAAGTTTTTATAAGGTTTTCACCTACGTTATCCATATCCATACCTGCACTTGAGGTGAAGAAGACCAGTTTAGCAATTTCTTTTTCTTTGCAGTTTGGATTCAGACAATAGAGATTTACTTCGTTTTCTTTTGTCGTAACAGGTCCTCCGCAGCTCGGACATTGTTCAGGAGGAGTGAAAACAGGTCGTTCATTGTGATGCCCGTCGTCAATAACTTTTACAACTTTAGGTATTATTTCTGCGGCTTTTTTTATTACAACAGTATCTCCAACACGCACATCCAGACGTTTTATTTCTTCGTAGTTGTATAAACTTGCGCGCCCGACAGTGCTGCCCGCAAAGAACACCGGTTCTAATATTGCAACAGGGGTTATTGCACCTGTTTTGCCAACACTGTTTTCAATATTGAGAAGTTTTGTCTGAACTTCTTCCGGCGGAAACTTGAAAGCTGTTGCCCATTTCGGAGCGCGGGCAGTGTAGCCTAAAGTGCCCTGATACCCGAAATTATTTACTTTTATTACAACTCCGTCTGTTGCATAATCAAGATTGTGGCGTTTGTCTTCCCATTCATTACAATAATCTATTGCGCCTTTTATGTCTTTACATAATCTTATATTAGGATTTACATTAAACCCGAGTTTTTTCAGATACATTAAAGCGTCGTAGTGATTGTCAGGTGCATTTGGAGCATCTTCAAAAATGACCGCATAGGCAAAAAATGCAAGGTCGCGTTTGGCAGTAATTGTGCTGTCTAGTTGTCTGACAGAGCCGGAGGCGGCGTTTCGCGGGTTGGCAAAAATCTTTTCGCCGTTCTGCTTATTTTCTTCGTTCAATTTAAAGAAAGAAGATTTTGGCATGTAAATTTCGCCGCGTACTTCTATGCTCACATCTTCAAACAGCTTTAACGGGATTGTTTTGACTGTTTTCAGATTATTTGTGATGTCTTCTCCGGTGATACCGTCACCGCGTGTAACGCCGCGTACAAACACACCTTTTTCATAAGTCAAAGCCATTGCAAGTCCGTCTATTTTGAGTTCGCAATCCAATGCGGGATGACTGCCTGCCGGCAATTCTTTTTTTACGCGTTCATACCATTTGGTCAATTCTTCCGCATCATACGTATTATCAAGACTGTAAAGCCGGTATTTATGCCTGTAAGACTCAAATTTTTCACTGACAGACCCCACACGCTGGGTTGGACTGTCAGGAGTTTTCAGCAAAGGATGTTCCTCTTCAAGTTTTTTTAATTCAGCAAACATCATATCATATGTATAATCGTCAATGGACGGGTTGTCCTCAACATAATACAAATAATTGTGTTTGTTTATTTCATCCTTTAAAAAATTGATTCGTTCTACTACCATAAATTCCTGCCTTACATAATCATAAGAAGTTCCCGTATAACTTTAGATGCCACAGCTGTGGAAACTCCTGACGCATCATAATCCGGAGCCAGTTCTACAACATCTGCTCCTACTATATCAAAATCTTTCAAATAATCAAACCACTCAACAAGTTGATTAAATGTAAACCCGCCGGATTCCGGAGTGCCTGTACCCGGCATGACAGAAGGATCCAGCACATCTAAATCCACTGTAACAAAAATCTTTTTGTCTTTTAATGAATCAAGTTCAGAAAACTTATGAACTAATGTATTATTATTTTTCATAAATTCCCATTCTTCTTTCATACCTGAGCGAATACCGATTTGTTTAATATTTTCAGCGCCGACGATTTTTGACGCGTGTCTGATAACTGCGGAGTGTGACATTTCTTCGCCCAGATATTCTTCACGCAAATCAGTATGAGCATCAAAATGGACTATCGCAAGGTTGTTATAGAACTTTGACACGGCTTTTATTTCCGGCAAAGTAACGAGATGTTCACCACCTATGCCAAAAACGCGTTTACCGTCATTGTATATTTCATATACATTTTTTTCAATAATGTCCAGTGACTTGTACGTATTGCCTAAAGGAAATTCCAAATCACCTGCATCGTGAAAATTAACATCCTGAAGATGCCTGTCAAACCGCGGGGAATAATCTTCAAGCCCCCAGCTAGCAAGCCGTATTTGTTCGGGCGCAAATCTTGAGCCGGAGCGGTACGAAACAGTTCCGTCAAACGGCAGTCCGAGCATTATAATATCAGAAGATGTGTAATCCTCATTTTGTCCCATCCAGTTTCTATCTAAAAAAGGTCCACTAAGCATTTATTTTTCCCTCCAAAGCTTACTAAAAATTATATAACAAAAAGGATTACAAAACAATAAGCAATGTCGTGCGTCAGCCCCATATTCATAAATGGTGGACACTTGTTCTGTGACAGGTGACCGGTTGTTACAAAAGTGAGTGAGGTGAGTGAAGTGAGTAAGGTGAGTAATGTATTTACAATAAATCAGTAGTTCTGGGTGATTAGGTGACTGGGTGATTAGGTGATTAAGAGGTTTCATTTTCAGGCAATGCAGCATTCCATATTGCCTGATTCTTATTAACGGACTTAACGTCTTAGCGGATTTGCGGACGGGTGGACGAAGTCCACTTTTATACTCTGGGTGACCGCTAAAGAAGTGCAGTCAACGCAAATAAGCGAGTCCGGATAGCGAACAGATTGAGCCGACTAAGCCGCAAGGCTTTTAGGCGAAACTCTGTGAGCGTGGAGAGCGAGTGAGCGAAGAGTTAAAGCGTAAGCGAACTCGTTATTCGCGAACGATGCGACAGGCAAATCCAAGACACGTCTTATCGTCCTAACGTCTTTAAAAGAGGACTTGCAAAATTTAACAACATATGTAATAATAAATATAAGAATGGCAAAAACCGAGGAGTTAGGATGACATTAAGATTGAAAGAAAACATAGAGCAAAAAAATTTCTTAATCACTCAATCACCTAATCACTTAATCACTTTAAAAAATGTATGTTGTGGTTTCCACTCCAACAATATCCTCACCCTACTTGCCTTAACGCCATGTGACAGGGCTGAAACCCTTGCTATGACTGTATTTTTTTGGGGGGGGGGCGCCAAACTCTAAGCCCAGCAAGGCTTTCAGGCACACGAAGTGTGCCCTTATACACAGGAAACCTGCTAAAGAGGTGCAGCCCCTGCCACATTCATGTCATTCTGAACTTGTTTCAGAATCTCCTCATCGGTCAGGTCTTAGTAGACCGGATTTACCAATCCGCCAATCACAACACAAGTTGAAGAACTTGTGAAAAACATATAACCCACCAAAAGGTGAATTACAAATAAGAAAAAATGTGAAAATATAGTTATAAAACAGAAAAAGGAGAATAAAATTATGAAAACCAAAAACAAAGAAGCAACCACTCAGACCAATTCCAGTAACAACGGTACTCACCGTACTCACTACACTCACTTAATCACTTCCCCAAAAGCCGCTTTCACTTTGGCAGAAGTGCTAATCACCCTCGCAATCATCGGCGTGGTAGCGGCGATAACAATACCAAGCCTTGTTAAGAACTACAATGAGCATGCATGGGCAACTGCACAGGATGTGTTCACAAAACGTCTTGAAGTCGCAACTCGCCAAATGAACACAGAGGAAAAGTTAGCGGGCTACTCAAACACCATGGATTTTGTGAACGAATTGAAGAAGTACATAAAAATAACCCGCGTATGTGATAATAACAATATTACAAAATGTTTTAATAAAGAAGTTATTTGGAACGAGGGCGAAGACCCGATTGATATGTCCACAATCAGGAATGCCGCAAGCTTAGGTCAGGAAGACTGGGATACAGACACAGTTGCAGTACAATTTGCAAACGGTGTAAACGCGATTATTGCCTATAATCCAAACACAACCCAAGACCCGTTTAACAATCAGTTTAGCGCCACCTCAAATAGCATGGCGATACTTTACGATGTGTCAGGCAATAAGAACCCGAATATGAAGGACAAAGATATAAAATATATTAATGTAACAGAATTAGCCGGTACAACAGGCTGTGCGATAAATCCAGATTTAGTTGGCGGCATGTGCATAAGCCAGATACTCGCCCCGGGAACAGGGTATAGTCCTTTAACCAAAGAACAATGTGAAGAACAGAAGGACGACTTAGAAATAAACGAATGTTACTATGATTCAGACTACTGGGCAGGCGCAGTAGCAAAGTGCGGCGGAGTTAGTAAAATGCCAAGCCAAGACCAGCTAACCAAGCTAGCTGAATATATATATGATGGTTCATCAATAAATTCATCAGAAACAAATCCAACAGAGAAGGCAATGAACACAACAAAAGCCTCTCAATTCCTCTCAGCCTCACCAGGTTCATCTTCTGGATGGTTCTATGTTTGGTCTGGGCAGGAGTACAGCAGCAAAGGCGCGTACGGCCGCAACTTATACTCTACCTACACGCTCTGGGACAACTACGGCCGCGGCAGCAGCTACTTACTCGCGGTTTGTCTTGACCAGTAAGAGGCGGAGCCTCTTACTGGAGTGACTAAGTGATTAGGTGATTAAGCGGATTTCAAAATGAGGCAATGCAAGATTCAAGCGTTGCCTTATTTTTAGTAAATACTTAGCCCCTTAGTGCCTTAGTAACTTAGTGCCTTTTATGAGTCAATGTGATATCCCATGTTGCCTGATTTACCTCTCCGAGGGGGAGGTCACAACACTTAACGAACGGATGTGAGTTTAGTGTTGTGGGTGGGGGTTGGTTATAAGCGTATTTAGATTGGCTGTGGCTGTTATGAAACAATTGGCTGGATTGCTTCGCATTCGCAGTCTTGGATTTGCTCCGCGCTCGGAAAGTTTCGCTTTTGAACCTGCGGTTCAACTCCGCTCAATTTCCTCGCTATCCGGATTTGCTCACTTCGTTCGCACCATCCGTCCGCAAATTCGCTCGCAATGACGATCTTACTTTTTGTATCGAACTTATTTTTTCATTCCCGTGTCCCTTTCCCATTTATAAAGTCGGGCTGAAGCCCGACCTATGTTTGAAACTTATTCACCTATTCCCTTTTAATTTGAGATCGCGCAACTGCTTGGTTGCTCGCAATAAACGGGTCTGCAACGCCGCCGCCTTCGCGTCGCCGTTTCGCCCAGTCTTGGATTTGCTCCACGCTCACAGAGTTTCGCCTAAAAGCCTTGCGGCTTAGTCGGCTCAATCTGTTCGCTACCCGGACTCGCTTTGCTCCGTCCGTACGCAAATCCGCTCTGCTCGCAATCCGCAAGTGCGCGATGACATGGTGGCGTTGCCCGCACTTCTTTAGCAGCCATCCCGAGTGTAAGAGTGGACTTCGTCCACCCCCCTCCTCGGAATTAAAAATTCCGGTCCTCCCTCCAGGGGAGGACATGAAATATTACAGGTAATGCAGTATTCCGCGTTGCCTGATTAAAGTAACCCACTTAGTCACTCAATCACCTAATCACTTAATCACTTCAAGTAACAACCGTTCACTGTTCACCGTTCACCAGTCACAGAGTACCGGTGCGTCGAAACGACGGCACCCTACAAAAAAAGCGGACTTGTCCGCCTGTTCACTGGTCACAGAAACAGTGGCGTCTTATGTGAATACAGTAAGAAAGTTTTTATGCTATAATTATTGCTGGAGGTAGTTATGCTTGAATACTTTTTAGGGTCATATATAATCACAATTTTTGGGCTTACGGCAGCTTATTTTTGGGGAGAACACGCGCATGCTGGAACCGGATTGGCGTGTGTGTTTATTGCAATTGTCCTCTCTGTGCTGGAAGTCAGTCTGTCCTTTGACAACGCTGTTGTCAATGCAATGAAACTTGAAAAAATGTCTCACAAGTGGCGGCATAGATTCTTGACATGGGGTATTGCTATCGCAGTATTCGGGATGAGATTTTTGTTCCCGATTCTCGTTGTGTCAATATTCGCTAAATTAAGTATGCTTGAGGTTACAAATATAGCATTAAATAATGTGGATAAATACGCTTATTATCTGCATCAAACACATGCTCCTATTGTAACTTTCGGCGGACTTTTTCTATTGATGCTGTTTCTGCACTACTTCTTTAACCACGAAAAAGATGTACACTGGATTAGATGTATTGAAGAACCGCTTGCACATCTGGATCATATTAGAGGCATTGAGATAATAATTTCTCTGTTTGCAGTTTTGATTACGCAAAATTTTGTAGTGCAGGAACAAAAATTGCATGTTACAATCGCAGGAATTTGCGGAATTTTAACCTATATGTTAATAGACGGATTTACTCACTATCTGGAACGACACGAACAACAGAGACTTGCACAGTGCGCTCAAGGAGCAAAATGCGCAGGATTAATGAGTTTTATATATCTGGAACTTATTGATGCATCTTTTTCACTCGACGGTGTTTTAGGGGCATTTGCGCTTAGCAAAGATATCATAATAATTACAATAGGTCTGGCTATCGGAGCTATGTTTGTAAGGTCTTTGACAATAATGCTGGTTGAAAAAAAGACTCTGGCTCAATTCAGATATCTGGAACACGGAGCACACTGGGCAATTGGGGCGCTTTCAATGCTTATGCTTGTGTCAACGGTTAGAGAGGTGCCGGAAGTTTTGACCGGATTAATCGGACTTGCGTTTATTGTTTTTGCTTTTATTTCATCAATAATCCACAACAAAAGATTAGAGAACAGAATTGCGGACGAAGGCGGTGACAATGCTTAATCTTCCGCTGGTGAGTTTTGTTGTCACCTCTTATAATTATGAAAAGTTTTTGTATAAAACTCTTGAAAGTATTAAAAATCAGAGTTACAAAAATTTTGAAATAATTATAGTTGATGACTCTTCAAGCGATAACTCAGTTGAAGTTGCAGAAAGATTTATTGCTGAAAATCAGGATTTGAGAATAACTTTACTTGTTAACTCTGAAAATGAGGGACAGCTTGCCGCAATGGTTAAAGGTTTAAACAAAGCAGAAGGACAGTTTGTAAGCTTTGTTGATAGCGATGATTTACTATTTGAAGATTATGCAAAAATACACATCCAGACACATTTAATGACATCGGTTGCATTCACCTCCTGTAGAATTGCGGAAATAGGTGAGAATGATGAAGTTCATACACTAAACTCTATATCTTCACCAAAATGCGGAAATTTAGATGAGTTATTTAATACTGAAAAACCGGAATTTGAAGTCTTAAAAAGGAAACGTTTCGGCGGCTGGTACTGGTCTGCGAACAGTTCTGCAATGTATAGAAAAGCAGCTATTGAAAATCTTATTGAATATAAAAACACCGGCAAATGGCGGATTTGTCCTGATAAATTTGTTATGAATTATGCAAATTTAATCGGCGGCTCTGTCATAATCCAAACCCCGCTTGTCGGTTACAGAAGGCATAAAAACAATGCGGGTAATTGCGCGTTTGTTACAGGGAACAAGAAAATTATTTCTGACAGGACAACAATAGTTAATATTAAGAATAATCTTAAAATCAGACCCGAGACAATAAAATTTCTGTGGCAGACAAGAAAAAACTTCGGCTGCAGAACGACATTTAAACTCATTACTACAGTGCTGTTTTCTTATTTGTTTTAATGCAAAAACAGTTTACAATTCTTAAAGCATTATCGGCATATGAATAACTTTATAGTAACATATTAATAACCTGAATATATTTCAGGTTTACAGAAAGAGGTAGTACATGAATTCAGTTGTATTAGTAGGACGTGTAGGCAGAGATGCTGAAATTAAATATTTTGAATCAGGCAAAGTAAAGGCAAGTTTTTCACTTGCAGTAAATCGATGGGATTCAAAAACTAAATCAGAAGTTGCAGATTGGTTTAATATTGATGTCTGGGAAAAACAGGCAGAATTCGCCGGTGAATACGTTAAAAAAGGCATTCAGATTGCTGTTGATGGACGTATAGCGCTTAACAAGTGGACGGATAAAGTTACAGGCAATGACCGCGAAAGTTTTCTTGTTGTTGCAAACAATATAAGATTATTGGGATCTAAAAGAGACGCAGAAGTATTATGATAGTTACATCTAATATTGTAGGTATTGTTGCAGACGATTTAACAGGCGCAAATGACACAGCACTACAGTTTCATTTGCAGGGGGCTAATACCCAGATTTTACTTTCTACGGATGTGGAACCGTTAAATACAAAAAATACACAGACTTGGGCTATTTCGACAGAATCAAGAAATATTCCGGCAGATGAAGCGTTTGAATCTGTTAAAAATGCCGCTCAAATGTTAATAGATAAAATCAATCCTGATTATTTTTATAAAAAAATAGATTCGACTCTGCGCGGCAATATTGCAGTAGAAGTGCTTGCACTGTTAGACACCTTAAACTGGGATGCTGCGGTTATAGTGCCGGCATTTCCTGTTGAAGGCAGAGTGACTGTAGGCGGTTATCATATGTTAAAAGGCGTGCCGATTGAACGGACAGAAATGGCGCGTGACCCGCATTCACCAATTTTTGAATCTCATATTCCAACACTGCTTGCGGCACAGCTTGATGAAGAATGCCAGAATTTTATCGGCAGTATTGAACTTAAAACTATTATGAAGGGCGCCGGTCCTATATTGATGAAAATCAACGAATTAATCGCTCAAGGTAAAAAACTTATTGTTGCAGACGCTGTTTCTACTGTTGATATTGAACAGATAGCGTTAGCTATAAATAAATCAGATTATAATATTCTGCCGACCGGAACAGCAGCATTTGCAAGGGCACTGGCTGAACTCTGGTTTGTCGACCTTGATAACAGTCATATTATAAAAACTTTCCCAGAATTGCCGCGATTAATTATCTCGGGCAGTGCAACAAAAATTACCGCTAATCAAATTAAAGCGTTGGAAGACAGCGATGATATTGATGCTTTATTTATAAGTTTGGATTTGCAGACAATATTGAATGAAGTGCCGGATTCGCTTGTGGAACGCGTTGTATCTAATTTAGGCAGAAAAAATACCGTGGTTGTGCATACTTCGCATTTAATCAGGGATTTCGACGGATTTTCTGAGGACTCTTTGAATGCTGAATTAACAAAAGAAAAGCTTTCTGCAAAAATTACAGACTTTTTAGCTGATTTAACCCGTAAAGTATGTGCGGCAAGAGATGTGATTTTGATTACACTGGGTGGTGAAACCTCTTACAAGTGCTGCTATGCAATTGATGCTTTGCAATTACAATTAATTGATGAAGTTGCCCCTGCTATTTCGCTTTGTATGGATCACAACGCTCAATGGATTGTAACTAAGTCAGGCAATCTTGGTAATGCAAATATGCTTGTTGATATTTTAAAATACTTTAAGTCTCACGAAAGTTCAGGTAATTAGTAAAATGTCAGCTTATCAGAATAAAATTGCTATCACAACAGGCGATGTAAACGGCATTGGCGCTGAAATTACAATAAAAGCACTGAATAAAATGGATTTGCCGCCTGAAAAAGTCGTGTTAATTTCTTCTAAAAAGATACTCGATTATTATGGCGCTTTGAATAACGATTATGAAATATTAGAAATTCCATATGATTCAGAGATTCACCCTGGAAAAATTACACCTGCAAGCGGTGAATTCTCGTTTTTGTCTCTAAAAAAAGCCTGCGAAATAAAACCTGAGGCAATTGTAACCGCACCTGTGTCGAAAGAAGCTCTGCATCTTGCAGGTCATAATTTTAACGGGCAGACAGAAGTTTTGCAACACTTTCTGGCACACGATAATCAGAAAGCGGAAATGCTTTTTGTTGCGCGTGAATTCAGAGTCTTGCTTTTAACAAGGCACTGTGCTCTTAAGAATATAAATCTTTCAAAAGATATGGTTATAGAAAAAATTGATAACCTGAATAAATTTTTCAAAAGCAGCCTTTTCATTAACAATCCTAAATTTGCCCTGTGCGGATTAAATCCGCATGCCGGCGAACACGGAATTTTAGGAGATGAAGAAATAGATATACTGCTGCCCGCGGTTGAGACTTTAAAATCTAGAGGAATAGATATCACAGACCCGCTGCCTGCTGACACGTTATTTATAAAAGCCGGTAAAGCATTTTTAAATCATGATGTTCCGCCTTATGACTGTTATATTGCAATGTATCACGATCAGGGGTTGATACCAATAAAAACTGTTGCCGGCGCTGAAACTGTAAATATGACAATTGGATTGGATATCATTCGGACTTCACCGGGACATGGCACGGCGTTTGATATTGCAGGTAAGAATCTGGCTGATGAAACAGGCATGATTTCTGCTATAAGTGCTGTTTTGTAAATTATTTTCGCGCGTTCAAATATTTTTTAAAAAACGGAAATATTATTAACCTTCCTGCCTAAAAAATGCGTTATAATATAAATGTATTTAACTCTAAGAAGGCAAACAAAATGTACGATATTGATCATAAATGGTTTTATCTTCAAAATGAACGCGTATTTTATTTTCTATTGTCCGGTCTGACTTACTCAGAAATTACTGATAAATATTACTGCAGACATAAATATAAATTTATTTATCAGGTGAGAAAGCTGCTGAAATATCTGCATCTTCAAAACAGGCGGCAGTTGGCTTATTTTGCAGTGAAAAACGGATTAGTTAATAAAGATTTACTGAGAAAATATTATGGATAAATTAAGTTATCAGGAAAAAATAGTATTACAGATGCTTATACAGGGGCACAATCTTAATGAGATAGCAGAATGGCTTAATATAAGCCGCTTTGCATGCAGAAAGATTAAACTCGAGCTTTTTAAAAAATTTAAAATAAAAAGAACGATACAATTACTTCCTGTAATATTACAGTCAGATATTGCAGATAAAATAAACAATCCCATCCAATAAGGACAGGATTGTTATAATGTATTTTTTTATTTATCTGTTCTTACACAGATGCCATTGAATTTTTCTTGTCATTCCAGAAATCAACAAGCATACTGCAGAAGAATATACTTGAATAAGTACCAATAGCAATACCAAGAATCATTGCAAGAACGAAGTCTTTTGTTGTGACGCCGCCAAAGAAATACAGAGCCAGCAATGTTATCAATGTGGTCAATGAAGTGTTAATACTTCTTGCTAAAGTCTGATTAACTGATGCATCGACAATTTCGCCAAAAGACATTTTCTTAGCGTAATATCTAAGATTTTCTCTGATTCGGTCAAATACAACAATAGTATCATGAACAGAAAAACCGATAACAGTTAACAAAGCAGTTATAAACAATCCGTCAATCTGCACATTATATAACAATCCCAGAATAGAGAACGCACCGCACACAAAAAGTACGTCATGAACTATACCAAGTATTGCAGCCACTGCATAATCAAATCTAAATCTAAAAGAAAGATACGCAATAATGCCTAATACAGCCAATGTTACCGCAAGCAATGAGTTTTTAAATAATTCCTTACCCATTGTAGGACCTACAGAACTTACAGAAATAAGTTCAGGATTATTATATTGTTTTGCTAAAGTTCCTTTTATTTTTTCAGGCACCATAGAATCTTTTTCTACAAACTTTGTTCTTATGGATATAATAGAACTGATTTGTGCCTTTGTATTTTTTTGTTGTGTACTATTTACATTAAGTATCTGAATATAAGGATTTTCAATACCAGCCTCTTCAAGTGCTTTACGATTTTTGGCAAGATCTTCATTGCTGATTTTTTCAGTCAATCCGTATTGTAGAATTGTACCGCCGGTATAGTCAATACCCACTTTCAAAGGCGCATGATTTGAATAAGTCATAGATGAATAAACCATGGCAAAAATACCCGGCACAAGTAAAATAGCGGATAAAGCCATCCACAGCCATCTGTATTTAACAATGTGTACTAAATGTTTTCTTCCTGTATTTATCATTTTTATTAATACCTCTTTCTAATCAAGAATACCAAAACGAGCTTTTTCACGTTTGGTTTCTGTTGCTTCGTAATCTTTACCTATTTCATCTTTTCTTAATCCGAATAAAGCCGGATATTTGAGTTCACCTGTACCGAATATCAAGTGCATAAAGTTTTTGGTTACAGTAATTGCAGAGAACATTGACACCATAACCCCTAAAGCAAGAGTTAGGGCAAATCCTTTAACAACACTGGTACCTAACATATAAAGAATAAAACAGGTAATAATAGTTGTCATATTAGAGTCAAAAATACTTGTAAATGCTCTGTCAAATCCTGAATTTATTGCAGTAAACAAGTTTCTGCCGGCTCTAAGTTCTTCTTTTGTTCTTTCAAAAATCAGAATATTAGCGTCAACCGCCATACCGATTGAAAGAATAAACCCTGCAATACCTGCAAGAGTAAGAGTTACAGGAATAGTTTTAAATAAAGCAAACAGGATTAAACTGTAAATGATTAATGCAATATCTGCGATTAAGCCCGGAACTCTGTAATATAAAAGCATAAACAGCATTACAGCAGAAAGCCCGATAATACCTGCTTTTTCGGATTTAGCGATACTGTCAGCTCCTAAAGTAGGACCAACTGTATTTTCCTCAACTATTTTTGCAGGAACAGGCAAAGCACCGGCATTCAAGAGGTTAACCATTCTTGATGCTTCTTCATAAGAGAACCCGGCGCCGCCGCTTGTAATTTGAGCGTTGCCGCCATAAATTGCTTCGTTTACATTTGGATCTGAAATTAATTCATCATCAAAGAAAATCGCCATTTTTTTACCAACGAGTGCTTCGGTTAATTCGCCGAATTTTTTTGCACCTGTTGAGTTAAATTCAAGAGACACAACCCATTGACCGGATGCGTCAGTTGAAAGTGTTGATTTTGAAAGGTCTTGACCTGTCAAACCTGTCGGAACCCATACTACATTACCGGATGCGTCCGGCGCTTGTTTTTTAAATTCAAGCTGTGCAGTTTCACCAATAAAAGATTTAGCTTCTGTTAAATCAGTTATCGCAGGTATTTCAATAAGTAATCTTTTATCTCCGACCTGCTGTACAACGGTTTCTGATACACCGAGTTTATTAACGCGGCTTTCAATAGCATATTGCAGTCTTTGCATTACTTCCGGAGTAATTTTAGCAATATTGTTAGTAGTTTGTGCTTCAAGGATCAATCTTGAACCGCCGACAAGATCAAGTCCCAGTTTGATTGGTTTAACGGCAATTAGTATAATCGCTGCAATCACGATTATCATAATGCCCCAGAACATAAGAATTTTGTTTTTCACTTTTTATTTCCTCATTTATACTATTAATATTATTTAAATTTTAACATGAAATAGAATATGATTATAGCCGGAGCGGGCTATTAGTCTTCATAGAATTTATCAAGAACAGCAAAAAGTTCGGCTTTTTGTTCGTCATTAAGTTCTACTAAAGGACGTCTTACATAGTCTTCGCAAAGTCCCTTGTGAGCCAGTGCAGCTTTTACAGGAACAGGGTTTGGCGCCATGAAAAGTTTTTTCATAATCGGATACAATTTTTTATGCATATTCATAGCAGCTATAAATTGACCTGTCTTGTAGTTTCTAATCATAGATTTTACTTCTTTTCCGAAAAGGTGAGATGCTACAGAAATTACGCCTCGTGCGCCGAGTGAAAGCATTGGTAATGTCAGACTGTCATCACCTGAATAAACAGAAAAATCTTCAGGAGCAAGAAGTTTAATTTCAGTTACAGCATCCATATCAGAACAACTTTGTTTAACTGCAACAATATTTTCGTATTTGTTTGCAAGCTTAGCTATAGTTGCCGGCTGAATATTAACGCCGGTACGTGATGGAATATTATAAATAATAATTGGTAAACTTGTACTTTCAGCAATCGCCGAAAAATGAGCTATCATACCTTCTTGAGAAGGCTTATTATAATAAGGAACAACTGATAACAGCGCGTCAACATCTTCTTTTTCTGCAAGTTTGGATGTTCTGCAGGCTGTTGCCGTGCAGTTGGAACCGGCATTCATAATAACTTTTGCTTTACCGGCAACGGCACGCCTAACTGAACTTAACAGTTCCAATTCTTCTTCATGTGTTAAAGTCGGACCTTCTCCGGTAGTTCCCGCGACAAGAACAGCATCACTGCCATTGTCCACAAGATATCCGGCTAATTGTTCCGCTTTATTGTAATCAATTTCTCTTGCAGAGTTAAATGGTGTAACCATTGCGGTTATAACTTCACCGGCGTCATATCTTAAAGCCATAATAAATACCTCTTTCTTTCTACATATCCCATTGCAAATTTAATTATATCGCAAATATAAAATTTGTGAAAGTTTTTTACGAATTAATAAGGTTACTTAGCCAAATTACAGCCAAGACTAATTATTTTTTTTAGCAGCCAGAACATCAGGAGCAAGCCCGGGTTCCAAATCTGATCCTGTGACTAGTTTTCTAAAGGCAAAAGTAGCTTTGGGCAGTGCATATGCAAGAAGGAAGCTGCTTATACCAACATTAGCGAGAATATTGGTACCTTTCAGAATTTTAGCTTTAAGAATATATCTGTTCAAATTTTTTCCTGTCGGCGCATTGGTTATAAAATCAGCAATAGAATTTCTAAATTTGCCTAAATCGTCGAAATTAACATACGCACGCGGATCTCTAATTCCATTATCTAACATTTTTATTTTCTTAAATTTATTTGCGAATTTTACAAACAGACTATCAGGATTTTCATCCACAAATTTCAAGAGCATTTCAGGGGTGTCATTTACAGGCAGTTTAATGGTTCCTTTTTGTATTTTTTCCTTAAAAGCCTTATCAGCAAGCATAATAGGATCAAGCTCAACCCCGCTTACTTTATTAAGGAATTTTTCTATCCATTTAGGTGCCACAAAATTTAAAAACATCATGCCGCTTAGACGAAACCCTACATCTATTGCCTCATTTTTCTTACGGGAAGTCGCAACCCGACCTACAGTATAGCCGCCATCCGTTATCATCATTTTGTCCTGAGTTGAAACTGTTGCCAGTTTAGCCAGTGAAAATCCTGTAAATGCCACCTGATTTATTTTATTAGATGTAAAACTGTCCAGAATATCACGTTTAGGAGCGGCAAAATTAGGACGCATAATCGGCTGCGGCATAGTTTTATTTGCGGCTTGACGTTCTTTTTTAAGTTTTTCGATTCGCCTTGCAGATGAGGCAAATATCATTTTCGGCAATATGAATCCCATAAATGCAATAGGAATAGCGGTAGATGCTAAAAATTTCAGTGAAAGAAGTTTTTTATAGTATTTTTGATTTTCCGGATTGGCTAATTTAATCAAATCTTTAACCGCATCAGGTGCTGTTTTTTCAAATTTCTTTATGTTGTAATTCAATCCTTGTAAACTGCCTTCTTCAAAAAGTTTAGGATTTATATTCGGGTTAAATCCTTTCTTTTTAATAATCCAATTTGAAATTAAGTCGATCAGAGGAATACCGCCGAGCCAGACCGCAGAAGTTGCGTATTCATCAATCAAACGTTCGCGTGTTGCCAGTTTGGCAACTTCAGGATCTTCTTTGTTCTGTTTATATGTCAGGGCAACTTTGATCGGATTCTCTATTCCGCAATCACGCACTAAAAGCGGATATACACTGTTATTATTTCCTATCGCTGAAATTATTGATGATATTGTCATTTTTTCTGTTTCTCCAATTCTTGATGCTAATCACGCGGGGTAAGGCACTAAAAAACCTCTTCTTTTTCCCGAAGAGGTTTATTTAAGAATTGGAATAGCTTTTTATAATTTAATCACAACCTTAAATAGACAGCCCCTTCGGGTTGCTATGATGATGGTTGTGATGTAATTGTACTCTGTTTATATTTCTCATACGATAAGTGTAACAGAAAAAAAATAAAAAGCAAGTCTAATTTTCAAAAAACTGTTTTACCTGTTCAATTTTAGAGTTATCAAACACTTTTAGCAGCAGAGTTTTCTCTTTTGATGTTTCTCCCCTGATAATTTCAATTGATGTTTTTGGAATTTTCAACTGCTTGGCAAGATACTCGGTTAGAGCTTTATTTGCCCTGCCGTCAACCGGTTGAGCCGTAATTTTAACTTTTATTCCTTCTTCGTTTTTAATAATTTCATTTTTGCTTGCATTCGGTGAAATTTTTAACGTTACAACAAGTCCGTCTTTTGTCTCTTTTAGCATAATGGTAATCCTTATGTATGAAATTCCTCAATTTTACTTGAAAATTATTAATAAAATCTGTATTATGATTATATCATGAGTGTAGATCCGTTATTTCAAGATATAAAACAAAAGTTAATAGAACAAAATCGTGAGGACAGCGAAATTGATTTAATAGAAAAATCATTTTTATTTGCCAAAAGACTTCACGAGGGACAATATAGAATTTCAGAAGAACCATATATCATTCACCCTGTAGAAGTCGCAAAAATTCTTCTGGATTTAAAAGTCGATTCACATACACTTATGGCGGCTTTTTTGCATGATATTCTTGAAGATACTGACACAAAGCCGGAAGAAATAGAAGAACAATTTGGTAAAGATGTCCTGACACTTGTTCAGGGAGTTACTAAACTCGGTAAATTACAGTTCAAGTCTAAAGAAGAACGTCAGGCTGAAAATTTTCGCAGACTTTTTATTGCTATGGCAAGCGATATAAGAATTGTATTTTTAAAACTTGCCGACCGTTTGCATAACATGCGCACGCTTAACTTTATGGCTGTAAATAAACAGCAAAAAATTGCCAAAGAAACGCTGGATATTTTCGCCCCGCTTGCCAATCGCTTAGGGATAGGTAAAGTTAAAGCCGAACTTGAAGATTTATCTTTGAGGTATCTTGAACCTGACAAATATTTTGAAATAGCACAATTAGTATCCCAAACAAAAGCTGAACGCGAAGAAACAGTAAAACTTTTGATAGATAAAATTTCACAGGACGTAAAAAAAAGCGGAATAAATGCACAGATTACCGGACGTGCAAAACATTATTATTCTATTTACAGCAAAATGAAACGTTTAAATATTGCGTTTCATGATCTTTATGACATTACTGCCGTACGTGTAATTGTAGATACAGAGAAAGAATGTTATGAAGTATTAGGGTTAATTCACTCACAATTCAAGCCTATTCCGGGAAGATTTAAAGATTACATAGCAATGCCGAAAGGCAACATGTATCAATCTTTGCATACCTCAGTAATCGGACCGCGCTCCAAACCTCTTGAAGTTCAAATCAGAACGTGGAAAATGCATGAAGTTGCAGAATACGGGGTTGCGGCACACTGGCGTTACAAAGAAAAAGGCTCTCAAAAAGCAGATAATCCTGCAGATATGCAGTTCTCCTGGATGCGAAAACTTGTCGAATACGACAAAGATATGAAAAGCGCAGAAGACTACGTAAATTCCGTAAAACTTGATATTTTTTCTAATCAGGTATTTGCATTCACACCAAACGGTGATGTGCTTGATCTGCCTGCTAATGCAACACCTGTAGATTTTGCATACCGTATCCACTCTGATGTCGGACACAGAACTGTTGGTGCGCTTATCAACGGACGTATTGCGCAGCTTGATACAAAGTTAAAAAACGGTGATATAGTTGAAATTTTAACATCTAAAACTCCTGCCCCGCGTTTAGACTGGCTTAATTTTGTTGTTACAAAACAGGCATCATCCAAAATCAAACAGTGGTTTAAAAAGAATAATCGAGAAGACCATATTGAAGTCGGTCGCGCAAACCTTGAACATGAACTGACTAAATCCGTATTTGATGAATACACTAAACAGGGTGAGTTTGAAAAAGTAGCCAAACAGATGAATTATTCATCAGCAGAAGATCTTTTTGCCGCACTCGGATATGGCGAAACAACCGTAAACAAAGTTATAAATAAACTTAAAAAGCCGCAGCCGCAAAAAACTTTGGAAACCAGCGGATTTTATTCTTCAAACAAAAAGAAATCAGAAAAAGATATTATCGGGCTGGAAGGACTGATGTATTCTTTTGCAAAATGCTGTTCTCCTATCCCCGGTGAACCAATAGTAGGGGTTGTAACCCGCTCAAAAGGTGTATCTGTTCACAGGGTTGACTGCAAAACGCTTGAAAATGTGGAACCGGAACGCTTAATGGATATTCACTGGGCCGGCAACAATACAAATAAAATTTATTCAACAACTATACGTGTAGAAACTGCTGAAAAAATGGGACTTTTGAAAGATATTGTCGCTGCCGTCTCTGATAATAATACAAACATTAACTATGCAAACGTTAAATCAAAAAGCGGTAAAATCGGTATTATAGAGCTGGGTATTGAACTTGATAATATAGACACGCTGAAACGTGTTATTACAGCAATACAGTCAATTCCTGATGTTTATAGCGTAAAACGTATTCAGACATCCTATACACCTTCTCATAATAAGAAACCGCAGACAAATAAGACAAAGAATAATAAGAAACGGAAATAAAAGTTTAATCAAATAAGTTCTAGTTTCAGCCCGACATTTTAAATGGTGGGCATCATACTTTTCTGAGATCGCGCAATAAATGCGCGATGACATGGAGGAGGTGCAAGGGAAATTCAGCGTTGGCTGATTAATGTAACCCGCTTAATCACTTAATCACTCAGTCACTTAATCACTTTTGTAACAACCGTTCACTGTTCACAGTTCACTGAGCCTAGAGTGTAAAAGCGGACTAGTCCGCCCGCACTTCTTTAGCAGCCATTCAATGTATAGGAGCACACCAGTGTGCCTTCGTCCACCCGTCAGCAAATCCGATATTCCCTCGTGACCTCTTAATCTCTTCATCTATGGACAGCTTAGTCAGACAGGTCTTTATCAAAATATCCAACTATGAATTTGAATTTTTTTATTGCCTCTGCATAGGTTAGCCGCAGCCCGCCCTGACATCTATGGTCAAATACGTCTATATTCTTATTATTTACACTTTTTACACTATAACAATGATTGTCGCTCATTCCCTTATGTAACCCAAATGATGTGCCAAGTACAAAACTATTATCCGGAATTTCACTGATTCTGTTGAAAATATCCTCACTCTCCTTTACCTTAGAACGGAGAGTTAATCTTATTCCGCCTTCGTTAATAGCTATTGGCTTTTTGCCCGTAAACATTTCAAGAAAATTTGACGGTTTATTAAATTCAAATTCTTCATTACAATTGGGAAATCTACATATAAAAGGCTTTTTAGAAGGGTATTTATCAAGGAGTTTGTTCATTGCAACTTCTATTGCCTTAATAATCGGATTATGCGGATTATTTATCGGTACAGGATTCAAATACTTATCCATATATACCAAATCATCGGATTCTTTTTGGGTTACAAAAAAATCATGATTCTCTCCGTTGATATTTCTGAATTTTATCCGAAAACCGTCATTTGTATGCGCTATATTTTCTGCTAAAATTTTTCTGCCGTTCGGACTGCGTGTGAGGGCGCCGACAGATGAGACCAGATAGCAGTCCTGAAAATATTGTATTGCATATCTTAGTTTTTGTATTTCATCAATTCCGATAGGTTTCATAATTATTTTGATGTCACGGCAAGTTTTTCGCCTAAAACATATTTTTTAGAGAGATTTGCATAAGGGTTGCCGAAATGGTATTGAGGATTATACATAACTCTGCGTTTTGCCCCACCGCGTCCTTCAAATGAAGGGTTAGGATTCTTCGGATCGTAATACAAATTCATGGTTGTATCTGTAAGTTTGATACTTTCTTCATGAATATTTCCATTATCATCTTTGACAAAACGTTTAACGAAGTATAATCCGTCTCTTGAGCGGCAGACTTTATAAATACTTTTATCATTTTTATCAGCATTTTTGAACACTATTGCATCACCGTAAAACTTGCCGTCATCACCTTGTTGAGCGGCTTTTAACCCGCGAGGCAGACCGATTTTAGCAGAACCATCAACCTGATACAGGTCTATTGACGGTATGTATAATGTTTGAGGATTGTAATCAGCTTTATTGTCACGTATGATACCGGTTGTGTTAAATAAAGACAGAACCATAGAGCCGTCGGTATCATAATGTAATAAAGCAGTTACCGGATGTTCTCCGCCGTTTTCGTAATAGCCTTTTTGCGTATCAAGAGTAAATGGTGTACCGTCATTTAGTGCACGTAACTCTTCACGGGCACGTGTTCCCATTACATCTGCAAATGCTTGTTCATATTTAGCTACAAATTCTTTGTATGACTTGTGGTCATTATCTACCCATTCATGGTGCAGATAAGAACGGTTGTCTGTAGTTACGTTTTTAGTTTTGAATTCAAACCCTGTAGAGTGCAGGTCATCACCGGCATATAATGTAGGGTTACCCGGTAATGCAACAAGGATTTTCATCATTGCCAGCAGCTTTTTATTTGCAGGATCCAAAATCTTTTCAAATACTCTGTCAAACAGTCTATTTCTATCCTCTTCATTGAGTTTTAAACCATGTCTTTCAGCTTCTCGCAGTACCACATCAATTGTTACATCAAAAGGTTTAAAGCCGAATGCATCTGCTTCAAAATTCTGACCTTCAAATCTGCCGTTTGCAAGTTCTGATATAGAATCGCTTACTGCATCAAATGTTCTTTTGAAGTTATCTCCGGTTAATTCTCCTTTTTTCTGCATATCATTCAAAACAGCCATAAAGCCGTCGTATAATGCATAAGCCATTGCCATGTTTTTAGAACTTGTTAAAGTGAATTCATGGTCGAGAAATTTTTCATAATCTTTTTGTTTTATTGGACCAAAGAAATTATTTTTTAGCATACGATAAGCCTGTTCTTCATAGCCTTTCAGGCTGAAAAACATTTTCATATCAAGTGCCATACAGTGAAGTGCACGCGGTTTATCGTGGTTGCCGATGAATGTATATGAATACAATAATGATTGCAGTGGGGCAGTTTGCAGATAGTTGTCTTTACCTACCAGTTTTTCAAAAATCATTTTGTCAATATAATGATTTTTATTTTCAGATTTTTTACCTGTTTCAAAGTCCTGAGCAAACATCTCAGGCAGCGGGCTAAAGAAATATCTGTAGTTTGCCATTGTTGTCATTCTAGTTTTGCGCAAGAATTTGGCAATGAGGTTGCTGTCATTCTTATTGTCGTCGTCAATGTGGTGATATTTTTCAGAGTACCCGCCTTCACCGGCACCGAACAGTGCACCTTCATCCGTAATTTCGGCTGCCATATAGGCATTAGGGTTAGCTTTGAGAATACCTTTTGTGAATTTACTCCAGAAATCTATTACTTTATTCCATGTGTATTCAAAATCAGTATTGTGTTTTCTGATAGCTTCTACATCACCGATATCTTTTGTAGCATCAATACGCCAGTCAAGACCGGTCTGAGTTCTGTCCATTATGGCTTCTGCCAGTGCAAAGCTATTTCTGTCCGTGCCTTTTAAAGATTTTTTCAATGCGTCAACAAGTTCATTTTTGGCTTGTTTATTTTTGTTTAAATGTTTTATGCCGCTTTTTAATTTCTTTAACAGACATTCGGCTTCATCTTCAGGGCTGCTTGCTATAATGCCAATTTCATTAAGGGAAGTATCTTTCAGTTTTTCATAATTATATGATATTTCACCATTATCGTTAACTTTTACTTCTGCTTTTGGTATTAATCCTTTAATAACAGCATATTTAGCTATTTCTGCGGTAATGATAGGCAGAACGAATTTTCCGTATTCTGTTGCATTCGGACCAGAAATGATTTTCGCATTTTTCGGTTGTTCGCTGTCTAATTTTTCAAGTATGCCTTTTGCAAAATCAGACATTTCTTTTTCGTACATAGCATTAGTAGCTTCGTACAATTTTTGGTATTGCGGCTGAACCTGAGGATTTTGACGTTTGTACAATTCATATCTTGACTTACCGATAAACTCTTCAGATGTTGCGTATTTTGACATATACGGTGATGCAAATACTGCAGTTATATCATCTCCGAGTTCTACTGAATCTAATGGCATTTCCATTAAATTTGCAAGTACAATATTGTCAAATTTATCATTTATAACATTATTTTTAAGCTTATAGTCACGTTTTAAAATATTTGTAACTACTTCTTGAGATAGATTATTTTTTAATTTTTTCGGGAAAACACCTTCAGTTATTTTATCTGTAATTTGAGAATAAACTTTTTGCGGATTTTCTTTTTCTATATTTTTTAAATTTTGCGCAATGTGCAGATTTAAAATCTGGCTTGTCTTTTTAGTCCAGTACTCGCCGGATTTTATGGCGTAATCCTGAACTTCAAAGTTTTTATACTTCATTTTATGTATTAATTCAGGCAGTTTTTCGTAAGGGACATTACCGAGTTCTTTTGTATCAGTATTGGAGAATACATAATTAAGTTTTGCGATATCGGCGTTAGCATCCCATGTATCCAGACCGCATTCAAATTTGTCATCTAAATCAAAATTGTCGAATTTAGTCAGGAATCTTGTGCCCTGCGGGGTATCTATGAAAATTTTGTTATCGCTTGTTCTTTTGTTGTAATCTGATAACTGTTTGATATCATAATCATAAGTATCAGGATTAATTTCAAAACTGTAAGGGATTACAGTATCATTATGATTATTTATTTCAAGCGGGTTGTCTGTATTTAATTTGTCATAAGATCTGATTAATTTTTGTGAATCTAATTTAGCAGGGTCAACCATTCTTGCATCATAAACTTGAACATAAGTAGGCTTGTCAGAGTTGTAAGTAGAAAGTACCCGTGAGCGTTTAATTGTACCGTCAGGATTCTGGGTATATTCGTATTTCGGGTTAACAATCCTATGGCGGATGAATTCTTTATTCTTTGCAAAAACAGGCATGGTCAAAGGACTGTCTTTGAGACCGGATATTCTGAACCAGTTGAAGTACGGAGATTTGTCACCCCATTTCAGTACATGTTTAAAGTGAATACCTTCAAGACCTTCGTTTACAAATGCGCCGTCAGATACAAAGTTTAAACCTTTGGCAAACATAGCTTTTTGTAAAGAACGATAGTTATCAATATTACCCAGTGACTGTGCTATTTGCATGCAGTTTTTGTTCCAGTAAGCATGGCTTGACAGACTGTCATCTGTAAATATCGGAGTTGAAATAATTCTTGAATAATTGTCAAATTTACCAGCTTTAACATCGTGCTCAATCCCTGCAAGTGTGCCGCCGATTTTGTTTGCGAATGTTCTGGTTGATTTGTATAAATTATCTAAATTTCTGCGCGGAATAATTGAGCCATCGTCATCGTATACAAATCCGGCGTTGTATGTATCCGGTATAACGAGTTTCATAGCCCCGCCGTGAGAAAGGTTTGAGCCTGCTGAGTATATATTATATTTTTGATGTTTATCAATGCCTTGATATACAACAGTTCCTGCTTCTATTGCATAAATGGCGTTATCATAGTTATTAGGATCGCTGCCTTTCGGAAGTAATTTGTAATGGTAAGCAAAATCTTCATTATTTGATATCTGATAATTTCTTGAAAGGTTAAGTTTGTTTGAGCCCGGAGTTAATTTAATAAGTTTACTGCCGTCTTTAACATTTGCAAGACTTGTTTCATTGACAATATAATCGTCATTTGGCGACAATTGTACGGAATATAACTCCAGATAACAGTCAAATTCCTTATCATCAAATGGAAAACTAAACTCATATTCTTTAAATCCGGTATCTGATTTAACCGGTTTTATCCCTTCAAAATGGATGTTTTTTCTGTCTAATTGCTGATTTAAATTAACCTTCACGATAGAGCTCCTTACTAACTATATTTATAACCCAAGTGAATATTTTTTTTTGCCATGACCTGCACTTTTATTAAGAAATTTTTACATATGTATAACTTGTTTTTTTAGTGGATATAATTGAAAATGTAGTAAAACATAGGAGATTATTTAAAAATGCTTATGACAGACATAAAATATGATATTAAGGACATATCGCTGGCGGAACAGGGCAAAAATCAAATTGAATGGGCTTTCAAAGACATGCCTGTTTTGAGAAAGATTCAGGAAAGATTTATTAAAGAACAACCGCTAAAAGGTTTGAGATTATCAGCATGTTCGCACGTAACAAAAGAAACAGCCGCATTATGCGTTGTATTGCAATCAGGCGGCGCGGATGCAGTTCTTGTAGCCTCAAATCCTATATCAACACAGGATGATGTGGCGGCTGCGTTAGTTAAATATTATAACATTCCGGTATTTGCAATTGCTGGTGAAAGTGTTGAAACATACAAGTCTCACATTAAAGAAGCAATAGAGCACAAACCTGATTTGATTATTGAAGACGGCTGTGATTTAGTGTCAACACTCCACAGGGATTATCCGGAAATAGCTGCAAATGTTATTGGTTCAACAGAAGAAACAACAACAGGTATCATAAGACTTCAAGCAATGGAAAAAGACGGTACTTTAATGTTTCCGGCAGTAGGGGTTAATACAAGTTTGACAAAACACCTGTATGACAACCGTTATGGTACAGGACAGAGTTCTATGGACGGTATAATCAGAGCTGCGAATATACTTATTGCAGGTAAAACAGTTGTAATTTCAGGCTACGGCTGGTGCGGCAAAGGTTGTGCAATGCGCGCTAAAGCCCTCGGCGCAAATGTTATTGTATGTGAAGTTGATCCTTTGAAAGCACTTGAAGCAGTTATGGAAGGCTACAGAGTTATGCCTATTGCAAAAGCCGCAAAAGAAGGCGATATCTTCCTTACAGTAACCGGAGACAAACATGTTGTGGATATTCCGCATCTTCTGGATATGAAAGACGGCGCATTTGTAGCAAATGCCGGACATTTCAACTGGGAAGTTAATGTAGACGGATTAAAAGCCTACACTACAGAAATCAAACAAATCCGTCCTAGTCTGGAAGAATATAAACTGAATAACGGCAAATCAATATATGTTCTGGCAGAAGGCAGACTGGTAAATCTCGGCGCTGCAGAAGGACATCCTGCAAGTGTAATGGACATGAGTTTTGCAAATCAGGCTCTAGGTATGGAATATATTGTTAAAAATAGAGGTAAATTAGAAAATAAACTCCACACCCTGCCTCATGAAGTCGATGTTAAAATAGCAGAATTGAAACTGCAGTCTATGGGTATAGAAATAGATACTTTAACAGAAGAACAAATAGAATATTTAAGCAGTTGGAATATTGACTAATTGTATGTAATGAGGCGGCAGTTTGACATTAGTCAAACTGCCGCCTCATCTTATTTGAACCACTATAAGTCATTCAGTAAATATATAAATTAATCAAGCATATCAGATAATTTTACCCCTAAGGCGTCGGCTATTTTTTTAGCTATTCTTAAATTGACACACCGGCGCGCAAGTTCATATTTCCCTATTGTGGATTTATCGAGCCCAACATCAAAGCCCAGTTCTTCCTGCGATAAACCTTTTGCCGTACGAATTTTATATAATTTTTTACCAAAGATTTTGCATATATCTTTACTCATATTTTATATTGTGTTATACTCAAACAAGATTGTCGTAGACATATTGTCTACAGGCATGGGCTAAAATGTATATAATATAAGGGTTTAATGGTGTTAAAATGTTTGATGTTAAAAATGTAAATTGTGCAAAGGCTACAACATTTTACAGTAGAGCGGAATTACCAATCCGCCGCCACAACACAAGTTGAAGAACTTGTGCCAAAGTGTATAACCCACCAAAAGGTGGATTACAAATAAGAAAAAATGTAAAAATATAGTTATAAGACAGAATAAAAGGAGAACCAAAAATATGAATTTAAAAAACAATGAATCAACCGCTCAGACTAATTCCAGAAACCACTTAGTCACTTCATCACCTAATCACTTAATCACTTTTCCAATAGCCGCGTTTACGTTAGCCGAGACCCTCATAACGCTGGCAATAATCGGCGTGGTAGCAGCGATAACAATACCGTCATTAGTCAAGAACTACAATGAGCATGCATGGTTAACCGCAAAAGATGTCTTTGAAAAACGCCTTGAAGTCGCAACCCGCCAAATGAACACAGAGGAAAAACTTGCGGGCTACAGTTCAACCATGGATTTTGTAAACGAACTCAAGAAGTACATAAAAATCACTCGCGTATGCGACAACAAAAACATTACAAAATGTTTTAACAAAGAAGTAATCTGGAACGAGGGCGAAGACCCGATAGATATGTCAGAAGTAACGGATGCATCCGCCTTTGGTCTGGATTGGAAATTTTCAGAGGGTAAAGGAGGGGGGCGTTCCAGAAACAGTGGCAGTGCAATTTGCAAACGGTGTAAATGCAATTATTGCATACAATCCAAACACCACACAAGAACCATTTAACAATCAGTTCAGTGCAACCTCAAACAGCATGGCGATTTTATATGATGTCTCCGGCAATAAGAACCCAAACACAAATGGTAAGGATATTGCTAAAATTAATGTATCTAAATTGGGTGGAAAGACGGGATGTATGATACCAGAACTAGCAGACACAATGTGCATAACCCAGATACTCGCCCCTTACACAGGGTATAGCCCGATGACGAAAGCAGATTGTGAAGCGCAAAAGGGAGACTTAGGCATAAGCGCTTGTTATTTTAACAATGACTATTGGGCAGGCGCAGTGAAAGCATGCGGCGGAACAAAGAACATGCCAAGCCAAGATCAACTAACACAGTTAGCGGAATATATTTATGATGGTTCATCAATAAATTCATCAGGATATAACGATCCAACAGAGAAGCCAATGAACACAACCAAAGCATCTCAATTCCTCTCAGCCTCACCAGGTTCATCTTCTGGATGGTTCTTTGTTTGGTCTGGGCAGGAGAGCAGCAGTGGCAACGCGTACGGCCGCCACTTCAGCTCTACCGGCACGGGCTGGTACAGCGGCAACCGCGACGACAGCAACGAGCTAGCGGTTTGTGTTGACAACTAAGAGGACTTTGTCCTCTTAGTTGAGTGATAAAAGTAAGTGCAGTGAGTAAAGTGAGTAAAGTATTTACAATTAATCAGGCAATGTGGATATTCTACATTGCCTGATTATAAAAAGAAGGAGGGTTCGGGAACGTAGTTCCTGATGACTCGAACATTTTAAACGCGTGTGTCTTGCTCGTTCGCGTATAGCAGGTCTTCGGTTGACGTCAGCAATGGCAAAGCCATTTTGCCGTCAAGCCTCCGCCTTCCGCTCACTCGCGCTTTTCTCTTTCTTTGGCGTCGCGTTTCTTTCTCTTTTGCCTCGCAACCAAAAGAGAAAGAAATGTGACAGAAGAATTAAAAATAATATTTTAGCCTACCATTCATGATGTCTGGCTGAAGCCCGACCTATTTTTGATTTGAATTGATGGCAGTTGATATTAAACGCTCACTTCGTACGCATTATTTGACCCCTCACCAAGTTATGACTAAACTCGCTATCGCTCGTTAAGTCAAACTATCCTCTCCCGCAAGGGGCGAGGAAAAAGCTGGCGTTGCCTGCTCAATGTAACCTGCTTAATCACTTAATCACCCAGTCACTTAATCACTTTTGTAACAACCGTTCACTGGTCACCGTTCACCGGTCACAGATTACTAATACATCCCGATAATTTTGCGCACTTCTTTCAGCACTTTTTGTGCCTCAACGCGTGCGCGTGCTGAGCCGTCAGCAATAATTTGCGCAACTTCTTCTGGATGTTCCTCATAATAACGGCGTTTTTCTCTTATTGGCGCAAACTTTTCATTTATCACAGCCGCAAGCTGGCGTTTGCAGTCTGCACAACCGCGCACTCCCTGTTCGCATTCACATTTTACTGTATCAATCTGTTCCGGTGGCCCGAAAATTTTCCAGTATTTAAATGCGACTTCGCATTCATCCGGATGTCCTAAGTCAGTTTTTCTCAGTCTGCTGCGGTCAGTAATTGCCGTCATAATCTTCTTTGTGGTAACTTCATCTGTATCAGAAATTTTTATGTCATTGCCAAAAGATTTGCCCATTTTATTTCCGTCAAGCCCGCAAATCAATGAACATTCATTCAAAAGCGGTTTTGCCTCTTTAAAGAAATCCGTTTTATATATATTGTTAAATCTTCTTGCAACATCTCTGGTGAATTCCAGATGTGCAACCTGATCAATTCCTACAGGCACAGCTTCTGCATTAAACATCATAATATCCGCACTCATCAAAACAGGATAACCCATTAAGCCGTAATTTATTTGAGACCCTGTGTCTTCTTTGGCGCGTAAAATTTTTGCCATATCTTTCAGGGTCGGGTCACGCTCAACCCAGTTTTGCGGGGTAATCATTCCTAAATAAATATTCAATTCCGCAATCTCAGGCACAAGCGATTGTACGTATATTGTAGAAACTTCCGGATCAATACCGCAAGCAAGCCAATCTATGACAACATCTTTAACATCCTGTCTTAAATTTGCTGTGTCGTCGTATTTTGTTGTGAGGGCATGCCAATCTGCAACAAAAAAGAAACTTTCATACTCTTTTTGCAATTTTACCCAGTTTTGTATTACACCAAGATAATGCCCGAAGTGCAATTTGCCTGTTGATCTCATTCCTGAAACTATTCTTTTTGTCATACTTTTACCCTCTTTCCTTACAAATTATATCACAAAAAATTTATATTTTGTTGCGCGAAGAAGTTTTTTCAGATAGAATGTTTAATAAATAGAGGGGATATGAAATGAGAATTGAGGCTAAAAATTTAATTAAAATATACGGCGACAGAAGTGTTGTAAATGATGTGTCTTTTGACGTAAATAAAGGGGAAGTAGTTTGTCTTCTGGGTCCAAACGGTGCCGGAAAAACTACAACTTTTTATATGGTTGTAGGGCTTGTCAAACCGAACAAAGGACAGATTTTGCTGGATGGACAGGATATTTCATCATGGCCGATGAATATTCGTGCAAAAGCCGGCATCGGATATCTTCCTCAGGAAGCCTCTATCTTTAGAAAACTCACTGTTGAAGACAATATCAAATTAGTTCTTCAAATGAATGATAAATTGACAGAAGACGAAAAGAAAAGAAAACTTGAAGAGTTGCTGGATGAATTCGGGGTTATGAGATTACGTAACTATTCTGCAGTGTCTCTCTCAGGCGGCGAGCGAAGAAGGGTTGAACTTGCAAGAGCGCTGGCTGCAAGTCCAGATTTTATTCTGCTGGATGAACCATTCACAGGTATTGACCCTATTGCTATCGGTGAAATTAAAGACAACATCAGAAAATTATCAGAAGACAAAGGACTTGGTGTATTAATCACAGACCACAACCCGAAAGCAACACTATCTATTACAGACCGTGCATATGTTATCTTTGATGGAAAAATTAAAATTCAAGGACGCAGTCAGGAAGTTGCCGTGGATCCGGTTGCAAAAGAATTCTATCTCGGAAAGGATTTTGCTTTATAATGAAACTCCGCATATCAATTTATGACAAATATATATTTTCACAAGTTTTAGTCACAACTTTTGTTGCGATTCTGTTGTTTACGGTTGTCTGGATAGCGCCGGAAATGCTTTTAAACACCATCAAAAAGACGCTAGAAGGTGTTTATACTGTTAAAGAAGCCATATGGGTTCTGATTCTGGAATTGCCGAAAATTCTCGGAAAAGCTTTTCCGGTTGGACTATTGCTCGGTACATTGTTCACCTTTGACAAATTGAGTAAAGATTCGGAATTAACAATCTTCCGCGCGGTTGGTCTGTCTTTTAAAAGAATTCTTGCGCCGGTGTTTCTGTTGAGTCTTATTGTGACCTGGATGTGTTTTGTGACAGGAGACAGGCTTATTCCTTATGCAGCAGCAAAACGAGAAACTCATCGCTCTACACAGTATATCTATACGCAAAAAGACGCAAACAATGTACCAACAATGGCTGTTGTTATCTCAAAATTTCAGGACAACAATATGGAAAATATAATTGTTCTTGATTTCTCAAAAAAATTGTATAATGATGTTCACCAGCTTTCAGATATCTATTCTGCAAAAACTGGTATTACATACAAGGACAAATGGGTCTTGAATGATGTTGCGCATTACAAAATAAACAGAGACGGAATTTTTACTGATATTGAAAAAATTCCGACAATGAATATACTTGAGGAAGGAACATCCGCAGAAGACGCGTATATCTTAATGACTTATTCTATGAAAAAAGAACGTGAAATTACTAATGCGGATTTGAAAAAATATGTAGGACTTTTGAAACGCGAAGGGCTGGATGAAGATTACAGATATATGCTTAACAAATACCTGCAGAGATTTTTCCACCCGTTTGTCTGTGTATTGCTTGCGATTATGGGGACATTACTCGGATTCAGCAAACCGCGCGAACAAAGATTAATCGGCTTTACTATTGCGATTGGATGCATATTTTTATATTATATAACTCTGCCGTTCTTTGATTTGCTGGCAGAAAAAGGGGTTTTACATCCGTTTATCACAGCAGTATTCCCGCCGTTTGCATTCTTTCTTGCTATTGTAGGATTTTACAAATCTAAGGATTTATAATGAAAAAAATTATTCTGACTATTCTTGTATTATTTTGTTTTTCCCAGTGTGTAAATGCATTTGGCAAACCGCCTATTGATATAAATTACGAAAACGGAATTTATCATATTGTTTTAAAAGGTGACAAAATTAAAAAGAATATCAAATTTGTTGCTTCAGAACATCTTGTTACCAATCGGGAAATGCATCAGCTTGCGCGTCCGCGTTTGACTGTCAATGCAGGGTTCTTTGACCCTAGCAACGAAAAAACAGTATCTTATATAGTAACCGATAAGCAAACAACTGAAGACCCGCTGTTTAATGAAAATTTAATGCAGGATCCTGTATTGCGCAGGAACATCAGTAAAATAATTAACCGTACGGAATTCAGGGTTATTCAATGCGATGACGACAATTCATGGCGGTATGAAATAACACCGCATAACAGTTCTGTTGATTTTGCCTGCCATGTAGAAAATTCGGCACAGGGCGGACCTTTAGTTTACCCTGAATTAAAGCTTGAAGAAGAATATTTTATTGAAAAGAAAGACGGAAAAGTTGTCAGAGAAAGTGCATCAGTTTTGCACAAAACATCACGTACAATTGTAGGGCTCAAAAACGGTGAAATGCATATTTTGATTATCACAGATGAAAATCCTATGGATTTGTATGAAGTGCATAATCTGTGTGAAAAATTAGGTCTGGACCGTGCAATGGCATTTGATGGCGGCAGTTCCACCTCAATGAATTACAAAGATAAAATTGAAGTTATCTCGAAAAAAGGCGACGGCGCCGGAAGAAGTTTAAAATCATTTTTACTTGTATATTAGATAAAGGGAGAAAACTATGAAATTTTTACATTCTATGATAAGAGTTAAAGACATTGACGCGTCTTTGAGATTTTATACAGAACTTTTGAATATGAAAATAGAAAAGAAAAAACGTCTTGAAGACTGTGAATTGTATTTTTTGAATGACGAAGAAAATAGCGGCGCACAGTTGGAGCTTACATATAACGATGAAACACCTGAAGAAGGTTATGAATGTGGAAATGCATTCGGACACTTTGCATTTTCAGTTGATTCGCTGGACAAATTCACAGAAAAACTTCATTCCATGGGGTATGAGTATCTTTATGAACCGTTTGACCTGAATGGCAAGGGAACCAAAATAGCTTTTATTAAAGATCCTGACGGCAACGAAATTGAAATGATTGAAAAAGTGGTATGGTAAAAATTGCCTGTTCTACATAAATAAAAAGACAGTCCATTTGCCTGCCTTGCATTGTCCCTCTATTGGTGAATGCAGCATTTATACAAATCTGTTAACATCAAAATATGATGAGAAACATGCAATGGTACAACAGTTTGGATAAAGCACCTTTAAGTCCGCCGGATTGGGTATTCGCTCCTGTATGGACAATACTTTATATTACTATAGCAATTTCTTTATTTTTATTTCTTAAAACAGGTATTAATAAAGAAAAAATTTTGCCGCTTATACTGTTTAGTATACAGATGCTGTTGAATTTTGTCTGGACTCCTGTGTTTTTTGGGATGCAAAATATCAGAGGCGCTTATATAATTCTTGTCCTGCTTATAATATTTTTAATCCTGACAATTACATCTTTCTTCAAGTTTTCTAAAGCCGCGGCATATCTTTTAATACCGTATCTTTTATGGTCAGCATTTGCGGCTTATTTGAATTATATGATTATGGTAAGGAATTAAATTATCAGCGGACGATTATTCTATTTTTGTCATTCCCGACAACACGCAGAATATCATCAGCGAAGCGGTCAAATTGTTCTTTTGAACAGATGACTTTTCCTGTTACTGTTTCAAGTTTTGGCGGAAACTGCTGGATAGAGGATGCAAAAAGCGGATTTTTGTGGAATAGAGTAAAGTTGCCGTCTATTACTTTGACACTGCTTAATAGATTATCTTCAACAATCCCCATCATTGAATACGGGATAGAAATTCCGCTTGTCGCGTTAACAAGGCAGGTTGGTTTGTAAGAATCTATTACAAGCGAATCATCTGTGAATGAAATTCTTTCCACATCTTTGCCTAAAAATTTAAATATCGCATAATTATCGTTTTCTTTAATTGCTTTTTCAAAATTCTTACCTAATTCTTCGCTATATTGTGACAGCTTTTCTGCAATTAAAATTTCTTGAAAAGCTTTTGGACCTTCTGGAATAATATCAGAATTGCATTTAAGACCCTTTTCTTTGATAAATGATTTTACTTTATCCAACAGATTAATCGGGATTAAATTGTTATTGTCACCGCCTTGAATTTGATCTATTTTACCTTTTTCTGTAGTCATACCGATTAGCGGCTGCCAGAGATTATTTTTCTTTTCCCGTTCAAGGTATACATAGAAATCGCCGTCTTCTAGTGCTGCTTCGGCTTTGTCAACACTGGAGCGTGTACACCAGTTTTTGTTGCTGAGTATTTCGAGTTTATGAATATTTTCTTCTTTATGGAACGGGTCATTTTTTATTGAAGGGATTTTAACCCATACTGCACTGTTATCAGACAAATCCATATCGGTTAAAAGATTGTCGCGCAGTCTGTGGGTATAAATTTCAAGAAACGAAGGTGTAGCACAGCGGACTGCTCTATCTTTAGGTTCTATTTTTTCGAATCCGCGTATAGTTTCCAATAATGCTTTTGCGTTGAATGGTACAGGTATATGGCGGTTGCTGTTTTTCAATTCGCTGTTTACAGAATGCCAGATGACGAAAGGAATGGACTGATCCTGTTTAAAATATTTAGCCAGTTTTTCAGTATCTTCTGTTTTAGGGAATTTTTCCGGTGTTTGAAGAAAAGTCTGCCATTCATGCAGCCTGCTTGCGCGGGCTTCGTTAATTTTATCAACTGAATACTGACGGATGTACTGCGGAATATAGTTTTTCCATTTAATCTTGTCAGAAAGACTTTCTATATAAGGTCCGTAAACACGGTTCAATTTAAACAACTTATCAATGCCTGTTTTTATATTTGCGGCAGACAAAAGACTTCCGTCTATCTGGTATTTTTTATTCTTGTTTAGAATATCAGCGGAAAGATATTCAAAAACTGTTTTGTAATAGGACGGCTGGGACATGCCTGTAAAACATACTGTATCATTGTGCAAGGTATGCGAGATATCAGGCATTTTGACTAATTTATTATTTATATTTGTTTTTTGGGGGATTACTGATATATATCCAAAATTATTTATATTTTGAATCATATGTATATTTACCTTCCAATAGGATTAGAATCACTTTCGCATGAGTATTAATGCGTGTAAATATAATTTTTTGCATTCCAATTAATTTATTTTTTACATTTGTTAACAATATTATTATTGAAAAATATGTTATAATGATAATAGAGATTTTGTTTTCTGGCAGGAGTTGTTGAAATGATTGATTATGACAGTTTGTTAAAGAAAATTCCTAAAGTTAAAAAGTACCTTGATGACGGTTCAAACAGTATTTTATACCACTATACAAAGCCTGAAAAGCTTTTGAGCATACTGGAATCAGGTATAATAAGGTTTTCTAATGCTCTGTATCTTAACGATAAGGAAGAAGTTACATATTCATACAAACTGATTGTTGAACTAATTGATGATATGCCGGAACTTAATAAAAAATTGTTTGAAAAAGTGCGTGAGCATTTTGACTGCAAATACAAAAATATTATAAATGGCGAGGATAATTTTAACTATAAATACGAGTATTATACAATCTCATTTTCTGTGGACGGTGACAACCTGATGCTTTGGAACAACTATTCTAAAGGTCAGACATATACCGGTTACAACATCGGATTCTGCAAAAAAGATCTCATATCTGATATGGAAAAACAGGGATTCCATTCGGTCTACGGCAATATTATTTACACTAAAACAACGCAAATCGAAGTTCTTAAACAAATATTTGAAAAATGGAACAGGCAGTTTGAAAAACTTGAAAAAGCCAAAAAAACGCAAAAGAATTCTGACAAAGAACTTGATGTGTTATTTGAATTGATTGATATTTTAAGCATTATAAGTTTATTTTTCAAAAATCCGCATTTTAAAGATGAAAAGGAATACCGTATTATTTTCATAAACAATTTCAAAATTAGTTCATTTAAACAGACAAAAATTTTCGAGAAAAACGGGCTTTTTGTGCCGTATATAGAATACAAATTTTTAAAGAAAAACGTAAGTTGTATAAATATTGGACCGACTTTAAACGAGAATATTTTTTATACAAGCACCTGCCGCATGCTGTCAAATTTCGGGTATGGCAACAAGACAATCAACCGTTCCAAAATTCCTCTTCGGTTTTAGGGTTTTGAGAATTCTGCCGGTACGGTTATTTGATTTGTCTGATTAAATTTGTTCTTACATCAGACAGCGGTCCGTTGTTAGGGTTGCGGACTATATGATAGTAATTTCTTACATATGTAAAAGGATATTTTGGAATCCACGAAAATTTCAAAAGAATATTAACGGTTTCTGCACCTTGAGAAAGCATCAAATCATCAATTGTAGCTTCATGCGCAGGAGAAATTGATGCAAATATTTTTATCAGATAATCAGTAAATGTTAATACAGAATATCCTGACATTACACCTGTATTTGCCACAAGATTGGTAACTTTAAAGTTTTCATCAGTTTTAATAGTTGTTATATCTTCCGGCAGGGTAAGCGTCTCTGCACTGACCTGCTCAATTTCATACCACTGTCCCTGATATTTTACACGCATGATATTTGGTTTGGGCATATAAATGTCTTCAAACTGGTTATCCAAAAGCACTTTACCGCTAAAATCAGAAACTCCGTAACGATAATTCTTATAAGTTAAAATCATGCCGCCGAAAAGCAAGTCTAGAGAATCATATTCAGGCGGAATTATTGCATTACCTGTTTCATCATACAACCCGTAATCGCTACTGTTGCCAAGTTTTGCATATTTTCCGAGGACTCTATCCACGTGACGGTATTTAGGCTTTACAAGTATTGTGCCGTCAGCCCCCATTATTCCGTATTTGTTTTTCTTATTCATAATTATGAATGCAGAATCGCCGAGTCTTATCATTTTTTTGTATTCCGCATCAACAATTACTTTATTGTTAACATCTTTCAGACCGAATGTTTTATTGTCATTCGTAAATACCAGCGGCAATTCCGCTGACATTGCTATGTTAAAATTTTGAAATAATAAAATTAAACCGAGTAGAAACAGTAACTTTTTCATAATTATATGATATCATAAAAATATAGAGAGTATTATTTTTGATAGGGAATAAATATGTCTGGTAGAAAAATTTATAGAATAGTATCAATCACAATACTGTGTTTTTTGCTTGCATTAGGTGCGCTAATGCTTGTTTATACAAAGGCATTGCCGGCACTTGTCGCAAATAAAACAGTACAAAATAAAGTTGAAAAATGTCTCAACAAATCTTTAGGTGTTGATTTACAAATTGAAGATCCTGTTTTAAAAACAGGCATGTCCCCTTATTTAGGTTTTAAAGTTAAAAAAATCAAGATGACAAAAGGGGAAGACAAATTACTTTTTGCAGAAAATTTTGATGCAGTTGTATCTTTTGAAAAAATATTTTCAAAACAACTTGTGATAAATAAATTCGGGGCAGATAACTTACTTGTGGATTTGTCAAAAATCATGACGCTTTTCCCAGAACAGCAGGAGAAAAAAGAAAAGAAACCTTCTGACTGGACAATAGATTTATTTGATTCAATTTTGTATCTGAAAAACAGTGTTTTAATCTATAAAATGCAGCCGGATATTCTCGTAAAAATCACCGCAAAAAATTTAGGAATTAACAACACTCAAAAAGTAGAACGCTTTGTGCATTTTGATATAAATGTTGATATTATAAAGGACAAAAAAGCCTTTAATATTGCTATTGCAGATGAAAATAAAGTCATAATAAAAGACAAGCATATTTATGTGAATGATTGCGAATTGACTGTAAATAAATCAAAAATGTTTATCAATGCATCTGCAGATAACAGAAAGAATTTTGAAGTTTTAGTTTATGCAAAAAGATTTTTCATCCCTGACGTTATCAAACTTTTGCAAACAAATATTATTCCGAACAATATTAATGATATTCTGATATATTTTAACGGACTTAATGGTGATTTTGATTTCGGAATAAAACTCAATAACGAAGGACTTGACGGTCAGGTTAAACTCAATAAAGTCGTAACCAAATTAATTCCTTTAAATAATCTGCCGGTTACTATGACAGGCGGCAATATAAAATTGGATGAAAAAGATATTGTACTTTCAGAGTTCAAAGGCTACTATGATAACCGTCAGACAAACACATTCAGCTTTAACGGTAATGTTAATGATTATCTGAAATCTATGGATACTAAAATAGATATGAGTGCAAAACTTACCAACGATTTTACAGAAAAATATATTTCTAAACTCGTAGGTATTCCGATTACACTTGTTGGTAATGCAAACTCAAAAATTATTATCAAATCCATTTACAATAAAATAGATATATTAATGGCAGGAAAAATCGCAAAAGGTGACGATATTCTGGTTGACGGCGCTTCATTGAGCCCGAAAAATTACGACAGAGCACTCACAACAGATTTGCATTTTGAAGATAATATCTTGAACATCAAAAAAATTAATTATTACATTGCATCTGACATCAGCCGCGGTGTAAAAATCAAACCGATTTTAACCTTAACCGGTAATTTTGATGTTGCAAAAAATAAATTAACCGACATTGGATTTGATATTCCGCGTCCGCTTCCAAGTGAATTTTTGAACGTAATTATCGGGCAGAGAATGTTTAAAAAAGGTACATTCTCAGGCAATATGCATTACTATGATAACAACGGCAAATTCCCGACGCTTGCCGGAAATTTGCAGGCTGAAAAAATTATAATCCCGGGACAGAGATTGTTCTTAAAAAGCGGCAGTATAAAAACTGAAAATGGTACGGTAAATATCACAGCAAACGGCAAATACAGACGCTCCGGCTATGATTTTTCAGGAAAAATCACTAACGCGATTAAATTTCCTATTGTAATAAAAGATATTAACCTTACAATTGATGAAATTGATATTGATAGAATGCTTACATCAATGAACACTCAGGTGGACAAAAATCAGACAGCCATTGCTGCAGAAAATGTAAAATCTGAGGAAGATATTGAAACAGATGATGGCGCACCAACTTTTGATATGTCTAATCTGATTATCGAAAGATGTATACTTCAAGTTCTCAAAGGCAATTATAAAGATATTAATTTCAACAATGTAAAAGCTAATTTGACACTGGATAAAAACAGTCTTTTGAAAGTTCATTCCAACCGTTTTGAAATAGCTGAAGGGCACTCTTCTGCTAAAATTGAATGCGATTTGAAAAAACACAAATACAGTGTTGTTTTAGGAATTTTAAACGTGAATTCCGACATAATGTCAACTTCAATTTTGAATCTGAAACGTGAAATATCAGGCAAAGCAAGCGGTCTTATTTCACTCAACACAGATGAATCTCTAAAACTAAACGGTTCAATAAAATTTTCAGTAAAAGACGGTACAATTCAAAAAGTAGGACTTGTTGAATATGTATTAAAATTTGCAGCGCTATTCAGAAATCCTGTTGCTATGATAAGTCCATCTATCTTTTCAGATTTAGTTAATATTCCTGAAGGAAATTTTGACAAAATAACCGGTGAACTTTACCTGAAAAATAACGTAATTGAAATGATGAAAATTAAATCGTACGCATCACAATTAAGCGCCTACATCGTCGGAAGATATGATTTAGAACGTAGTGATGCAAGCCTTAGAATTTACACAAAATTCACAAATCAAGGCAAAGGATTTGCAGGTGCATTGAGAAACTTCTCACTCAACAGTCTTGCTAACAGAATACCGCTTAAAAACGGTAATGACAGCAATTATTATGCGGCTGAACTCGCAGAAATTCCTCCTATTGATGCTGATGAAAAAGACTGTCAGGTATTTTTAACAAAAGTCGAAGGCGATGTTGAACATAACAACTTCATTTCTTCATTGAAAAAAATAAAATAAAAAAATAATTTAAGATTATATTTAAAAAGAGGCGCGACCTGAATTTTCAGGTCGCGCCTCAAATTTAAATCATTCAAAACTGATTATACACAAGCGCAAGCTTCAGCAGATTCTGCGTTTACACTGCAGAAATTGAAGTTGTCAAATGAAGAAACCTGTGAATAAACTTGTCCGTCAATTTCAACTGCACCTGCTTGATTTAAAGTAGCTAAAGAAAGTGTTTTTGCAACTTTAGAATCAATAACAAGTCTGTTTACTCTGAAATCTTTAGGCAATGCTTCAATTTTTGTATTTCTGATATTCAAAGTGTTTACTCTGATATCGCTTGACAATTTAGTAACATTACTTTTTTCAAGTGATAAATAGTCAGCACCGATGTGAGCCGGCAATTTTTTAACTTGAGTTCCTGTCATGTTAACAACTTTTGCATCAATTGAGCAAGCAAAATTTTTGATTTCTGCGCCTGTCATGTTCAAAGTTTCGCTAACCCAGCCAATTGACAATTTGTCAATTGTACATTTGGAAAGATTTAAGTTGCCTTCAATATTTCCAAGTTCCAGAGTCTTGATTGTACAACCTGAAAGATCTAAGTCTCCACCGTTGTAGCTGTTGATAATTTGTTCGTAATCTTTTTTCATTGTGTTAAACCTCCTGATTAAGTAATACAATAAATTTAAAAAAAATTATTTAATAAAACATCCTCTATATATATGTTTTTTATTATTTTTATTATGAACAGAAAAATAATTTTTGCAAATTATTTAACAAAAATTATCATACAAATTATTACAAAAGAAATGAAAAATGAAACAGCAACAAAAAGCCAGTATAGCGAAATTTTTCGCGTATTTTTTTGAGAAGTTTTTTGTGAATAAACCTGTTTATTTTTTGCTATTTTTTTTGCATGCTGAACTCTATTTTTTATTTTTGCTTTTGAATATTTTTCAGCAAGAGTTTCATCAGGCACGCCTGTTGCTAAAAGTTCTATATCATAGTGTAAATTCAGAATATTTTTTGAAGAATTTTTATAATAAACGGCATAACTAATTGCTGTTTCAAATGCCCTTTGTAAACACTCAAGTGCCGCCAGACCGTCTTTATTTACTTTAGAAGAATGCGCTGAAAAATTTCCATGTTTTTTGATAAAATATAAATCATCAATAAACTCTTTTTCTTCGACAGAACCGGTGGATTTGTCTTTTAATGTAGCAAGCATGTCATCAAAAGTTTTTTCATTTGTTCTGGAATTTCCTAAAACATTTTTGCAAATTTGTTCAGCAAATCTTCTTGTCTGTGTCATGGATTGTTCAAAATATTCATCGCGGTATAATTTTTCTGATTCTGCAATTATTTCGTATAAATTATTGTCAATTTTTTTCAAAAAATCAAAATTTGTTACCATAAAAATTCCTTAAAATTATTCATAAACAATTGCAACTTTTAGACAATTATCTTGTTTTTCTTCAAAAATTTTGTAGCCTTCTAAAATGTTGTCAAAATTTACAGTATGCGTAATCAAAAAGTCTGTGTTTATTTCACCATTTTTTATATGCTGAATCAATTTATCACAATGTATTGCATCAACGCCGCCTGTTTTAAAAATCAAATTTTTTCCATACATTTCCGGCAGTGGCAGAGTTTGATTTTTTTCATACATAGCAACAAGTGCAACTACAGAATTTGGACGTGCAATTCTCCACGCAAGTTCAAAAGTATTTTCGCCGCCAGCAGCTTCAATGACTCCGTCTGCCCCATGACCTTCAGTTATTATTTGAACTTGTTTTTCTGTATTTTCTTTTGCCGGATTAATTATATAATCAGCAAAATTTTTTGATTGTGCGAGATTAAGCCGGTATTCGTCGATATCAATTGCAATAATTTTTTCTGCGCCGAGTAATTTTGCACAATTCATCGCACATAATCCGACGGGACCAGCCCCGATTACAGCGATAATATCTCCTTTTTTTATCTCACACAATTCAGCGCCAAAATATCCGCTAGATAAAATATCTCCGACAAAGAGTGCATTTTTATAACTGACTTCATCCGGCAGAACACTCAATCCTGTATCTGCAAACGGTACTCTGACATATTCAGCCTGACAGCCGTCGATGCGGCAGCCAATTTCCCAGCCGCCATTTGTACAATTATTTATAAAACCTTTTTTGCAAAAGAAACATTCTCCGCAAAAAGTTATACAATTTGCGGCGACTCTGGAGCCTATTTTGAGCTTTTTAACATCATTCCCAACACTAACTACCTCTCCTACAAATTCGTGTCCTAAAACGGTTTCAGGAACAGCACGCGGCACAGCCCCATGCATTATATGTAAGTCACTTGTGCATATTGCAGACATCTTAACTTTTACAATTGCATCTTTGGAATCTTGAATTTCGGGAACAGGTTTGTCTATTAATTCGATACTTCCATTTTTATGACAACATAGTGCCTTCATCTTTACTCCTTCCAGATTTTTGCAAAAACATTATACCATAAATAGCACTTTTTACTAATTAAATCTTCAGAAAAAAAGTAAATAATATACTGTGTACAAAATAAGGAGTATATTATTATGCGTGAAGATGAAAATAAAAAAGAATCTTTAAAAGAGAAAGCACACGAAAAAGCTGCCGAACTAAAAAAAGATGTAGAAAAAGGCGCTGAAAAAGTCAAAGAAAAAATGCACGATGCCAAAGAACATGTGAAAGAAGATGCTCACAAAGTTAAAGAAAAATTAGCAGAAAAAGCAGACGATGTGAAAGAAAAACTTCACAAAGATAAAGCAAAAAAAGATGCTGAAAAAAATACGTAAAAAAATAATTTTATTGCGTTAAAAAACAGCAGAAAAAGAGTCTGATATTGAACACCGCCTTGAAAATTTGACAAAAAGAAAAAGGCTGTTCAAGTTCGGACTCTTTTTAAAAACTTTATTAAAATTACGAGGCAAAATATTGTTCTGATGAATAAAAATTTTTAAAAATTTTTATTATGTTTTTAATCATTGAAAGGAGATTTTTACAATGACAAATCCATCATCAAAATTACCGAATTTAACAAAAGATACAGAAGAATTTTTGAATTATATTGAGAGTATTGATAACAAACCGATAAATGAATTAACCGCTCAGGAAGCAAGAGATTTTTTGACAAGTTTGCAGGAAGAAACTTACAAAAATATAAATGCAAGTGTAGAAGAAATGTTTATAAATGAAGTTCGAACATATATTATTCGTCCGGAAAATTCAACTAATAATAAACTGCCTGTTGTTTTATATTTGCATGGCGGCGGCTGGGTTATGGGCGATGAATACGTTTATGACAATCTGATAAAAAAGATTTCTGCAGGCGCAAATGTAGCAATTGTTTTTCCTGAATACACACGCGCGCCGGAGGCACAATACCCTGTGCAGATTAATGAAATTTATTCAGTGTTAAATTACGTTTATGAACACGCTGATGAAATGAATTTTGACAGAAATAAAATTGCAATAATGGGCGATAGTGCCGGCGGAAATATGGCGGCAGTTACTGCGATGCGCGTAAAGGATGATGACGCTGTAAAAATAAAATTTTTACTATTAATTTATCCGGTAACTAATGCTGATATGGACACTGATTCTTATCACCATTTTAAAGACGGTCCGTGGCTCACAAAAAAATCAATGGAATATTTTTGGGATGCATATGTTCCTGAAAAAAAATTACGAAAAGATAAATTTGTTTCACCTCTTTATGCCGAACTTGAAGATTTAAAAGGACTACCTTCTACACTAATTATTACTGATGAAAATGATGTTTTGCGCGATGAAGGCGAAGCTTTTGCAAGAAAACTTGACGATGCAGGTGTGGATGTTGTAAATGTAAGAATTAACGGCACACATCACGACTTTGTTATGCTGAATGCGCTTTCTGAAACGGAACCTGCAAAAGGCACTCTAAAAATGATTTGTTCGGTATTGAACTCCGAGTTGAAATAAATTTTTTCGATTTGTAGATTTAAAAATGCGGCAAGTGTGTTGCCGCATTTTTTATATTTTTCCGAGTGTTTTTAAAAATTTGTAAACAAGCATCGTTGCATCAGTATCATTTTGTAATTTTTTAATAATCTGTTCCCGTATATGATTATAATCACTTAATTGTGAAAATTGGAACAATTCTGCTATTTCTACATTCAAAACTTTACTGATTTTAACAATATTCTCAGGCTTAGGAAAAGATAACCCGTTTTCTATGCGTGAATAATTTTCCGGTTTGATGCCAATATATTCTGCAACTTTTTCCTGTGTTAGCCCTTTTTGAGAGCGCAGTTCTCTCAAACGTTTTCCAAATAATTTTTTCATATGTATATTTAACAGCAATTATTTGTGATATTTAAGCCTGTATTGCAGGTGATAAATTGATGTATTGCATTATGTAAGATAATGTGATACATTAATACATGTCAAATAATATAATGTATTACAGGAGGTGCAGCATGCAAAAATTCAATCAACAAAATGCAAAAAAAAATAACAGCCATATTGCTTTTACTTTAGCAGAAGTACTTATAACTCTTGCTATAATCGGCGTTGTGGCGGCTATGACTATTCCGTCGCTCATACAAAAATATAAAGATCAAGCAGCAGTAAGCCAACTTAAAAAAGTTTACTCGGTGCTAACTCAGGCATGGGAATTGATGACTCTGGAATACGGTCCTGTTTCTGAATGGAATTTAACAGCAAATACAGGGCAAGAAGATATGCTCATGGAAAGATTATCAAAATATTTAAAATTTAATAAAATATGTAAAACAACAGACCCGCAGACATGCTTTCCTAATGTAACATATCTGGCGATTGATGATACCAATTATTCCAACTGGACTGAGCCAGCAACATCTAGAGCTAGAGCCCAAATGTCAGATGGCACATTATTAATGGTTAATGTTAGACTTACGGCAGAAACAGATAATATACCAATACAATTTTATATTGATTTAAATGGTAAGTCTAAACCGAATAAACTTGGCGATGATTTTTTCTACTTCTTTGTATGGAATGACAACAAACTGCGCCCTGCAGGCTGGCATCCAGATCCTGAAGAAAAACAAACAAATTTTCAATATTCCTGTCTTACACACAATGGTTACTATTGCACAAACTGGGTTATTGAAAAAGGCAACAGAGACTATTTGCGCTGCAAAGATTTAAGTTATGACGGAAAATCAAAATGCGACTAAAAAAGAGGTTCATTATGAACCTCTTTTAAATTAATGTTTCCACACAAGTCCATTTATAACCATACTCAATATCGACAAAACAATCGAGCCTAAAAGTGCACTTAAAAATCCGTCTACATGTACACCCGGGGCAAGATATCCTGCAAGCATAAATAATAATGCGTTAATAATTAAACCAAATATTCCCAGCGTCAAAAAGTTTATTGGTAAAGTCACAAGCTGAATAATCGGTCTAATAAAAATGTTTATTAGTGCAATGATTACACAAACTAACATTGCACTGGAAAAATTTTCAACCGAAATTCCCGGTACAAGCCACGCAATAAATATTATTGCAAGTGCATACAAAATCCATGAAATAAGTAAAGACATAATACTTCCTTTCCTTTTTACACATTATATATTTTAAAATTAAACACGAATTTTTACATTGTCACAAATGGCAATAAAAATTATTCTTTGTCCTCTACAAGTATTAAATGCCAGCCAAATTGCGTATGAACAGGGGCAGATACTTTGCCGACAGGAGTTGTAAATGCAGCTTTTTCAAATTCAGGCACCATCTGTCCGCGTTCAAAATACCCTAATTCACCGCCGTTTCTGCCTGAAGGACATTGTGAATAACGCATCGCAAGTATTGAAAAATCAGCCCCTTTATTCAACTCACGTTTAAGTTCAATTGCCTCAATTTCACTGCCTACAAGAATATGTTTTGCGCGCACTTTTGTAAACTCCTGCGCCACTGCTATTGAACACATTGCAAGAATAACAACTAAAAATTTAATAATATTTTTCATAATTTTTTTATCCCCCGATATTTTAAAAAAATCAATTAACTACCTGTATATTCTGACTTGATTTCTACCATTTTCTTTTGCTTCATAGAGAGCTTTGTCTGCAAGCTCAAAAAATTCCCATGGTGAATTTGTATTTTCCAAATTTGAACTAACACCGATACTGATAGTTATATTCAGATTTTGATTGTTGTATTTGAATTTATTTGATTCAACAGCTTTTCTCAAACGTTCCAGCGGCACAACAGCGTTATCAGAATCAGTTTCTGTGAGTATTACAACAAATTCTTCCCCGCCGTATCTGAATACCATGTCAGTTTTTCTAAATGCTTCATTAATCAAAAAAGCTATTTCTTTCAGCACATAATCCCCGCAGGCATGTCCGTAAGTGTCATTAACTTTTTTGAAAAAATCCACATCAATCATGGCGATGCTTAAGGCATTTTTATATCGTTTAGCGCGTAAGAATTCGCGTTCAAGATTTGCCTCAAAATGCCGCCGGTTGTACAGTCCGGTCAGTCCGTCGGTTAGTGACAGGTGACGTGTTTGTTTGTACATAAAATTGATTTTTCTGATGACATCCGTCTTATTGGCATCAGGCACGTCAAATCCTTCAATAATACTCTGGATGTTTTTCTGAATTTCATCCAGCATTTCTTCGGAAAAGTTAAAACCTGTATTCTCTATATTAGAACTCTCACCCATAATCTCTACCTGTACAATTTTTATTATAGCATAAAAAATTGCTTATGAATTTTTTTTTTGATAAATTTTTTTTATGACAAAACTAAATCCACAGGAAATGTTGAGAAAATATAATGGCAAAATCGCGCATTCGCAAGAGGTGCAAAGACTTGCTATAATGTTATTTTATGAGGCAAGTAAAAAAATTCACGAAATGCCTCCAGAAGACTTGTCATATCTGAAAGCTGCCGCATTGCTGCATGATATCGGGTATTATATGGGGTCTAAGGGACACAACAAATACAGCCTGAAAATGATTCTGGATGAGGGACTGACCGGATTTGACTACCATGAATTAAAAATTATCGGTTGTATTTGCAGATATCACAGAGGCAGCCTGCCAGATAAATCTGAACACGAAATATACCGCGAACTGGACAAAGAAGACCGAAAACGCGTGAAACGTCTTGGCGGCATAGTCAAACTGGCGGACGGACTTGCGGCAGATAAACTTGCGTATTATGACCGGATAAAAATTGATTACAATGCTGCAGATAAAATTGCGAAATTAACACTTGTCCCTGATTCTTCTGAGAGTAAACCTGATATCCGGCATGCAATAAGAAAACGCGACCTGTTTGAGGTGGGGTTTAAATGTCAGTCTGTGTTAGTGTTCGGATACAAATAATAAATTGTAAATTTTTATTAAAATCTCTTTAAAATTGTAACATTTCTTCATGAAAAAATACTTTATATATATAGGGAAAAAATATAGAAAGGCGGTACGCAGTTGTAAAGCAACGTACTGAAAAGAAAAATGAGTTTTGATGTAAATGTATTAAGCACAAAACCTATAATCAAGGCGGCGGCGAATACGCAAAACGACGGCGGCAGCGGAGGCAACCTTGGTTATATGGAGCGGGACGTCGGTGAACAGGAAAAGAAAAAGCAGCAATATGAAAGCATTTTTGCCAAACGACCCGAATACGATATTTTAGATTTCCAAAAAGCCCCCAAAATCCCAGAAGACGAATCATTTTCAATAGTAAAATTAGTGGTGAAGTTGATACAAAAGGTTAAAGTTTTTTTTAATGTAGGTGAATAAGATAATCAGTGACCTGTGAACGGTGACCAGTGAATAGTTGTTACTTGAAGTGATTAAGTGATTAAGAGTTTACATTTTATCAGGCAATGTAATATGTAGGCGTTGCCTGATTTTTATTAACGGACTTAACGTCTCAACGTCCTAACGTCTTAACGTCTTTTTCAAAAACAACCGTTCACGGTTCACCGTTCACAATTCACAGAGTACCGGTGCGTCGAAACGACAGCACCCTACGACTCTTTTTGTACGCATTATTTGACCCCTCACCAAGTTATGACTAAACTCACTACCGTTCGTTAAGTCAAACTATCCTCTCCCTCAAGGGGCGAGGAAAAGTTGGCGTTGGCTGATTCATGTAACCCGCTTAATCACTTAATCACTCAGTCACTTAATCACTTTTGTAACAACCGTTCACTGGTCACCGTTCACAATTCACAGCGAACCGGTTCGTCGAAACGACGGCACCCTACTGTGAACTTATTCCCGTCTCCCTTATTCCACTATTCCCTTTAATGAGAGTTCCCGCAACCTCTACGGCTTGCGGAAATTGCGGGCTGATATTGGTTAGTGAAATAATTATGCGGGCGGGGTTTTAACCCCGCCCGCTCTTTATTAATCCTTATTTCTCATTGTAGGGAATGCTATTACATCTCTTATTGACGGTGAATTTGTTAACAACATCACAAGTCTGTCTATTCCCATTCCCATACCGCCTGTCGGTGGCATACCGTATTCAAGCGCATTGATAAAGTCTTCATCAATATCCATAGCCTCTTCATCACCTTCGGCTTTGGCTTTTGCCTGTGCTTCAAAACGCATTCTCTGGTCTATCGGATCTGTCAATTCAGAAAATGCATTTGCTATTTCCCAGCCGTTAACACGTGTTTCAAAACGTTCTGTCAAACGGTCGTTATCTCTGTGAACTTTTGCCAGCGGAGAAATCTCACGAGGATAGTCAATGATGTGACAAGGCTGAATCAATCCAGGTTCAACTTTTTCTTCAAACACAGCGTCAACAACCTGACCCCAGTTCATATTATCTTCTACAGGAACATGAAGACGTCTTGCTGTTTCAATTGCTTGCTTTGCACTGTAAATCTCAAGAAAATCAATACCTGTTGCATCTTTGATAGCCCCTATCATTGTTTTTCTGTCCCAAGGCGGTGTCAAATCAATTTCGTGCTCACCGTATTGAATCTTAGTTGTACCAAGAACTTCTTGCGCAACATATGCAACCATATTTTCTGTCAGAGTCATCATATCATTGTAATCTGCATATGCCTGATACAATTCTATCATTGTGAATTCCGGATTGTGACGGGTGTCAATACCTTCGTTGCGGAAACATTTTCCTATTTCATAAACGCGTTCAGAAACGCCGCCTACAATCAATCTTTTCAGATATAATTCAAGAGCGATTCTGAGAGTCAAATCCATTTCCAATGCATTATGATGAGTTGTGAATGGTCTTGCATTTGCACCGGATGCCATAGTCTGCAAAATAGGTGTTTCTACTTCCAGATAACCTTCTTTTGCCAAAAATTCTCTGATTTTTTGAATAATAAGACTTCTTTTGCGGAAGGTATCGCGAACATCTTCGTTAACGATTAAGTCAACATATCTTTGACGATAACGAATTTCAACATCTGTTAATCCATGATGCTTTTCCGGTAAAGGGAGAAGGGCTTTTGATAATAATTTCAAATCAGTTGACTTAATAGACAACTCTCCGCGCGGTGTTCTTCTGATTGTACCGGTAAACCCTACTATATCACCGATATCTACGAGTTTTAGAATTTTTAATTGTTCTTCCGGCAGATTTTCTTTGTGAGAAAATATCTGGATTTTAGCTGTATCATCCATCAAATCAATAAACATTCCTGTGTTGCGGATAGCCATAACACGACCGGCAACAGAATAAACATCAGTTGTTTCTTCGCCGGCAGGCAAGTCTTTATATTTTTCCTGTAATTCTTTAGCTGAAGCAGTTTTGTCGAATTTATACGGATAAGGGTTAACCCCTTTATCAGCGAGATCAGCAAGTTTTTGAATTCTTGTTTGTCTGATTTGTTCAATAGCAGAACCTGCTTCGCGAGTTTGTGTAGTCATATTTTTACTTCCTTATGTTAGTGTAATCTTTCATGGATATCATAACACAAATAAGAAATAAATAAAACAAGCGGCAGAAACTGATATGCGAAACGGAACTATTTATTTTATTACGCTTATTTTTGTTTATTATATAATATTCCTATGGAAACAAAGAAGAGAAAAATAAGTATAATTGGTTCAACCGGTTCTATCGGCACTCAGGCGCTGGAAGTTATTGAAAAACTGCAGGATAAATTTGAAATCATTGCACTTGCAGGCGGCTCAAACACAGAATTATTAAAGCAGCAGGCTGAAAAATTTAACCCCAGATTCATTTATGCGGCAACACCTGTTTCTGTTACTGGAATAAAAACTGTAGAAAGCTTAGAAGAAATTTGTTCAAACAAAGAAAACGATATTATACTTGTTGCTGTTTCCGGTAAAATTGGACTAAAACCCACATTAAAAGCTATAGAAAACGGGATTGATATCGCACTTGCAAACAAAGAAACACTTGTTATGGCAGGTGATATTGTCATGAAAAAAGCAAAAGAAAACGGAGTGAAAATTGTTCCGGTTGACAGTGAACACTGCGCAATTCATCAGTGCATAAAAGATATTACTCAGGTTGAAAAACTTATAATTACGGCATCGGGCGGTCCTTTCTTGCACAAAAGTGTTGCAGATATGAAAAACGCGACGGTTGAACAGGCACTCGCTCATCCGCGCTGGCATATGGGCAAAAAAATCACTGTAGACAGCGCAACTTTGATGAATAAAGGATTAGAAATTATTGAGGCACATCACCTTTTCGGATTTGACTACAATAAAATTGATGTTGTTGTACATCCCCAGAGTGTTGTGCATTCTGCTATTGAGTATGTTGACGGAAGTGTTATTGCCCAGCTCGGGCTGCCAAGTATGCACATCCCGATACAGTATGCTATAACTTATCCTGAACGCTTTGAGGGGATTAAATCAAAAAGTTTTAGTTTTGCAGAAATAGCGCGGTTGGATTTTGAAAAGCCGGATTTTGAAAAATTTCCTTGTGTAAAACTCGCATATCAGGCAGGCAAAACCGGCGGAACCGCAACAGTTTGTCTGAATGCAGCTAATGAAGAGGCTGTTTTTGCATTTCTTGACGGCAAAATAAAACTTTATAATATATATGAAATAACTGCAGAAATGATGTCTCAACATAAAGTTATTGAACATCCGACAATAGATGAGATTTTTGCTGTGGATAACGAGGTTCGCCGCCTGACGCGGGAATATATTGATAAACTTATTCAAAGAGTGCGGTAATAATTTTGTGAGCCATACGGATTTTAGAACTCGGCGCATTAGAGATTAGGCGGTTGATATCAGCTATAAGCTCCTTGTCATCCGCAACATGGGAAAATGTAAAGAGTTCTTCGGGTTGAATATTAAATGCAGTAATCATTTTTTCTATATTTTCTTCTTTTGGAAAGTGTTTGCCTGCAATCATGCGGCTAATACTTTGCGGGTCAATATCAAGCTTATCCGCAAGTTCACATTGTTTCATTTTGTGTTTTTTTAATAATTCTTCGAGTCGTCTGCCAAATAATTCACGTAGTTTTGCCATTATGTATCCCTTTATTAAACATGCTATTACAAGAAATTGTTTAATAAATGGAGTAGCATATTGACTTATTCGCAAAAAATATGTTATATTACTACATTTTATTGTTAAAAAATAAACGTAGTACTACAAAAGGAGAATATAAACATGATTTTAAAAAACAATGAATCAACCGCTCAGACACATTCAAGAAGCAAGGGCACTCACCGTACTCACTTCACTCACTTAGTCACTTTTCCAAAAGCCGCATTTACTTTGGCAGAGGTCTTAATCACCCTCGCCATCATCGGCGTAGTAGCGGCGATAACAATACCAAGCCTCGTTAATAACTACAACGAAAAGGCATGGGCAACCGCAAAAGATGTCTTTGAAAAACGCCTTGAAGTCGCCACAAGACAAATGAACACAGAAGAAAAACTAGCCGGTTATTCTTCAACAATAGACTTTGTAAATGAATTAAAAAATAAGATTAAAATAACAAAAATATGCAATAGTAATGAATTAACAAAATGTTTTGCAAAAACAATAACAACAGCAAACAATATTGTCTATGATACAGAAACTGATTTAGCACAATTGACAAAAGAGGACTGGGGCACCGGCACAGTTGGCGTACAGTTTGCGAATGGCGTTAATGCTCTAATTTCTTATAATCCAAATACAACACAAGACCCATATAATAACCAGTTTGCCGCCTCAGCAGAGAGTATGGCTATAATATATGATGTGTCAGGTTACAAGAATCCGAATATATTGGGCAAAGACATCAATGTGAATGGCAATGTCAAACCGCTTGATTGCTTGATAAAATCGGACTTGGTAGGCGACATGTGTATAAGTAAGATACTAGCCCCAGGAACAGGGTATAGCCCATTAACCAAAGAACAATGTGAAGAACAAAAGGGAGATTTAGGAATAAGTGAATGTAGTTTTAACATTGACTACTGGGCAGGTGCAGTAGCAAAGTGCGGCGGAGTTAGTAAAATGCCAAGCCAAGACCAGCTAACCAAACTAGCTGAATATATATATGATGGTTCCTCAATAAAGTCATCAGGAAATACAAATCCAACAGAGAAGGCAATGAACACAGAGAAAGCCTCTCAATTCCTCTCAGCAAGAGGTACAGGCTCTAGTTCGTTCACTGTTTGGTCTGAGGAGTACAGTAGCGGCACCGCGTACCACCGCCGCTTCCACTCTACCAACACGGGCTGGAACACCTACGGCCGCAGCAGCAGCTACAGACTAGCGGTTTGTCTTGCCCAGTAAGAGGCTCTGCCTCTTACTGGGGTGAGTAAAGGGAGTGCAGTGAGTACGGTGAGTAAAGTATTTACAATTAATCAGGCAATGTGGATATTTTACATTGCCTGATTTTAAAAAGAAGGAGGGTTCGGGAACGTAGTTCCTGATGACTCGAACATTTTAAACGCGTGTGTCTTGCTCGTTCGCGTATAGCAGGTCTTCGGTTGACGTCAGCAATGGCAAAGCCATTTTGCCGTCAAGCCTCCGCCTTCCGCTCACTCGCGCTTTTCTCTTTCTTTGGCGTCGCGTTTCTTTCTCTTTTGCCTCGCAACCAAAAGAGAAAGAAATGTGACAGAAGAATT
>CALUQX010000017.1 GCA_944323045.1 Candidatus Gastranaerophilales bacterium | reverse complement strand
TAGGGGGCAAAGGTTTGTGAGGGTTTTCCGGTAATCAATGCAGTAAGTTCGGCATCGGACAACTTTTCCAATTCCGCACGTTTGGTTTCAGCTTCTTTGCCGCTTAAGCCCAGACTCTGGATGTACATTGATATTTGGATTGGATCTGACATTAAACCTCCTCACACGTTGGGTTCTGTTTATCAAAACGGCTTTTTTTAGATTTACTTTAATATTCCAGACATATTGTTGAGTTTTATTAAGCAATTTTATCGTTTTGTAGACTTTCACATTAGGACGCGCTGGGTGCGCTGTTCTCACACGACGCACTTGCCAAAATCCTCGCTATCTGGACTAACTCGCTTGCGCTCGTGGCGTCCGTACGGAAATCCGCTCGAACGCAAGTGGCGGAGGGATAAATTCCCTATTTAGCCTCCTTTAATCGGAGACACAGGAAAATTCTGTATTTTTGACGAAATTCCGTTCTACTAGATACGAGATTGAAATACTGTAACAAATTATTTAGTTTTATTTCAATTTGAGTTGTTAAATTGAAATAAAGGTGCTATAATAAACATGTTATTTCAATTTCGGAGTTGCGATGAATAATAGAGCAGGAACATACAAAAATAATTTATCAGGAGAAATGGCTTATAAATCATTTATACCATCAGTTTTGCCGCCTAATCCGCCAATAGAACTTGATAAAGATATTGTAGATTTATTAGTAAAAGCTAATAAGCAGCTTGCATTACTTGAAGGAATTTCAAGCAGAATTCCTAATATTCATTTATTTATTTCTATGTATGTGAGAAAAGAAGCTCTTATGTCCTCACAAATTGAAGGGACTCAGGCTACTTTAGAAGATGTACTAGACCCGTGCTTGGAAGAAAACACAAACAGACCTGTCGGAGATGTTGTAAACTACATAAAAGCAACTGATTATGCAATTAATAGATTGAAAGAATTACCATTGTGTAATCGCCTAATAAAAGAAGCACATGAAGTTTTATTATCGGGAGTTAGAGGACAAAATAAAAGTCCCGGTGAATTCAGGCATTCTCAAAACTGGATAGGTGCCACAGGGTGTAATTTGCAAAATGCCCGCTATATTCCACCATCTGTTGAAGATATGATTCAAGCAATGTCTGATTTAGAAAAATATATTAATGCTGATGATGAACTTGATGTTTTAATTAGAGCAGGCTTAATTCATTATCAATTTGAAACTATTCACCCGTTTTTAGACGGTAACGGTAGAATCGGGCGACTTTTGATTACTTTATTTTTAATGAAAAATAAAGTTTTAAGCACACCTGCATTGTATATTTCTTATTTCTTGAAAAAGAATAGGATTGAATATTATGACAGAATGAATGAAGTGCGTTCAAAAGGTAACTATGAACAATGGATTAAATTTTTCTTGGAAGCCGTTTATGAATCAGCAAAAGACGCCGTTGAAACGATTGATAAATTAACTTCTCTGCATGATAACTATTGTCTGAAAATCAAAGGCTTGGGACGCAAAGCTAAAAATGCTATGCGAGTATTTGAATACTTAGAATCAAATCCTATTATTGAAATTCAAAAAACAGCCAGAGAGCTTGATATAGCATTTAACACAATGTCAAGCATAGTCAAAGACCTGACTAGTATCGGTGTCCTTGAACAAACTTCAACTCAAAGCAGAAATAGAACTTTTGCGTATAAAGAGTATTTGGAAGTTTTAAAAGAAGGAACGTAAATAATTTATTTAATATAATTCTTATAGTTCAATCCAAATGCTTCCGCCAATTTTACAGGCACAGCATTTCCCACTTGTTTTCCCCAGGAAGTCACTCCAGACCCTTTAAATTCAAAATCTAATGGGAAAGATTGAAGACAAGCAGCCTCGCGAGGCGTTAATGCCCTATCCTGCTCTGGATGCCCAAATCTTCCATTTGAGAAACTTGTACATTTCGTGGTTAAAGTGACTGATGGTTCATCCCACTTTAAACGTCCATAAACATCACTATGCCCTTTATGATTTATATGACATTGCAATGATAAGTCTCCAATACACTTTGATATACTTTCGCCTTCATTAATAACTTTTAGTCTTTTTAAATTAATATCTGATAATTTTGCAGCTTTATGATTTAAATATTGCTTACTTTCTTGACCTGCAGCAAGTTTTGGTAAGAAATAAATAGCCTCTCTTACTGTAATATAATCCTGTTCACAATCTGGACCATGTGTTGCTTCTGGGAAATTTATTTTACCTAATTTACTTGCAATCAATATTAAACGTCTTCTCTTTTGAGGAACACCATATTCTTCAGCACAGACTATTTGAGGACCGCAAACATTGTATCCCATTATTTTTAATTTCTTCTCAAATTTATATAATGGTGATTCTTTTGGCTTGAGTTTTTTCATACCAGGAACATTTTCAAAAAATATAAAATCTGGTTCATGCCTTTCAACGAATCTTGAAAACTCATCTAAAAGAGAAAAACGTTTATCATCTTTTGAAAATCTTTTTTTGTTTTGACTAGAAAATGGCTGACATGGTGCACAACCACAAAATAAAATATAACTATTTTTTTTATACTTATTAACATAAGCACTTATAGAATCTGTCTTTATTTGTCTAATATCGTCATTTATAAATAGTTCGGGCTTAATATTGTATTTATATGTTTCTGAAGCATCTTTGTCATTATCTATACCTACAACAATGTCAAGACCAGCTTGCTTGAAACCTTGTGCAGTTCCTCCGCAACCAGAAAAAAAATCAAAAACTTTAATTTTTTTCTTTGACATGTTTTGCCCTCTATAGAAATTTTAACACATAAAGTGAAAGACTAGACTATTTTATCTAAAATCGTTACTTTTATTTGTGAAATGCTACCGTTATCAGAATTTATCCAGCGTTTTACAAAATTAGATTCTAATTCACTCACATTGATACCAGATTTTTCTGATAAAATTTTAAACTTTTGTTTGTAACTTTGTTCATTAGTAATCATTTGCTGTGTTTGTTCAATATCAAACACTCCAGAGTATTCAAGACATTGCTTGCATACATTTTCATCCCATATAATTTTCTCAGGCTCAATTCTTAACATATACATTATATTGTTTCTTCCGTAGTCAATAAACTCTTTTCTTTGTTTTATTGATACATCATTGCTTTGATTAGAATCTGCTGGGAAAATTTTAGAATCTGATATATTAGTAACATTTTTTATATGTTCATTTATATTTTGTAATGTTATATCAGATTGTACCCATTGATTATAATCTTGAAAATCTTCCCTATATTTATCACCATCCAAAACAATATAAGTATTGTTTGAAACATTTGCCCCACATCTAATTATACGCTCTGCATCTTTATATAATTCCTCAGCACCTCCTGGATTAAAATTTATTTCTATATTTTCAAGAGCTGGGTTTTCACCACTATATTTTTTAATTACAGCTTCTAAAATTTTTTTTGCTAAAATATCTTCAACTAAAATATTTTTTGATGTAGAAAATTTAAAGCCAACGATATTAAAAGCAGATTCACAAGACATGTTCTGTAAAACTTCAAAAGAGCCATCCGAGTCTTCTCTGAATACTTTTATAGCTTCTTTAGGTAATCCATTAACAAAACTTGGGGAATGTGTAGAAACAATTATTTGTAAATTCTTTGCGAGAGCTTGTTCCAACAAGAATTCTCTTAATTTTTCTTGTGCTAATGGGTGTAGAGAAACTTCGGGCTCATCTAATAATATCAAAGAATCTTTTTGTGCATTAAGTACATTATATACAAGTATTGACGCTGACATTTCTCCACTACCTGCAAATGCTTCAGAGTAATTCATATTTGAAGTTTTAAATAAAATAGAAGCTCCATAACTCTCGAATAAATGATGGTATACCAATTTAGCACTTTTATAATCTTTCCCTAGAATTTTGTTTATATGATTCAAAACTTCTTTTGAAAATTCGACAGGTAGCTCGTTGTAAAAACGTTTTTTGTCTGAACGAGGAACAATATACCTTTTTGACTGCTCAAAAACTTTTTTTAATTTTTGTCCCTGAATTCTCAAATAATCTTGTTTTTTATTTGCTTTTATGTTTTTCTTTGTATGCTTTTCTCCAAAATAAAAATATTTATCGAAAGCACTTAATTCACCTCTAAAATCCAAATATATTACATCTTTTACAATGTTATCATGTCTTTTTGTGTTAGTCATTCCATAAGCTTTTACAGGAATACGAGCTTCCCAATAATCTGGGTTGTCCTTTCTATAAACAGCCTGGTACAAGACTTGATATTCTTCATTTGCTTTTTTATATCTATAAAAAATTGTAGGCCATACTTTTGTAATTTTGTCATAGTATGCTGAAACATTTTTCTCTTTAATTTCATCAATTGGTGTTGAAAACCAATACTCACTTGGCATATTTCCTCTTGGGCATCCTTTTATAGCTTGTAAACATGAACTTTTACCGCATCCATTTTGCCCAATTAAAACAGTGAGAGGGAATGTAAAATTAATTTTTGTACCTACCTTAATATTTTTAAAGTATGGCAAATTTATTTCTGTAATAAAATTATCATACTGTCCACTATTAAATTTTTGAGAAAGTTTATCTATTAATTCCATGTATTACCTCTGTTAATATTATAATCGAAAATTAATATTCTTGTTTTTTATAAAGAAAAATTAAACATATAACTTGACTAACTTTTGCAAACATTTCTAACTGTATGCGTTTACTTGATTTCTTTCTCGATAAAATTGATTCTTTGCGATTTTAAAGGAGGAAGAATGGTAGAAGTTAATGTGGCACAGGGAAAAATAATGCAAGAGGTTGGTCTCATTTTATTAGAGGTTAAGTGTTTAACAAGGGTTGGGGCATTAGCCTCGGATTCTTATATATATGTGATGATGAATTAAAAATGCAAGATAACTTAGAATATTATTTTGCATTAAAACAAGCAGTAAATCTTATTCACAGAATTGAACATTTGCTCTTTGATTAACTTCCAATGTTGCTACTCATATTTACTACTCATAAAAATAAACTGGGTGCACAAAATAATCGAGACACCGTAAAATGATTCTATAAAACAGCTAGATATACGCATACCAATACAAAGGAGTTAATTTTTATGTGCGATAAAAACGCATTAAATTTATTAGAAAACAAACTATCAAACGCAAGAATGATTTTATACGATTTACAAGTGTTCATTAAGTTAGGCGCCCTTGCTAGTGATTCAGAGATTATTGATGAAGAATTACAACTCAATAAAGACAAAGACGATTATTACATACTTTTCAGAACATTAAACAAAAAGCTACAAAAAGCGATAAACATTTTGCAGACCTAAAGTTCATCAAATAAAGTAGAAGGTTTAATTCCTAAGGCTCTTGCGATTTTAAACACATTTTCAACAGTTGTATTTCTTTCTCCGCGTTCAATCATTCCGATAAAATTGGGGGACATATCAAGAATTTCAGCAAGTTCAAGCTGAGTTAATTCTTTATCAAGCCTTAGAAATTTTAATCTCTTACCAAACTTTTGTAAATCTTTTTTACTCATATTGCAATTTTCGTGGTAATATAAAATCAATGGAACAAACTGAACGTGCGTTTATATGTGTTAATCTTTTGTATATCGAGATTTTAAAGACTAATACTATGCGTGGTTAAGAAAGGTAAATATGAGAAAGGCATTAATTTTTCTTGTTTTAATAGTTGTAATTTCGCAAAGTTTTGTCTTTGCACAAACTTCTATTTGCGGTATAGGTACAAATCTTGTAAAAGACCCGTATAATAAAAAAGTTTTTGTTTTGAAAACATTTCCAAATTCTATGGCCTTAAAGTATGGATTACCCGAAGGTGCTGAAATAATTTCTGTAAATGACCGGAAAGTTAAAAAACTTGATATTAATCAAGTTACAAATTTAATTCGCGGTGAAGAAGGTACAAAAGTAAAGCTAGTAATTAAGTACAACAAAGAAGAAAGTACAATAGAAATTCCTCGGGCAAAATTCGTGCTGCCGGAAAAAGTTCAGAATAAGTTTGAAATTCATTGGAAACAAATTGCCCCGGTAAATGCAAGAATTGAACCTATACCGCAAAATATGATTAATAATATGAGTAAAAAGTGGTATGCGGAAGTTGTGCCTTTTACAAATTACTGGCTTGCAAGAAAAGCGGAATTTAAAAATAGTTATGATGTTTGTATGTCATATCCTGCTTCTGAGCAAAATGCTTGTCTTATAAATTTAACTAATAGAGAAATTAATAAAACCGCACAGGATAGGCAGCTTGAAGTACAAGAAAATATGTTAAGACAGCAAACAATACAAAATTCAATAAATGCAGTAAATCAAATACAAATGAATAACAATCTTTACAACATAAATAATAATTTAAGAAATATCAATAACAAACTATTGTATTAAAATACGTTAAATTCATAAGTGCGATTTATAATTTTATGATTGACAGCGATATTGCGGTAAGAGACCCGCTTGCTCGTGTAAAATCGCTCAAAGAAGTTAAGAATAAAAAGATTCGTGCTCTGTGTACAGAAGAAGTTCAAGCACTACTTTCTAAAACTAAAAAAATTTATCCCTGATTTTTATCCGTTATTATTCACCGCATTATTTACAGGAATGAGACAGGGTGAGCTTTTGGGATTAACCTGGAGCTCAATAAATTGGATAAAAGGTAAAATCAAGGTTGATAAAAATTATACTCATGACCGCGTGGGAACACCAAAGACAAATAAAATCAGGTATGTAGATATGTCAAATGAATTAGCGAAAGTCCTTAAAGAATGGCGTTTAGCTTGTCCTCATAGTGATTTAGATTTAGTTTTTCCTAATAGTGAAGGCTTGCACTTTGACGCTAATAATATGCTAAAAAGAAGATTTAAACCTGCTCTAAAGCGTGCAGGTATTGATGAAATAAGATTCCATGACCTCAGACACACATACGCAAGCTTGCTTCTTGCTAACGGGGCACAAATGAAATATGTTCAAAGTCAATTAGGACATGCTTCTATAACAATGACGATGGACTTATACACTCACTTATTACCCGAAGTTAATGACAAGTGTGTCAATCTCTTGAATAACATAGTAAATACAACTGTTGAAGCACAAGAAAAAATTGTGAGATTTGGGATATAATAAAAATTTGTATATTGCAATCATATTTATACTCGCTTATTTTAAGCGGGTATTTTTATTTTAAAGTCTTTCCACATCATTTCTTTATGGTCTAAAATGGAGTAGCTACGGCGTCCGCTGTCGCATTTTTCAACTTGTCAAGTATAAATACATACAAAAACAATTTCACAAACCTTAAAACTCGCTACACAAAAGAGGTTACGACTTAAATGTCATTCAAAAATAATTTGCAACTTTTTTGCGACTCTGACGATTTTTTGCACAAAAAAATACGCCTGCCGCGATTCGAACGCGGGACCCTCTTTAGATGTGCAGATGCTTTATCCCGCTGAGCTACAGCAATTTTGCAATAAAAAATACCCTGGATGCGATTGTCTTGGATTTCCTCCACGCTCGAATAGTTTCGCCTTTAAGCCTGACGGCTTAGCAGGCTCAATATCCTCGCTATCCGGACTAACTCGCTTGCGCTCGTGTCGTCCGTACGGAAATCCGCTCGAACGCGCAGGGCGTTCTCATCGATATCCATAATAAATAAGACAGGATAACAAAAGTCATCCTGTCTTATCTACCCTGGATGCGATTAATCGGATTATTGGCAATTCGAAAGTCTAGTACTCAACTCTAAAATTGCATAGCAATTTTATCGTTTCGTAGACTTTCTCATTAGGACGTGCTGGGTTCGCTGTGCTCACACGGCGCACTTGCCAAAATCCTCCGAACGCACATACGCGTTTGAATCTATACCAATGCAAATAATAATAGGACAGAATTTATTCTGTCCTATTATTATTTACCCTGGATGCGATTCGAACGCATGACCTACCGCTTAGAAGGCGGTTGCTCTATCCAGCTGAGCTACCAGGGCTTAATTCTATTCGATTTTCGCTTTTTATGGATCCAGAGGGACAATCAGATTTGGATTAGTGTGGGGTATCTGTATTTATCCCTCATAATTCTATACTAGCATAAACATTTTTTCACGCAATATGTTTTCGCAAAAAAATTCGCATCATCTTTAAAAATTAACAAATATTATCTATTCGCAACATATGTCTGCCACAATGCATACCAGTATCGAGGACGCAAAATAAACAGTGGACGATATTTTACATATTTCATTATTGATACTATCTCATTCAACACGTACCAGCGAAATTTTTCATCCTCCGATAATCTCCACGGCGTCTGCTGCAAATTCTCAAAATAATATCTCTTAAAATAATTCCAACTTCCATATATCCACGGTTTCTGACGGCTTACATAATGTATTACGCGCGGATGTTTCGTATAACTTGAACGATTTACAAAATTACTCGTCTGTACATTCCATTCATCCGGCAATACTTGTATTCGACCCTCCAAAACTTCATTAATTATCTGCTGGTCACCCATTACAATTTTGTCAAAATTGTCCCGCGTATACTCATACAATTCCTGCTCTATATTTTCCTCTCTAATTCGTTCCAGATCAAATACCAGCATGCCGGAATTTACATAAGTCTCGTTTTCCAATTTTACTTTTCTGTTTTTGATATCCAAAACTCCGCCAATCGGGTTTCCATTCAAGTCATAGTTGAACAAATCTTTCAAACTGGAATTCACAACAACATCACAGTCAAAATATATTATTTTATCAATTTCAGGTAAAATACTTGCGAGTTTTAATCTATAATATGCAGGCAGTGATATATAACTATGCGTTTTTACATTCTTATACAGGTCAAATAATTTTTCGTCAATGTCCACAAAATTTATTTCACATTTATGAAGACTTTTGAGGGCTAATATCTTTTCTCTGTTCTCTTCACTGACACCGCCGTCAAGAATATAGACATGCAAATCATCATCCTCTGCGGCATGACTAAGTGCCGAAGCTATTACCACACCTGCATATTTGCTGTAATTATCATCAGTAGAAACACATATATTAATTCTATCCATAAAGCTCTCCAAATTTACAGATTACCAGTATTTTTCAAGCCATTTTGTAGGTTTTACATAACGCAAGCCCATTTTTCCAAAGAACCCTTTATATGCCTGCATAGGAGTAGGACGTCCATGGAACACTATGATTTTCGCCTGCTGTGGATCTTTTGGCATTTTGAAATAATTCATCGGGAATTTCTGCAGACACTGGCGCTTGAAACTTACACACCAGTCCTTGTTCCAATATTTCAAAATACCTTTTCTATGCATTTCATATGACAAATATGCCTGTTCATTTTTATAGAAATTTCTAATATCTTTTCCTATTTTAAAGAAATTGTCTAACACATCCTGATGCTTGCCGACTTCAAATCTAAATACTGAAGAATTACCGATGATGTCTTTTGGAAAATCCCAGTCTTTTACTATTAAGAATTCACCTTCTTCTTCAAAAAAACAATTTATATTGTCGCGGATTACAATATCCAAATCAAGAAATATTGCCTGTCCTTCTAAATCAGCTAATTTTTCAGAAAACACTGTCAATTTTTTCCAGCCTCTGTCTGGAACACTTGGGTCTATAGGAAAATCAGGTATCGGACGGACTTCAATTTTAGGGTCAAGTCCTTCTGCATTGTCTGTAAAACACACAAAACGATGAGGGAGTGTAAGATTCTTTTCTACCATTTTGAATAGTCTATTAACGTATTCAGGTCCGAATTTTGTTCCCCATTTCATACAAATTATATTACGTTTTTCAGTCATTTTTAATTCCCTCTTAAACTACCCTAAAGCTTTAAATTCATTATAAAACTTCAAAAGGGACTGTCAATTAAAACAAAGTTTAAATCAAGAATTGTTAACAACTGCATCACGGCGGTCAATATAAGATTTCACCATTGTTGTAGAAATATCAGGAGTGCGTGTCAAATATACAACTTCACACAAATCAGAAAGATTATCAAATTTATTTTGCCAATCATCACCCATGACAAATACATCAACACCGTACTTTTGAATATCTTTTCTTTTTTGCTCCCAATCATTTTCCGGAATTACAAGGTCAACATATTTTATTGCTTCTAAAACTCGTTTTCTGTTTTCAAAGGTATAGAATGAATGCTTATTTTTTATTGCATTAAATTCGTCAGTAGAACATCCCACAATCAAGTAGTCACCGAGAGCTTTAGCCCTTTTCAAAAGATTTATGTGTCCGTAATGCAGAAGATCAAATGTCCCGTAGGTTAAAACAGTTTTCATACATTTGCCTCCTTTATAAAATCTCTTATTATTTTTAAATCTTCTTCTGTAACTCCGGAGATATTTACATGCCCCGGGTAAATTCTTTCAGGTATTTTCATATAATCACCATATACATTTTTAAGAACAAAATCAGGATTGTTCGGACAGAATACTTCTGTATCTTCAAAAGGTATTTTCTTAACAGGAAAAATATTTTCCCAGTCATAAACTCTGTTTTTCCAGCGATCATGAGGAAAATCTATTGCCCAGAAAATTGACGGTTTGTTTACTTTACGGCAAACTCTGTCCTGTAGTATTTCATGCTGCGTAATTGTTTTAAACTTTTCTCTTAGTACGTATTTGTCCTTTATAACATTTGATGTATACTTCAATTTTTTAACCAATTTGGTAATTTTATTATGCAGTTCAATTTTTTCTTGCGCATCTGTTTTGGCATAATACATATCATACGGAAAAACATCAATAAATAATTTTCGCAATCCTTTGTATCGGACCTTTACAAAACATTGATACGGCTTATTTCTAGCCAAATCCAACCTGAGATAAGGGTGGTCAATCTGTGACAAAAGTTCAATTAGTTTTTCATAATCATCTCTAAGCATGCCCAGATCAATATCATCATCCCACGGGATAAATCCTTTATGACGAACAGCCCCTAAAAGTGTACCAAAATCTATCCAGTATTGCAGATTATTTTCTTTGCAAAACTTATCAAAAATTTTAATAAGCGTCAAATTCCCCATCTGTACATCACGCAATATTCCTGTTGCTTTAGGTATTTCTTCCGCATTCTTATACGTATTGTAAAGTTTAGAATTATTTCTAATAGACGATTTTAGTATTTTTATTTTTATACCGGCTATATACAAAGTGTCATGTGAGTGATGACTCCGGTCAATTCCGAAAAGTTTTTTCATATCCATTATTTTCTTAATTCCGTTAAATATATATTTTACCACTACACAAATAAAATACAATCACAGATTAAACCTATTGTCAATAGTTTTAATCTGTTAGAAGGATAATTCTAATAAATTTATAATTTCTAATAAGGAGAACTGATGTCTAAATTTATACAGCAACAACTTGGAAAAAGAATTCAACAATTACGAAAATCAAAAGGGTTCAGTCAGGAAAAATTTGCAGAAGCAATTGGCATAGCCCCGACATCTTTGAGCTACATTGAAACAGGTAATGGATTTTTAACAGCAAAAACACTTGAAAATATCGTAGATGTTCTTAATATTGAACCTTACGAGTTGTTTATATTTAATGATTTGTCCTCTGTCCTTTCAAAAGAAGAAATGTTCAACTACATTCAGGAACGCCTTAATAGCATAAAAAATGATTCTAAATTGCTAAAAAGTGCATATATATTTTTTAAAGGTCTGATATAATTTCGCATAATTTTATTTTTACGCTATAATTTTGTTATAATGATAAGAGGATAAGGAAAAAGATTATGCTAACCGGAAATGAGATAAGAAAATTATATTTAGATTACTTTAAAGATAAACATCAGCACACAATTGTAGAAAGTTCAAGCCTTGTGCCTGACAATCCGACAGTACTGTTAACAACTGCCGGCATGCTGCAATTTTTGCCGATATTTTTAGGGATAGTAAAATCTCCGTATGATCCGGCACGTGCAACTTCATGCCAGAAATGCGCAAGAGCCGGCGGCAAAGACAGTGATATCGAAAATGTAGGACGTACGCCGCGACACCATACATTCTTTGAAATGTTAGGTAATTTTTCTTTCGGCGACTATTACAAAAAAGAAATTATTCCGTGGGCATGGGATTTTGTAACAAATGTCCTGAAACTTGATAAAGACAGATTGTGGATAACAATATTTGAAACCGATGATGAAGCCTATGAAATATGGCGAAGCGTCGGAGTACCGGCTGAAAGAATTAAAAGAAAAGGCAAAAAAGATAATTTCTGGGGACCTCCGGGGGCATCAGGCTCATGCGGACCTTGCTCAGAAATTCACTATGATTTAGGTGAACAATACAAATGCGATGACCCGCGCGGCTGCGGTATTGACACATGTGAATGCGACCGCTGGGTTGAAATATGGAACCTTGTATTCACGGAACTTTATCAGGATGAAGAAGGCAACCAGTCACCGCTTGAACACAAAAACGTTGATACAGGCATGGGTCTGGAACGTATCACCATGGTATGTCAGGGCGTGGCATCTACTTTTGAAACAGATCTTTTAAAACCAATTCTGGATAAAGTTTCAGAAATGAGCGGCGTTCCTTACAAAAAATCTGAAAAAACAGATATTTCGCTAAGAATTATCACAGACCACGCAAGATGCGTAACTTTCCTTATTTCAGACGGAGTAATACCGGGTAATGAAGGCAGAAGTTATGTTCTGAGAATGATTCTGCGGCGCGCATTAAGACACGGAAAAATCTTAGGCATGGATTTGCCGTTCCTGTACAAACTTGTTGATGTAGTTGTTGATTTGTACGGCGAAGCTTATCCTGATTTAATCAAAAACAAATCAAAAATTATTGACACAATTAAAAAGGAAGAAGAAAGATTTGCCAAAACGCTTGACCGCGGTTACAAAATGCTTGATGAATTTATCACAGGCAAAAAAGATATTGACGGTGAAAGCGCTTTCAAACTCTACGATACTTTTGGATTCCCGTTTGAATTGACAAAAGAAATTGCAGCAGAAAACGGTCTGAATGTTGATGAAGAAGGTTTTAAAGCAGCAATGCAGGAACAGAAAGACCGCGCAAAAGCCGCAACTCAAAAAATCAGTGTCACAGGCGATATGAAATACGCCAAAATTGAAGAAGAAGTCGGTTCAACTGAATTTGTCGGATACACAGAAAATGAGGCGGATGCTAAAATTCTGGCAACCGTCGAAGGCGACGGGTTTGTCGACATTGTTTTAGACAAAACTCCATTCTATGCTGAATGCGGCGGTCAGGTAGGTGACAGCGGCATAATAGAAAACGAAAACTTGAAGGCAGAAGTTTTGACAACATTCAAAGTTAACAACCTTTATGTACATCGTTCAAAAGTTATTAACGGAGAAATAACAATCGGCGAAAAAGTTAAAGCATTAATTGATGTTCCGCGCCGTGAAGAAATAAGACTCCATCACACCTCAGCCCACCTTTTACAGGCTGCTTTGATAAAAGTTCTGGGAGAAGAAGTTCATCAGGCAGGTTCACAGGTTGAAGAAAACAGAATGCGCTTTGACTTCACTTTCTCAAGAGCAATGACTATTGAAGAACTTGAAAAAGTTGAAAATATTATGAACTGCTGGATAGCAAAAGGCTATGATGTCAAAACTGATATTATGGACATTGAACAGGCAAAACTTACAGGTGCAATGGCATTGTTCGGTGAAAAATACGACGATGTAGTAAGAGTTGTCTCTATAACTGACGGCAAAACCTGTATATCAAAAGAATTTTGTGCAGGTACTCATGCCAGAAATATCAGAGACCTACGCTTAATTAAAATAGTCTCAGAAGGTGCAATAGCCGCAGGTACAAGACGTATTGAGGCAGTTGTTTCAAAAGCAGCATTTGAATTTATGAATGCAAAAGTCAAAGAACTTGACAAGCTTTCTATTATGTTCAAAACTCACTATGATGAAGTCGTTGAACGTGTAGAAAAACTTGCAGAAGAAAATAAAGAATACCAAAAACAAATTACACAGTTAAAAGAAGAAAATGCAAGAGCAAAATTTGCATCATTCTTATCAAAAGCTCAGGATATTGACGGCGGAAAATTGTTCATCACAAAAGTTGAAAACTTTGACAGCGATGCAATTAAAGCCGGCATGGAATATCTGGCTCAAAAATTTGGCGAAAGCATCATAGTTCTGGCATCTCCTAAAACAGTTGCCGCAAAAGTTTCAGACAGTTTTGTTAAAAAAGGCATTAACGCCGGCAAGATTGTAGGAGAAATAGCACGCTTTACCGGCGCAAACGGCGGCGGTCGTCCAAACTTTGCCCAGGGCGGAGTGAAAGATTCTTCTAAACTGGATGAAATTTTAACAAAAATTGAAAGTGACTTAAATTAGATTGAGTGAGGGTGCGGGATGCCTCCATCCCGCTTTTTTTTGCCTGAAAACAAAAACACATGGCATCCCGCCGGCAAATATGCCCTTTAAAAAACAAAATTGTATTTTTATAGTAAAATTGATTTATGATAAAAAATATAATGGATTTTTCTATAGAAAAACTATTTGTACTTATAGCTTTATTCTTCGGGATATTGTATGTATTTATTCTTCCACCGTTCCAGTCGGTAGATGAAGGCATGCACTTTTTCAGAACTTATCAGATATCAGAAGGACAATTTGTTTCGAAAAATATCGACGGCAAAGTGGGCGATGTTATACCGTCTTCACTTTCAAAATTCTACGAAATGTATGTCCCGTTTATAAAAAATATTGATAAAAAAACAGGAATCTCTGACATAAAAAGAAATTTTCAACTTCCGCTAAATGCTGAAAATAAGGATTTTACGCAATTTACCAATACTTCATTGTATTCACCTGTCTGTTACATTAGCCAGTTACCCGGAGTTATAGCAGGAAAATTAGCAGGGCTATCGCTTGCCGGAATTTATTATCTTGGGCGTTTGAGCAACTTAATTGCTTATTGCCTGCTTGTGTTTTGGGCGCTTAAAATTACACCGTTTTTTAAATGTCCGATGTTTTTGCTGGCACTGATGCCTATGTCATTATCGCTTGCAGGCGCTTATACATGTGATGTTGCGGTTTTAGGACTGAATTTTTTATGGATAGCTGTAATTTTAAAGATGATGACACAGCCGCAGAAGTTGGATTTAAAAAGCAAATGGATAGCTATTACAGCGGTTCTCGGCTTATTGATAGCACTTTCAAAGTCTTATGTGCTGCTTTTGCCGCTGATATTTCTACTCCCGCCAAAACTTTTTAAAACAAAACGCGATTATTTTATTTCTGTAATTGGAATATTATCGCTGGCGCTTGCGGGACTTATTTTCTGGTCATATTGCACTAAAGGACTCAGTCTTGATATGAACAACAGTTTTGCAAATTCTGCAATGCAGATTGAATTTATCAAGTCGCATCCATTTGATTATTTACTTGTGTTAGTCAAGACATTTTTTGTAAAAACGCCGCGGCTTTTGATTACGATGATAGGAGTTCTTGGCTGGCAGGATACAAAACTGGATTGGATAACCTATATTGCATATCCTGCTTTAATGTACTTTGCAGTGCGCGCAGATAATTTCGACTTTGAATTAGAAAAATGGCAAAAAGTTTTAATTTGGGCAGTATTGATTGCCGGTACTATTATCACATATACCAGTCTTTATATAATGTGGTCACCGGTCGGAAACAGCGTAGTACTCGGGTTAAACGGAAAATATTTTATACCGCTGATGCTGCCATTATGTTTGATTTTTAAAAAGTCTATTGCACAATATGATTATGATAAAGTTAAGTTTGCAATAATAATAGCCGTAATATTAATTCTGGCATCAAGTGAAATGTCCTTGCTGCACAGATTTTATAATATCACGCCGCAACTGTATTACAAGATATAAGATATTAAACTAAGGAGGGAAAAAGATGACCGTATTGAAGATAGAAAGATTACCACACAACCGTTTTGTACCCGAATATAAAACAGAAGGGGCAGCCGGCATGGATTTATGCGCTGCGATAACAGAACCTGTTACATTACAGCCTTTGGAACGCCGACTGATACCAACTGGACTGAAAATCGAACTTGAACACGGATATGAAGCACAGGTACGCCCGCGCTCAGGCTTGTCAATAAAACACGGGATTACGTTAATAAATTGTGTAGGAACGATAGACGAGGATTATAGAGGCGAGGTTTGCGTACCTGTTGTTAATTTGTCAAATGAAGCGTACACAATCCAACCTGATGAACGCATTGCCCAAATGGTAATTGCAAGGGTTGAACAGGCAGAGATAAAAGTAGCTGTGGAATTGACTGCAACCGCGCGCGGCGAAGGTGGTTTCGGCTCTACAGGGAAATAACAAAAACCAGTGAACGCTGAGGTGTGATTAGGCGGACTAGTCCGCCCCACAAGGGGCGAGGAAGATTCAGCGTTGCCTGCTCAATGTAACAACTGTTCACTGTTTACTGGTCACTGGTCACAGTTCACATTGAACCGGTGTGTCGAAACGACAGCACCCTACTGATCCGTTCGCGTCCCCTTGTCATTATTCAAATATTTTTATTGCGCGTGGCAGAATCCCCAAACAATAAGAAATTGTCACTCCGTAATTCGTTATAGGAATACCTTTTTGTGAGGCTATTAAAATACGCGATAACACTTCGCGTCTGTTTGTCATACAGGCGCCGCAGTGGATAATCAGGCTGTAATCATCTATTTTCGGGAAATCGTGTCCTGAATAGTTTTCTATAATTAAATCTTTGCTTGTTTTTTTCTTAAGCCAGTTTGGAATTTTGACCCTGCCTATGTCATCTTCAATCGCGTGGTGTGTACAGCTTTCAAGAATTAGAACCTTATCACCGTCTTTTAGATTTTCTATTGCCTCTGCACCTTTGACAAATGTCTGTAAATCCCCTTTCAACCGTGCAAAAAGTATTGAAAAAGAAGTAAGCGGAATGGCATCCGGTACAATTTCACTAACCTGTTTAAACGCTTGAGAATCTGTAATAACAAGTGCCGGCGGCTCTTTTAAATTTTCAAGCGCCTGTTTTAATTCACTTTCTTTTACTACATAAGAAAGACAATCAGAATCCAGTAAATCTCTAATGGTTTGAACCTGCGGCAAAATTATACGACCCTTAGGTGCCTCTTTGTCAATCGGAATTACAAGAATCACCGTGCTTTTTGCTGGTATTAAATCTCCGGCAATTTTCGGAGAATTTACAAAATCATCAGGCAGTAATTTTACTAAATTTTCTTTGAATTTGTATATAAAATCCTTGTCATCCTGAGCGGAAGTGAGAATTATATTACTGCTGTATTTTTCTATTTCGTTTAACTTTTCAGGTGAAATTTCCTGTTTGTCAAGTTTGTTGACAATTACAATATTAGGAATTTTCAGATTATTTAATTCTTCAATCAGATCTTTTTCATAGTCACTGAACCCGTTAAAATCACAGACGACAACAGCAACATCTGTTCTGTTTAAGATTTTTTTCGTTTTTTCTATACGTTGAGTGCCGAGTTCACTCTCATCATCAATACCTGCTGTATCAAGGAATGTCACAGGACCTGCCGGTAAAAGTTCCATTGATTTTTCCACAACATCTGTTGTTGTACCTGCAATTTCAGACACTATAGAAACTTCCTGACCTGTTATTTTGTTTACAATAGTAGATTTTCCGGCATTTGTTCTGCCAAATATACCTATGTGTAAGCGCATTGATTTTAGTGTTTTCATTATTCCCCTCTTATACTAAAAAAGCTGCCCTCAGGCAGCTTTTTAAATTTAAAAATTAACCTCTGATACCTAATTTCTTGATTAATTCTCTGTATTCATCAAGGTTTCTTGATTTAAGATAAGAGAGTAATCTTTTTCTTTTACCAACCATCATCAAAAGACCTCTTTTAGTTGCGAAATCTTTCTGGTTGTTTTTCAAGTGTTCAGTCAGTTCATTAATTTTCTGACTCATCATAGCAACCTGAACTGCTGCTGAACCGGTATCTTTTTCGTTAGCACCGTATGCTTTTACGATGTCTTGTTTGTTTTTTAAGTTAATTGACATATCATTTTCCTTTACTGTTGAGTGATTATTGGCGTAAGCACTCTACAAGGAAATGATAATATATCAAGAAAAAAAATCAACACTCTATTAACAGACATGTTACAAGACGTTAAATATTAACCCATAAATGAAATTCTTCCGTAGAATTGATTTGCGTCATTAAAGTGATCTCTTGCGAGTTTCACTTCCAGATCAGTATCAAATTTAGAAGTTTTCAAATTGTTATATGCAGTTATCGCATCATTATATTTGCTTGTATCATCGCCATAGGCTCTGTATTTGGTCTGGAGTTCGGAAAGTGCTTTTTCATAATTGGCATCCATAGCATAACTTGCCTGCATTGCGGCTTCATATCTGGCTTCTGCAGCATCGCGGTCTTTTTCTTTTCCGCTGACCCAGTCTTTGACGCCTTCACGTATACTATTAGTGACTGTTTGACCGTAAGTCCATGCTGACTGGCGTTTTAATTGTAACTGTTGGAATTGTAAATAATTTTCTAAAGTTCCAAAACGTTCCTGTAGTTTCGGGTCTTTTTCAAATTGAATTTTTGCATTTATTTCACTTAATCCCATAGTATGCCCTTTTCCTTTTATACTCTTTAAATATATAAAGTATTTTTTCTTCGGAAAATTGCTTTATGGGTACGACATTGTAACGAAATATTAAGCTTATTGTTATGAATTTTTCTTTACCCAACCTTCAATAATTCTCAAAGGCGCACGGGTTAATGCAAGAGCCCATTGCGGAATAGTTTTTGTTATGACACTTCCGGCGCCTATATTGGCACCTTCCTGAACTTCTACAGGAGCGACAAGAACTGTATTTGAGCCGATTTTTACATTATCTTTTAGAATTGTTTTGCTTTTTACTTTTGTCAATGGATTGTAATTAGCAGTAATTGTTCCTGCACCGATATTTACATTGGCGCCAATTTCGCTGTCACCGATGTAGCTTAAGTGTCCGGCATTAGTGTTGTGGTCAATTTTTGCTTTTTTGACTTCTACAAAGTTACCTATTTTACAGTTGTCAGCAATTTCAACACCTCCGCGAAGATGTGCACATGGACCTATTTTGCAATTGCTGCCAATTTTGTTTTTGCCTTCTATATAGGTGGACGGATAAATAATTGTATCATTGCCTATTTCAGTATCTTCTGATATCCAGGTGCTTGAAGGGTCAACTATTGTAACCCCGTTTTCCATCAAAGATGTAAGTTTTCGCGTATTCATTATACGTGTTGCTTCTGCAAGATTGGCACGCGAATTTATTCCGTAAATTTCTTCATTATTTTCTAAGATATAAGCATTTACTTTTAAATTCTGGTTTTTGCCCCATGAAATTATATCAGTTAAATAATATTCGCCCTGAGCATTATTACTTGTAAGCTGAGAAAATGCAGGTTTGATTTTCTTCCAATTCAGACAGTAAATTCCGGCATTAACTTCATTTACTGCCTTTTGTTCAGCCGTTGCATCTTTCTCTTCAACAATACATTTTAACGAGTTGTCATCTTCTCTGATAATTCTGCCATAGTTTGTTGGATTATCAAATATTGTGCTCATTACGGTTAAGTCAGAGCCGCAGGAAATGTGGTATTCTATGAATTTTTTAAGAGTGCTTTCAGTAATCAAAGGGGTGTCACCGCACAGAATTATCGCCAATCCGTCAAAATTTGCAAGATATGGACAAACCATAGAAACAGCATGTCCTGTTCCTAACTGCGGTGATTGCAGAACTGTTTTTGCAAAGCTGTAGTTTGAGTTTACGTAATCTGTTACTTCTTCGGCGTGATGTCCGACAATTACATAAGCTTCATTAACAATATCTTTTACATTATCCAGAACATAACCCAGCAGCGGTTTTTCCATAATTTTATGTAAAACTTTAGGGGTATTTGATTTCATACGTGTGCCTTTTCCGGCAGCTAAAATTACTGATTTAATTTCCATTTTTTCGCTCCTTAATATCCTGAAAATATTTTACCACAAGAAATATATTTGTGATATTTTTATATTATGAGTGGTGATAAGAAGAAAGCAGTAGTAGCATTAAGCGGCGGAGTAGACAGTTCTGTTGCGGCTTTGCTTTTGCAGCAGCAAGGGTATGAAGTTATCGGGATTACCGGTAAAATGATTAATACCCAAAATGCCGCTGTAATTTGTGAGAATGCAAAAAATGTTGCGGATAAACTTGGCATCAGGCACATAATTCTTGACTTGACAGACAAATTTAAACACGAAGTCATTGATTATTTCAAAAAGTCTTATGAAGAAGGAAAAACACCTAATCCATGCATAAAATGCAATCAGTTTATCAAATGGGGTGATATATTTGATTATGCAATGGATGAATTGAATGCAGATGTTTATGCAACCGGTCATTATGCAAAGATTAAATGCGAAAACGGTATTTACAGGTTATATCCGGCATACGATGAAAACAAAGACCAGTTGTATTTTCTCTCACGTCTTAAGCAGTATCAGCTTGCAAGAACTATTTTTCCGCTGTCTGATTACAAAAAAGAAGAAGTAAGACAAATAGCTGACCGCTATGATTTGCCGCCAAAATCATCAAAAGAAAGTCAGGATATCTGTTTTATACATAAACCTCTAACCACAAAAAAATATCTTATAGATAAACTCGGGGAAAAAAGAGGTGACTTTATTGATATACTTACCGGTAAAAAATGGGGGGAACACAACGGTTGTTATCAATATACTATAGGACAGCGCAAAGGTATTGGAATAGCAGCGCCTTATCCGCTTTATGTAATTGATATTGATGCATCTAAAAATATTGTTTATCTGGGACGGGAAGAAGATAATTACAAAAATAATGTAAAAATTAAAGATTTAAACTTAGCCATGCCACTTGAAAAAAAAGAATTCGACGCACTTGTAAAAATCCGTTATAACATGTCTCACAAAAAAGCACATGTCTGCATTTGCGGAGACTGTGCCGATATAGAATTCTATGAACCTGTTAATTCAATAACAACAGGACAGGCATGTGTTATTTATGATATTAATGACCGCTATTTAATCGGCAGCGGCTGGATTTGCAAATAACTTTACTTTTGATTTTTACAGGATTATCATAAATTGTAGAGGGGAGATTAATCATGTATAATCCAAAATCAAAAATAGCTGAAGAATTTATTAACCATGAAGAAGTTCTTGCGTCTTTAAAATACGCAGAAGAAAACAAACATAACATTGAAGTTATAGACAAAATATTAGAAAAAGCAAAACTAGGTAAAGGTTTGTCGCATAGAGAAGCCGCTGTTTTACTTGATTGTGATATAGAAGAAAAGAATAAAGAGATTTTCGCACTTGCTGAAAAAATCAAAAAAGATTATTACGGCAACAGAATTGTTTTGTTTGCGCCACTATATCTTTCAAATTACTGCGTAAACGGATGTGTATATTGTCCTTATCATGCTAAAAACAAACACATTCCGCGCAGAAAACTAACACAGGAAGAAATAAGACGCGAAGTTGAAGCACTGCAGGATATCGGACACAAACGTCTCGCCATTGAATCCGGTGAAGATCCTGTTAACAATCCTATTGAATATATTCTGGAATCAATAAAAACAATTTACAGTGTAAAACATAAAAACGGCTCCATCCGTCGTGTTAACGTAAATATTGCAGCAACAACTGTCGAAAATTACAAAAAATTGCACGATGCAGGTATTGGCACATATATACTGTTTCAGGAAACATACAATAAAGAAACTTATGAACGCCTGCACCCGACAGGTCCAAAACACAATTACAAATACCATACAGAAGCTATGGACAGAGCAATGCAGGCAGGTATTGATGATGTAAGTATCGGTGTACTTTTCGGATTAGAGTTATACCGTTATGAATTCTCAGCATTGTTAATGCATGCAGAACACTTAGAAGCAACTTACGGAGTCGGACCGCACGCAGTCAGTGTTCCGCGTATAAGAAAAGCAGATGATATTGACCCTGATGTATTTGACAACGGCATTGATGATGATACTTTTGCCAAAATCGTTGCATGTATTCGAATCGCCATACCTTATACCGGCATGATTATTTCAACCAGAGAAAGCGAAGAAGTTCGTGCGCGCTTGTTACACTTAGGTGTTTCTCAAATAAGCGGCGGGTCAAAAACAAGTGTCGGCGGCTATTTTAACCCTATGCCGGAAGATGAAGATTCTGCACAGTTTGATATTTCTGACAGACGTCCGCTGGATGAAGTAATAAAATGGCTTATGGAATTAGGGTATTTGCCTAGTTTCTGTACAGCCTGCTACAGAAGCGGAAGAACAGGCGACAGATTTATGGATATCTGTAAATCACAGCAAATTCATAATTTCTGCCATCCAAACGCTATATTGACGTTGAAAGAATATCTGGAAGATTACGCTTCACCGGAAACTAAAGCAATAGGCGAAAAACTTATTGAAAAGGAAATTCAATCTTTAGAAGATGCGAAAATCAAAACAACAGTGATTGAAGATATTGATAAAATCGAACACGGCGGTCGGGATTATAAGTTCTGATATAGTTGTTATTGATTAAAGACACTAAGTAGCTCTCTGTGACCGGTGAACCGGCGGACTAGTCCGCTTTTATATATGGGCTCAGTGACCGGTGAACGGTGAACAGTGAACGGTTGTTACAAAAGTGATTAAGTGACTGGGTGATTAAGTGATTAAGCGGGTTACATGAATTCAGCCAACGCTGAATTTCCCTCGCACCTCCTCCATGTCATCGCGCATTTATTGCGCGATCTCAGAAACAGAAGTTACTAAGGCACTAGCGGATTTGCGTACGGACGGAGCGCGAGCCGGCAGAGGGCGAAACGGCGACGCGAAGGCGGCGGCGTTGCAGACCCGTTTAACGCCGGCGAGTAAGACAGTGAAACGAGTCCGGATAGCGAACGGAACGAGCCGACTGGAGCAGAGCTCCTTAGGCGAGTCTCCGTGAGCGTGGAGCAAATTCAAGACAGGTGATTGAGAGATTAAGCGGGTTACAAAAATCAGGCAACATGGAATATCCACATTGCCTGATTTTATTAACTACTTAGTGCCATAGTGCCTTAGCCCCTTAGTGCCTTTAATCACTGAACCGGTGCGTAGAAACGACGGCACCCTACGACTCACCTACGTTAAATGCCTCATTGACTGATTTTTGTATCCACTTAATCACTCAGTCACTTCAGGTAACAACCGTTCACGGTTCACTGGTCACGATTCACTGAATCAGTACATCGAAAGCCCCATATTCTCAATCGTACTTACTTCTATTCACTCATCAATACTTAAACGAGTGTTCAATATTCTTATCAATTATTCCTCTTGCTGATTCCATTTCTGTTTCGACAGCCTTTAACTGGTTTTGATACTGCTGCATCTGCGCATCCAATTGCGCTTCAAGTATTTTCATCTTCGCCTGCCGCTGCTGCAATGTTTTTACTATAGGTGAATCCGGGTCATAATCGTTGCCAACTGCCATCAACTCGTTTGTTGACTGCATCAAGCCCATTTTAGCCTGTGTAATCAACTGTATCTTATACTCCAGATTGGACTTCTGTTGTATTAGATATTGAAGTCGAATTGTTGCTACCAGTATACCCATTACCTTTTACCTTTTTGTTTTAAACCTTTATCTGGTTTCGTTAAGATGGGTGCCTTTCAGGAAACTATGCTGGTTATTCTCGGCGATCAATTGCTCCATTTTGTGAAACTGATGACGGTGATAGTTTAGCCTGTATTGTGCCATCTTTAACTTTTTCTTCATTGTAAGAAAATCTTTTAAACCATCTACTATTGAATTCGCAAATGCTTTTATTGGATTTTTTCTTATTATGAAGTTTCTCGAATATATTAAAAAGTCTATCAACCTTTTTATATTCATCTCTAAAGTTTCGCGAAGCATTTTTCTCCTTTGTAACTTTAGACCTACATATAATAAAACAAGTTTTGGGAAATTATTGCCATGTTTGGTATATATTTCTTAACATGTCTTAATCAAGTTTTCAGTCTAAAATATTTATTTCAAACGAAATTACAATTTACTGTTTTTTATAACGATAAAAGTTGGCTTAAACTTTAATTCATAAGCCAACTTAAACATTTTTTGTAATAAATTTTTACATAATATATTACAAGTTTTGAATGGCTTTACTATCACCATCGATTGATTCTTTAAGCATTTTCTTTACAACATCGCCTTGAGTGTCTAACATTTTGCAGACTGTTTCAATGTTGCGGACTTTGTTAGATAGAATAGTGTCGGCGTTAGCGGTAATATTACCTGTTACACGCTGATAAGCAGCGAGCGCTGAGGAAGTTGTACCTTGCATCAGGTTACCCATAACAAGTGCCGGCAACCCGTATTCACCGAGATATGGAGCTGCAGCCTGCATAATACCGCCCCATCCGGAAATAACACCTGCCACAGGCAGTACAATATTTTTGGCAAAGAATCCATAGCCGTTTGCTGCTCCGACGCCGTATGCTGCAGCACTTGCAACATCAGCTATTCCACCCATATTAGATGCATAACCTGTTGCAACACCGCTTGTTGAAGAGCCCCAGCCAGTAATATTTGCGGCTCCGCCGGTTGAAGTCCCGCTCAACCCCCATGATATAGGCGCTGCACCTCCAGGGAATCCTGAATAGTTATACAGGGAATCTATACCGAATGATGTGCCGCCGGAAAAACTTGAATTGTAAGATGTACCCGGTACGTTCATTGAATCTGACCCGCCAAATACGGTTGCAAATGATGATGGTGCTAACATACTTGCTAAACTATATAAAAATCCGCCGGTTGCTTCAAACCCTGTTCCCTGACCACTGCCGGATACTGTCAGGTCACGCAGTTTATCATATGTTTCAAATAGCATCGCTTTTGCATCCCCGCTCGCGGAACCAAATTTATTTGCTATTACCAGATAACTATCATTTTTATAAGACATAAAAACCTCTTTTCAATCTCGTTTACATTATTGGAATGTCTTGAATGTAGATTCGATATTCTTTTCAATTACCTTGGCAACAGCTTCCATTTCTGTCTGCAGTGCCTGTTGTTCGGTATCAAGTTGTCTCAAACGTAATTCAAGTGTTCTATCTTGTTCCTGAATTTGTTTTGTTTTTGCGTTGATATCTTCAATTGCTTTTTCATAAACATCGCGTTCATAATTATACTGATTCATTGCATCTTGATAAGCTTCTTCATCAGTTAGTGTTTCTGTGTTAAGCGCAAAAGTCAATGATGAATCTTCAAATCTTATTGTTTCTGCGCGTCCCTGATCGTCGAAGTCTATGAATGCTTTTTCTGTACGTTCAATTTTTGTTTTGACATCCTGTGCGTTGTAATAAGTTAATTTATCCTGATTTTCAGTAGGAAGAGTTGCGTCAGGTCCGGAAATTGCACTGGCGTACAAATCTTCTCTGCAGGCAAAGTATCTTTTGCCCTGATATTCCCAAGTATAAATATCTTCATCTGCCGCATCAGCAAAGGTAGAATTTGGAAAATCTTCTCTGATTTGTTCTACGGCTTCTTTTAATTCTTCATAGTTAACATCCGGGTCATTTATAAGTTCGGTGTAAGATTCAAGTTCACAGTTGCCGACATAAGTCGGAACATCTGATTGAACATAGTAATCGAACATATTTTCTGTTCCATCCAGTTGAGTTTTGTCTAAGAAATGCATATTGTTATCAGCGTCAAGATAATAACCGATGTCATTTGGTGCTACATCTTCAAATTCTGGATACTCTTCATAAATCTGATTTAAACTATCACTTTGCACATTATCAAGCGGGTTGTAATCCTGAACCTGTTGTCCGTTAACCAGATAAGTGCCTGTAGCAGCATCCTGTGTGATATTAGCACGGTCAACTGTGTTTCTTGCCGGATCAATCCCCATAACAACCTGAGGATTAGTCTTCATTGACTGAACACCGGTAAATACATCTGAATAATGGTAGTGTGTAACCATATAGTTATAGTCAGGGTCATTAGCAAGCGGAGTCATATCGGTTATTGTTTCGCCGACAGTTCCATCTTCATAAGAGTATTGAACAGTTGTAAAATCGTTTGTACTCGGGGCAGTCGGAACTTCCAATGCCAGCAAATCATTAAATGTATTAGCACTCTGGTTCGCCAGTGCTGTACGAGCCTGATTGACCTGTTGTCCTTCGTATTCAACGTTAGTTTTTCTTGCGGTTAGTGCCAGATATCTGGCTTGTGAAGCTGCCATACCCATATGCGTATTCTCCTGATTATGTATAACTTAATATCTACTACAAGTATCTATTTAATTATGTTTTAAAAAAAGTCAACATAACTATAATAAATTATACGTCACAGGATAAAAAAAATATATCAGGAATAACGTAAAATCATACATTTGCAGTAGTTTTTCAGAGAAAATACGTATAAATGATGTAGTGTAAATTGTATTCATCAGACAAATTTTAATATCAACAGCCGTCAATTCTAATCAAAAATAGGTCTGGTTTCAGCCCGACAACAATAATGTTAGTCGGCTTTACCAAGCCTACTAATAGAAGGTGGGCACACTATCGCTGTCTTGGATTTACCCACTACTAATCTAATCATCAGCGAATTTAAGTAATTTTTCTATATTAATATTCAGAACTTGAGCGACTTCAAGAATTTTACCGAGTGACATATTTTCATTCCCGCATTCCACACTGGCTAAGTAAGTGCGGCTTACTTCAAGTTTTTCGGCTAACTGTTCTTGAGTCATATCTTTTTTTATACGCTCAATTTTTACATTTTTACCGAAACGTTTTAATAATTCTGTTTTATTCATAGTTATAATTTTATAATTGTTGACTTATAACTTACATCATGCTATAACATGTCAATAAATAAGTTATAAGTTTACATATATAGATAAGAAAAATGGAGATATAAAACATGAAATTAAAAAGCAAAGATGCAACCTATCAAACTCATTCCAGAAACTACACTACTCACCATACTCACTTCACTCACTTACTTACTTTCCCAAAAGCCGCGTTTACGCTAGCAGAAGTACTTATAACCCTTGCTATAATAGGCGTGGTTGCAGCGTTGACAATTCCTGCTGTTATTCAAAAATATACTTATAGAATGACAGAAACACGACTTGCTAAATTTTATTCTCTAATGAATCAAGCAATTATAATGTCAAAAATTGACAATGGTGCGCCGGAAACATGGGATTACTGGGTTGATGACCTGCAAGATGAAGAAGGTAATCTTATAAATCAGACTGAAGCAATTGATGCAGCCTTTCAAAAATATCTTGCTCCATATTTGAAAATTACCAGTAAAAAGAAAGTAACTGATTATAATGGGAATCAAAGATATTTTTACTATCTGGCTGACGGCAGTGCTTTTTCATATGCATTTCACGAAATACGCGATATCCAATTTTTCCCTTACAAAGCAGAAAAATGTATAAAAGTTCAAAATGTAAGTGGTATCTGCCGATTTGCTTTTGAATTTTATCCTGCCAATATATCTATGTCATCAATAAATGATGGGGCATGGAAATATTTAAAAGGTAAAGGAATGGAGCCAACACTGTATGCGTGGGACGGAGATCCTGAGAGCTTGTATAATGACCCTACGCGCGGATGTGAGGCGACAGGTGACTACTGTACTGCAATAATTGCCAGAAATGGCTGGAAAATACCTGCTGATTACCCGCGTAAGATTAAATACTAAAACTAAAATAAATTAGTATGGAGCGTCGAAACGCGGCTCTATACTAACTCTAATTATAATTTATAAGGATAATCATCTTTAAATTCCCAGCCATCATACCAGAGCAATGTAGAGCAGAATCCTTCCGGGTTTGTTATGCATCTTGAGCGCGCAGCTTCTCTAGAGGTGACGCTGCCTAAAAGATACGGCTTAAAGCCTAATGAATTCTTATATTCTGCTCCACTTGCACCAAAACAAAAAGTAAATCTATATTTATCACGTCCGCCTGTATTTGGCATACTTTCTCCATTTACATCGTAGCTTAGATCCATACAGCTTCCAAGCCATATAACAATCGTTGAACCATCGTTCATATAGATAGTAACAGGTTCATAAACACCCTCATCTTCTTCGTTTTCCGGTGGAATATACAATCCATCAGTAATCCTATTATATTTTATATAAGGCAGAATATATTTATTTAACCATTCTTTTTCATATTTCATATTGGCGTTATAATCATAGTTCCCCTCTTCATCCTTAATATTCATCTGAAAATCCCAGTTTTCTATTAAGCCATTATCAATCTGCGACATTTGTACTGCTTGTTGCATTGTTGAGTAGAATTTTTTCAACTTTGTTGAATATTCTTTCTTTTTGTAACTTTGTATTAATGAAGGCACTGTTATTGCTGCCACAATGCCTATTATAGCAAGGGTTATGAGGGTTTCGGCTAACGTAAACGCGGATTTTTGGGAAGTGATTAAGTTAGTGAAGTGAGTACGGTGAGTACCGTTGTTTCTGGAATTAGTCTGAGCGGTTGTTTCGTCGATTCTTAATTTCATGTTTTATATCTCCTTAATCTCTTAAAACTATGACATTAGTTTTCGTTTTATTAACGTAATTATGACAAACTTTTGCAATAATCATGACATATTTTTGCATTTTTGTCAATAATTTACGCAAAACAATTGCCTTAATGCAGAAACAATGTGACGCTATAATTTAATAGGAGGTTATAATGAATATCAAAAAACTCCTCGGTACAAAAATTAAAGAACTGCGAAAACAAAGAAAATATTCTCAAGAATATTTTTCTGAACTTGTTGATTTGAATCCGCGGCAGATTGTGAGGATTGAAAACGGCGAAAGCTTTCCAACAGCAGAAAATCTGGAAAAAATAGCAGAGGCTTTTGGCATTAAAGTTCAAGAATTGTTTATTAATGATTGTTTTGCATCTGATGAAGAATTAAAACTTGCTATTATCAATAAAATGGCGCAGCTTAGCGGTGACAGATTAAAAGCGCTCTATCTAATGGCTATTAATCTATAAATTTTGCGATAAAAAACAACAGCCTTTGTAAATAAGCTGTTGTTTTTATAATTTATATAGAATTTAATTATTCTTCTGTTGTTTCAGGTTCGGTCGCTGCTGAAGGCGTTTCTGCAACCGGTTCATCTGCAGGTTGTTCTGCCTTAATTTCCGGTTCATTAACAGTGAGCGCAATACGTTTGTCTGTCGGGTTGAACTTCAGAATATAAGTCATAACCTTGTCGCCTACTTTCAGGATACAATCCTGTTTGTTTTGAAGTTCTTCAACTTCGTTGTGCGGCAACAGTGCCTCAACACCAGGGAAGACTTCCACAAATGCGCCGAAATGTTTGATTCGAGTGATTGTACCTTCAACCTTATCGCCTTCTTTGATTTGTTTTTCAGCCTCAACCCATGGATCCGGTTCAAGATTTTTCAAACTCAAAGAAACACGCTGTTTGTCATGGTCAACTGCAATGACTTCAACATCAATTTTGTCGCCGACTTTCAAAATATCTGTCGGGTGGTCAATCCAACGCCAGCTTAGTTGAGAAAGCGGCAGCAAACCATCAATTCCGCCTAGGTCAATAAATGCGCCAAAATCAGTAATTCTCACAACATCACCTTTAACAATTTGTCCAGGTTCGATTTGTGAGAATACATTTTTTCTAGCTTCTACAGCACTGTCATCATATACTTTTTTGTTAGAAAGAATGAAATTATTTTGTTGTGCGTCAAGTGTTAAAATTTTCAATTCTATTTTACTTCCGACCTCTAGTTCAGATTCTTTTGAACGCAACTGACTGGTAGGAACAAAGCCTCTAACACCTGAAATATCAATCAACAAGCCGCCTTTAACAATGCCTGCTATTGTTCCCAGAATTGTTTCATCGGCTGCTTTTGCTTTTTCAAGTTCTTTCCATGCATAAGCAAGGTCAACTTTTTTGCGTGAGAGTAAAAATTTTCCGTCTTCGTCTTCTTCTCTGACGATTAAAAATTCATACTCATTCCCCTTAATGAGTTTATCCTCAATGTTTTCACCTTTTTCTACGGCTTCGCGTTCCGGTACAACAGCTATAGTTTTTGCGCCTATATCAACCATTGCCCCATTACTATCATATCCGCAGACAACCCCTTTAACTAAATCTCCTTTTTGGAAATTATAGTCATACTGTTTTAATAACTCTTCAAAATCTAATTCACTTTTTGATGCCATTTTTAACTTTACTCCATTGCCATACTTTTCTACGACATACATAATAATTAATTTATGTATATATTTTAACATATTATTCAAATTTTGTAAAGTTTTTGTAAACTAAGTTTACATTACTTCACTGTATTTTTAGATGCTTTGATGAAATTTGTCAACATATCAAAGCCAGGTTCTGCGAATTTTCTGACTTTGTCAAGGATAACAGCCAGTTCATTATTGATAAAATCAGGGTTGCCCTGAGCGCCGCGTCCGCTTACCATTTTGCCGTTTTTCATTATAAAGCAGTCTACAGAATTGTCATTCCAGAGAACTTTTGCACTACTTTTGTCTTTAAGAGGGACGCTCATTAATTTTTGTCCGTTCTTTGCTGCCATTTTTGCAAAATCCCATCCTGCTTTTTGAATTCCTGTCATTTCATTTTCCCTTTCATAATTATTTTTCTGGTTATACAAAAACAAAACATGCCGGAATTTGCGGCATGTTCTGTCTATCTTTAATATATCTTAACAACTTATGCTTTTAAGGAACTTATTAGTTCAGAGATTGTATTTTCTTGAATTTCAATTTCTGCAATACGTTCTTTTGTTTGTTCAATAAGTTCTTTTGGCGCATTAGCAACGAATTTAGGGTTATTTATTCTGCCGGAGAGAGATTTTTTCTCAGCCAGAAGTTTATCCAATTTCTTTTGCTGGCGTGCAACTTCTGCATCAAGGTCAATCAAATCCGCAAGCGGCACAATGATTTTTGACGCTGAAACAACTGCTGTTGCAGATTTTGGCGGAACTTCCGCATCATCTGCCGCATAAGTTATATCTTCAACTCTGGCGAGTCTTCTGATATAAGATTCTATTGCCTTGAATACTGATTCTTCATCTTTGTCAGCACGTATTTCAATATTAACTTTTACAGAATGTGCTATATTAAAGCTCTGACGCACATTTCTCAATGATTTAATTGTTTCAAATACAAGTTCCATTTCTTTGGCTTCCTGAGGGAAGGAAAGATTTTCACTGTATTGAGGGTAATCTGCGACCATAATTGCTTTAAATTCAGTTTGTTTTGGAATAAGCTGCCATACACGTTCTGTAATATGCGGCATAATCGGGTGCAGCATTCTAAGCGCCATATCAAGTACATATCTCAAAACACGTTGTGTATTAAGTTTCAATGTGCTGTCCTGCAATTGAATTTTCGCAATTTCAACATACCAGTCACAGTATGAATTCCAGAAGAAATCATAGAGAACATGGGCAGTTTCGCCAATTCTGAATTCTTTGATATTATCGTTAATTTCTTTTGCTGTTGTATTTAATTTATCAAGAATCCATTTGTCCGCAATTGTCAGATTTGCAAAATCAATTTCTTTATTATCTACACCGTCAAGGTTCATCAGAACAAATCTTGATGCGTTCCAGATTTTATTAGCGAAGTTACGACCGTATTCAAATCTCTCATCGCTGATTTTTATATCCTGACCGCCATATGTGCAAAGTGATGTCATTGTAAATCTCAAAGCATCGCAGCCGTATTTATCAATGATTTTAACCGGATCAATAGTATTGCCTTTAGATTTTGACATTTTTTGACCTTTTTCATCGCGAATAAGCCCGTGAATGTAGACAGTTGAAAATGGAGCTTTGCCTGTAAATTCCAGACCCATAGTAATCATTCTTGCGACCCAGAAGAAGATAATATCAAATCCAGTTACAAGTGTGGTTGTCGGGTAGAATTTTTTAAAGTCTTCAGAATCTGTATTAGGCCAGCCCATAGTTGAAAACGGCCATAATGCGGAAGAAAACCATGTATCCAGAACATCAGGATCCTGTACATAATTTTCAGGATCAGGGTTTTCTCTTGCGACAACCATTTCGCCTGTTACTTTGTTATAATAAGCCGGTATCTGATGTCCCCACCACAGTTGACGGGAAATACACCAGTCGCGGATATTTTCCATCCAGCCAAGATAATTCTTTTCCCAGCGTTCAGGAACAAATTTTATACGTCCGTCTTTTACTGCAGCAATTGCCTCTTTTGCAAGCGGTCCCATTTTTACAAACCACTGTTCAGACAAAAGCGGTTCAATTGTAGTGTTGCAGCGCTGGCATTTTCCGACATTGTGTTCGTGATCACGGGTTCTTAGCAGGAAGTTGTTATATGAAAGCATTCCGACAATTTTTTCTCTTGCTTCATATCTGTCAAGCCCGTGCAATTCCTGAGGAACTTCGCCGCAAGCCTTCATTTTGCCTTCTGTATCAATTACCCAGATTGGATCTAAATTATGGCGTTTTCCGACTTCATAATCATTTGGATCGTGTGCAGGGGTAATTTTTACAGCACCTGTACCAAAATTCTTATCAACATATTCATCTGCAATAATAGGTATTTCTCTGCCGGAAAGCGGGATGATTACTGTTTTGCCGACTAATTCTGAATATTTATGGTCATCCGGATGAACAGCAATTGCAACATCGCCGAAAATAGTTTCCGGTCGTGTAGTAGCAACAATAATTGCACCGGCTTCACCTTTCAGCGGGTATGAAATCTCCCACAAATGCCCCTGTTCAGTTTCGTATTCAGTTTCAACATCAGAAATAGCACTGTTACAGCGCGGGCACCAGTTAACAATATAAGCGCCTTTATAAATTAAGCCTTTTTCATAAAGTCTTACAAAAACTTCTTTTACTGCATCAGAACAGCCTTTGTCAAAAGTAAATCTTTCTCTTGAACGGTCAAATGATGCGCCTAAACGTTTACACTGGTCAAGAATAGCTGATTTGTGTTCATTTGCCCATTTCCATGTTTCTTCCAAAAACTTTTCACGTCCTAAATCATAGCGGGAAAGCCCTTGTTCGCGTAATTTCTTTTCTACAACATTTTGAGTCGCAATACCTGCGTGATCCGTTCCCGGCATCCAGAGCGCTTCATACCCTGCCATTCTGTGATAACGGATGAGAATATCCTGCAAAGTTTCATCCAATGCGTGTCCCATATGCAATACACCTGTAACATTAGGCGGCGGAATCACAATAGAATAAGGCGTTTTCTGACTTTTAGCATCAGCCTTAAAAAACTCGCCCTCTTCCCAGAATTTATATATACTTTCTTCTGTCTCTTTCGGGTCATAAACTGTAGGTAAATCTTCTATTTTCATTGATGTGTTAATCATTTTTATATCCTTATTTCATATGCGTATAACATTAAAATATCACAAACAAACTTTCTATGGTAAAAATGCGGAATATTAAATTCTCACACCTGTTTCTGCATCAAACAAATATATGTCGGATTTTTGAATACTTAATCTTAAAGTGTGGTTAATATCACATTCAGCAGGAAGTTTTGCCGAACATTTTTTACCTTCAACTGTAAAATATACAATTTTTTCACTGCCCAGAAGTTCAATCATATCTACATTGGCTTCAAATTGAACTTCACCGCCGCAAACCATTTTTTCCGGTCTGATGCCGAGGATTACTTCTTTTCTGTCTGAAAAATCTTTTTCTAAAGGCAGAAATACATCCTCAAATTTCACGCCGCCATGAACGACTTTTGCATTTATAAAATTCATTTGCGGAGACCCGATAAAGCCAGCGACAAAAGTGTTTGCAGGTTCATTGTAAATGATTTCAGGCTTGTCTGCCTGTTGAATAACACCCTTGTCTAACACAACAATTCTGTCACCCATGGTTAATGCTTCCGTCTGGTCATGTGTTACATATATAAATGTTGTCTGTAATTTTTCGTGCAGTTTTTTAATCTCTGAACGCATTTGTACACGTAATTTTGCATCAAGATTTGACAGCGGTTCATCCATAAGAAAGACCTTCGGGTTGCGTACTATGGCACGCCCCAGCGCCACACGCTGACGCTGTCCGCCTGAAAGCTGTTTTGGTTTTCTGTCTAAATATTCGCCCAAATCGAGAATTTCTGCTGCTTCCTGAACTTTTTTCTCAATTGTTGCCTTATCAATTTTGCGCATTTTAAGTCCAAAAGCGATATTTTCTCTAACAGTCATATGCGGATACAGTGCATAACTTTGAAAAACAAATGCAATATCTCTATCTTTTGGCGGAATATCGTTTACTCTTCTATCACCGATATAAATTTCGCCTTCAGTAATTTCTTCCAGCCCGGCTATCATACGCAAAACAGTAGATTTGCCGCATCCTGAGGCACCGACAAGAACAACGAATTCCTTATCATTAATTGTTAAATCAATATTGTCTATAACTTTTTTCTTATCGTAGATTTTAGTTACATTTTTTAAAACAACTTTACTCATCTGCTTCCTTATCTATAGGCAAAATAATAATATATTCAGACCCTTTCATAACTTCTGCACTAACCTGCAATGTACCGTTTAATTTTTCAGCGAGATTTAATGCCGATCCGAGTCCAAAAGCTCTTACTATGTTTTTCTTATTAACTTTATCAAGATGCTGATACGGATTAAAAAGTTCTGCCTGTTCGTTTTCTGTCAAACCCATACCTGTATCAGTAACGGTTATCTGCATATATTTAGCGGAATCATCTCTGTGACTTATATTATATTTACTAAGGATTTCGTCATCAGGATGAGACAATTTTATGGATATACTGCCTATTTCAGTCAATTTAATGGCTGTTTCCAGAATATTTTGCAGTATAAGCTTAAGAAAATTTTCATCTGAATAGATAGTTTTCTTATCAAACTCTTCATAATCAAAGTTTACAGCCAGATTTTTTGCGGCAAATGCAACTTCATTACTCCTTAACACTGCCTGAATTGTGTTTATTACATCAAACATCTGACAGTCCGGCTTATAGTAATTAGCTTCGGATTTAGAAAATTCCAGGAATTTATCCATAAAAAACAGCATATCATTAGCGTTTTTATTAATAATTTTAATATATTTTTCCTGTTTTTCAGAAATATCGCCGCCTAATCCGTCAAGCAATGCCTGCGAGAATCCTAGCATAGACTGCAAAGGTGCTTTAAAATCAGTAGAAAGTTTTTCCAGCATAAGATTTTTATCTTTAGTCAGACGGCTGGTTTCTTCCGCATTGTTAAAGATATCTGTCATTGCCGTAACATCGCGGAGAGTTACATAATACTGGTCATCATAAAATCTGGCGTTCAGTTCTACAAAAAATTCATAACCATTTCCGCTAACCGCGCCTGTTATGACAGAAGTGCGTTTATTTGCGGATTTGGCGACATTTTTCATACCTTCTGTAACAAAATCGTCAAAATTACAGTTCTGCAAAATGGATTTTTCAACGTCAAATAACGTAACAGTTTTTTTATTCACCCAGCATATTTTTCCGTCCAATTCAAGCACAAACACTGCATCCGGCAGGTTATTTAAAACTTCTTTCGGGCTTATTGCTGATAATAATTTGGTTAAGTTCATAGTTGCATTACTTTCATAATTAGTATATAATAAATGATAACATAAAAAATATTCAGAAAAATTTATTATTAATTTTTGTAATTTTTTTATGATAAACTAGCAAAAAAAATAATCTTTGGGTTTTAAAGCATAAAACACGGAAAAAAATCTTAAATATGTATTTGGAGAAAATGAGGATGTGCCTATGACAGAAATTAATCCAAACAAAGGGTTGCCAATCCAACCGAACGTAACCCCGAAAGAAACGACAAAACCGGCAGATGTGCCGCCTGTAGCAAATCAAACTCAGGAACCTGCAAAAGAAATGACTCAGAAGGATTTAGGAAATGATCCGGCTGCAGCTATCGGACAATCACAAATCCAGGTCAAAGCAACGGATTCCCTAGAGAATGATTTAAAACAGCTTGAAGAAAATCCGGAACTTGTAAAAAAATCAATGGATATCGGAGAAAAAGCTGAAAAAGCTCAATTGGCACAAGGAAAAACTTCTGCACAAGCTTACTTCACGGGGATTAATGTAGCAAAAGCTTTTGCGGATGAATTTGCTAAATAGAGAGAGAACGAGAAAAGCCTGACCCGTTACGGGTCCGGCTGGCGGAGATGAGAGTTTAATAGTTGTTTGATGTTTATCAAGAAAAGTCAAAGACACCGCAAAAAGATTTAGATGTTGCGGTCTAATTTTTAATTTATTATTTTTTTGAATACAAGTTACGACATAATATGACGTATAAGCAGAATATAATTAAAAACAAAGCCAATGGCGGAAAATCAGCACAGTTGACTTTGTTTAATTATTTGTAAAAATTATAAGCTAAAAGGATTTCATTTATGAAAAAGAGATTTTCAACAAACTATAATAAAGTTTTAAAGTGGCATGTTTTGAATTTTTATGTAACTAAACATAAAACTTTGACCTGTATTTTTAAATCATATCTTCCTTGGGACAAAACATTTGATTTAGGTTGTAAATTTTACTACACCCCGCCAAATATTGACCATACAGGAATTGAAATCATTTTAGATTTAATCTTTTTCGGGTTGGATATTGAGTTTTTTGATAGACGTCATATTGAAGATTATGAAAGAATTAAAAACAAAAGATTTGAAGATAACTTTATTTTTGATTGTGCAACTGATTTTTGCAATCATAAAGCACTGGCAAAACATGGTGATAATTGGTATGAAATAGGCAAAGGTTGTCATTTAACTAAACTCAATCTCAAATATGACAGCATTTATAGCTATGAAAATGAACCTTATTTGCATATTGAGCAAAATAATAAATATGGAATTATGGACATTGATTACAATGTAATTATTGAGCCTGAATATGATGAAGAACTCTCAATTTTAAATAACAATGCTTTTGTTGCAAAACAACGTGGAAAATACGGTGTAATTGACCATAATAAAAATGTCTTAATACTTTTTGATTATTCTAATTTAACCCCTTGTAACAATAAAGAAAATTTAATTGCAACACTTCAATCTGAGGATGATATAAGGAAATGCGGTGTTATAGATATCAAAGGCAATATTATAATTCCATTTGAATATGATTCGCTGAAAGAGTATCAAAATAAGAACGGTATATTTATTGCAGGAAAAGGGTATCATACAAAAGGCATAATCAATCTTAAAAATGAAGTCATAATTCCGTTTGAGAAAAATTGTCACATACATGAATTGAGTGATGAAACTTTTATTCGAGTAAAATGCGGTTTAAATGACGAGTATTACATATACGATTTTTTAAATAAAAAAGTATGCAATACAAAATTTAAGTTTATCAAAAACAACTCATACGGAATTGATTTATTTGAGGCGACAAAGGATTTTGAAAACTGGGGCTACATTGATAAATACGGCAAAACAAAAATAGGGTTTAAATATAAAGAAACCGGAGAATTTGAAAAAAGTTATGTGCAAGTTGCACAGGATATGAACCGGCATAATTTTGGATTAATTGATAAAAAAGGAAAACTGATTTTACCGTTTGAGTATGATTATGGTTTTGAGCCGGTTGATGACGGTGAAATGTTTATTGTTATTAAAAACGGCAAATACGGAATTGTAGATAGAAAAAATAAAGTTGTTATAGATTTTCAATATGATTACATTACTCAAACAAGAGGTTGTTATTTAGCAGAACAAAACGGCAAATTCGGCTATTTTCACGAATATTTTGGTACGGTAATTTTTATGAATGTATTATAATAATATACAAAGGAAAAGGAGGATATAGAATGAATCTCGTTGACAAAAAAGACATCAATAAAGAACTTCAAGAGCTGGAAAATGCTGAAATATTTAAAAGTAAAGAAACAACTCATTCAATGGTAATTGCTTATCTATTACTTAAAGAGCCTGAATTTTTAGAAAAATTTTTCGATAAAATCGGACTAAGTACATTAAACTTAGAAAAAAACTTGATAATTCAAACTGAAGCAAATCATATTGATATATTAATAAAAAATGAAAATTCTATAGTTGCAATAGAAAACAAATATAAAGACAGATGCAGAAAAAATGATAACGAAACAACTTTAGAACCAGACCAGCTCAAAAGATATGAAAATTATATTAATGAAAAAGCTACTCATTTAGAGAAAAGTTTCATATATTTGCGTCCGTTTCAACATAAACTTGATGAAAATTATAAAAATTGGAAATCTTTAACGTATAAAAATATACTGGATATTCTAAACAGTCTTAAAACAAACAGTGAACAAATTGACAGATATAAAAAAATTATAGAAAAAATTTATGAACCACAAGAAATATGCAAAAATGTTTTAAATGAAGTTTTAAATCTTAATAATACAGATTCTATTGAAATTGATGATGAAAGAGGAGATATAAACGGTTATGCAATTAGAATTCCTTTAAGCGGCAATTATAACAGTTTTTTAGAATTAGAGCATCCTTATCCTTTTTGTGATTACAGAGATAAAGTCACCATAAATTTAACAGTAAAAAAATCGGATATAACAGAATGTGATTATATTCTTTTAAAGAATGTTAGAGATGAACAAGGGCGTAAAAGATTAAATGGAGATAAAAATTACACCTGGTGCAGCGAAGAAATATGTAAAAATAAAGATTTTTCTGAAGAAGTTGTAAGAGAAAAACTGCAAAATTCAAAAATAATTGAAGCTTTAAAAAAGAACCATATTTTTGATATGTCACAAATTGATGCACTTGTGTGTTAAAATTATTGCAAGAAGGGAATTAGGTATTAATTATAAACATGTCAAAAGAAGTTAGCGATTATTATACTAAATACTACAAAGATTGGTTGTTTTTACAGCATGTAGACATTAAAACAGCTTTAGAGATGATTAAGAAAAAATCAGAAGCTGAAATTAGGGAAATAATTGGTCTATCATTCAACGAAATTGAAAGTTTGCCTGCAAAATATGATATTGAATTGTCAGCCCCATTGTCATGCGAGATCAGAGAAGGGACAAAACTGACAGCAAGAGAAGAAGAATTTTTTGCTCTGGTCAAAAGCGGCTGTAGTCTTGAAGAAATCTCTGCAAAATTAATGTGTTCGCAAAATGTAGTAAAAACGAACATAAAAATATTTATTGCCAAATTACTTATCGGACTGTATCCTAATTTAAAAGAAATGCTTTAACTTATTAATGAATGCGGCGTGCATGGTCACGATGTAATCGTGACAGACAGACCGGACGGCAAAAATGGCTTTCGGAAAATTTCCGAAAGCCATTTAAATAAATGGTCGGGATGACACGATTTGAACGTGCGACCCCCTCGTCCCAAGCGAGGTGCGCTACCAAGCTGCGCTACATCCCGACGGTATATTTAATTTTCAAATGTTTCACATTTGAAAAGGTGCGCTACCACCTCTCGTGAAACAATTCCCCGAAATGTTTCACTCGGCAGAGTGCTACATCCCGACGTCATTGCTGACAATTTTTAATTTACATCAAACATTTTCTTACGTCAATAGCTTTATGAAAAATTCATTAATACAACAAAAAAATAGAGGCAATTATGCCTCTATTCCTCACCGTAACAGCCTTCATCAACCATTTCAAAACTGTCGTGTCCGGCAAAACATACCGGACATTTCCAATCTGACGGCAAATCATCAAACTTTGTCCCCTCTTCTGCCTCATCATATATCCAACCGCATACTAAACATCTGAATTTCATTTTTTCCTCCTTTTTTACACTTTTTAAACTTTACTTATTACTTTATTTTGTGCTACAATCAGCTTATGAAACATATATTTGAACAAAAAGTTTTTTATTCTGATACTGATGCCTATGGCGTTGTCTGGCACGGGTCATATCTGCGCTGGCTTGAAATGGGGCGTGTGCTCTGGTGTGAACAAGCCGGATACAACCTTATTGATCTGGAAAATCAGGACATTGTCCTTCCTGTCACAAATCTCAATGTGCGCTACAGAAAATCCGCAAGGCTTAATGATGAACTTATTATTGAAACTTCTGTAACAAAGTTCAATAACCTGTCGGTTACATTCAAGCAGACTATTAAATCAAAACAAACAAATGTAACATATATTGAAGCAGATGTGGATGTCGTCGCCATATCTAAAGCCGGAAAACTCTATCGCAGAATGCCTGCTATACTGGCTGAAGTCTTTGAAAGGGAACTTAAATGTCCGGCACTCGTTTAAACAAATATATAGCCTCCTCAGGACTTTGTTCCCGCCGCAAAGCAGACGAATTAATCGAAAGCGGCGCTGTCAGTGTCAACGGGAAAACAATAAAAGAATTAGGCTTTATCATTCAGGAAAAAGATAAAGTCTTTGTTAATCAAAAACTCATCAGACCTGCCCGCCATGAATACTACAGATTCTACAAGCCCGCCGGATATATCACAACCTCTGACGATGAAAAAGGCAGAAAAACAATTTATGACCTTCTGCCTGAGTCAATGTTCAATCTCAAGCCGGTCGGCAGGCTGGATAAAGATTCCACCGGTCTGTTAATCCTTACCAATGACGGTGATTTGATAAACGAATTGACACATCCGTCTGTTAAAGTCCCGAAAATATATCTTGTAACCATTGATTCTCGCATTCACAAACATCAGCTTGAAGAAATGGCTGCAGGTATTGAAATTGAACCGGGCAAAATAGCTTATGCAGATATAATTGTGCTGGAGACAGACAACAAGCACACCACTATGCAAATCACACTGTATCAAGGGCTTAACCGCCAAATCAGAAAAATGTTTGAACATTTTGGCTATGAAGTTAAATCCTTAAAACGCATTCAACACGCCACAATCACACTCGACGGGCTGCGACGCGGAGAATTTAAACCGATTAAGCCACAGCAAATTAAAGAATTACGCAACTTTTTAAACAGGATTTCTCAATCATGAAAATCGCAATAGCCGGTAACATCGCATCCGGTAAGTCTACTGTACAAAAACTCCTTGAAGATTCAGGCTACAAAGTCCTCGATACTGATAAATGCGGGCATCAGGCACTGAAACTTCCTCAGGTAAAACAGGCGCTTTCAGAATTTGATATTTTTGAAAACAATGAAATTTCCCGTACAAAACTCGGACAACTTGTGTTTAATAATCCTGATATAAAAATTAAACTCGAAAATATTGTTCACCCGATTATAAAACAGGATATAATTAGATTTTTTGAACAAAATAAGGATGAAAAACTGATATTCGTCGCTATCCCGCTGGTGTTTGAAGCGCATATGGAAGACTTGTTTGATAAAATAGTCTTTGTCTATACGGAGGATGACCTCCGTATAAAAAGACTGATTGAACGTAACAACTATGACGATGAATACGCTTTGTTAAGAATAAAATCACAGATATCTCAGGAAGAAAAATTGAAACATTGTGATTATGTCATTAACAATAGCGGTTCAATCACTGAATTGCAATTGCAAGTCAATGATTTATTGAAAAAACTTGTTTAAGCCATTACCGGAACAAATACCCTTGCATTATCAGAATTTTTAACATTGTTGTTTACAAAGTCACTTGCTGCCTTACCGTTGCCTAATGCAACTTCAATGTGCCCGTATTTGCTGCTATATCCTGAATCTCCTTTTGGATATACAACAATACATCCTGCCGGAAGGTCGTCTATATCTTTTGCATCAACCTTTACTTCTTTAAAGTTCGGGTTATCACTCAACATATCCGCACATTGATAAGCATGACCGCTTTCATAGTCCGCAAGTCCAGTTCTTGCCAGTGATTCTTTTACTGATCTTGCACAGTAGCCTGTAGATTTAGAATTTGCGTGGTTTAATACATCTTGAGCAAGTTGTTTGCCTTTTTGTTTATCATAACCTACCTGCTGCAATTCAGGTAAATTGTTATCTGTTTTAACTTTAGCTTTTTTCTTTTTGAATGGATTTAGTTTGCTCCAGTCAATTTTTTTAACTTTTTCTGCTGTTCTCTGGTATCCTGTTTGCGGAACTGTAGATACAGCAGGCTGCGGTGTGTATGTTGGAGTATACACAGGTGTTGTTAACCCGCCAAATTGCGGGGTTAATACAGGCGGCTGGTATACCGGCTGCTGATAATAAGGCATTGGCTGTATATATGGCTGCTGGTATACAATATTATTGTTCGGCGCCATGCCCATCAATGCCAGCAGGCTGTTGCCGGTTGCAACACCGAGCGAATACATATTCATCATGTTCATTCCAAAGAAAAGCGAATTGTAATATGGATTAAACGGTCTGCAATAAGGCATAGGCATTATTGGACCGCAATGAAAATGATGATGTCGTCTGTGATGCGGCATACAGGAAATATTTATGTTCCTGACAAATACTGACATTATAATTTTCCCCTTAAATTTTTCCTCTATGTATATATAAAGTATTTTTTAAGTTGAAAATTGCCTTTTTTGTATCAAAATGTTAAACAATTTTTAAGAATTCATTAATTTATTATAAATTTCATAGGTAATATAGCAGTCATTCAAGGCTCTGTGGTGACCTGCTGTTGAAATATTGTAAAATTTTGCAATAGTTTTTAGTTTGTGATTTTTTAACGGGCAAATCATTTTAGCAATCTTGCAGGTATCTAATGACTTGTTTGGCAGACGTGTATTTAAAATCCTTAAACAATTAGCGTTAAGAAATCCCATATCGAATTTTACATTATGCCCTAAAAGCACATCATCACCGACAAAAGCAATAAATTCCGGCAAAACTTTATCAATTTTCGGGGCGTTTTCAAGCATTTCATCAGATATACCGGTTAAATTATTGATAAATGAGTTTACAGACTGTTCGGGTTTTACAAGTGTTGAAAATTCTTCAGCGACTTTATTGTCGCGGATTTTAAGCGCTGAAATTTCTATAATTTCATTATTTTTCGGAGACAAGCCGGTAGTTTCTATATCCACAACCGTATAGTCCGTCACAAAATCAATATTATTTGTTGTTTTATTTTCTAAAATTATCGTATCCATATTTCTGATTTTATTATACCAGATTAATATATTGGCGGCAATTAAATTTGTTAAATATTTTCTAATAGCTTAACAATTCTACCTGAAAAGGGATTTTAAAACTTGTTTATCTGCGTGAATTGTATGATAAAAAGGAGAGTTTGATGAAAAAATACTTTACCATACTTGTATTGCTGGCAGTGTTTTCCGGATACGCCGCAGCATCAGAATGCTGTTACAGTTATAGAATGCAAAAGAAAATGCTTAAAAACAGAAAAAATGTACAGAATAAAGTGATAGACAGACAAATCCGCGGCAAATTGCTTGCCATAGAAGAACTTGCAGGCAGCATGCCCTGTACAAGTGAAGCACGCAAAGAGAGAATTTTGATGTACCAGAGTGATATAGAAAATTTAACCAATGAGAAATTAATGGTTAAGAATAACTATAAATGTGCACTCAGACATCTGCGCGACAGCCGTTAGATTTTTTTGAAAATCAAAGAAGTGTTTATACCGCCGAATGCAAAGTTGTTAGACATTACAATATTGTTATTCATTTCAATACCTTCATGTTTTATATAACCGAGCGGAGCGCAATTTTCATCTACATCATTGAGATTAAGGGTAGGACAGTACCAGTTGTTGTTCATCATTTCTATTGTCAAAATAGCCTCTATTGCGCCGCAGGCACCGAGAGTATGTCCTGTGTAGCTTTTGATTGAACTGATAGGCACGGCACGCTTAAATATATCATAAGTTGCAATAGATTCTGCTGTATCTCCTTGAATTGTTGCTGTTCCGTGCGCATTAACATAACCCACTTCATCAGGCGAAATTTGAGCGAATTTCAAAGCCTCTTTAATTGCACCGCCCATTGTTTCGTGATTTGGATTGGTTATATGAGTGCCGTCAGTTGTATTGCCATATCCGATAACCTCTGCATAAATATTTGCACCACGTTTTTTGGCATGTTCGTATTCTTCAAGAATTACTGTTCCTGCCCCTGCACCGATGACAAGTCCGTCGCGTTTTTTGTCAAATGGAGAAGGAGAAAGTTCCGGCGTATCATTTTTAAGACTCGTTGCATAAAGAGTATCAAATATTGCAATATGTGTCGGGTGGAATTCTTCTGCGCCGCCGGCTATCATAACTGTTTGGTAACCGTTTTTTATTGCTTCGTAAGCTGCCCCTATACCCATAGAACCTGATGTGCAGGCTGTAGATGTCGGAATTATACGCCCGCGTGTTTTAAAGTAGAGTGAAATATTTACCGCTGCGGTTTGTGACATCATTTTTACATATGAGCCGGAATTCAAATTTTTAACTTCTTTATCTACTTCCATTGAGTAAAAGTCAATAATAGTTTTTAATGACCCGGAAGAAGAACCGTATGCAACTCCGGTTTGTCCGTTGGAAATTATTTCTGCACCAAGCAAACCTGCATCTTTTAATGCTTTTTCTGATGTTGCCACACTCATAATTGCCAGAGGTCCCATTGTGCGGGTTATTTTACGGGTAAAATGCTCCGGTGTGTCAAACGGAACAGGGGAGCCTAAACGCGTATTGAGTTTATTATATTCTTCTAACTGCGGCAGATAAGAAATGCAGTTTTTATAAGTATGAAGCCTTTCAAACGCTTGATTGACTTCCTGCCCTAAGGAACTGGCAAGCGCCATGCCTGTGACCACAACTCGTCTCATAAATGCAGCCCTCCGTTTACTGATATCACCTGTCCGGTTATATATGATGCGTCTTCACTCAGAAGAAAACTGATTAGTGCGGCAACTTCTTTTGCTGTACCCATACGTTTCATTGGAATGAGTTTCTTAAGTTCATCAACAGGCAGGTCTTTTGTCATATCAGTATCAATTACCCCTGGGGCAACACAGTTTACAGTAATACCGCGTTTTGCAAGCTCCAGTGCCAGAGATTTTGTTGCGCCTATTATACCGGCTTTTGAGGCACTGTAATTTACCTGACCGCGGTTTCCGGCAAGTCCTGAGATTGATGACAGTGTGACAATCCGCCCTTTTACGCGTTCAGATATCATAGGCATAACAATTGGTTTCAAAACATTGTAAAAGCCGCCGAGGTTTGTGTTTATGACATCATCCCACTCATCATCTTCCATTGCAGGAAAAACGTTATCTCTTGAAATTCCGGCATTAAGTACAGTACCGTAATAAACCCCGTTTTTTTCAATATCATCTGTTATCACATTTTTACATTCTATTCTATCAGCAATATTGAACTGTAAAATTCTTGCCTTTTGTCCGGATAACTCTATTTCTTTTGCTGTTTCTTCTGCTTTTTGAATATTACTATGGCAATGCAGGACGATATCATATCCTTTATTTGCAAGATATAAAGCTGTTTCACGACCTATTCCGCGGCTTGAGCCTGTTATTAAAACTGTTTTATTCATTCAACATACCTGTAAGATTTAAATCATTTGACGGCAGATAAGCGTTTATTACAGCCTCTGCGCATACCGTATCTTCATTATAAATTAAACACTCAAATGAAACAAGTTCATTATCAGAAAAAATTTCTTTTGCTTTTACTTTATAAGTTTCACCGTTTTCAAAATGTGAGATGTAATTTTTATACAGTCTTGTTCCGAGCAAAAATCCTATTCGCGGCGGTTTTTCACCGTTGCGAAAATATGAGTAGCAGCCAAGAGTCTGCGCCATATATTCTATACCGGCAATAGCTGGCACACCGTTTATGGATTTGTCAAAGAAAATTTTGTCTTCATGAATTCTGACAATAGTTTCGACAGAACGCTCCTCAAAATTGTAGCTGATAACATCATCTACAAATATCATAGGGTAACTATGCGGTAAAACTTTTTCCATATCGTAATTTTGCATTATCGTCTCCCCAGAATTAGTGCCGCATTTGTTCCGCCAAATCCAAATGAAGTACACAGTACATTATCGACCTTTTTGTGCACGGGTTTTGTAACAAGATTGAGTTCGGGCAAAGCATAATCATATTCACCGTCATAAATATGCGGCAGTAATGTTTGATGTTTCAAAACTTCACAGCATAAAGCTGTTTCAAGTGATGCAGCAGCGCCAAGACAATGTCCGGTTAGCGGTTTTGTTGAAGAGACTTCTGTACAGCCACCAAAAACATTATATATAGCGTTTGCCTCCATTAAATCATTGCTTATTGTTCCTGTACCGTGAAGATTTATATAATCAATAGCATCAGGTGATAATTCTGCATTTTTCAACGCCATTTGTATTGCACGGGAAGCTTCATACCCTTTGGGATCAGGTGTTGCAGCATGATAAGCATCAGAAGTCTCGCCCATACCTTTTATAATCATGCCTGCCCCTTCTTTTTCTACAATAAAAATAGCTGCAGCCTCGCCGATATTTATACCGTTGCGATTCTTAGAAAACGGATTTGTGCGTGTTTTTGAAAGAACCTCCAGAGAATGAAACCCGAAAACTGGCAGTTTGGAGAGTGCATCAACACCAGCAACTATTACCGCATCACAAATACCTTTGTTAATCAACTTTTGTGCCGTCGAAAATGTTTTTATCCCTGAAGAACACGCTGTAGAAACACTTGCATAAAAACTGTTTAATCCGAGATGTTTTTTTATGAATTCAGCCGGATTACCTATCTCAAAATGCTTTTTATTCCCTGATTTTTCGTATTCATCAACTCCGGAATTTGTATTTGCAACGATTACACCTATGCGGTTATTGCCGTATTTTTCTTTCAAAACAGCAATATCTTTATCCAGTTTGTCCAAAAGATACAGTAAAAGTCTGTTGCAGCGAATATTGTAATCTTCTTCTGTGATTTCCGGCAAAACACAATTGATTTTTCCAAGCGGGAATGTCTCACCTTTAACAATTGAATCTACAGGTGTAAAAAAATCATTATCACTTTTCAGCGCATTATTAAAAATCTCATCAATACTATTGCCAAGATTACAAATCGCCTCATATTTAGTGATAGAAATTGTGTTTTGCATTTTCTCTCCAACTATATTAATATGATAGCATGAACGAAAAATTTTTCATATACAAAAAATCATACTCAACAGACGAAAAGCCTGATTTGTCCTTTATTCCAATGATGACAAGGCGCAAATTAAGTCCGCTTGTAAAATCTGCCTTTTCAACTATGTACGATTGTTATGACGGAAAAGATATAAATCTTGTATTTGCGTCGCAGTATGGTGAATTGGATATACTTAACAAACTAATTTCACAATACAGTCAGGACAATGAAGTATCACCGATTGCGTTTTCTTCTTCTGTGCACAATTCAACAGCGGGAATTTTTTCCTTGTTAAATAACATTAAACACAAGTATAATGCCATCTCCGCAGGAGAACACAGTCTTTCTAACGGGTTATCAGCAGCTTTGACAGAAACTGATACTGTATTGTTTTGTTATGCAGATACATTCCCGCGTCCTGCAAGTGTTTCCTGTCTTATCGGGAAAACAGCAGCACCAGATGCTGATGAAATTATTTTAGAACTCCGACAAAATACCGGTGTAAAAAACGAGCTTGAAGAATTCATAAAATTCTTAAACAATGAAAAAGACTCGTTTGATGCGCCTTTTTACACGCTAAGGAGGGTAAAATGACCGGATTCATCCGTTTGATTAAAGTCCTTTTTAGTTTTTTATTATTCGGAAGCGGAGCAGGTGTAATAAGTTTTCTCATATTTCCTTATATAAAATTAACTGTACCTAAAGATAAACAAATATCCGAATACGCAAATATAGTGCGTTCATCATGGCGATTTTTTATCAATCTGATACAGAAACTTGATATTGTAAAAATTCATTATAACAATCGAGCAAAACTCAACAATCTTTCAGGCAAAATAGTTGTGGCAAGCCACCCGAGTTTTATTGATATCATAATTTTGATTAGCGAAATACCGAATTCTGTATGTCTTGCCAAAAAAGACACTCTCAAAAATCCACTGTTCCGAAATATTGTAAAATCTGTTTATATCATCAATGATATTGATTTAGACCTATTGAAAGCAGAATCCGAACAACTTTTAAAGCAGGGATTTAATATAGTGATTTTTCCGACAGGCACAAGAACCAAACCTGATGAAAAGCTTAAATTACATAAAGGCTCTGCTGTAATATCTTTACATTCAAATGCAGGTATAGTTCCGGTAAAAATTACAACTGATTATCCATTTTTGCAAAAAGGCGAACCTATTTATAATGTTGGGAAAAAGCCCGTAAATTATTTTATCGATATAAAAGACGAAATATCTCCTGCAGCCTTTTCTCATCTGCCTGACATAAAAGCACGCAAAGAAATAATGGAGCAAGTTAAAAAAGCTATACAATAAAATTTGACATTACATCCAGCTTAGTTTATCATATTATTAAAAGAAGGCAGGATGATGATTACTGAAGAGATTAAACAGCTAATTATAGATGCACTGGATCTAGAAGATATTACAGTGGAAGACATTGAAGATGAGGCGCCGCTGTTCAATGAAGGACTCGGATTGGATTCTATTGATGCACTGGAGCTTGGTATGGCATTAAAGAAAAAATACAATCTGCAAATGGGTCCGGACAGCGATGAAAATAAAAAATACTTCTATTCCGTCAAAACTCTGGCAGATTTTATTGAATCACAAAAACAATAAAGGTTAAGGTTAGATTAATGAGTGAAAAATTATCAAAAGATACCATATTAAAAGAACTGACCAAAATTCTTACTGAAGATTTTGAAATTGATGAAAAACAGATTACCCCTGATGCAAATCTGTTTGAAGATTTGGAATTGGACAGTATTGATGCGGTTGATCTGGCTGTAAGAGTCCAGCAGTTCACTCATAAAAAAATTTCTCCTGAAAATTTTAAACAAATCAGAACTATTGATGACGTCGTAAATGCCATTGAAGAATTGTTATGAAAATGATTTTCCCGCTACTTTTTACATTTATTGTAATTGGTGTGTTTCATTTTACACATTTAATTGCGTTGAAATTTTATCCGGCAGCGATTAATCTTTTGATATTTTTTATCTTTTTCTCATCAATTTTTACAAAAGAAACAATTATTCAAAAATTTGCTAAACTTATGGAAGGAAAAGAACTGCCCGATATAGTAAAAAGTTATACCAGAAAATTAACTTATGTATGGTGCGTATTTTTAATGTTTAACTTTCTGGTTTCTTCTGCTACAATATTTATGAGCCCGAAAGTATGGATGATTTACAACGGATGTATTTCATATTTACTGACAGGAATGGTATTTGCGGTTGAATATATTGTCCGTATAATCTTTAAGAGAAGACATAATGTTTGATTTCGGTGGTGAAAAAATAATACTTAAACATAAAAACAAAGAATATAGCTGGCATGATTTGAAAAAACTCATCATCCCGCGGGCTGCATTTTTGAAAAAATCAGAATGTAAAAATCTTTTGTTGTGTTGTGATGACCATTTTGAATTTATCATAAATTTTTTAGCCGGAGTATATGCAGGAAAAGAAATTTTTCTTCTGCAAGACATTACAAAGATGTATTTGCTAGAAGGAGAGTTCATCACTGAAATTAAAAATTTAGAGGAAGAATTTGAATTGCCTGTAATAAATCCGGAAAAAATTTTCATAAATCTATTCACTTCCGGTTCAACCTCAACCCCTAAAAAAGTTCATAAAAATTTGCAAAATGTTCTTTCAGAAGCCGATGATATGTATGAACTGTTTCCTATTGATAAAAGTTTAGTTTTTGTCACAACAACAAAATTTACACATATGTTCAGTCTGACTTTTGCATTTATAATGCCGCTTGTAAAAGGATTTGTTATAAATGCTGATGTAGTAAAATTTCCTGAACAGATAACAGACAAAAATTATGTATTTATTACATCCCCGTCATTTCTTGATATGATGGCAAAGTATGACAACAATCCGCAGCCGCCGAAATACATATTTTCAGCAGGTGCGCCATTGAAAAATTCTACATTTAAATATTTCGAAAAGAATTCCAGAGTTGTAGATATTTACGGCAGCACAGAAACAAGTACTGTAGGATACAAAACATCCTCTGACGCCGCCGGATTAACTGTTTGTTCTAACGTTAAAATATCAACAGATACAGACAGCCGGTTGAGGGTTAAATCAAATTACTTTTTAGAAGATGAACTTACAGTTAACGATATTGTTGAAATATCGGGTAATACCTTTAAAGTTTTGAATCGTTCCGATAGAATTTTAAAAATACAGGAAAAAAGAATTTCCGCAGACGAATTGGAAGAATATCTAAACAGGCATTCGTTAATCGAAAATTCATATTGTTTTAAAAATGGAGAAAGAGCTGCCGCTATAGTTGTTCTGACGCCTCAGGGCAAAGAGGAACTATTGAACACCGGAGTGCCTGATTTTACTAAAAATTTAAAAATCCATGTCAGAAAATATTCTGAAATTGTTCCGCAGCGCTGGCGCTTTCTTGACGAAATTCCAAAAACAACAAGCGGTAAAGCAGATAAAGAAAAAATTAAAAAAATCTTCGGGCTTAATTTAGCTATGCCGCTGATATTCACGCGTAACATAACCGGTAATCATGCAGAATTTGAGTTAACTTTTTTACGCCACAGCAATTTCTTTAAAGGACATTTCCCAGAAATTCCGATTCTCCCCGGGGTCGTTCAACTGTATTTTGCGCATTTCTTTGCCGGCGAAATTTTTGGTAAAATCTCAGAAAATAAAATTAAAAAAGTTAAATTTTCAAAAATAATCAAACCGGATACTAAAATTATACTCAGACTTATGAATAATGACCTGTCAGTTGATTTTTCTTATTCTGACGGCAAAAATAATTTTTCTTCGGGTACTTTTATTAAATAAAATTTTGTTTTATAATTCAACTAAAAGAGGTATTTATGAATTTGGTTGAAGCAGAAGCAATTGTAGAAGTTCCGTTCCACGATTTAGACCCTATGAATGTTGTCTGGCATGGCAACTATTTAAAATATATGGAAATTGCCTGTAGCAAATTACTTGAAAAAATCGGTTATGATTACAAAGTAATGCAGGAAGACGGCGTTGTCTATCCGGTAGCAAAAGTCGAAATGAAGTATATAAAATCCGCAACATTCGCACAAAAACTCATTATCAAAGCCATTCTGGAAGAGTTTGAACCGGCTTTGAAAGTTAAATATATTATTAAAGATGCACAAACAAATGAAACTATATTTAAAGCATCCGCAATGAATATTTGTGTGGATGTTAAATCCGGCAAAAGCGTTTACGAAGCACCTGAAAAATTTAAAGAAGGCTTGAAATGTTTAAGTATATAACACTGTTTTTCATATCTTTAATCATATGTTCGGCTGCATTTGCGGCTAATGTCTTTGATTTTCCGTCAACTCCGGAAAACATTGAAGCAAAACTGCCGGCACTGAACAGTATTTCCTGCAAATTTACGCAGGAAAAAGTTTTTCCAAAACGCACACTCAAATCCGGCGGAAACTTTCAATTTATAAAAGAAAAAGGTGTTATATTTGAAACACTATACCCCGTAAAAACAACAACTTCTTACACCTCAGAAAACAACAAACAAATAAACAATATTGTAACCGGTATCGCAAATAAAAATTATTCGTTTATCAATAAAAATTTTAACCTGTTTTACATAAATGAAAACGGATTCTGGACAGTAGCCCTAAAACCAAAAGAAAAATCTCCTGCCGCGCAGCAGCTTGAAAGTATCATTATATCCGGACAGCAATATATTAACAGAATTAATATAAATCCTTTAAACGGCAGCAAAACAACCATAAATTTCTATTGTGATTAATATGAAAAAAATAAACATCTTAAGAATACTTTTTATAATAGTTCTTGCAGGAATAACAATTCTCGCACTAATTAAACCACAGCATGTTGAGACAAATCTTTTGCGTGCATTTTTTTCAAATGGTGTTAAAGATGAATTACTCGTTAATTTAAGCGGCAAATATTCGGCAAATATTAATGTTTTGCTGGAGAGTGTTAATCCGGATGCGCTTGAAAAATCAAAAGAAAATTTTTTAAACAAAATTGATAAAAATTGTTTTGAAATTCAGTCTGCAGATTTTGCCCGAACACTTGAATTTTATAAAAAGTATAAAAACAATCTTCTTTCTTATAAAGATTACAAAACAATGAACTCCGGTGATTTTGAAACAATTACACAGCAGGCAGTTGACAATCTGTATAATCCATTCGGCTTCTCACTCCTGCCGGAGGAGGAAGATCCGTTTTTGCTGTTCACAGACTACATAACTTCACTCGGCAGCGGCGGAATTATGAATTCTGTAAACGGCAAATTTTATGAAATTATAAATCTAAAAGTTGAAAAAGAACTTGCACTTTCGCCGTCTGTTATGAATAAAGAAGTTAAAAAACTCATTGATTTGCAAAAATCGCAGAGTAATGAACTTGTAAATATCTACCTGACAGGCGCACCGATTCATTCATATTACGCAAGTGCGCGCTCAATGACTGAAACAAATATAATTTGTATTATTTCGGCACTTTTTGTAAGCGGGTTAATTCTATGGTATTTCCGCTCGTTAAAAATTCTTCTGCCGATTCTTGCAAGCCTTGCACTCGGTATGGGAATGGGATATCTCACAACTTCTCTATTATTTTCCTCAATACATGTTCTGACATTTGTATTTTCAACTACACTCATAGGAATTTGTGTGGATTATTCTTTTCATTATTTAATGGAATGCAATATAAAAAAAGTTTTCAAAAGTTTAACAGTAAGTATGCTTTCAACAGTTTGCGCACTGTTAATTTTGATGTTGTCGGGTATAGAATTGCTTAAACAAATGGCTGTCTTTACCTCTGCCGGATTAATCACAGTATATTTTATAGTTATACTTTTTTATCAGTTTTTACCGCCGCAGACCTCCCGTCATAAATTCAATTTGAAATTTACGCGCATAAAAAAAGCAATTCTTATTTTTATTGCGCTGATTATTGCAACAGGACTTTTCAGAATAAAATTTAACGATGATATTAGAACTATGTACAAACCGTCTAAACAGATGCTTGCGGCTGAAAAGTTATACAAAGAAGTGACTTCAACGAATGCAAATACCTCTTTTGTAATTGTTCAGGGGAAAAATTTGCAAGATATACTTGAACGCGAAGAAATTGTCGGTGAAAAATTACATGAAAATAATATTTCATATTATGCATTGAGCAAATTTTTACCTTCAATAAAACAACAAAAAGCTAATATGACCCTGCGCTCAAAACTCTATGATGAAGAATTAGCCGTGTTTAATGAAATACTCACCCTGCAGGACTTGTGGAACATAAAACACTTCCCGAATACTTATTTCAGTGAAGAAGCCTTTACAAAAATTCCTCAGCTAAATGAATTTCTGCTTGATAAAAATCATTCAATGATTGTTTTGTATGACGCTGAAAACGTACAGTTTTTAAATGATATAGAAAACATTCACTACATCAATCTGCCGGTAGAAATTTCAAACGGCATAAGACAGGTAAGAATTACCTGCCTGAAAATTCTGCTGCCGATTTTTATTCTACTCTACGTACTTCTCGGGTTTATTTTTTCATTTAAAAATGCCGGAAAAATCATTTTACCTTCAGTAATTGCGAGTCTGTTTGCGATATGCTTTATCGGAATTTTTCAGCCGGTAAATCTTTTCCATATCCTTGCAATATTTCTTATAACAGGGTTTGGACTTGATTATGCGATATTCAGATTTAACGGTTCAAAAAATTCTAATGATGCAGTGTTAATCTCCTGTATTACAACAGTATTTTCATTTTTAATGCTTGCATTCACGAGCTTTAAATTAATAAGTTCACTGGGATTTGTGCTGGCACTTGGACTTTTGAGTTCATATATTCTGAGTATTCTTCTTATATCTAAAGACTGATTGCTGACAATTGAGAGAATGAATTCCGGCAGAAGTTTCAGAGTACAACTAGATTTTATGCGATCTTGAAGTTTGATTTTGGCTTCATAAGCTGTCCAGTATCTGTAGAACAATTCAGGAGTGACATTATCAGCTTTGATGTTCATATGTGCGAGTATATCCTGAATTTTGCGCTCCTTAATAACTTCAACATCGACCCCAAGCGGATGCGTGTCAAATCCTGCAAGGACTATATTTCTGCTGTGCGAAATACTAAAATTCAAATCATTATTTGTAAAATAAGGCTTGCTTTTTTTAATCTCAATTTCTGTATTGTTTTCTCCGTAAAAACTTTGTGCGACTGTTTTTACTAAAAAACGTCCCAGCGCATGTTCTTTGCGCCGCTTTTCTGATTTGAATTTTTGTCCGAAAACTTCAATGAATTCTTCTGACTGTTCTGCGGAAAAATTTTTCAAAAATTCGCTGCTGTCTAAGTAAAATATGTCCATGCTATAATGATACCATGATAAATTTTCTATCGTAACAAAATACCGGAACAAATAACAATGAAACAATGGTATCAGATTAAAGAACAGGCTGCCGGCGAAAAACGCCTGATGCTGACCTGGTATATATATAAATTATTCGGGAAAAAAGCTTTATATTTCATAGGCTTTTGGGTAACTTTATTTACTTTTATCTTTGCTAAAGAAATACGCGGCTATTCAAAAAAATATCTCAATATAGTTTATCCCTACACCGGACTCCGCCCCTCTTTAGTAAATCAATTCAGACATTTTTTATCATACACACAGGTTTTAATAGACAGAATAGAACTGTTTTCAAACAATTTTGACAAAGAAAAATTGGTATTTGATTCAGAAGAGGATAAAGCCAAACTATTTTCGGATTTTGCTCGAAACAAGGGTGTATTCTTTTTATGTTCACATGTAGGAAATACCGATGCAATGCGTATATTCTTTATTAAAAATGACGAATCTCAAACCAGAAAGGTAAATGTATTTTTTAGCAAAACTCAAAGTCAGACTTTTAACAACTTTATTTCCAAGATATCAAAAGAAGTACCGGTAATTCCATATGATATTGAAAATATTGGTGCAGATACTGCAATATCACTTAAAGACAGCCTTGATAAAGGTAATATTGCTTTTATTGCAGGTGATAGAATCGCCGAAAGTTCTAATGCAAAAACTTTTGAGGCTGAATTGTTCGGGCACAAAATAAACTTTCCGATAGGCAGTTTCAAACTTGTTCAATTGATGGATGTTCCCATTTATTTTGTCATTGCATTAAAAGAGAAAAATGAGACTTATAGAGTATATTTGGAACATCATGATTTTACTACTCTCACAAATCTTGAAAACGCATATGTAAAGTTTATTGAACGCATTACCCTCATCAGTCCTTTACAATTCTATCATTTTTACGATTTATTCGGGGAATAATTCATCTGATTTTATAAATTTTGGATAAAAAAACAGTGCATTTCTGCACTGTACAACTAATAAGGAAATCTTCCACTTACCTCAATTAACCTGTTCGATTACCCACAAGTTAATTGCACAGAGAAGTATTCCGTTCTAAATTTATAACACTTATTATAATACGTCGTAAAACTTCTTTGTAAATACTTTATTAAGATTTGTTTCAGCTTTTTACTACGTTATTTATTGATAATGTGGTAGTTATACTGAAAATAAGGTAAAAGTTTATGGTAAATTTTGCAAAAGCACTTGGCATTAATATTAAAAAGTATAGAAAAGCAAGCGGGTTAAGTCAAGAAAAACTTAGCGAAATGATAGGAATACAGCCCAGACAGATGTCAAAACTGGAAACAGGTGTACATTTTCCGTCTGCAAAAACTCTTGAAAACATTTGTATTACTTTAGATGTCGAACCTAAAGACCTGTTTAATTTTGATGAGCGCATCAGTGAAGAAAGTTGCCTAGTTGACGGTACTTATAATATTTCAAATTACAGAGTATTGAAAACAGAGAATGTTTATCAGCTTCTTAATAAAGCAGACAAAACAAGAGACATTCTGATGAATAACAGTGAAAAGTATATTGAACAAAGATTCATTGATATGGCAGTAAAAACAGGTGAAACAATAACCGTTGAGTATTTTGAAAATAATAAATATGCAAACACAATAATTTATTATTCAGACGGCACTTATAAAATTTTCGATAATGAAAATGAAGATACTCTCTTAAAAACATTATTAAAAGATATTGTTAAAATTTCCAATAACCGTGAAAAACTTGATTTTCTCAAACTTGCACTGGATGCGTTTGAAAATCCGGAAGTTATTCCGGAATTGGAATATATGCTTAAGGGGCTGAAATTAGCGGGCAAATAGCCTCAAAAAATTTTCACTCCCGAATTACTAGCAAATTTTATCCTGTTGCTGATTTAATATTATTAAGAAATCAGCAACAATCATGGTTACTGCTACAACCATAATTTTTTTTGTGATATCGTAGGTAAGGAAAGTAGAAATAGAATAAATGTTTATCCAGACTACAAGTAAATCATATCAGCCGAAGACAAATGTTTTCAGTACATTCAGAAATGAACCGCGTATTAGAAACTATTATTCTTGTTCTACACGTACATATCGTTATCACAATGTGGAAAAACCTAATAATAATGTAAAAATAGCCTCTGCTGCCGGCGGACTTCTCGGGGCATTTCTGCCGCTGATGTATTTTGCACGCAAACAAAAGGTCAATCCTTTTAAAGTACATATGGGTATAAAAGAAATGATGGGAATAAGTTCCGGCGCCATAGTTCTGGGTACGGCTTCCGGTATCGCCACAGACAAAAAAAGAAATGTACGCCCTAAAATTAAAGAAGGTATATTTCAGTTTTTAAACGCAACAATACCTCTGTTATCAATGCCGCCAATAACCGAATATATGCAGAATTCGCCTAAATTAAACAATATTCCATGCCGTATATTAGGAACCGCTGCCGGATTGTTCGGCGGCATGGTTGTTGCTGCAGATCTTGCTAACAGAATCAATGACCCTAAAGATATTGAACCTGACAGAAAATTAAATTACAAAGATGCACTCGCCAATATTGATGATGCACTCGGTGCTCTTGTACTCACGAAATTCCCGTTTATTAACAAACTTCCGATAGAACCGATATTGCCGTTAGTTTACGCATGGTGCGGATATAGAGCCGGACAAAATAATTAATTGTAAAATATAAAAAAAAGCCGGTAATTTACCGGCCTCAACCACAGAATTTCTAGAGGAGTTCTAGAACAACAAAAACACAATTTGTTTAATCAGCCCCTTTAATTTTTATTTCACCGTTTTCTTCTACAAATTCTTTGGGCTGAGAAAGGCTTTTTATAACCTTTTTCTGATTTACGCGTTTTACATAATTTTCATCTTCTAACAATTTTTTCTGTTTTTGTTCCTGAAAATCCTTATTAGTGTCAAATTCTTGAAAGCGGAAATGCTGTTCGCGCAAAATCGTCATGTTGTGATCATTTGAAGAATAAGATTCAGGAAACGCAAACACAGGAGCTGTTGCGCTTAAACAGGTCAAGACTAGAGTGATAACAAAAATCTTTTTCATACAATTCCCTTTCTATTTAATTCTAAAAACGACATTCGCCACAGCAGTAACTTTCTTTTCGATTGTAGTTGTATCGTTAATTCCCATATCAGAAACACTTGTAGAATCAACAGGAGTAATCTGGAATACCCCCATTCTGACAGATTCAATATTACCTACTCTGTTATGAGTTGCATTAAGCATTGCAGCAGCCCTGACTTTTGCATCGGTTGTTGCTTCTTTTAACAGATTTACTTTCATATCAGAAAGTTTAGAATAATAATACTGCGGCGGAAAAGTATTAATTTCAATGCCTTTTGAAATTAAATTCTGAATATCAATTGATGTTTCTTTGATTTTCTGCACATCATTAGATTTAACCACAATAGGCTGAGTATGGGTATAATACGCTATTTCATTAGTGCTTACACCATTTGAATTGTATTTATAAGTATTATAACCATTGCTTGTTTTGAGTTCAATATTCTCATCAGTAAAGCCTTTTTCTTTTAGATAATTTACGACTTCTGGAAGTTGTTTTTGTACCAGCGCGAATGCTGCCGGTCTGTTAGACTGGCGGGCTGTAATATTAAATTCTAACATACCGGAATCTGACTGTACAATTTTATAGGCAGAACCGGTCACCGCAATATTATCTTTTACAATATTTGATGTTGCTGTTTTTACGGCACACACTGCTCCAATAGCAAGTATTACTGCCATCAAAACTATTTGAAATTTCTCTAACTTTTCCCACATAAATTAAAACTCCTTATAAACTACTACTATCTATTTTAACATACATTTATGCAAAATTCAATCTAATAGACAAAATACTTAATAAAATTTGAAATATTAAAAAAAATGTGCTACAATAATAGAAAAAAAATAGTTAAACAAAGGGTATAATATGAACGAATATTTGAAAAGAGTTTTAGAAGAAACAAAAAAGAAAAACAGCAATGAACCGGAATACCTTCAGGCAGTAGAAGAAGTGTTAACCTCACTGGAGCCTGTTTTAGACAGACATCCTGAATACGAAAAACTTGCCATATTAGAAAGAATGGTTGAACCGGAAAGAATTGTAACCTTCCGAGTTCCATGGGTTGATGACAGTGGAAAAATTGTTGTTAACCGCGGATACAGAGTTCAATTCAGCAGTCTTATCGGACCATATAAAGGCGGTTTGAGATTTGACCCGAGTGTAAATCAAAGTATTATGAAATTTTTAGGCTTTGAACAGATTTTTAAAAATGCACTAACCGGTCGTCCTATCGGCGGCGGCAAGGGTGGCAGTGACTTTGACCCTAAAGGAAAATCCGACAATGAAGTTATGCGTTTTTGCCAGAGTTTTATGACAGAATTACAGCGTCATATCGGTGCTGATGTTGATGTTCCAGCAGGTGATATAGGTGTTGGAGGACGTGAAATAGGATATTTATTCGGTCAATACAAACGCATCAAAAACAGTTATGAAGGCGGTGTTTTAACAGGCAAAGGACTTTCTTACGGCGGTTCACTTGCCAGAACAGAAGCAACAGGTTACGGATTAATTTATTTTATGCGTGAAATGTTGAAAGCCAATGGTAATCAAACATTAGCCGGCAAAACAGTAACCATTTCCGGCTCCGGCAATGTCGCTATCTATGCCTGCGAAAAAGCTCAGCAGTCAGGTGCAAAAGTTGTGGCAATGAGTGATAGTTCCGGCTGTATTTATGACAAAAACGGTATTGATCTGGCTGCTATCAAACAGATTAAAGAAGTTGAACGCGGCAGAATCAAGGATTACCTGAAAACGCATCCGGATGCTGTATATACAGCAAGAACAGGCGAAAATTCCCCTATATGGGACATCAAAACTGATATTGCTCTTCCTTGTGCAACGCAGAATGAAGTTAGTCTGCAATCAGCACAAAAACTTGTAGAAAATGGTGTTATTGCCGTAGGAGAAGGCGCGAATATGCCTTGTCCGAAAGAAGTAATTGAGTATTTTCTGGAAAACAATGTACTTGTTGCACCGGCAAAAGCCGCAAATGCCGGCGGGGTAGCAACTTCTGCAATTGAAATGAGTCAGAACAGCATGCGCTATTATATGACTTTTGAAGAGGTTGATAAAATGCTGGAAAACATTATGGTAAACATTTTCCGTGAATGTAGAACCTCTGCAGAAAAATATAATCAGGGTAACAATTATGTAGCAGGTGCAAATATCGCTTCGTTTGTTAAACTGACTGACGCAATGATATCACAGGGAATTGTATAACAGAATACAGGTATTATAACGGCGACCGGCAACAAATGTTGCCGGTCGCCGTTATTCTAATGTAAAAATTTATTCTACAGGTGTATAATTAATTTCCGAGATGTCATCTGTTGCTTCAATTTTAAATATAACGGGTCTTAATCCGTCATTACAGCTGCAAATAGCCACACCCGGTGTTTTTATCCAATCTCCGAAATAAAATACCTGATTTTCAGCCCCGTGAGAAAGAGCAAAAACATACTGATAAATTGCCTTCCATGCTTCATCACAAAATCCTTCGGGTTTTGCATAGTCTGCATAGAATACCTGCCCCTCTTTCAGCATAGGACATGCTGTTAAGCCTTCTGCACCGTATTCTTTTGCCAATTCTTCATCAAATGTTTTTTTCAAAACTGTTATTTTACATTTATTCATATTACCTCCCTTTTTTCTATTTTAATGCAAAAATATTTTTTAGAAGTTTTATAATTAAATAAGTTCTAACGAGTGTATATTTAGAAAAGTAGAATATTATGGAAATTAAAAAATTACAATCCGGTCATAATACATATTTCGGGGCAAAATTCATCAACAAAGCTGAAAACCAGAATATTGACACCCAAAAAGCAGGAGAAATTTTTGAAAAATTAACAAAAGATTCCCCTGACGAAAAATTAATTCTTGAAAAAAACAAAATGCGGAATGAAGGCGTTGATGTATTCGTACTTACAGATAAAAACAACAATAAATTGGCACGAGTTGCTTGTTCTTTCACCACTCATAGTGAATTTGATGAAACTCCAGAGAAACAGGCATATTTGTTAAATAACATATTTAAATTCATCCAAAGAAGAGCAAATGAAAATACTGCATTTAAAAAACTGGAAGAAAAAATAACAAAACTTCACAACCAACAAGATATACTATTAAAAATTAAAGACCAAAATATTGTTAAAGACGCACAAAAATATAATATTGAAGTAGAGGAAGTTCCTTCGGATGATCCCCACTTTAAAAAAGCTTATCAAGCAGCTCAATTTAATTTGATATTTTAAATCAAATTGTCTTCTGAAAAAATCGTAGAGTGAACTGTCTAACACTTTGTTCACCCTGCGATTTTTATAAATATAACAACTTTAGAACGCTAATATTACAATATGTAAAATTTAATTATTGCATGTCAAAATTATCTTTTTCAAATGATATATAATATGGACAATAGAATGGGATATTTAAAATGAGTAACTTAGGTAAAACTATCGGGATAATACTTATTGGTGTGACAAATGGAGTTGCAGCCGGACTTGTGACAAAAAAAATAATGAATAACCAGTATGCAAATATACAACAGTATTCATCAAAAATTGCAAACAAGGATATTAACCGATTCAATAGAATAAATAATGCTATTTTGCAAGGTGAAATGAAAAACTCTACAGCAAATTGGATGAAAGAATACAATAAAATGATGGACTCATTAAAACTAGACAGTATTGCAAAAAAATCATACTTTGAAGGTGCTCAAATGGTAAGAGATAGTATCAAAGTCGTGACAAAATTAAAATAAAAAGTGTTAACATAAAAAAATTTGTTGAATCCAGGATTAAATTAGTTTTGCAGGTCGGTTTTACTAAACCGACAAAATTTTTTTTATATATTTGCCCTGACTAGTCGTTATGACAAGTGGTTTGATTCCTTCCTACAGTCAAAAACATTCCAAATACCGATTCCATCCAATAATCGCACCATTACCCTACGCAAAATACTCACTTCATTTGTAAAAGAACAGATAGTTTGATTATTTAGTTCAGATAGTTTAACTATTTTCACAAAACATTTGGAACCCGCTGTTATTAGAAACTATAATTTGTCAGCTAAAATGGAATATGTCTGGCACGAAATGGAATGTCGTCTCATTTTAAAAATTTTATGCGGAAA
>CALUQX010000016.1 GCA_944323045.1 Candidatus Gastranaerophilales bacterium | reverse complement strand
TTGTTTCTGGAATGGGTCTGAGCGGTTGATTCGTTGATTTTGTTTTTGGTTTTCATTTGGAGTTGCTCCTTTCTGTTGTTTCTATCTTCTTGTGTATTACTGATTGTTTCCTCGTGGTTGGCTTGGTGCCCTCTCCTGAGGGGAGGATAGAAACACTTAACGAACGAATGTGAGTTTTAGTGTTTCAGGTGGGGGGTGGTCGAAGACCACTTTTATACTCTGGGAACTGCTAAAGAAGTGCAATTAACAATGACGTTAAGACGTTAAGTCCTTTACATAAATCAGGCGACGTGGAATATTCACATTGCCTGAAAATGAAACCTCTTAGGCACTTAGTCACCTAATCACTTAGTCACCCCAGTTAACAATAGGTCGGGCTTTAGCCCGACAAAAACATTGTAGGTCGGCTTTACCAAGCCGACAAGTAAAAAAGGTGGGCACGCATTGCTTTGCCCACCCTACGAAACTGTTTGCATTATGCAATAATCATTGCGTCATCCTGAACTCGTTTCAGGATCTGACACCTGTTAAATGTCAGGGGTATTTTTTACAACCTTTGTACCTATGCAACAATGGTTAGACCCTGAAATAAATTCAGGGTGACATGAAAACAAATAAGGCAATGTGGAATTTCCCTAATTGCCCTATTTTTATTAACGAACTTATCGTCCTAACGTCTTATCGTCTTATCGTCTTTATTAATCCCTTAGTGCCTTCAATTAAGAGGACAAAGTCCTCTTAATTGGAATCACCTAAGCACACCGCAAGGCGAGCAGAGGCACGAGCGCAGCGAGAGACGAACAACAATCAACGGAAACGTTGAGTTTTCGTTGTTGTTGTGAGCGTTGCCGTTTAACGCGAGCCGCAGTCTATTAGTGCATTATTCTCCAATACAAACCGCTAGTAGGTTGCGGCTGTGGCGGGTGAAGAAGAACCAGCCCGTGTCGGTAGATTTAAAGTAGCGGAAGTACGCGTAGTGACCATAATCCTCCCCCGACCAAACATAGAAGTAGTTTGAATACGGTGAGGCTGAGAGGAATTGGCTCGCTTTGGTTGTGTCCATTGCTAGTCCTGAAACATCCTGTTCCGCTCCTATTGTTCCGTCGTAATTGTATACATATGTCGCTAGCTGAGCTAGCTGTTCAGCTGTTGGCATTTTACTTGTTCCTCCGCATGCTTTTACTGCGCCTGCCCAATAGTCACTACTGTAGTAGCATTGCTTTATTCCCAGGGTTCCCTCTGATACTGCTTGATTACATTCATCTAAGGTCATAGGACTATACCCTGTTCCATGGGCTAATATTTCACTTATGCACATCGTATCTGCTAATTCCGGTATCATACAGCCTGTTGTACCTGCCAATTGTCTTACATTAATATTATTTATATCCTTGCCGTTTGTATTCGGATTTTTGTTTCCGGATACGTCATATAGAATTGCCATACTGTTTGAGGTTGCGCTGAACTGGTTATTAAACGGTTCCTGTGTTGTGTTTGGATTGTATGCAATTATTGCGTTCACACCATTTGCAAACTGAACGGCTACTGTATCCGTATCCCAATCGTCTTGTCCGAGGGATGCCGCATTCTTGATTGTGGACATGTCTATCGGGTCTTCGCCCTCGTTCCAAATAACTTCTTTATTAAAACATTTTGTAATGTTGCTATTGTCACATACTCTTGTTATTTTTATGTATTTCTTCAATTCGTTTACAAAGTCCATTGTATTTGAATAGCCAGCCAATTTTTCCTCTGTATTCATTTGTCTTGTTGCCACCTCAAGGCGGTTGGTGAATACATCTTGTGCTGTGCCCCATGCCTTTTCGTTATAGTTCTGGATTAATGCAGGTAATGTCAGCACTGCTACTACGCCGATTATCGCGAGGGTGATTAAGACTTCTGCGAGAGTAAAGGCGGGTTTGTGTTTAAAGACGTTAAGACGATAAGACGTTAGGACGTTAAGTCCTTTACATTTTTTAGGCTTTGTGTCTACGTGATTAATAAGCTTTGTTGAATTTGGTTTCATTTAGTTTTACCTCCATATATTCTATTTAATAACTGTATTTTTTATCGTTTTTCTTGTTTATAATCTACCTTTTAGAATTTTATACATTCTTCCACAAGCTTTTCAACTTGTGTTTCTTTTAAAGACGTTAAGACTATAAGACGTGTCTTGGATTTGCTCCACGCTCACGGAGTCTCGCCTTTTGTGCTTACGCACAAGCCGGCTCATTCCGTTCGCTATCCGGATTTGCTCACATTCGTTCGCTACATCCGTACGCAAATCCGCTAAGACGTTAAGTCGGTTACATTTTTGAATGATGTATGTGAAAGCCTTGTAGGGCTTAGAGTTAGATACCCCCCCCCCCCGCAAATGCTCTATTCATGCGGGTTTGCACCCCATACGGGGCAGTGGTGAGTGTGGAGAGTGGAGTGAGTGCCGTTTTTTCGCCGTGCAAACTTTCACTACCACCAGACTTTTTCAGCGCAACAACTTTTTCACTGTTGGGTAAGTATGCCCAACCGACTTTATGTTTTTGTTCTTCTGCCAGTTTCCCTGCCATCTAAACTCCTCTAAGTTCCGTCCTCATACTTCCATTATTACATATCGCTCCCAAAATTTCAACCCCATATACACAAAAAAGCGGTTTAGAATTTATCCAAACCGCTTTTTAAATTTATAAGTATTGTAAACCCAATTATTCAATAATTTTGTCTACAACACCGGCACCAACTGTGTGACCGCCTTCACGGATAGCGAATCTCATACCTTCTTCGATAGCAACCGGAGCGATGAGTTCAACTTCCATAACTACGTTATCACCAGGCATTACCATTTGACCGTCAAATTTGATTGAACCGGTTACGTCAGTTGTTCTGATGTAGAACTGAGGTCTGTAACCAGGGAAGAATGGGGTATGACGTCCGCCTTCTTCTTTAGTCAATACGTAAACGTTAGCTGTAAATTTAGTGTGTGGATGAATTGTACCAGGTTTAGCAAGTACTTGACCACGTTGAATTTCAGTTTTGTCGATACCACGAAGCAATGCACCAATGTTATCACCAGCTTGACCTTGATCAAGTGATTTTCTGAACATTTCAACACCGGTAACAGTTGTTTTCTTAGTTTCGCCTAAACCAACTAATTCAACTTCATCACCAACTTTAACAACACCACGTTCTACACGACCTGTAGCAACTGTACCACGACCTGTGATTGAGAATACGTCTTCAACAGGCATCAAGAACGGTTTGTCTAAGTCACGTTCAGGAGTTGGGAAGTAGTTGTCGATTGCATCCATCAATTCCCAGATTTTGTCAACCCATTTGTCTTCACCGCGTTTGATAGCAGGGTTAGCTTGAGCAGCTTCCAATGCTTTCAATGCAGAACCGTGGATGAATGGGATGTTGTCGCCGTCGAATTCGTATGAAGAAAGAAGTTCTCTAACTTCCATTTCAACCAATTCTAACAATTCAGGGTCATCAACCATGTCGCATTTGTTTAAGAATACAACGAGGTTAGGAACACCAACCTGTCTTGCTAACAGGATGTGTTCACGAGTCTGAGGCATTGCACCGTCAGTTGCAGCTACAACGAGGATTGCGCCGTCCATTTGAGCAGCACCTGTAATCATGTTTTTAACATAGTCAGCGTGCCCCGGGCAGTCAACGTGTGCATAGTGTCTTGATTCAGTTTCATATTCTACGTGAGCAGTAGAGATGGTTATACCTCTTGCTCTTTCTTCTGGAGCTGCGTCGATTTCATCGAATTTTTTCAATGCAGCTTGACCTGCAGCAGCCAATACAGCTGTAATTGCTGCTGTCAATGTTGTTTTACCGTGGTCAACGTGGCCAATTGTACCTACGTTTACGTGCGGTTTCGTACGTTCATACTTTTCACGTGCCATGAGATTAATCTCCTTTTTTTTACTAATATATTACTACATTACGATTTTTGGTCTTTTAAGCCATATTATTATCTTATATGCTCAATATTTTTTGTCAACAGAATAATTATAATTAAAAAGGCAGTTTGTGATACTGCCTTTTATTATAGGGTTTACGCCATAATGATTTAACGCGAAAAATGGTCATTAATGACCATTTTTCGCGTTTTTCAATCTGATTTGTTTTATTTTTATATTATTTATTAAAGACATCTACATTAAATCTATTTTTTAAAGTTGCCAGACTTTCCAGATACTCTTTAAGCTGTGGAATAACAGATTGCTCATTTTTCCAGGAAGGTTTTGTTAATCCTAATGCCCTGCATTTGCCATCTTTTGATAATGCCATAATATGTTTTCCTTCTTTGCCGGCATCTCTAATAATGACTTCATCAATTCCACTTTTTGCCAGAGGAGAACCTGCCGGATATTTTATTGATTTTGCTATACGACCGTAACCTGCGCGCATTGGCTCTTCCAAAAATTTTGTAACTGTTGTTCCGTTTGCTGTTACCAACTTACTAATAACCTTGTTAATCATGTGCCTGAACTCCTTTCATTAATTATTTCTACACATTTACCTGCATCTTATGCATAAATTTTATTTAAATCTTTCATTAATTTTACAAAGTCACCGTATTCTTTCGGGGTGAATGATAAAGCACCAATAGGGTTGCTTGCATCTTTTCCTGCTAGTCGAATCAAGCCGGTTTTACCGCCGAAGAAACTGCCTTTTGGATATGAAACAATGCTTGTGCCTTCCCCGAGTACTTTGCTCAATCTATTACCTGAACCAAGCACCACAGTTTTTGTTCCATCTGCCAATTTTGCAAACTGTGTACCTGTCATATGATTTGTTTTAAGTGCCTGACCTGCAATGTTTTGTGTTGTGACAGGAGCTGTTTTAAAATATTTTGCGCCTGTGCGGCATGCGTTTTGTACTGCTTTTGATGATGACAAACTTTTTGTTACTAACCCGACAATTTTACCAATACTCATAATACTTTTTCCTTTCCTTTTTTGAGTGTGAATTTTAGTTCTACTTGTGAAAATTAATTTTCCCTTACTCTTTTATTAAAACGCTTTTTATACAATAGTTGCCCTCGCCCCGCCCTATCCTATCCTATCCTATCCTATCCTATCCTATGAGGCAGTATATCTGGATTTCAGCCTATTTTAAATTCATCTTTACAATTCGTTACATAATAAGAATACCCGCTTGTTTGCGGGTATTCTTAAATCAAGATATTTAATTAAATTATTCTTCTATATCTTCAGAAGTTTCTTCAGCGGGTTCTTCCTGCGGGAAGTCTTCTTCATCAATAGCCTGCTGATTCATTTCTTCTTCTATTTCCTGTTGAAGTTCATCAGGTTGGCTATCTTCTTCGTAATCATCTTGAGGTTCTTCTTCGTAATTCTGCATATTTTGAGCCTCAGCGCGTTCCATCTGAGAAACGCTCTTGATATCTATTTTCCAGCCGGTCAATTTATGAGCGAGTCGTACATTCTGACCATCACGACCTATAGCCAGAGACAACTGGTCATCAGAAACGACAACCATAGCTTCGTGAGAATATTCATCATCAGCGAGGATATCTACTGAGACAACTCTTGCCGGAGACAGTGCATTAACAATATATTCTACGGGGTCTTCAGAGTATCTAACGATATCTATTTTTTCATTTTTTAATTCTGAAACAATTGTCTGGATACGAGATCCGCGAGGACCGATACAAGCCCCTACGCAATCAACTTCAGGGTCATTAGACCAAACAGCGATTTTTGTTCTGTAGCCGGCTTCACGGGAAATTGATTTAATTTCAACGATACCGTCTTCAATTTCCGGGACTTCCAATTCAAACAATTCTCTGACTATTTCTGCGTGTGCGTGGGAAACTATCACCTGCGGCAGTCTTGTTGTTTCTTTTACATTAAGTACGAAAACTCTGATTCTATTACCCGGTTTATAGTATTCGCCCGGGATTTGTTCTTTTTGCGGCATAATAGCGTCGATTTTACCGATATTAACTATTACGTTTCTATTTTCTACGCGTTGGATAATACCGGTAGTAAGTGTTCCTTTTTTATCCAGAAACTCTTGCATTACAAGATTTTTTTCGGCTTCGCGGATTCTCTGGGTGATAACCTGTTTAGCGGCTTGTGCTGCGATACGACCGAACTGTTCTGGAGTAACTTCGATTTTAACTTCATCGCCGACTTCTACATCTTCTACTATTTCTTTAGCTTCGGCGAGTGAAATTTCTTCATCTTCATTTTCTACGGAATCTACTACCAATTTTGTTTTAAAAACACCAATTTCGCCGGATTGTTCATCGAGAATAGACTCGATATTATCGGCTTCTTTAATGCGCATATTTTTCTTATATGCGGTTACCATTGCGTCGCAAAGAGAGTTTATCAATACCTCTTTCGGTATCCCTTTTTCTCTTTCCAGTTCTTCACATGCTTCAAATAATGCTGATCCAATTTTAATCATTTGTGTTGCCTTTCTACTTAAGTGAGTATTGTAAGTAAAGTGAGTAGAGTGAGTAACGTATTTAATTAATCATAGTCCACTCGCTTTATTATATGCTTTCTAAATCCTAATAATAATGATTTTAAACTTTGAAAATCATTTTCTATATATGAAAAATCTTTTATATATCCTAATCGTTGTGAAATTTCTAATTGTGTTTCAACTTCTGCTAAGGAACCTAATGCTATATTTACAAAATGATAGATTTGCTTATCAGAACCACGCGCACATCCTTCAGCAATATTTGAAGGAATTGATATTGCTGCCCTTCTCAACTGACTAATAAGCCCAAAATTTTCATCCTTAGGGAAATTATTTGTTAGTTCATAAACACTAACAACAAAATCCATTGATTTTTTGTAAATTTCTAAATCTTTATGATACATTACTCACCTCACTCACTATAGTCACTCTACTCACCTTAATTCCCTTCAATCCATATACAGCTTAGCAGACTGAATATTACTACGCGGAATGAGGAGCTCCTGCCCGTCGTCAAACCTAAATAGTTTCAAGCCTTCGTTTGTATCATAATCAAGTATCTCACCTTTGAAAATCTTTTCTTCTTCGCCTTCTAACGGCTGCTTTAACTTTACACTTATCCGCCTGCCTTTGAAGATAAGAAATTCCTTTTCCGATTTGAACTTGCGCTCAAGCCCCGGTGATGAAACTTCAAGATAGTATTTCACAGGAATAAGCTCGTCCAGAAAATCACTCAGACTTCTTGTGACATTCTCACAATCATCAAGCGTTATGTCTCGCTCTCTTGAATAAAGATATATCCGCAAAAACCAGCGGTGATTCTCCTTTACAAACTCGATCTCAACCGGCACAAACCCGAATCGCATCGCCGTGTTCTCTATTAATGGTGTTACCTTTTCAAGTATTTCATGCCTGTTAATTTCGTGCTTCATAGCTGAACCTTCCTAACATTAGTGAAAAAAGAACGGGGCTGCCCGTTCTTTTTGTCCTAGACAATACTGTCTCTATCGTTACTATACAATAACTCAATTTAAAAGTAAAGCGTATGTAAATTAATTGTTAAGTTCAGATTAAGCCGCCTGTTCTGCTGCAGCTTTTGCTTTTTCATATTCTCTTTCATATGTTGCAGCATCAACCACTTTGGAACCTATCATATAGAATGCTTCTTTGTCACCTGTTGAGTAGTTGCCGCTTCTGAATACAAGATCGCTGCCTGCAAAAGAAAATCCGTCATTTTTAGCAAGCAGATTAGTAACATCAACTTTTCTTTGCAGTTCTTCTTGTCTAAGCAATTTTTCTCTTACTTTTTCATTCGCACGGTCATTTTTGTTCGCCTTAATCTTTTCTCTAAGACTCATACCGTCATCATCATTGATTTGACCTTCACGTTTCATAATTTTTGCAAGATCATTGTTTACTTCATTTGTTAATTTCTTTAATTCATTAGCTTCTTTAGTCTGCAATGTTAGTAGACGTTTGTCCTGCTTGTCTATAGCAGTTTGATAATCTTCGCTCTGTTTTTCTAAGTCTTTAATAGCTTCCTGATCATCTTCATATGCCTGAACAGTTTGTTGCAAGCTTGTCTGTTCTTTCTTGAGTTCATTCAACTTGCTCTGTTCTTTTTCTAACTGGTCAGTTGCTGTCTTAACATTGTTTTCAGCTTCTGTAACACCTTTTTGAGCATTAGCAAAGCCTTCTGCAGCTTTCTTATAATTGTTCAATGCTGTATTATAAGAATCTTCTTTAGTTTTTAAATTATTTATTGCATTATCAAGTTGAGTTTGAGCTTCTTGTACAGCTTTTTGAGCATTAGAGTATGCCGGTTCATTCGGTACAGCAGTTCCATCCGGACCTATTGTTTCTTTCGGAGTGCTTGCTAATGCTGATTTAGCATTTGCAAGATTTGTTGTAGCAGAATCTACAGACTGTTTAGCACCGCCAACAGCTTCTTTAGCTGTATTTAATGTTTCCTGACTGCGTTTCTTAGTTGCTTCCGCATCAGTTTTTCTCTGTTTAGCAGTGTCTAATGCATCTGTTTTCTGTTTAACAACATCTTCTTGAGCCTTAACCTGTGCATTAAGACCTTTTTCGCCTTCTAATTTTTCTTTTGCAGCATCAGCGGCAGATTTTTTCGCATCTAATCCGCCTTTGAGTTTTGCAATATTAGCATCAATGTCTGCTTTATCAGCCCTTGCTGTTTCTATAGCAGCACGTAATGATGTAGAATCATTGCAGTCACTCATCTTAGATAATGAGTCTTTGCCTGATGTATCGCTTGACGGTGTTGTTGTCTTGCCTTTAAATAAAGCATTCAATTCGCCAAAAACTTCTTTATTGTTATTTATAGCCGTAGCAAGTCCGACAACTGCTGTAGCTATATCTGCAACACTTGCACCAGAAGTATTTGCAGCATGATTACAACTTGAACCGCCTGTTATAGTTATAGTCGTCGGTTTCAAAGAAGAAGGTACATGTTGGCGGTAAGCTGAAGCATCAAAATTAGAACGCAATCTTCCATCCGGTCCTCTTTCAAGTCCAGCACCGGATAACGCTTTATTGGATGTGCTTGCAGCATATATTCTGGTTGGACGAGCTCCTGAAGAAAAAGTCGTAGAACGAGTAGATGATGCAAGTGTCGCCTTTGTCTTGGTAGAAATAGAATCGCCTGTGACAATCTTCCCGCTTGCATCACGAGTGACCTGATATTTATTTGTATAGGATGATGATAGTCCTGGTAATGGTGCCATAACTCGCTCTCTTTTCTATTACTTCTTATATATATAAAAACTTCTATTAAGGTGCAATTTCATAAATACCCTCATTTGTTACAAAAGTTAACATGCCTCAAACACTTACACAGCATGACTTTTGAGATTATCGACCCTAATATTTTATATGCCCATATTTTTAGAAAATAAAACATTTTGTAAAGGGGGATAAAGGATGTTCTGTGAACGGTGAACCGTGAACAGTGAACGGTTGTTACAAAAGTGATTAAGTGACTGAGTGATTAGGTGATTAAGCGGGTTACATGAATCAGCCAACGCCACTTTTCCTCGACCCTTGCGGGGCGGACAAGTCCGCTTTTACACTTTGGGTGACCGCTAAAGAAGTACAGGCAATGTTATAACTTGGTGAGGGGTCAAAAAAATGCGTACCAAAAGAGTCGTAGGGTGCTGTCGTTTCGACGCACCGGTTCTCTGATAAAAGGCACTAAGGCACTAGGGGGCTAGGGGGCTAAGTAGTTACAACAACAGTCAACATAGAATATCCACATTGACTCATATAAGGCACTAAGAGGCTAGGGCGCTGAGGCACTAAGTAGTTAATAAAAATAAGGCAACGCTCTATTCATGCATTGCCTTATTCTTGTAATTCCTTAGTGCGATAGTGCCTTCAGTAAGAGCCTCTGCCTCTTAGTTGTCCACACAAACCGCGAGCATCTTACTTTCGCCACGGTCATTATCACCATCACATCTGCCATAAAGAATGCTATCATATAGGTAGACCAAAAAGTCTGCCCCAAACTCATCAATCTCTGGTACTGACCAAATATAGAATATATTATGACTTAATGGTGTAGCTGAAATGAATTGACTCGCTTTATCCATGTTCAATGGAGGTAGAACAAAGACTCCACCAACTAGCTCTATTGAGCCGTCGTAGTCATATAAATATGCCGCTAATTCAGCTAACTGCGCCATTGTTGGCATGTTATCTACGCCGCCACATGCTTTCACCGCATCTGCCCAATAATCACTTGTATATTTGCCACACCATTCTTTCTTGTTACCATAACCTGCATCTGCTATCTCTTCACATTGTGCTTTGGTTAATGGTCCATAGCCGCCATTCTGTGGTCCTAGTATCTGGCTTATGCAAAATCCTACTTCGTCTTCTGGTAACAAGCATCCTGTTACTCCTGCAAGTTGTTTTACATTTGCGTTATGGGCGATGTCTTTGCCTTTCATATTCGGGTTCTTGTTGCCTGACACATCATACAGAATCGCCATGCTTGCTGCTGTCGCCGCAAATGTATTATTAAACGGGTCTTGGGTTGCATTCGGATTGTAGGCGATTACTGCATTTACACCGTTCGCAAACTGAACTGCTACTGTATCTGTATCCCAGTCATCCTGTCCGAGGGATGCGGCATTCTTGATTGTGGACATATCTATCGGGTCTTCGCCCTCGTTCCAAATTACCTCTTTATTAAAACATTTTGTAATGTTTTTGTTGTCGCATACGCGGGTTATTTTTATGTACTTCTTAAGTTCGTTCACAAAGTCCATGGTGCTTGAGTAACCCGCAAGTTTTTCCTCGGTGTTCATTTGGCGGGTTGCGACTTCTAGACGTTTCGTAAACACATCCTGTGCCGTTGCCCATGCCTTTTCGTTGTAATTCTTAACGAGGCTTGGTATCGTTATCGCCGCAACAACGCCGATTATCGCCAGTGTGATCAAAACTTCTGCCAAAGTGAAAGCTTTTTGAGACATAATTTCCTCCTGTCAAAATGTACATATTGTGTTGCATTTAACTTGTATGTGTCAAATACAACACATATCATAAATTCTTTTTCTGGATTTGTCAAGTCAAATATAATGAATATATGGATGAAAAAAGCTATATAAAAGCACAACTTGCCCTTAAACAAATGACAATGAGCAAGCTTGCTGAAAAAATGTCAGAACTTTCAGGCAAAAAATACACACGCGACAGCATAAACGGAAAATTCTATCGCGAAAGTTTATCCGTTAAAGAAATGAAACTTATTGCAAAAATCCTCAATTTTTCCATTGAATACAAAAGTCTCTAATTATCTGACTTTGTTTTCTTCTCCGCGCAACAGGCGTCCAATGTTTTCTCTATGCAAATATATTATATAAATTGCCCCGAGCACGCAATATCCAACATACGCCGGTCTTCCGTCAAGAAAAGACATCCACACAGGAGCAATTGCCAGTGCAATAATAGACCCGAGAGATACATATTTTGAAAAATAAGTGATTACAGCCCAGACAACTGCGATAACCAATCCTACCAGCCAGTTAAGCGCTAAAATAGTTCCAACACCTGATGCAACAGATTTTCCGCCGGTAAAGCCAAGAAAAATTGATTTACTGTGCCCCAGAATTACCGCAATAGCCGCTACAACAGGCAGCAAACCTATTTCGGTAAATGTTGTTGCAAATACAGACGCCAGTATTACCGGCAAAGCCCCCTTGAATGCATCAAGTAAAAGTGTTATGAAAAACCATTTTTTCCCCATGACTCTTTTTACGTTTGTTGCACCGGTCGAACCTGAGCCTATATTGCGTATATCTTCGCCTTTAAATGCTTTTACTATAATATATCCTGTTGGTATTGAACCGATTAAATATGCACCAATTGCAGTCATTAATAATTCTATAGCTTTTTCCATTATTAGTCCTCTTAAAAAATGAACATTTACTCTCTTGTTTCCGTTTAAATTATAACATGCTTAACAAATTGTGGCAATAAAATAATGAATGATTGAAAAAAGCAAATTTTTTTAGTAATATTTATCTAGAAGGTTTGTATGAAAAAAATTTTGGCTTGTTTATTCTGTATATTACTTGGATTGGCGCAAGTTTCATATGCGTCAGATACTTTTACCGAGTACGATTTTTCAGACGAGGCGCAGGCAGAATTTGACAGACAATTTCTTGAACAGACCGAACCTTTAGAATCTCAAACTATTCCTGTTGAACAGAAAAACAAACTTAAACAAGAAAAACATATTATAAAACGCAATCAAAGCAGTATACCTCTGGAACAGCCTGTTGAGTTAAGCCTGCCTGAGGATTACGTCCTGCCGGAAATTCATGGAACAAAGCCTATAGAACCGGTTTATCAGGGGCATCTGGTCACTATTCCGCAGGGAAATATTTTGAACGTAAAACTACAATCAGGTATAAGTTCAGGCAGTTTGGATGTAAATGATTCGATTACCGCCGCACTTTATCAGAACTGGGAATATAAAGGTCAGGTATTTGCGCCTGCCGGCAGTGTTGTTTATGGTGTGGTAACCGATGTAAATTCAGCCGGATATGCTTATGGCAGCGGGGAATTAGAAATAACTTTTAACCGCGTTACAACTCCGGAAGGGGTCTCTTATGATATTTCAACCCAACCGATAAGAATAGCAAGTAAAAGTGAACGCGCAAAATATATGACACGTGACACCCTTATAGGTGCTGCAATAGGTATTCTTGCCGCAATAGTCGGGTCTTCTTTATCCGGAGGGGACAACTGGGGCAGGAATATGGCGATTCTTGGCGGAGCAGGGGCTGCTGCAGGGATTCTCAGAGGGTCTATGCAAAGAGGGACTGATGCCAGCATTCAGCCGGATGCCATTTTGCAGCTTATCCTTACTCAGCCCGTAAATGCCGCTGTTTATCAGCCTATATAAATTTGATTTAATCTGAAAAATATGTTACATTAAGCAAAAAAGGAAAAATAAGTTTATGAAATTAAATAAAAGAATAATAACTTTAGGGCTGATAGTTCTGGCACTGGCGGTAGTTTTAAAACTTTTATGGGTTGGTTTGTCTCATATTAAAATCGATGACTTTAAGCCGGCAGGAATTGTTTTTGTAATAGATTCTTCTGCGTCAAATCAGGAAAAACTTCCCGAACAAAAAAAATTGCTGAAACAAATCTGCAATATTCTTGATCCTGAAGATCAGATAAAAATATTAAGGGTATCAGAAGACGCTTATCTAATCTATGAAGGTGCTCCGACTAACGGAAGCGGTATTACAAAAGCAATGGATGCATTCACGCAATATGACGCAAATGATTATGGTACAGCGTATGGTCTGGGGTTGAAAAAAGCTTTCAACCACTGTTTAAACATGAAAAAATCAGGTTATGTTCCGGCAATTGTAGTAATCGGCGATTTGGAAAACGAAGGGGCTGTAGAAAAACAGATTGACTGGAAACTTCTGCCTGAAAACGTTAAAAATGTTCTTGAATACGCACCGGATTTATCAATGATGTTTTTGAACGCTCATCCCGCAAAACTGGATTTGGCAAAAGAAACTCTCACACCTGTGCTGGGAGAAACTCATTTAATCGTTGCGCCGGAACAGACAAGTGATAAGGCAATAAGAAAATTTTTAACAGCTATCGGAAGATAACAAAATAAGGGGTATAAATATTATGGCTATAATTATTTCAACATCAAAACAAGAAAAAGTATTTACTGATAAAGACATGATTAATGTCGGAACAAATCCGAACTGCGACTTTAGACTTGATTTTGATTTTGACCTGCTGTTGACCATACAAAATGACAGAGTTAACAACAGATGCACAATAATAAATACATTTCATAACGACCGTGTACTTTTCAGAGGTCAGCCTGTCCAAAAAGTTGAAGTCGGCAGTGTCTGCAAACTTATGATTGCGGATTCTGATGACTTTATCAGCGTTAAGATACTGGCTGAAGAGCAGACTCAGGTAAAAACTGTTTCTTCAATTGCTAAAGAAGATTTTACAGAAGATGATTTAAAAGGGCTTTACGGCAAAGATGTTAATGCGGTTACCCGTGTAAAAATAGAGAAACAAAAAGAAGAAATAGAAAAAGACCGCGTTGCAATAATTAAACAGGTGGGTTTCACAATATCAAATCTGAAACAAAAACTGACCTCAAACAGGCGCACGGGAATATTTCTACACATATTGATGTTTTTTGCGGCACTTTTATCTTCTTTTGGATTGTCAAATTATTTAATGGGACTTCAAATAAAAGAAACATCAACATATTTGCATCTTCCGACAAATATAAAAGTGTGGATTGTTTATACACTTATTGTGTATGGAATTTGTCTGCTCTTAAAACAGGGAGTGTATCTGTTTTTACAGGGAAAAATAAACGACAACATGTCAAAAACAGCTCCTATTGCGCAGAATTTTTTGATTGGATTTTCACTGCTTTTTATAATAGGAATTTATGTAATCAATCTTATTTATTATAAAAATGTAAGCGATTTTATAACTTTTGCATTGTTTATGGCACTGTTTTTTACAGGTATAATGGCAGTGCTTGCAATTTCTTGCGGATACTTTAAAAGCACGGGGGCAGAAAGTTCTGCAGCACTGGATAAGTATGAGTACCGCGAAGATTTTGAAGATGTTTTGAAAAAATACAGATTGTGGATTGACAGATATATCAACAGCTTAAGCAATACAAAGCTGCAATATATCAAAGACAAATTGTTCAATCTGCAATTGAAATCAGTCGGCGAAACAGTAATTGGCATCATCACGGCTCCGTTTCTTGCATATGGTGTTTCTAACACTCTTGCTATGTGTTTTCCGGAAGCTGCCGGCTGGATAAGAATTTCAGGTTTGAGATTCAGCCCTGTATTTCTTGTGCTTGCGACTTTCTTAATCATCTTTGCATTTTTCTCATTTGTAAACGCATTTTTCTCTGCTAAAAAAATTCAAGGCTCACAGGTGATTAAACAGGATGGATTCAGTGATTATATTGAACACGGCGTTTCAATTTACGGGCTTGAAGGGGTTAAAAAGATTGAAACAGAAAAAAATCGCGCACTAGCAATTGCCTGCGCAATAATTTTTATTGAATTTGCGATGAATGTTTCTTACTTTATGACAGAAATTGGCGGCGACCTGCAAGGCATGTTTTTGAGTTTGGTTGCAGCACTTGTGCCTACTGCTTTGTTGATAGCAGAAACGCTTATGCTCAGTCAGACAAAATTTGAAATTAACTCCTGCGATGAACTCCTTTCTAAAGTAGATAAAGACTAATTATGAATATAATAAAAATAACTTTAATAGTATTATTCATATTGTTCACAGCTTATGCATTTTCAACTGATTCCAAAATGCATAAGCCGGTTATGGTTACAGGAACAAATTATCAAATATCAGAACAAACACAGCCAACGCAAAAGGCTGAAGTTAAACCTGCATATAATGTTCAACCTGTAACACAGGAGGTTAAAACGGCTGCACAGCCGCAGCAAAAAGTAATTGTTCAGGTTATTGAAGAACACGTAAAAACACAGCCGCAAACTGTCGTCACTACAACAATTCAAAAACCTTCAACGCATGTTGTAAAACAAACTCAGCCGCAGGTGCAAAACACAAATCAAGAACTTCTTAACAGAGTTTTGCAAAATGCACAAACACCGGCAACAACAGTAAAAGAACAGCCTAAAACGCAAACTGCGGTTAAACCTTCACAACCGGTTAAAACAATAAAAATTGAAGACAAGCCTTTGACTGAGGAAGAAGAAATTATTGTCTGGAACAAGTGGCGCAGCGATTTACAAAATCAGGTGATGAGAGATTCAAAAATCTCCGCCCCGTATGGCACAACCTTTAATTTCTCATTCACAGTAGACAAAAACGGGAATATTTCCAATATTAATACATGGTCTGATGACAACAATTACACACCACTTGCCAAACGGGTTATAAAACCTATTTTAACAAGCTATCAGCATACAGCAATATTGAAATTTCCGCCGCGTACCAAAAGAACAATAGTGAATGTTACAGGCGGTTATACAATGTCTAATACAGACAGATATTCAACACCGGGTGACTATTCTGATTACGAAAGGATTAGATAATGAAAAAATATACAGCAATATTAATAATTCTTGCACTAATCATAATGACAGCAGTTGTCGCAAAAATAAATCCTCAAATGCATAAGACTTTCCAGATTGAACGTATTATCATAAAGAAAGGCGCTAATTAATTGAAATACAGATGTTTAGACTGCGGAGCAGTTTATGATAGAAAAATTGAATACTGTGAATGCGGAAACAATACGTTTGAAATAATTGAGCCGCCTGTAGAAAAAATGTTCAGCCGCGAAAAGACACCGCCGGAAAAGGGTGAAATTGTTTCATGGGGCATATTTTCTTTTTGCCTGATACTTTCGCTGATAATACTGTTTGTAATACCAAACAGTACTGGCGGCAATAATCCGGTACAAACAACTATGCCGCTTAAAAATGAAGAACAAAAGGCTGAAAAAAAGGATATTCCGGATATAGAAAAAATCTGGAAAGATCCGGAACCACAGCCAGCGGCGCAGCCTGTAGAACCGTCGGAGCCTGCTCCGGTTGTGATTATCCAAAAAATTATTAAACGAATAGAAACACCTGTTTCTCAGCCCAAAACACAAAATATTTCCAAACCGGTACAGCAAACATCTGTTCCCAAAACGCAAACTGTAAACAAACCTGTTCAAAAGCAGACTAAACCAAAGACACAGGTTAATTCCCAGCCTAAAACGCAGACAACGGCAAAGTCTGAGGTTAAAAAAGAGCAAAAAACTGCCCCGCAGCAGACAAAACCAGCCAAACCGGCTGTATCTAATGATCCTGCTGTAACTAAATACAAAAACATATTACGGGAAGTTCTTTTATCAAAACTTACAGTAAGCAGTATACCCGGAGGCGGAACATGTGTAATTGAATTCAGCGTGGACTCTACAGGAAAACTCATTAACAGAAAATTTGTCCAATATGCTGATAATAAGGCGATGAATGATGCTATTTATTATATGCTTATGCGGGTACCGAAATTCCAGCCGCCGCCTGCAGCTTACAAGGGCGAAGCAATAAGAATCAAATTTCACATAAATAATGGTGCATATGAAATAAGTTTCCAATAAAACGGGAATTTTACAGCCTTTAGAGTTGGCGGGGTAATTACAATATTTATTTTCCTGTTTGACAATTTTTTTCAAAAAAATATCCCCAAAAGATTAAAGTTTTTTGCAAAATATCCGATATATATATTGACTTTTGTCTAACAAACATTAAGTCAATAATAAAAAGGATTACGGATATGTCTACAATAGATTCAATCAGCGCAAGCACCGCGATTAGCAGTGCGTATGCGTTTAAAACAAATGAACTTAGTGAAGAAACAAAAGCGAAACTGCAAGCACTCGGGATAGACCCGTCAACAGTAAGTTCGGAATCAGAAGCGCAAAGCTTGATAGCGCAGGTTGAGGCAATGTCAAAAAGTGATCAGGCACGCCCGAATTCATCGGATCAATCCTTGCTTACCAAAGCGCAGAGTTTGGCTGAAGATGTCGGGGTTCAGTACTCATATAAAGATAATCTTGATGAGTTGTGTAAAAAAATATCCGAAAAAATAGAACAACTTGCATCGCAATATGGAAATGACGGCGCAAAAATGAGTGTACTTGAGGATTACCAGCGAGAACTCGCCAGCATTGACAGCAGATATTCTACAGAAATAGACAAGAGCAATGATATCTTCAATGCAATGAATATGATATCAGTAAGTAATAAATATGCACTAGGTTTAAAATAACTGCTTGATTTTTTATTGCGGCTGTTCTATAATTTCATTGCATCTTACAAAGATGTATCGGAATGTAGCACTCTGCCGACTAAAAAATGTTCGGGGAACATTTTTCAGGAGAGGGGTAGCGCACCTTCAAGTATGACAATACTTGATGACAACTTAAAACTTATCAGAATACAACTTTCGGAATGTAGCACTCTGCCGACTGAAAAATGTTCGGGGAACATTTTTTAGGAGAGGGGTAGCGCACCTTCAAGTATGACAATACTTGATGACAACTTAAAATTATCGGAATGTAGCGCAGCTTGGTAGCGCACCGTGTTCGGGTCGCGGGGGTCGCAGGTTCAAATCCTGTCATTCCGATTTTTTTATTTCAATAAAACTACTTCTTTAATAGTTTTTTAGCCTCGTCCACATCCATAACCTTCGGTTTTTTGGACATATATTTTTCTATGTGGGTTCGAAATTCTCTGAAATAAAGTTTCTTTGTCCAATCTATAAATTCGTCAAAATCCTTGCCGCTAAAAAGATATAAAACACTTTTGTACGGTTCTTTTTTAACCCCTAAAGTCAAGAATTTGTCTGTTTTATTCAGCAGTTCTTTGCGAAAATGCTGTATTTCGTGCGGGTGTCCTTTGATTTTTATAAATTTTTGAAATGATGGCTGTCCGTTATCTACTTTGTTTATATACATTTTATTTTCCCATTAAAAGAATACCAGTTTTTATATTAAAACGTATAAAAAAATAATTTGCTATCAATTGTTAAAAATTGGTTAAAAAAGCCGGAGTTTATACAAACCGGAGTAATAATATAAATGTAAGAAGTAAATGGTAGAACCAAAGAAGAAAGGAGAATATTATGAAATTCTTAATTAAAAAATCACCGGATGGATTTATTAAATCAGTAAATGACGAAATCAGTTCTATATTAAACAGAAATTTTGACAGCTTCTTCCCTGAATATATTTTCAATGAAGAAATGGACAAATATGCAATGCCGGTAGAAATCCACGAAAAAGACAATGAATACAGTGTAAAAGCTGAATTACCGGGTGTTAAAAAAGAAAATCTGGATATAGATATTGATAAAAATCACATAACTATTAACGCCAAAAAAGAAGAAGAACACAAAGAAGATACAAAAGGCTTCAGAAAATCAGAATTTAGATATGGCGAATTTGCAAGAACAGTTTATTTCCCAATGGAAATCGATGTTGAAAAAACAAAAGCCAAACTGGAACACGGTATATTGTCTATTGACGCCCCAAAATTGGCAGCGGAAAAAGGTAATATTAAAAAATTAACAGTTGAATAATAACAAATAATTATTATTTAATAGTGAATTTGATGCGCGATTTTAAAAATCGCGCATTTTTTAATATTTTCCACTTGATTATCAAATATTCTTTAGATTATAATAAAATAAAAAGCCGATGTAGCTCAGCTGGCAGAGCAGCTCATTCGTAATGAGCAGGTCAAGGGTTCAAACCCCTTCATCGGCTTGTTATTTATATTAAGTGTCAGGAGGTATAATGTATACAATTAAGGACGTTTCAGACAAGACGGGGGTTTCTGTGCATACATTGCGTTTCTGGGCTAAAAGCGGTTTTTTCCCGTCTATTGTAAGAGATAAAAATAACATCCGTATGTTTAACGAAAACGATCTCGGCTGGGTGCAAATTGTTAAATGCCTGCGCGCTGTCGGAACTCAAAATAAAGATATTAAAAAATATATTGATTTGTGCATTGAAGGTGACTCTACAATCCCTGAAAGATTTGATATTATCAAAGCAACGAAAAAACACGCTATTGAACAAATGCAGACACTGCAGCAGCAATTAGATTTGCTGGATTACAAAGAGAATTACTACCAAAATTTGATTAATAACAATTTGCAAGACAACTACAATCCGATTCACAAAATCGGACAGGTTAAACAAAACTAATCCAAACAAGTCAAGTTTTAGTAATAACTTATTTTCCAGTTATCGCTCATAACACGAGCAGTACAAGCAAGTCCAAAACCTGCGGTGTTACAGTTGTATGTAGAATCAGCACCGGCAGGCAGTATTCTATCTTCATCCAGAACAAAGGCAAAAATATCTGAGCCTACCTGATTCGGTCTTCTGTCACCATTCACATCCACGATAAACACAACAGACGGAGCATCAACCCTTACGCCAAATTCCTCTTCAATAATTTCTTTTGAAAATACATTTATCAAAACATTCATACCGTCTGTCAGAGTAAACATATACTGGTAAGGTTCTGTATGCGTAAGATAGACTCTGCCGCTTAAGTATTTTGTCGGATATTTCCAGCAGCCTTCCTGATTGGAACATTCCCGCAAAACTTTAAAATATGGTCTGTAATATGAATATGCTTTTTGCGCTGAATTGTAATCATATTCACTCAAGTTCCAATAAAGCGGTGACATGTTATCAACAATAACTAACTGTGTAACCTGCGTAAGCGAATTCTGAATTTTTCTCAATGCCACCATATTCTTTTTTTCATCAATCGCTGAAACAATATTTGTTATTACAAGTGCTGCAATAACTCCAATTATGGTAAGCGCGACAAGCAATTCGGACAGCGAAAATGCCGACTTTACAGAAAATTTCCGAAAATCTCCTCGTGATATTAAGTGTTTCAAGTTATTCTCCCAATGTATTAAATTGCTCAATAAAAACGATATATAATTCATGTATTCCCATTTTTTTTAAAATTTAAACAAAAAGTTAAAAAATTGGTACATTTAGATGACATACGCCGATGTTTGTCATACATTTAGTGTATGTATAATGTTTACAAACAACAATTGGAAAAACTTAAAAATCACGCACATTTCAGGGATATAAAAGATTTTTCTGACAAAGACGAAAAGTATATATATTTTAACGGGAAAAAACTTTTAAATCTTTCCTCAAATAATTATCTTGGTCTGGCTGATAATAAACGGATTACAGAAAAGTTTTTGAGTGCTGAAGGCGGTAGATACTCTTTTGGAAGCGCCTCCGCGCGGCTTTTGACAGGGACTCTGCCTGTTTATAAGGCTCTGGAAAACCTTATTTCTGAATTGTATCATACAGATGGCACAATCCTTTTTAACAGCGGATATCACGCTAATGTCGGGGTTAACAGTACACTTGCAGGTAAAGATGATGTTATTTTTTCTGACAAACTGAATCATGCCAGTATAATTGACGGTATGCAGCTTGCTAAAGGAAAATTTTTCAGATATCCCCACAATGATATGGATGCACTGGAAAAACTAATAATTAGAGAACGCAAGAATTTTAATAATGCAATAATAGTTTCCGAAAGTGTTTTCAGTATGGATGGGGATGTTGCAGATATAGTAAGACTTATTGAATTGAAGAATAAATACGATTGTATACTTGTTTTTGATGAGGCGCATGCATTTGGAGTTTTTGGCAGACAGGGACTCGGCGTGTGCGAAAAATTAGATGTCATAAAAGATGTGGATTTGATTATAGGTACTTTTGGCAAAGCTATTGGCTCAATGGGCGCTTTCGCAACAGGTAATAAAATTCTGATTGATTATTTGATTAACAAAGCCCGTTCATTTATATTTTCTACAGCACTGCCGCCTGTCAATATCGCTTTTACAAAATGGATTATAGAAAATGAATTGCCTTATACTTTTGCAAAACGGCAAAAAATGCTTGAATTGGGCAGAAAATTTAACAGCCAAAGTCATATAATTCCTGTTATTATCGGTGAAAATGATAAAACTGTTGAAATGTGTGATATTTTATATCAAAACGGATATTTTACCCTGCCAATCCGCCCGCCTACCGTGCCGCAAGGAACTTCACGTATAAGAATTTCTTTGACAACTGAAATAGAAGAAAATGATTTAAAAAATCTTATGGAGCTTATAAAATGCAATATCACTGGTTAAACCAAAATAAAAATGAGGATTTAATAATATTTTTCGGCGGCTGGAGCTTTGATTACAAACCTTTTGAACAGCTTGAGTGTACACACTACGATGTTTTAATGTTTTATGACTATACGACTCTTGAGATGCCTGTGATAAACTTTTCAGGTTACAAAACAATTAGTCTGATTGGCTGGTCAATGGGTGTGTTCGCTGCATATTCCCTCCGCAATAAACTTCCGGAATTCAGCCGGAAAATAGCAGTGAACGGAACTCCTTTTCCTGTTGATGATACATTTGGCATTCCTTTGCGTACATTTGAATTAACCCTTAAACATGCAGAAACCGGTTTGCAGGGGAAATTTTATCAGAATGTATTTTCTAATGAGGAATTTTTAGCGCAATATCAGAAAAATCCTGTAGAGCGCACAATCCAAAACCGCATAGATGAACTTATAAGTCTTGATAAACTAATAAAATCAACAGAACAGACTTATAACGGGAAATTTTATGATTGCGCGCTTGTAGGCATTAACGACAGAATTATACCGGCAAAAAATCAATTGAATTGCTGGAAAGATATTGCCGTGAAACTTGAATGCGGACATTTTCCGTTTTATATGTTTAATAGCTGGGAAAATATACTAAAATGCAAATAAACCCTAAAACAGTTAAAAAACAGTTTGAAAAAAATATATCAAAATACAACCGGAATGCGCTTGTACAAAAAGAACTTGCGCAAAAACTTGCAGCAGCGCTGATTCAATACAGAACGCAATTTGATAGAGTTTTAGAAGCAGGATGTGGTACAGGATTTTTGACAGAAGAATTGTCCCGCAAAATTTCATTTAATAAATATTTTGCCAACGACATTGTTTCAAAATCTAAAAACTATCTTAATAAAATATTGTCTGATTATATGTTTATAACAGGCAATATAGACAAAATAAAAACAGGTTCAAAAGTTGATTTAATTATATCAAATGCAATGTTTCAATGGCTTAATGATTTAGAAAAAAGCTTTGATAATTTCTATAATATGCTTGAAAAAGACGGAATACTTGCATTTACGACTTTTGCACCGGACAACTTCAAAGAAATAAGGGAACTTTGCGGGCTATCTCTGGATTACAAGTCTATGGAGGAATTAAGACAAGTTTTAGAAAAGAAATATGAGATTTTATACACGGAGCAATATACAAAAATTCTCACATTCAACTCGCCTCTGGAGATTCTTGCACATATGAAAAATACCGGTGTAAATTCGCTCGCCTCAAACTGGACATTTAAAGATGTAAAAGAGTTTTGCGGTAAATATTTGCAAAAATATCCTGATTTGACTCTCACATACACTCCAATAATAGTAATTGCGCACAAATATTAACCTGACGGATAATAAAAACACTAGACCAATTTTTATTTTTTATATATAATAAAAGTATATGAAAAGATATGCAATAGGAATAGACTTAGGCGGAACAAAGATTCTTACAGCACTGGTTAACCGTGAAACCGGTGAGGTTGCTGCACACGTCAAAAAGAAAACTAAAAAAGAAAAAGGCGCTCAAAATATCATCCGCAAAATGGTTGAGAGCATTGAAGAACTGCTTGTTGATAACAACCTGAATCAGGAAGATATAAGTTCAATAGGTGTTGGCGCAGCAGGACAAAATGACAGAGCAAATGGTATTCTTATTGCTGCCCCTAACCTTGACTGTTATAATCTAAATATCAGAGAAGAGTTACAAAAACATTTTAATATTCCTGTTTATCTGGGGAATGACGTTGAGATAGCCGCGATAGGCGAAATGAAATTCGGTGCGGCAAAGGGATGCAAAGATTTTGTATGCGTATTTGTAGGAACCGGTATTGGTTCTGCAATTGTTAAAAACGGTCAATTGATAACCGGTGCAACAGGTACAGCAGGAGAGATTGGACATGTTATTGTGGATTTGAACGGTCGCCCTTGTGCCTGCGGCGCCCACGGATGTCTTGAGGCTTATGCATCACGCTCCGCAATAGAAACCCGTATTGAAGGTGCTTTGAAAAAGGGGAGAAAATCCTGTATTTCTGAATACCTTGAAGAAGGCAAAGCAATTACATCAAGTATGATTCAAAAGTCAATCGAAAGAGAAGATGATTTAGTCACACAATGTGTTAGTGAGGCGGCTGAATATTTGTCCGGCGGTCTTGCCAGTATAATAAACTTTATAAACCCTGAATTAATAGTTCTGGGCGGCGGGTTAATCAATGCGGTTGACTTTTTCTATCAAAAAACGATTAAAAAGGCACGCGCAAAGTCTCTGCCTGTACCTGCCGCAAAAATAGAATTTAAAAAAGCCTCGCTCGGAGATTATTCCGGCGTTATAGGCGCTGCTTTTTTAGAAGATAGAGGATACTAAAAAATGTCTGATAAGAAAAAAGTCTTAATTATAAAATTAACATCACTCGGAGATGTAATTTTTAATATTCCGCTTGCAAATTCACTGAAAGATGCAGGTTATGAAGTGAGCTGGCTTGTGTCTTCAAAAGGTTATGACGTTGTAAATAATAATCTGGCAGTGAGTAAAACCTATCTGGCTCCTGATATAAAATGGGAAATAAGCATAGCCGGAATAAAAAATTTCATTGAATATATAAAAATAATTAGAAAAATCCGCAAGGAAAAATTTGATATAGTTATAGACGCCCAGTGTATGTTTAAAAGTATGATATGGCAGCTATTTAGCGGGGCTAAACGCAGAATTACATATACAGGCGCAAAAGAACTATCATGGCTCGGTATAAACGAATTTGTCCCAAAATCATTTATACAAGGAGGTCATTCAGTGGATAAGTATCTGGGCTTTGCCAGATATCTCGGTATTGAACCGGAAATAAAGTTCACACTGCCTCCTTCGACCGTAGAAACTAAAGAAAAAATTGACAACCTGCTGGCAGATATTGACAAAACAAAACCTATAGTTGTAATATCACCTGCAACAACCAGACATTTGAAATTCTGGCATAATGACAACTGGATAAAATTAATCAACGGTATTAAAGATATTTGTAATCCGGTGTTTACAGCGACTAAAAATGACAGAGTATTAATAGATGCCATTGGTGGCAATAAATTTATCGACCTGACAGGAAAAACAACAATTACAGATTTAATAGAATTGTTCAGCCGTGCCGCAATAGTAATTTCACCGGATGCAGGAAGCTCACATATTGCCTGGGCATGCGGCGTACCTGCTGTAATTTCGATATTTACAATTACTCCTCCGCATTTGTACGGTCCGTTTGGCGATGATAAAAAATATTTTAGAGTAATCGGTAATTTTCCTTGTCAGCCGTGTTACAAACAAAAATGCCCGCTCAAACAATCAGAATTTGAAGCCTGCCGCAAACTTCCTGATGCCGGTGAAATAATAAATATTGTAAATAATTTGTTAAAAACTGCCAATAATAGTGTATAATAAAAATACAGACAGACTTAATTGATATATTTAGGGCAAAATGGGTTTTTTTGATAAAATAAAAGAATTTAGTATAAAAATTTCCGAAGTAGAAAACAGCATCTACAGCGGCAAAACTGATTACCTTGAAATTTATGAAAGAAACCTGCAGTTAGAAAAAGAAATAGAACAACGCACAAAAGAATTAAACCTTGCAAACAAAAGAATACTGACCTTGCAGCATATTTTAGATATGATGAATTCTGCCAGACCTTTGCAAAGTGTTCTTGATAATATAGTTAATAGCATTCAGGGCGAACTCGGTTATCTGCACAGCAACATTATAAAAGTCGACAGCGATGAAAAAGGTAAATTTATGACAGTGCTTGCACAGTCAAAAGATGCTGCTATCCAACGGATAAATGACATAATTCACGACCCGATGCAGAAAAGAAGACTCGCGTTTGCACCGGAAAGTTTTTATGCTGAGGCACTGAATGAAAAGAAAATTGTACAGACAAAGAATTTTGAAAAAGCCTTAAAATATATTCTGCCTGATATGGATGATAAAATTGTTGAAGAGGCATTGAGCGAACGATATAGCAAATCTTTGATTATTATCCCGCTTTATACGAGAAATGTTCCTTTCGGGCTGTTTTGTGTATTTTCCAGCAGAGAAGAATTAACCGAAAGTGAAACTGATTTTCTGTCAACTTATGCTCAGCAGATTGAAGTTGCAATTACTATCGCGGATTTGTTTGAGACCGTAAAATCTCAGGCAGTAACCGATGGACTTACCGGACTTTATAACCGCAGATATTTTGAAGAATATCTTAAAAAAGAAGTCACCCGTGCGCAGCGTCAGAACCAGCCGTTTAGTATTATAGGGTTGGATTTGGACTTTCTAAAAAAAATAAACGATGTTTACGGGCATGCATACGGGGATTTAGCAATTAAAACTATTGCAAACATATTGAAAAAAAATGCACGTTCAATAGATGTTGCTGCACGAATGGGCGGTGAAGAATTCAATGTACTGCTTCCGGGCATTGAATCTAAAGGCGCAATGATAGCCGCCGAACGTATAAGAAAAGCTATTGAATCCGAAGAAATTGAAACTATCGGACATATTACGGCTAGTATCGGGGTTGCGACTTATCTTGAACACTCTGACAACATTGAAGAAGTTCTGGAATTAACAGATCAGGCAATGTATATGTCTAAACGCAACGGCAGAAATCAGGTTACACTGGCAAAACCAATAACAGAAACAAGCTGGCAGGAAATTGCAGTCAATACATTTATGGATATTCTATCTAAACATAATGTGCCGATTGATACCGGTATGGCAGAGGAAATATGCACTAAACTTAGAAATGCAAACAGTACAAAAGATTCATTGTATTCTGCCGCGGATATGATTAACAGTGTTTATAATCCGCTGCATTCAGACGGTATTATGAAATCAAAAGTCCTCCTTGCAGTAAGTCTTGCCAAACGTTTTGACCTTCCTAAAGAACAGATTGACAACTTAAGAATTGCAACACTTTTATATGATATCGGAAATCTTATGCTGCCGCCTGAGATTCTTCTCAAACGCGGACCGCTTACCGATGTTGAACATATAAAAATGCAGGAACACCCTGTTATCGCTGCACGAGAAATTCTTAAACCAATATCCTATATTCAGGATGTTATTCCAATAATTGAACACCACCACGAAAACTGGGACGGTACAGGGTATCCGGGAAAAATTTCAAAAGATGAAATACCTATGACTTCCCAGATAATATTGATTGTTGATGCGTATTTTGCGCTAACTGAACAGCGTCCGTACAGATCCAAACTAAGTCCTAAAGAAGCTGTTGAAATTATCAAACAAGACGCAGGGAAAAAATGGAATCAGGCACTTGTACAGGAATTCGTTTCGCTTATTGACCACGATTTGAATTAACATTCAGCTATGAAAGAAAAAGAATTTATAAACATAATAAAAAACACACTGCATTCAAAGTATATAGGGGATGACTGTGCTTATTTAAAAGATTTAGGTATAGTTGTAACTCAGGACAGTCTTGTAGAAGGTATACATTTCAGAAGAGATTTCGCAACACCTTATCAACTCGGATATAAGTCTGTCATGGTTAATATAAGTGATATATGCGCAAGCGGTGCAGAACCTTTGTATCTTACAGTGTCGCTGTCATTGCCGCCGGATATCGGGGCAGAGTTTGTAAAACAGTTTTATGAAGGCGCAAAAAAAGCCTGCAAAAACGCTGAAATTGTAGGCGGCGATATTACAGGCGCTGAAAAAATTTATATTTCAATTACAGCAATAGGAAGTGTCAGAAATCGACGTATTTCCTCCCGCGCAAATGCAAAAACCGGCTATAAAATTATTCTTTCCGGTAATCATGGGTCAAGCGCTGCAGGATTAAGTCAGCTTATAAATGGTGAAAAACAGAGCAAATTTATAAATGCACATCTCATGCCTGATGCACGTATTGATTTTTCTAAAAAATTAGCAGAAAATATAATTGAAGACTATGCGATGATGGACACATCCGATGGATTAATGGATGCACTTGCTGCAATATCAAAAGAAAGTAATGTCTTGATGAGCATTGACTTTGACAAAATACCTTTTGATAAAGATTTAAAGAGTTTTGACAACTATCAGGATTTAATTTTATACGGCGGTGAAGATTATGAACTTGTGGCTGCAGTTCCTGAAAAATATGTTCAAGGATTTGTCATCGGTGAGGTAAAATCCGGAACAGGAGTCGAAATTAATTATACTGATAAACAAGTTTTATACTCATCAGAAGAAATTGAAAACAAACTTTTTAACCATTTTAAGGAGAATTTATGAAATTTAATGCAATTATTCCGGCAGGCGGAACATCTTCAAGATTTGGCTCAAAAAATAAACTTATAGAAAAAATCAACGGAAAAGAGGTTATCCGCTATACTGTAGAAGTTTTTGAACAATCAAATGTTGATGAAATAATAGTTTGTGCAAACCCTTCAATTATGCAGGAATTGAATGAAATATTTAAGGATTTTAAAAAAGTTAGAATTATTGAAGGCGGGGACTGCCGCCAGCGTTCTGTGTTTAATGGATTGCGTGCAGGAGAATGCGACTATGTGCTTATCCATGACGGTGCACGACCTATGATATCGGTTGAGCTTGTGAACCGCACCATAGAACTTGTACAGGAAAAAAAAGCCATTACTGTTGCAACAAAAACAATTGATACTATTAAAGAAGTTCAGGACGGCAAAATAATCCGTACAATAGATCGTGCAAAATTGTACAATACACAGACTCCGCAGGCTTTTGAATATAAACTTATAATGGATGCCCATATAAAATTCGCCGGCAAAGATTATACTGATGATGCAGGCATGCTGGAAGATTTAGGACAAAGCGTCTATATTCTTGACGGAAGTTATAAAAATATTAAAATAACAACACGCAATGATATTGCAATCGCAGGTATATATTTACAACAATAAGCGCTTTATATCCTATTTAAGCAACCAGATTTACATTTATGTGTTTGTTGCGGACTACCTGCGCCAGATCTTTATCAGAAATTACTCCGTCTTTATCAAGATCCAGCCCTCTGTTTAAACTGTAAGTCTTCCCGTCTGCTTTTGTTGCAATAACCTTTTTACCGGCAAATGCAGGGCGGTAAACTATTGCATATAAATCTGCACTGTCTAGTTTTTCAGATGAATCAAACTTGAAGCTTTTACTTCTTGTCAAATATTTTTCAACAAGGTCTAACTGTTCCATTGCAGACATATTGGCTATTTTTTCTTTAGTAAGATTCATACCATAAGCCTGATTTAAATCTTTTATTGCAATTCCTGTAAATTGTATAAGCCCTATTGCACCGGAATGTTTGTTTCTTGCTTTAGGATTCAATCCGGATTCGCTGTTCATTACCCCTAAAAGGTCTCTATAATCGCATTTCACTTTTTTAGCAATTTCTTTTACTCTGTCCAGAAATTCTACGCTTAGTGTTCTGGTTGTTCTTGCCCCGTTGTATGACGGTATTTCAACCTGTTCCTTTTGTTTCTTTTTCAAGTTCTGTGCAATTTGGTTTTCTACCTGTTTTGAATGTTTTTGCTGAACTAAATCCTCACTAACAGTGGCAGATGAGGTTGAATTCTTAGTGCCATATCTGATATTTAAACTCTTTGCCCAATCTTCAAGTGGAATTGTTGGCTGCGGAGCAACTGTTCCATAATTGTTCTTAGGTGAAAAATCTATATTATACAAGTTATTAAAATCACTAACAGAATTTTGATACAATGCCATGTTCAATGGTTCCGGCGAATAATTCCACACCGGCAATTGGTTTAGATTTACTATTTGTGAAACCGGAAAGTTTGGAAACGGAACAAATACCGGTTTCTGATACACAGGATTGTATACCTGCTGCGACTGCATCGAAATCCCCCAGTTTTGAAGCGGATTGGCACAGTTGTTTAAATTTAATCCCCATTGATAATACATTTTTATATTCCCCATTTATATTCCCCGTATTTATATAAAGTATTAATGCATATAAAAATTGCCTGATTTGTAAAAAATTGTGTAAATTTATGTTAACAAATAATAACACTTGACTAAGACTTAATACTTTGTTTATTATAATATTATCTATGGGTAGAAGATATGATATTTAATGAGACAAAAACACACGAAATTACAGTCGACGTTGTTATTTTAACACTAAAAAACAACGCATTGCATGTGCTTCTTGTTAAACGTTTAAATGAACCTTTTAAAGATAAATGGGCAATACCGGGCGGTTATGTAAGATTGTCTGAAAACCTTGATCAGGCAGCATTAAGAGTATTAAAAGAACGTACAGCCGTAGATAACATTTATCTTGAACAGTTGTATACATTCGGAGACCCGCTCCGCCACCCGAATTCCAGAGTTATAACCTGTGCATACTTTGCACTCGTGAGAGCTGAAGATATTCAAATTAACACCTCTCCGGAAATCGGCTGGCATAAGGTATCTGACCTGCCGCCTCTGGCGTTTGACCACAAAGAAATTATTGAATATTCCCTCAAACGCACCCGCGAAAGATTAGAAATTTGTCCGGTTGCTTATCAATTGTTAAACGAAAAATTTACCCTGACTGAAATGCAAAAATCCTACGAGCTTATCATGGGCAAAAAACTCGATAAACGCAATTTCAGAAAAAAAGCGCTTTCAACAGAAGGACTTATTGAACTCAACGAATTTACAAAATCTTCTTCCAAACGTCCTGCAAGACTGTATACTTTTGAAAGCATTAAACTTAATTCAAAACGCGCCCATTTCATTTCAAATAAAAAGGAGAAAAAATAAAAAATGATTACATTTATATGGACAATCCAAATTGTTTCTGCAATATTACTTATCGTTTTAATCTTGCTGCACTCACCAAAAGGTGACGGCATCGCAGGGATGGGCGGCGCATCACATGTTTTTGCATCTCAAAAAAGTGCAGAAAAAGGCTTAAATAAATTAACAGGTATAATAGCTGCAATATTTATTATTTGTACATTCCTTCTCGGTTATGGAATAGTCAAATAATAAGGGAACAAGTTCGTGTGCGATTCACAAGAAGATGAAATATTTTCCCGCAATGAACTTTTCTGGGGGAAAACTGTTCAAAATATGCTTGCCGCAAAACATGTTGCCATATACGGTCTTGGCGGCGTAGGAGGCTTTTGCGCAGAAACACTTGCACGGGCAGGTATCGGCAGGCTTACTATTGTGGATTTTGACAATGTTTCAATTTCCAACATAAACCGTCAAATAGTAGCTTTGCATTCTACTGTAGGCAAAAACAAGGCAGAACTATTTAAACAAAGACTAACAGATATTAATCCGCAGATTAAACTGAATGTTATTGATGATTTTTATACTGAAAAAAGCCTTTTACCAACCGGCATTGACTATGTTGCAGACGCAATTGATACGATGCGTTCCAAAATTTCACTCCTTGAAACCTGTATAAAAAATAATATTCCTGTAATAAGTTCAATGGGAGCAGGCAACAGGATAGATCCAACACAACTTTATATTTGTGACATAAAAGACATAAAATCAAAAAATGCGCCATTTGTTTCAAACATTATCTATCAGCTAAAAAAAAGAGGCATAGAAACAGGAATTACAGTTGTCGCAAGCCATGAAAAGCCGCATTGTACTGAAAAAATCAGTCAGAATGAAAAAATTATGACAAAAGACGGGGAAAAAATCGAATTTACCAAAATAACACCGGCATCTACACCATTTGTGGCAAGCTGTGCCGGAATTTATATGGCATATTTTATTGTGAAAGAATTAATTGCAAAGGAATAAATATGAATATACTTGTAACAGGTGCATCAAAAGGCATAGGAAATGTAATTGCAGAAGAACTTAAATCTATAGGAAATGTCTATGTTACCGGACGCAACGAACATGCCCTAATAGCCTGTAATGCAAAAGGCTTCTGTGTCTGTGACCTGTCAAAAGATATTAATAAACTGGCAAATTTCATAAAAGAAAACAAAATAGATGTGTTGATTAACAATGCAGGAGAATACATTTACCATAATATAGAATCAGTGAATGTAGAAGATATTCAAAGAATTTATCAAACAAATCTTATTGCACCGTCATATTTGATAAGCAATGCAGTTCCACACATGAAAGAACAAAAATGGGGCAGAATTATAAACATAGGTTCAATATCAGGGGTAATGGGCGAGGCAAATGCAAGTCTTTATAGTGCGAGCAAAGCCGGACTTCTTGGCTTAACAAGGGCACTTGCACTTGAACTTGCACAGTATAATATAACCGTAAATACGATAAATCCGGGCTGGGTAGACACAGAACTCGGCAATGAATCAATTGAAGAAAGCGAGTTTTCTAAAGATGAGATTCTGGAAAGTATTCCGCAGCGCAGGTTTGTAACCCCTGATGAAATAGCTAAATTATGCCGGTATTTAATTTCAGAAGATGCACGCGGCATAACCGGTCAGGGCATAAATTTATGTGCCGGTCTGAGTGTTGGAATATAATCCTTGTTATTTATCTTTTGGAATTATTTATCTGCAGGAAGTTCAAAATCTTTATTAAATCCGTAAAGATATACAATTCCCATCAAAGAAGTGTAAAACAGAAGTTCTGCCATTTCTTCAAGTATAGGATTGTTGAGCGAATGTTCTGCATAGAGTCCGACAGTCATCCCTACCAAAATAAATAACATATGCCATAACGGGAATCCGACATTTTTAATATATTGCCATAGTGTGATAAATAACTTGTTTTTTAGAAAATAAATTGCTGTTACAGCCATATACAACCCGTATAAAGGATGGGCAAGCCAGCCGTATTTTATATCATGCCAGGAGTAATATTCATTTACCGTACCGGGTATCGGGAAAAATATAGTTCTGCCGCAATTAACTTCGCGTAACATCAGAATAATAATTATCATTGCCATGGATTTGAAAAAAGTCTTGTTAACTTTAGCCTTAAGCGCAAAAGCAAACGCCAATAAAAGAATCACAAGCTGTAAATTTTCAAGCGGACCTGTTTCGTAAGAAAAAGGTTCAGGCAGAAAAGCCGCTGCAGGAGCTGTCAAAATAAAAACTATTAAAGGCAGCCATAATACCGGATAAAACTTAAAATTCAAATGTTTAAAAATAAAATCTTTCATACTTTCCTCTTATTACATACACTACTATAATCCGAACGTAATCTGCTAATGAGACAGACTATCCATGTTTTGACGTATACGCCGTAACTCATCTATATAGTCACTTTGCATTTGCTTCTGCTTATTCAAGTTATACTCATTCTGATTTACCATAATTATATCATCATATTCCTTAATAAGAGAGGCAAAACATTTTGACAAATCAGTTCCTTTGTAACGACTTATACAATTATTGGATTTTTGAAAAAATTCATCCTGTAATTCATATATATAGCCATTATTGTATGACATTGAACGCAACATTCTGTAATATTTGTTCCAATTAGGCACTTCTATAAAAGATTTAGAATTTTTGATAGAATTGTCTATTTTTTCCTGTTCAATCTTAATAATTGAAGAATTTGCAGTATTACTATAATAGAGTTTTCGTGCCTTATAATACCAATCAAGTTTTTCCTTCTTATCAGTACAGGTTTCCGCATATTTTATATAGAATTCTTCTTTTGGATTTACATTTATCATTTTAATTATATATTCTTTTGTTTTTGAATTATTGTTTAACTTTTGATAACATTTAATAATTATATCTAATGCCTCTAAATAATATTTTGAATCTGGTTTAACATGCTCTGCATAAAATATAGAAGTACTGAAGTTTCCACTATGAAAATGAGAACATGACAATGCTAAAGACAGATATTGATTATCAGTAGCCGGCGCATATTCTGCGAATTCTCTCAGATATTCAAGCGCTTTATCATATTGACAAAACATTAAGTATAATAAACCTAATTTGTAATTTATAATCTTTTCGTTGAATAAGTTTTCAGTTTTATTAATCTCTTTCAATCTGTTAAGTGCATATAAAGTGGTACCATATCTGTGATCCTCTAATGACTGCTGATACATATGCAAGTATATTGGAATAAAATCATTATCCAACTCAATTGCATCAGTATAACGTTTCGCTTTACTATGTTTTTTTATTTCTGTTATTTTCTTGTATTCATTCTCATTTGCTTTTTTATATTCTCTTTTAGTTCCCCAAGTTAACTTTTTATCTGTAATAGCTAAATTATCATAATCAATATCATAATAATTATCATATGTAATTTGTGCCTTACGATTTTCAATCATCTTTGCATCTACTGAATTAGCGGAAAATATTTGTTTAGGTAATTCATTTAAATAATTACCAAATAGCAAAGCAATACTTGTACGGTCACTGAAAAAATCATATACATAAATATCCCCGTAATATGATAATGTAAACACATATAAATCTTTACCATTTATAAGATTATTTACAGTCACTTCATTACAATTACCTTTTAACGGGAAGTTATTAATTTCTTTAACACGATAACCTTGATCCAATATTCCGCTAATTACGGCAGTTTTACTTTCACCATAATTTTTAATGTACGGTGGATAATAAGAATATATATATATTCCAATATTTTCATTTATAGCTGAAAAGCTTGGTAGCGAGAATAATGTGCATATTGCTAAAATTATCAACTTAATTTTCATAAATTCTTAACTCCATTAGTATTAATGTTAATTCTATTTTCAAAAGATATCACAAATATTATACTTTAGCAACTTTTTAATAAATACCTTTACCATTTTTTAAAAATAAAGAACACGGCGAGGATAATGAACAAAAATCCTACTAAATAATTCCATTTAAATTGTTCTTTCAGATAGAGCACACTGAAAAAACTGAAAACAATAAGTGTAATAACTTCCTGAATAGTTTTCAACTGGGTGGCATTATAAACTTCATGCCCGATTCTGTTAGCAGGCACCTGAAAACAGTATTCAAAAAACGCAATGCCCCAGCTAATAAGTATAACAAGCCATAATGCCGTACTTTTATGCCTTAAGTGCCCGTACCACGCAAATGTCATAAATATATTAGAAATAGTCAATAAAAGCACCGGAGCAAGGTGTCTAAACATATCAAAACCTCATAAATCTTGTATATTACAAGAATAATTATACATCAAAGTAAAAAAAGCTTGACATTCTAAAATTTTCTTAATAAAATAAACATGTGACGCCGGCATAGCTCAACGGTAGAGCAACGGTTTTGTAAACCGTAGGTTGTAGGTTCGATTCCTATTGCCGGCTATTATTTTAAGCCCTTGTGGCAGTTAGCCTTTGTGGCGCAGGGGTAGCGCACTCCCTTGGTAAGGGAGAGGCCACGGGTTCAAATCCCGTCAAAGGCAATTTTTGAAAATTTAATAAGGGTAGGTGCCCGAGTGGCTAAAGGGAGCAGACTGTAAATCTGCCGTCGCGAGACTACGGTGGTTCGAATCCACCCCTGCCCAAATAAATAAAGGATAGGGTTTTTACCTATCCTTATTTTATTTTTTTACATTAAAACTACATTCCCCATGATACTTTTAGACTTACGGCTCTTGAAGAATTACGATTACGCAAATCGAATCTATCATTAAGATATGTAAAATATATGTGATGTATATGTTATGGATATATGTATGTGTGGAATACATGTAATATAAACCATTTTCTTTTTCTTTATTTTCTCCTACACACACTAACCTTTTACCAATATGAGTTTGGCCGTGAAAACGGCTATTTTTATGGCAGATTTTGTGGAGTCTGCACGTAATAGTCCGGCAGACTTCGGGTTCGGTGCGCTACCTACTCCGTTTATCAGCGCGCCGACCCGCCTGTGCCAACCTTTGCTACAAACACAAATTTACAATAAAAAAGGCGGTATCTTTACCGCCCGTAATCTTTTCCTGTATCCTAATTTCCTAATTGATTTTCCAACTTATCTTACAACTTTTGTTACGAAATTTGCTATTTCAAAAAATGAATCTCTAACAAATTCTTTTGCCAACGTTTTTATCGGTCTGTTTTCAATACACTCAAATACATAATATATTGGATCCTGTGCATTGTTGAAGCGCATTCGTTTATCTTTCTTTTCCAAATATTTTATATCTTCAATTTTAAATTCTTTCTTTACAGGTTGTCTTCTTCTTGTGATTGTCCCAAATGTGTTGGTTGTCATAATTCGCTCTCTTCTCTCTTTATATACTCTATATTACTTACATATATATAAAGTTTTTAAGGTTAAAAAAATTGCTTTTTTGAGAGATGAATTGTAACGATTTCTTTACATTACCGGATATCCTTGATATATCAGGAATTCAGTTCAATAATTTCGTCATTTTCGGGATTAATGTTCTTGCCGATGGATTTTTCCAACTGTGCTTTTGCGGAATTATACTGATACAAGGCGCTATAATAATTCAACTGTGCATTCTGATAAAGGATTTGAGCGTCTTTCAACTCTGTCGGGCTAGCCTCGCCAACTCTGTATCTGCCGTAAGACAGTTCATAGTTTTCTTTAGCCTGTTTTACCTGCAAAAGCGCAACCGGCATCTGGTTTTTCTTTTCTTGCAACATCAAAAATGCGTTTTGAATTTCCAGATATATAGTATTCTGTGTATTTTTGGCATTGGCAATTTCTTTGTCATAAAGATATCTTGCCTCACTTATTTCGTTTTTAATAAGCATACCATTTACAGTCGGAAAGTTTAAGTAACCGCCGATATTATAACCGTGGTTAGATGTCCAGTGTTTACCACCTATTTGTAACTGCCCTTCTACTGACAGAGTCGGATAATACGACTTTTTAACCAGTTTTAGAGTCTGATTAGCTGTTTCTACTTTCAGTTCAGCGAGTTTAAGTTCGGGACGGGCGTCACGCGCTATTTCTATAGCCTGTTCAAATGAAATATCAACCGGCTGGTAGCGTAATTTGTCCTGCACATTGTATTTGTCAATGAATGGAACTCCCATTACGTTGTTAAGCCTTGCAACTGCAAGATTAACCGCGTTGTCTGCCTGTATATATTTCAATTTTGCATCACTAAGGTTTGCTTCTGCAATTGTAACATCGACTTTCGGATTCATGCCAATTTCGTAAAAAGCTTTTGCCTGATTGTAAAAAAGTTCAAATTTATCCACAGTATCCTGCGCAACCCTTCTGTTTTCAAATGCATATAAAAGGTTGTAATATGCGTCCTTTGTCTGATAAATAACATCATTAATAGTGGCAGCAAGGGTCGTTTTATAGCCTTCATAGTCCAAACGTCTAATTGTAGCCTGATTCTGGGTTACACCGAAATCGTAGAGCATCTGCTGCAAAGTGATTTGACCTAGAACATAGTAATTAAATGTCAAGTTTTGTCCTAAAGCGTCAGACAATTGTAATTGGCGGATTCTTGTGTAGCCTGTCTGCCAGCTTACTTTAGGGAAGTAGTTTGACCAGACCTGTTTAATTCTTGAATCGGATGCAAGTATATCGTGGAATGCTGAATTTATCTGCGGATTGTTGCCGAGAGCGAGTTCCAAACACCTGTCAAGGGTCATATCTATATTTTTTTCTACACCGCCTTGAATAATAAAATTGGAATCAGTTTTTTGGGGTAATACAGCGTCAGCATGGGGGTATTCATCCTCTTTAATTTTGTTGCCAATATCGCCGGCACAAAATCCACGGGTTCCGACTAAGATTATTAAACTTAACAATAATATTTTTTTTAACATTTTTGTCCTTTATTTATTATCTTTTTTATTTTTTCTCTCTTTTAGTTTTTCAGCGAGATTAATTTTCATTTCTTCTACCATTACATAGAAAGCCGGCACAAGGAAAGTACCGATGAAGGCAACAGCCATCATACCGCCGAATACGGTCATTCCGACTGAATGACGGCTGGCAGCACCGGCTCCTGATGCAAATACCAGAGGCAAAAGCCCTAAGATAAATGCAATATTTGTCATCATAACAGCACGGAATCTTAGTTTAGCTGCCTGCAATGCTGCCTCTTTAATTCCCATGCCTGCTTCGTGTGCATCTTTTGCAAACTCAATAATCAAAATCGCCTGCTTTGTACTTAACCCGATTAACATAACAAGCCCGATTTGAGAATACAGGTCGAGTGAATATCCTGCAACATACTGGAAGAACAGAGCGCCAACAAGTGCAACCGGAGAAATTAAAAGTACGGCAACCGGCAGCATCCAGCTTTCATACAATGCTACAAGGAACAAGTATACAAACACAAGTGACATTGCAAGAATTGGTCCGATTTGTCCTTCGGATTCATGTTCCTGCAGTGAACTTCCTGACCATGCATACCCCATATCCTTAGGCAAAATTCTGTCTGAAAGCGCCTGCATAGCGTTCATTGCCTGACCGGAGCTTACGCCCTCTGATGCCATACCGTTAATTGTAATTGCCGGATACATATTAAAACGGGTTAAACTGTAAGGTCCGACGATGTTTTTAACAGTAATAACAGATGATAACGGCACCATATGTCCGAGCGTGTTTTTCACATAAATTCGGTCTATATCAGAAGGTTTTTCTCTGAATTGCGAGTCTGCCTGCAAATAAACACGATAAACACGACCGTATTTATTAAAGTCGTTTACATAAGATTTACCGAAATACCCTGCAAGTGCTGAATAAATTTCAGAAATTGCGACATTCTGCGCCATTGCTTTAGCCTCGTCTATATCAATAAGCATTTGAGGCAGATTGGCTGTGTAAGAAGTGTATACAAGTGAAAAAGCGGGATCTTTATTTGCTTCAGCAATTACTTTTACAGCCTCATCGTACAATTCTTGCGGATTTCTGTTGCCCTTGTCGAGTAACTGATATTCAAACCCGCCGAACATACCAAGACCTGAAATTGCAGGCGGTGCAAAAGTAGCGATAGTCGCAGAAGGATAATTTGCAAATTCTTTTTGCATTTTTGTTAAAATACTCTGCATTGAAAGCGATTTTTTCTTACGGTATTTGTATTCATCAAGTTCTGCAACAATAAGTGCCGTATTTTCACCTGAATAGCCAACCATTGTAATTGTACTGTGAACACCGTCCATAGCCATCATTCGTTGTTCAATTTCTGTTGCAACAATATCTGTTCTTGAGGCAGAAGATCCTTCCGGTAACTGTATTTGTGAGAATATAGCGCCTTTGTCTTCTGTCGGCAAAAATCCGGTTGGTATAATATTAAACATGAAAAGAATAAAAGCAATTATTGAAAAGAATGTAATTAATGTAGTTTTTGGCGAGTTAATAAAGACTTGAGCGCCGGTTAAATACTTGTCTCTGACTTTATTAAACCATTCGTTGAACTTTTGTATAAATTTAATTTCATTCTGCTGGTCATTAGTTTTAAGAATCATTGAACAGAGTGCAGGCGCAAGCGTCAAAGCAACGAGGGTAGAAAGCCCGATAGATGTGGCAATACATAGTGCGAACTGCCTGAACATCTGCCCTGTGATACCTGCCATAAATGAAACTGGTACAAATACTGCCATCAAAACAAGTGAAGTTGCAAGTACAGCGCCGAAAACTTCCTGCATTGTAACTTCTGTTGCTTCACGCGGCAGCTTGCCCTCCTGAATATGACGCTGCGTGTTTTCCAATACAACAATAGCATCGTCAACAACCAGCCCTACTGCAAGAACTAACCCGAATAAAATCAGTAAGTTTATTGAAAACCCTAAAAGATTCATAAATATGAATACACCGATTAATGAAACAGGAATTGCACAGAACGGGATAAATGCAGCCCTTGCACTTCCAAGAAACAGATAAGTAACAATACCTACAAGGATAATTGCAAGCCCTATGGCATTTACAACTTCATTAATAGATTCACGCACAAACTCAGTTTCATCGTGCTGAATTTTATATTCAATCCCCTGCGGAAACCCTTTGCTGAGTTCTTTCATTTTTGCCTGAATTTTGTTAGACAAATCAATAGCATTAGCTTCAGGAAGTTGTTGAATCGAAATAATTGCGGCGTTTTTACCTTTTATACGTGAGAAGTACGAATAGCTTTCCGCCCCGAGTTCCACTCTTGCTATATCTTTAATTTTTATTTGAGAGCCGTCAGGTTTTGAGCGGACTATAATATTTTCAAAATCTTCAACATCTTTCAAACGCCCCGGGGTGCGGAGAGTCAGTTTAATCATCTGCTTATTAGCCATAGGTTCAACACCTAAATCCCCGGCAGGTGCCTGAGTGTTTTGCTGGGTTATGGCAGAATTAACCTCACTGATTGAAATACCTAATCCAGCCATTTTAGCAGCGTCGAGCCAGACACGCATTGAATATTCAGAAGAGCCGAATACACTTACTTTACCAACCCCTTTGATACGTGCGAGTTCATCTTTGATATAGATAGATGCGTAGTTTGCAATGTATAAGTTGTCGTATGTCCCTGTCGGAGAATTTACTGATATCATCAAAAGCCCCGGACCACCGGTTGATTTCTTAACAGAAAGCCCGTATCTTCTGACCTCTTCCGGCAGACGTGGAGTTACAAGCTGTAACTGGTTTTGAACGTTTACAACCGCCATATCAGGGTCTGAGCCGATATTAAAGTATAATGTAAGCTGATATTGCCCGTTTTGGGATGTAGAAGACATGTAAATCATATCTTCAACCCCGTTCAATTGAGCCTCAACAGGGGCAGCAATGGTGGATTCCACAACATCAGAACTTGCACCTGCGTAAGTTGCCGTTACAACAACTTGAGGAGGTGTGATTGACGGATACTCTTCCAGCGGAAGCATTTTTATCATCAAAAGACCTGCAAGTACAATAACCAGTGAGATTACTATCGCAAGTTTAGGTCTTTGTATAAATAAATTAGATTTTTGTTGTTCTGACATCTGTTTCCCTTACTGTAAATAATTATTTTTTCTTCTTTTTGTCGTTATCAGTGTTTTCTGCTTTTCTAATTTTAGCCATTTCTTCGGCACTTACAAGTCTAACCGGCTTACCCGGGGTGACTTTTTGTAATCCGTCAACTATGACTCTGTCGCCTTTTACAAGTCCTTCATCAACAATCCATTTGTCGCCGCTTTGACCGATTGTTTTGATATAAGTCAATTGCGGCAGTTCGTTTTCATCGAGTTTATAAACATATTTACCTGCCTGATTTTCCTGAACAGCAGTCTGCGGAACAACAGGGACAAGTGACGGACGATTTGCATAGAGTTTTACTGTGACAAATTCCCCGTGAATAAGTGCATTATCAGGATTGTCAAAAGTTGCACGCATTGTAACCGTACCTGTAGACTGGTCAACCTTGTTGTCCTGAAAATCCTGTACACCTGTTTTGTTATACTGCTGTCCGTTAGGAAGAATTATTTCAACTTTTCTGTTTTTATTATCTTCTTTGTCAGAAGCCGAAATAGCCGCAAAATCAGCCGAATCCAACGGGAAAGTCACATAAATAGGGTTGGTGCTGTAAATTGTTGTCAGCGCACCTGATGACGGGGAAACATAGTTTCCTAAAGTAACTGATATAATACCTACGCGTCCGTCAACCGGAGATTTAACATTTGTATAACTCAGATTGCGGTTTGCATCACTGTAAGCCGCCTGTGCTGATGCCAGTTGCGCACGCAATGAATCGCGTTGAGACAACAAGTTATCGTACTGGGACTTAGCTATATAATCCTTTTTAACAAGATCTTCTGCACGTGCAAGCTGTTTTTCTGCATAAACTAATTGTGCCTTAAGATTTGCAACATTTGCCCCTGCAACTTTTGCCGCATTAGAAAATTCTGTAGGTTCTATCAAAAACAGTGTCTGACCTGCTTTTACAAAGTCACCTTCTTTAAAGAAACTCTTTTGCAGGTATCCGGAAATACGTGCAAGTACGTCAACTCGATACTTTGACATCACTCTACCCTGTACTTGATAACTTCTTATTATATCTTCTTCGCCAATAGTTTCAGCCAGAACCTGCGGCGCCGGCTTGCTCAGGGCAGCGCGTCCTGCCATAAAACGGGTAACTTTTGTATAACCAAGGCGGAAAATTACAGCGGCAATTACTATTGCAACCAGAATTATTATATTTTTTTTCATTTTCTCTCCCTTATGTCTGTTGTTTTTACAACAATGCTACCATAAAAAATTATTCATTGTCAACAGCTCCATAAAGGTTATATTACAGAATAATTTACTGTACATATTATTTTATTTATGATATTATTTGAATAGAAGGGAAGAGAATATGCCTTTTGAATTTAAAAGATTAGAGATTGAAGATGTAATTCTTGTAACGCCTAAAGTTTTCGGTGACAACCGTGGTTTTTTTCTGGAAAGTTATAAAAAATCAGACTTTTTTGCAAACGGAATTACTGTTGAATTTAATCAGGATAACCATTCAAAATCAACCGCACATGTCTTAAGAGGCTTGCACTATCAGGCAAAACCTTACGGGCAGGCAAAACTTGTCAGATGTGCACGCGGAAGAATTTACGATGTGGCAGTGGATTTGAGACCTGAGTCCAAAACTTTCGGCAAATACGTAAAAGTTGAACTCTCTGAAGAAAATAAACAGATGTTATATATTCCGGAAGGCTTCGGGCACGGATTTGTCGTACTTTCTGATGAGGCTGAACTCTTATACAAAGCAAGCGGCGAATACTCACCGGCACATGACAGAGGCGTTCTCTGGTGTGATAAAGATATTAATATTGACTGGGAAATTGATTTTGACCCTATTTTGAGCGAAAAAGACAAAGTACAGCCTGCTTTAAAAAACATTAATCTGGAGGAATTGAAATAATGAAACTTCTCGTAACAGGCGGCGCCGGATTTATAGGCAGTTGTTTTGTAAGACACATCTTGAATAAATACCCTGATTATAAAGTAATAAATCTTGATGCACTTACTTATGCCGGCAATATAGAAAATCTTGATGATGTAAAAGGCAATCCGAATTATACGTTTGTACACGGAAATATCTGCGACAAAAATTTAGTTCCGGAACTTGTTGAACAGGTTGACGCAGTCGTTAACTTTGCAGCAGAAAGCCACGTTGACCGCTCAATTACAGGTCCGGAAATATTTATTGAAACTAATGTAAAAGGCACATTGAATCTTTTACAGGCAGCAAAAGAATGTAAAATTCAAAGATATTTGCAGGTTTCTACTGATGAAGTTTACGGCACACTGGACAAAGACGGCTATTTCTACGAAACAACTCCGCTTGCGCCAAACAGCCCGTATTCAGCCTCTAAGGCAAGTGCGGATATGCTTGTGCGTGCTTATTATGAAACTTACAAGATGCCTGTTTTAACAACCCGCTGTTCTAACAACTACGGACCTTATCAGTATCCGGAAAAATTAATCCCATTCTTTATTTCACAGCTCCTTAAAGGTGAAAAAGTCCCTGTTTACGGCGACGGACTAAATGTCCGCGACTGGCTTTATGTTTATGATCACTGTGCGGCAATTGATACTGTACTGCATAAAGGACGTATTGGGGAAGTTTACAATATAGGCGGTCATAACGAAAAAACAAACCTCGAAATTACCAAAATTATTCTTGATGCAATGGGTAAAGATGAAAGTTACATCAAATATGTTGATGACAGATTAGGACACGACAGAAGATATGCTATCTGCAACGACAAAATTCAGTCAGAACTCGGCTGGATGCCTTCAGTAACTTTTGAACAGGGTATAAAACTGACTATTGACTGGTATTTGAACAATCAGCAATGGATTAAAAATATTGAAAACAAGAAAGCGAGTCTGGTATAATGAAAGTTTTAGTAACCGGCGCTAACGGAATGTTAGGCAAAGATTTATGTCCGATATTAGAAGATGCAGGCATGTTTGTTATTGAAACAGATATCAATAACCTTGATATTACAGATGATGAGGCGGCTATGTCAATAATAGAACAAACTCATCCGGATATGGTAATCCATTGTGCTGCTTACACAAATGTTGATAAAGCTGAAGAAGATTATGAAACTGCAGAAAAAATCAACATTCTCGGCACTGAAAATATTGCAAAAGCCTGTGCTAAAATAGATATTCCTATGGTATATATTTCAACAGATTATGTATTTGACGGCACTAAAACAACACCTTATACACCGCTGGATGATACCAAACCTCTGAATAATTACGGGCTTACTAAACTCCGCGGCGAAGAAATGGTTAAAAAATACTGTGAAAAATATTATATAGCCCGCACAAGCTGGTTATACGGACATCACGGCAAAAACTTTGTTGAAACCATGATTAACCTTTCTAAAACGAAAAAAGAATTACTCGTCGTAGACGACCAGATTGGCTGCCCGACCTGGACTGTTGAACTTGCCAACGGAATTTTACATCTCCTTTCAAAGCCGTTTGGTACTTATCATGTCTGTGGTTCGGGTAGTACAAGCTGGTGTGGGTTTGCAAAAGAAATATTCAAACAAACCAATATTGATGTAGACGTAAAACCGTGTACAACCGACGAATTTCCGCGTCCTGCAAAACGCCCGCATTACAGCGTAATGGATAACGGCGGCATTTGCAGAAACTGGCAGGTCGCACTGCATGACTATTTGGCGCTCAGAGATGTATAGCAAAAAATATTTTGTTTGTTTTTTAGACCAGATATGGACATTTCATTCTCAGGTTGCAATACAGATAATTCAAAATATTTTTTAAATACAACTCCACAACCCCCTCAAAATACCACGAAAGCCAAAGGTAGTCTTTCTGTGCTTAAAAAAGCTGCGGCAATTACAACAGGGGCGGCTTTAGCTATCTCACCAACCATATATCTTGCAAATGAATATCTTAAGAAAATTTCACCATCAGATCTTTATATCTATAAAAATGTAATGCTTAAGATACTGCCGAATCTTGACTCTTTTGCAAAAACGAAATCCAACATTGAAAATATTTTACAAGAAACAGGATTGAAAGAAAAAGGGGTTAAACTTTTTGTCGCAACCGGAGCTAATCAAGAAGAATTATCCCAAATTTTATCTAAAGCTGTTAAGGGAAATTCTTATATTCCAAAAGCTATAAGAGAAAGCTTTAAGCAAAAAATTACGGAAGGGTTGAATGCGTGTTTTTCTCCTGCCACCAAACATATAATTATACCGGAAACTCAAAGTTATATGTCAGCTTATCATGAAGCGGGTCATGCTTATAACGCCGCTTTCAGCAAAATCGGGAAATTTTTACAAAAGGCGCGTAATTTAACCCCTTATGGTCTTCCTCTAATCATGCCTGCATTGGTGGCTGTGGGACTTTGTCATGACGTAAAAAATACACCGAAAAATGAAAAATCTAAATTAGAAAAAACAAAAGATTTTATCAAAAACAATGCAGGAAAATTAACCCTTGCGTCATTTGTCCCGATGCTCGCAGAAGAAGGACTGGCATCAATTAATGGACTGAAATTTGCAAAAAAATACCTGCAGCCGGATAAACTTAAAAAACTTGCCGGAGGCTACGGGCTGGCATGGCTCAGTTATTGTGCTGTCGCCATTGCGTTTACTGCAAGCACATGGGGCGGCATCAAAGTAAGAGATAAAATTATGAACTACAAGAAAAATGGATAAATTACGGCTTTAAGACAACCATTTCACAATTTTTGCAGTCAAATTTAAGCGGATATTTTTTGCCTTTTTCATCAACTAGAAAAAGTTTTTCAGGCGATTTGCACATGTCAAAAGCGAATTTCAAACAGTGTTTGCAGCGCATAAGTTCCACCCCAGAATGAGCCGGCACACAACTTTCAAATGATTTTTCCGTAATTTTACAACCGCATTTTTCATAGAATTCCAGAGCCTTTTTATTGTGAACATTCGCATGGTAATCGTACTCTTCATGCGGGAATTTTGTATAATGCAACGGCTGTTGAATTTCGTGCGGATAATTTTTTAAACGTTCCTGCATTAATTCATCCAGAATATCACGTCTTATTTTATTTATTTCTGACAAAGGCAGAAACGGCAATTCTGAATTAATTTCTATTTTCCCAACATAAAAATCACTCTCGCCTGTTTTTTGGAGCTGACTAATAAAGTTTTCCTTCATTTTGTCCGGATTTTTCGGCATTTCATTTTCCGGCAGATTGATATGGACTCTATTACAGTCCTCATCAACTGCGGTCAAAATGCCGTCAGAATATATAAAATCCACTTTGATACGGCGTTTTGTGCGGGTATTGGTAAGCTGCTTTTCAAATTCAACATCAAAATTTCTGTAAACAATCATGCCGGCAGCAATATCATCCATTTTATTCGGATAAATCTTTCTGCCAGCCGCTTTATTAACAAGGCAGCCTGAGAGTTCATCATTGCTGAAAAAACACAGCCCATCCTGTGGATTTATCTTTTTAGTTTCGCCGCTAAATTCAATCTCAAAGCAGTCATTATAAACTTTTTTAATCCTGCCTAATTTTTCACCGGTAGACTTTGGACTGTCAAAGTTGAAACATTTTTTCCGTCCCTCCAGAAAATAATCCGTAAACCCCCGGTTAAAACTCTTATATACATCGGGTTCAAAGTCATAAAAACATTTGCCTGAAGAACTTTTTTCAGAAATTTTATCCAATTCTTGACGATAGTAAGCCGCGACATTTTTTACATAATTCTCGTCCTTAAGCCGCCCTTCTATTTTAAAGGATTTCACGCCGGCATCTACAAGATTTTTAAGATGTTTTGATGCATTAAAATCACGTAAACTCAACAAATGTTTACCGCTGGCAATTATATTCCCCCGCTCATCAATTAGTGAATATTTTTTTCTGCAAGGCTGGGCGCACTCACCTCTGTTTGCCGAACGTCCGCCTATATACTGGCTCAAATAGCACTGCCCACTATAAGAGACGCACAAAGCTCCATGTACAAATGTTTCAACCTCAGCATTAATATCAGAACAGATTTCTTTTATCTTTTCAAGTGACAATTCACGGGCGAGAATTACCCGCGAAATACCAATTTTATCAAAAAATTCAGCTTTTTCAAGTGTTCTGTTATTGCACTGTGTACTGGCATGTAAAACAATAGGAGGAAGTTCTTTGCAAAGCGCAAGTTCCAGTATTCCTGCATCCTGCACAATTATTGCATCAACACCGATATCATAAAGTTCTTTTATCAGTGCTTTTGCCTGTTCTAACTCTTCATCATTCAAAATTGTATTAATAGTTACATGCACTTTTACATAAAACTTGTGAGCATAATCAACGATTTCTTTGATATCCTCAAGTGAATTGGCGGCATTTTTTCTCGCCCCGAAATTAATTGCTCCGATATAAACAGCATCAGCCCCGCAATTAATCGCACTAATCGCGGTATTTTTATCTTTAGCAGGCGCAAGAAGTTCTGTCTTTTTCATAAAACAATTATATCATCAAATCCAGATTATGGGTTAAGTCAGTATAATCAACAGTACCTATTAATTTTCCGTCAGCCTTATAAAAAGAATCATGCACAAGATTTTCATTTTTATCATATTTAGAAATTCTGACAGGTCCTGTACCGGCAGAATTCATAAACACATCTTTTTTAAGGCGCCCGCTTTTTCTGTCATATTCTGACGCGAGTGTTAAAACACCTTTTTTATCATAGAATTTTTTAACTATTGCATTAGCTTTAATAACAACTTTTTCAGGGGCTAATTTCGGGGCGATTTTCATAATTATTCATTCTTCCTTTATTCTAAATCTATTTTAAACTTCGTGAGATAATTATAACCCAAAAATAAAAAAAGAAGACCTCTTTTTTAAAAGAAGTCTTCTTAAATTGTAAAAAAACTTATTATAGAGGTCTTAAAGACTCTTTGTAAATAGTTTCTACAACATCTCTTCCGTTGCCGCTCGGAGCAATATCCAAAAGTCCGCTCAAGGAAGGTGTTGTATAAACAAGATTTACGAGTTTTTCAACATCATCATCAGAGAATCCTTCATCAGTAAGTTTTTCAGGTACTCCAACTGATGCAAGCCATGCCTGTACACCTTTAGCAGCTTTTTCAGCTTCTGAAGCATCACCTTTCAAATCAGGTACAAGCGATGAAAGAATATCTGCTAAGATATTTGCTTTGTCTTTATAAATAGTTTTGATTACAGCAGGTAACAGAATTGCAAGTCCTAACCCGTGAGAAAGATCCGGTTTAACGGCACTGAGCGGATGTTCCAGTGCGTGTGTATAATGCAATAACCCGTTATCAAAACATACACCACCCATCATCGCTGCATAAGCGAGGAAATATCTTGCCTCTAAATCATCAGGATTTTCCAAAGCTTTTGGCAGATACTGATGAACAAGTGCAATAACTTCTCTTGCTAAAGTTACACAATAAGGAGAAAGTACAGCACTTGTAGCGGCTTCTACAACATGGTTTACCGCGTCGATAGAAACATATCTTGTCTGTTTTGGAGACAGTTTTGTCATTAACTGCGGATCATCAATTGCATACATCGGATAAATACAATCGTAAGCAATAGCCGGTTTGAAATTCTTTTCCGGAACAGTAACAACCGCAAATCTGTTTGTTTCTGTACCTGTACCGTGTGTCAGGTTGATAGAAACAATCGGGGCTGCCTTTTCCGGTGTAAAAGTAAATTCATAAATATCATTTGCAGTTTTGTCCGGATATTCAAGCAAAATTGCAACTGATTTGCCGGCATCTGTAGGAGATCCGCCGCCAATAGCCACAACAGCTTTGGCACCAAATTCTCTTGCGATTTTTGTTGCGTCATTAACATGGTGTGTTGTAGGGTTCGGTGTAACCTGATCAAAGTTAACATAACCAATGCCGTTATCTTTAAGCGCTTTTTCTACATAATCCCATGCGCCGGTTGCTTTGTACGCATTACGACCGGACATTACAATAACCTTATCAATGCCTTTAGCTTTTAAATCACGTGCAATGTCATCAATCTTTTTAATTGCACCAACGCCGAAGAACACGCTTGTTCTTGTACGTATTTCACGAACTTCGTGGATATTAATATCTTTTTCCCACATAATAGCTCTCCTTTCTTAACACTTCTACAGTAATATTATATTCTGATTTAAATTTATTTGCAATAGATTGGAGAGAAAAGAAATGAGAGATTTTTATAAAATTATTTGACTACTATTGATCTTTACTAAACAACATATAACCAGAATTTGTATACCCCACAGGTTTTATTTTACCTGTCTGCACCCAATATCTTATTGTTGATGCAGGCACACCTTTTACGCTCGCGAATTTTGATATCGTCAACAAATTAGAGTCACAGTTTTCCGTCGAAACTTCCAGCATGCTGACAACAACCTTCATGGTACGATTTAACAGCCGGAGCATAAAATCTATATAAGGTTCTTCTGAATTTTTAATTTGATATTGTTCAATTACTGATAAGTATTTTTTTCTGTCTGTCGGTCTAATAATTATAGGAGCATATCCTGCCTGAATTAACAATGCATTCATAAGCAGTCTGGCGGTACGCCCGTTACCGTCCGTAAACGGATGAATGGACACAAATTTATAATGCGCAAGAATTGCAGTTAAAGGTTCCTTGTTTATATTTTCTTTTAACCAGTGATAAAATTCCTCCATCAGTACAGGAACTTTCAACGGGTTAGGCAAAATGACATCGGCACCAGCAATACGCACCCTGCAATTTCTATAGAATCCTGCATTCATATCGTCAATTCCGGTTAATATAATCTTGTGAATATCAAGCACTGTTTTTTCGTCAATACTGCATTTATTAGAAATTAATTCAAAAATTGTATCAAAAGCGCGTGCATGATTTACAGCCTCAATATAGTCTTTTAATGATTTTGAAGAAGATGTTAAATTATCTTCAATAACAAGCTGCGTTTCTTTTCGTGTTAATGTATTGCCTTCAATCGCATTGGAGGTGTATGTAAGCTCAGTTTTAAGCCACCTGTAGAGTTCTTTTTTATTCCCGTCAATTTTCAGTAGCTTTGACAATTTCTTCTTATTTTCTTCAATTTCAGATAATATATTTTGCATTTGACCTCGTACTTTATAGTTTGCTTATTTTAAAAGTATAAAGTATAAAGTAACAATTGTCAACCGGTGCCCCCTTGAATTTAATCTGTGCCCGTGATATTCTGTTTTTGCACTAATGCCATACAAAGAAAGAAGGATATTTTATGTCAGAAGTTAGAGTTAGAATAGCACCGTCACCAAGCGGTAATTTACACATCGGAACAGCACGTACTGCTCTTTTTAATTATCTTTTCGCTAAAAAAAATAACGGTAAATTTATTTTAAGAATTGAAGATACTGATGCTGAACGTACTAGTCAGGCTTATATAGATAATATATTCGACAGTCTGAAAGCTTTAGGATTAAACTGGGACGAAGGTCCGGATGTAGGAGGCGCTTACGGTCCTTATACACAATCCGAAAGATTTGATATTTACCCGAAATACGCTCAAAAACTTCTGGAAAGCGGATTTGCATACGAATGTTTTTGCACTCCGGAAGAACTTGATGCAGAAAAAGAAGAAGCAACTAAAAATAAAAAACCTTATGTATATTCAAAAAAATGTGAAAATTTAACAGAAGAACAAAAAGCAAAACTCCGCGCAGAAGGCAGAAAACCAGCCATAAGATTCAACATCGCGAAAGCTCAAAAAGCCTTCCACGATTCTTCAATCTTAAAATTTGATGACCTTGTAAAAGGTGAATTACATATGGATACATCTCTTCTGGGTGATTTTGTTATTATGAAATCAAATGGTACACCGACTTACAACTTTGCAGTTGTAATCGATGATATGCTGATGAAAATATCTCACATCATCCGCGGTGAAGACCATATTTCTAATACATTCAAACAAATTCTTATCTATGAAGCACTCGGCGCTGAAGTTCCGCGTTTCGGTCACTTAGGCATGATTCTTGCCCCTGACAGAAGTAAACTCTCAAAACGCCACGGCGCAACCGCTGTTTCTGAATTCGTTGAAAAAGGTTATTTAACCGAAGCATTAATCAACTTTGTTGCCCTTCTCGGCTGGTCTCCGTCTGACGGTCAAGAAATTAAAACTGTTGATGAAATTGCGCAAGATTTCAGAATAGGCGATGTTTCATCTTCAAATTCAATCTTTGAATACGACAAATTGAACTGGATGAACAGCCACTATATCAAAATGCTTGATATTGAAGATCTGAAAGAAAGACTTAAACCGTATTTAACACAATATGATTTGTCAGAAATGACCGATGCACAGTATACAAGAATGGTTGAAGTTACACGCGAACCGTTGACTATCCTTTCCGATATAACAGATGCTGTGCCGTATTTCTTTGGCGAAACAGTTGAAATAGATCCGAAAGCCCAAACTGAAGTTCTTGATACTGAAGTTTCACAAAATGTGTTAAAAGAATTTGTAAAACAGGCTGAAGGCTGGAGTTTTGATGAAGAAACTCTTCATGAAAAACTTGAAGCGTTCCGTGCTCAGTTCAAAGAACAGGGTATAAAACCAAAAATCACAATGTGGGCAATAAGAGCCGCCGTAACCGGCAGAACCTGTGGTGCTGATATGACAGCAATTCTTGCTATTTTAGGCAAAGAAAGATCTATGAAACGTATCAAAAACGCTATTAAAGTAACTGTTTAAGGCTCGTCCGCAAAACAAAAAAGACGACTTTATAAATTGTATTGTAAAAAAATCTTAACAAACCTCTAAAAAGTTTAAATATTTTTTGGAGGTTTGTCGTTTTTATAGGAGGAGAATCATTACTTACCTAACTGGTCTTAAAAAGGATATTAAGAGAAAAATGGCGTTTAGAGAAAATATATTACTCATATTGATGCAATGTATTGACGATAGTGCGGTTAAATTCCAGCCAACCGGCGAAGATTGGGATATGGTGCTGAACAGATTAGCCGCCACGCGCATGGAAGAAGTAAATGAAGTCGTACGTGTAATAGACTCTGTAAGCAATGGAATAGAAAAAATGTATAGCAGCGAAAAATTTATTGAAATATTTGACAATTACGGATTAGGCGGATTTGTTAACTAAATATTTTGTGATAAATTTTTATTATGGAAGAATTTAAACACTATACTGTGATGAAAAATGAGGCTGTGGATGCGCTTGAGTGTCAGAACGGTAAAATTTATGTTGACTGTACCCTTGGCGGCGGCGGGCACAGCGGTCTTATATTAAGCAGGATTCAGCCGGATGGCAGACTTATTGCCTTTGATGTTGATGAAGACGCAATAAAAGCAGCATCAGAACGTCTAAAAGATTACAAAAACTTAACAATTGTAAAAGATTCTTACACTAATATTAAGAAAGTTTTACATAATTTAGGTATAGAAAAAATAACCGGCGGAGTACTGTTTGATTTAGGTGCATCATATCACCAGTTTAACAAGGCAGAACGCGGGTTTTCTTTCTCTAAAGACGCCCCGCTTGATATGCGCTTTAATCAGGATGCCGATTTTTCTGCATATGATGTTGTTAATGGATATTCAGAAGCTGATTTAGTCCGAATTTTTTCAGAATACGGCGAAGAAAGATTCTCCAAAAGAATCGCAAAAGCAATAGTAGAAAAAAGAAAAGTGAAAAAGCTTGAAACAACCTGCGAACTGGCAGATTTGATAATAAATTCCACCCCGCATATAAAATCCACTATCCACCCTGCTACGCGTGTATTTCAGGCAATTAGAATAGAAGTTAATCAAGAGTTAACAAATGTAAAAAATACATTAAATGATGTGTTGGATTTATTAGACTTTGGTGCTATAATAAGTGTGATAAGTTTTCACTCGCTTGAGGATAGGTTGGTGAAACACTTATTCAAATATCACTCGCAAAAGTGCCACTGCGGCAAAAACGAAATGATTTGCCACTGTCCGCCGCCAATACTGGAACTGGTTAACAAAAAGCCAATAATTGCAAGTGATGAGGAGATAAAAGAAAATCCGCCTTCAAGAAGCGCTAAACTTAGAATAGCAAAGTGTATAAGACGGGAAACAACTAAATAGTAGTGTAAACCTTTTTGAACAAAATTGGGGTAGGAATTTTGAACACAGCAAGAGTAAGATTGGACAATGAAGCATATGCTTACAGATATACACAACAGTATGTGGAAACACCTGTAAGGCAGAATGCACCGGTTATTGAAGGTTATTTTCAACAAGAAAATTCGGTTAAAGCTATGGCGATTAGAAAAGTCAATAAAACATTATGTGCTTTGTTAGGTGTACTGGTTATTGCAGCATTTGTTAGTTATTATTTTGCGATGAGCTGCGAATTAACATTGAACACGCTTTCAAGACAGATTACTACTTTGAATGATGAAAACGCTGAACTGCAAAGCAGTTTAGACAAACTCAAATCATTCAACAATGTAGATACAACAATGATGCAGCAGAACATTTTGCAAAAAGCTGAAAAAGTTATTGAAGTTCCTGCTGTAAAATCTGTTATTAGCGTACAAAAACAACCTGCAAAATCAGTTCCGTTCAATTGGATGATTGGATATTAATTTAAACTAAAGTACGCAAAAAACATCTTATTGCATTCAATTTAACAGAATCATCTTTGAATTCTGTTATAATTCCTGTTATTTCGTTATAAATATCTTCATTTGAGTTAAGGTTGTCAAAACAAAACAGAGTTTCTAATTTAATGTTCAAAGCATTGGCAATTTTTTGCAAATTATCTGCAGTCGGGAAAAATTTTCCTGTTTCTATAGAACTAATACTAGTGGCGTCAACTCCGACTTTTTCAGCAAGACTTTCTTGTGTAAACCGTCTTAACTTGCGATATTTTTGTAAATTTTGCCCGAACATTTTTTTCAAACACATATAGTATCCTCATTTATTATTCTGAATAAAAAGTCGAAGTTATAAAACAGAGTTTCACACATAATATCTTGACAAAAATTAGTATAACTTGTAGTATATATGTGTAATACTCATTTTTAATTAAAAAATACGAATGAGACTTTGACAAACAAGACCAAGGAAGATAGATAAAACAGGAAAGGAGCAACTCCAAATGAGAACCAACAACAAAATCAATGAAGCAATGGCTCAGACCCATTCCAGAAACAACGGTACTCACCGTACTCACTTCACTCACTTAATCACTTCCCAAAAATCCGCGTTTACCCTCGCCGAAACCCTCATAACGCTGGCAATCATCGGCGTCGTGGCAGCTATGACAATTCCGTCGCTTGTACAGAAATATCAGGAACGAGTAGCGGTTACGAAACTGAAAAAAGCTTATAGCGTAGTGATGAATGCTTATAATCTGGCTATTGCAGAACACGGCACATTTGACACATGGGGCATGCAAAATGTTACACTTAATCCAGATGATGGCAGTATTTCAGATGAGGGGTATGACAGCATAAATAAATTTTGGACTAATCTTCTTCCTTATATGAAGGTCGATGAAATATGCCTTGCAGGTGACGACAATTGCAGCATATTTAAAGACGATACTAAAATGTATTCGCTTGACGGAGGTTCAGTAGGTCGCAATCTTTCTGAAGAAAAATTTACTGCGATAAGATTACACGACGGCACTATTTTATGGGGTGGTTTTATAAGTTCTGCTAACTGTAATAATGTCAGAGGTTCATCAAGAGAATTACAACATGTGTGCGGCGATTTTGCGATAATCGTAAGTAACAGCGGCAAGGACAAATATTATTACGGGAAAGATATGTTCTATTTTTATATAACCCAAAATTCCGTAGTTCCTCTAGGGACAAAAGACAATACCGTCAGAAGTTTTTCTGAACACTGTAATATAAATGGAAACAACCAATATAACGGTTATGGCTGCACGGCATGGGTTGTCACAAACGGTAACATGGATTATTTGCGCAGAGACGATTTAGAATGGTAGATTAATTTGCTTCCGCACAAATATCTTTGCGGTATTTTTTCCCGTCAAATGTTATTTGTTCAATGTCATCATAAAGCTTTTTCTTTGCACGGCTGAGTGTTCTGGCACAGGCTGTGACAGTTAAAGCTTTACCTTTTGGCGTTTCGTATTCAAGATAAGTATTTTTATGCGTATTGAAATGGTTTATCTGACTGCTTTCAACCATATCCAGACCGCTTATTATTTTACCTTCTGATTGAGAAGAAATAACACAGGATATCGCAGAATTGTCAGAAAATGCAATATGTTCGTAATCATCTGCAAATGAGCCTACAGCACAGGCTTCAAAAAGTGTATACAGATTTTCTTCAATCAACTCAAGCATACAGGCACAGTCATGGTCTTGAAAGAACGGTTTGAATTCCAGCACAGAATACTTGCCGTCATTTTTAAGAACACAGTCAATTCCGAGAATTCCAAGATAAGCAATCTGTTGACGCTCAAGCGCATTTAATATATTCATGACAACATTTTTCATAATATGGTCAATAATTTCGTTTGAAATTTTGTAATCAGGAGCAAAAGCGCCTATACCGTCTGTAAGCAAACCGCCATCGCCTTCTGATAGGAATTTGTAATTTGCAGCAGCACTCAATGGCAGAGCGTGATAGCCGTCAGTGATTACATAAAGTGTAAATTCATGCCCGTAAACGTATTCTTCAATAAGCACTTTTTTCTCATCTCTTGCGAATAAATCTTCAACAAAAATTTGAGCAATATTTTGTTTTGGACAGACAAGTCTGTCTTTTCCGTTAATTGTTTCTTCGCTTCGCACGACTACAGGAAAATTCGCATCCGACAGGTAATCACATGCTGCCTGCTGTTTTTCAAAAATCCCGAAACGCGGGGTTGGTATATGCAATTTATACAGGAATTTCTTACAAAAAGCTTTATTAATTGCAAATTTAGAACTTTGTGCAGACGGGGCAAAAATCATCTGCCCGTTTGCCTGAAAGACTTCTGCAATGTCATTTTTTATTGCGGTTTCAGAACTTGCAATTGTCAGGTCAATTTCGTTTTCAATAACAAATTTCAAAAGTTCTTCAATATTTTCTTCACGAATATCAACGACTTCTGCGACTTCTTTTATTGCGTCATTACCCGGAGCCGCGAAAATTTTTTCAATATTGTCATACTGACTGAATTTTATTGCAAGCGCATGTTCTTTTGCAGAACTGCCGACTATTAAGATTTTTTTCTTTTTTTCATTTTGCATAGAATTATTATACTACATAAAAAAGATGATTTTTATTAAGATTAGTTAAATTTTATTGTAAAGTTGTGCTATAATAATGACAAAGGAATATAAATCATTAAATTTATTCCGTAAGAGAGGTTCAAGGTAGAATGGCAAGTTTGATATCTTTATTAAATCAGGTACTGGCACCGGCAACGCCACAGATTACAGCACCGGTAAGGTCAAATATATCCAAACCTTACAGCAATAATCCGTTTATGAATTATAATGGCAACAGCCTGAATAATTATGCTAAAAATGCCCCTGTAAGAGGCGGATATTTTGCCGGCTACTATAATGGCAAACAAAATATTGTCGGGCAGAGACTTTTTATAGAAGTTTAAAATTATTTTTTAGAGACCCATTTGTTATCTTTTATGTAAAAGCGCCACGGAAGTTCGGCGGCGAGTTTTATTCCTATACGTGTAGTTTGAACAATATTTTCAGCCTCAACTGCTGTTCCCTCTTCCAGCCATAAACCGCTTTGTCTATTTGTGACATCAACCCCGTTTAGTTCACGGGTAATGTTAAGTTCGCGGCACATTTTGGCGGGTCCGTTTGTGTTGGTAAAATTTGCACTCAACGGCTCTATTGCACGGATAAGCGCGCTGGCACCAAACCCTTCGCGTTCGGTTGTTATATTCAAACAGTGATACATACCGTATGTCATATAAACATATGCCAATCCGGGCTTTTCAAACAGTGTTTTTGAACGCTTTGTAATCCCATTGTATGCATGGCAGGAAGGTTCGTCCTGAGTATAAGCTTCGGTTTCTACAATCAGTCCGCGGTATATTGCTCCGTTTATTTCACGGCACAAAACTTTTCCCAGCATATTGCGGGCAACCTCTGTTGTTTCTTCTGAATAAAAATCTCTCTTTAAAATCTTTGCCATAATCTTATTATAGCTGTTAATTTTTTTTTGCATATTATGTTAAGCATCATCATTATTACAAACACTTATTAAAGTTGAATTTTATTATTTACTATGGTTTAATAATAGAGGGATTGTCGACATTTTTGAGGATAAAAAATATGATATTAATTACCGGCGGGGCAGGTTATATCGGAAGTCATACAGTTATAAATTTTTTGAATGCAGGAAAAGATATTGTTATCTTTGATAATCTTGAAAACGGTCATATTGAAACTGTTCAAACTCTGCAAAAAATCGGCAGTGTAAAGTTTGAAAAAGGAGACTTGAGAAATATTGAAGATATAGAAAAAGTTTTTGAAAAGTATGATATTGATGCTGTAATACATTTTGCAGCATTTGCACTTGTCGGCGAAAGTGTAGAAAATCCGGCAAAATATTATAGGAATAATACATTCGGCACATTGAATCTTCTTGATACAATGATTAAACATAATGTGAAAAAAATTGTATTTTCCTCAACCTGTGCAACTTACGGTGAGCCTGAATACACCCCGATTGACGAAAAACATCCGCAAAATCCAATAAATCCTTACGGCGCATCTAAATTGATGGTCGAACGAATTATGGAAGATTACGACAGGGCTTACGGACTAAAATCAATTAAACTGAGATATTTTAACGTTGCAGGATGTGATTCGAAAAACAGAGTCGGCGAATGGCATGAACCTGAAACTCATTTAATCCCTAATATTCTAAAATCAACCTTTACCGGCGGTCAAACATTTAAAATATTCGGCGATGATTATGATACACCCGATGGCACATGTATACGCGATTATGTTAATGTAGAAGACCTTGCTGAAGTGCACAGGCTGGCACTTGAATATTTGTACAAAGAAAACAAATCCGATGTTTTTAACCTTGGAACAGAACACGGCGACAGTGTGAAAAATATCTTTGATGTGTGCGAACAGGTTCTTGATAAAAAAATACCGGTTGAAGTCGTTAATCGCCGTGCAGGTGATCCGGCAAAATTGTATGCGGATTCTCAAAAAGCACAAAAAATACTCGGCTGGAAACCTGAAAAAACAATTCAAGAAAGTGTACAATCCGCATATAACTGGGAAAAATTTATGAATGGAGTTTGCGTAAAATAATGACCGATTTATCTGTAATAATTCCTGTATATAATGTCGAAAAATATTTGCGCAAATGTCTGGACAGCGTTGTTAATCAAACTTTTAAAGACATAGAAATAATTTGTGTTAATGACGGCTCTACTGATAATTCTCTCTCAATTTTAAATGAATTTGCGCAAAAAGACAGCAGGATAAAAATCATCAACAAAGAAAATGAAGGAGTATCCGCTGCATGGAATTCCAGACTTGATATTGTATCAAGCAAATATGTCGGATTTGTTGATGCAGATGATTGGATTGAACCCGAAACATTTGAAACAGCTTACAACGCAATGATTAACAACGATGTCGATTATGTTTGTTTCGGCGCAAACATTGTACAGGAATACGAATCTGACACTGTTCATGCTATGAAAAAATATCTTAAAATTAAATATAAAGGCAAAACAAAAGTCGACAGCAAGGTTATTCAAAAAACACCGGCAACAATGTGGGGCAAAATTTTCAAAACATCTATCATAAAAGATAAAAATATCCGTTTCACAAGTATGTCAAAAAATGAAGATACTGCCTTCTGGCTTATGTATTCTGTATGGGCAAAAAACGGCTATTACATTGATAAATGTTTTTATCACTATATTCAGCGTCAGAATTCTATCATGGGAACTAAATACCAGAAATTAAACAAGTCCACTGAATGTCTGAAATTAATCCCTCAGCTTGTAAATTACTACAATGAAAATAATCTTACTAAAAAATATTTCTTTATGCTGCAAAAACAGATAAAAAGCTTTGTATACCTTGATTATTTTAATTCATCAGAAAAATTACGCGGTGAAATTTTGCAGCAGGCTTCAGAAATTTTTAACGGGTTAAATTTAGGTTTGCTTAACAACTCATTATTCATAAAAGCATTAAAAAACAAACAGTATAACAAACTAAATTTTGTAACAGAATACGGATTGGCAGAGAAATTGTTATCTGTCAAAAAGACACCGGACTGCCAGATTTACAGATTTTTAGGCTTAAAACTGGCAAGAAAAAGAATCAGAAAATCAAAGGAGAATAAATGAAAAGAATATTAGTAACCGGCGGCGCAGGATTTATAGGGAGCCATTTGTGTGAAAGATTATTGAACGAAGGCAATGAGGTTATTTGTCTTGATAATTTTTTCACCGGTTCAAAAGATAATATAAGACATCTTTTACAAAATGACCATTTTGAACTGGTAAGACACGACATCACAAAAGAATATTTTGCAGAAGTCGATCAGATTTACAATCTTGCCTGTCCTGCAAGCCCGCCGCATTATCAATACAATGCGATTAAAACAATAAAAACATCTGTAATCGGAGTTACTAATATGCTCGGGCTTGCCAAACGCTGTAAGGCAACTATTTTACAGGCATCTACAAGCGAAGTTTACGGAGATCCGAAAGTTCACCCGCAAAGAGAAGATTACTGGGGTAATGTCAACCCTATAGGCATCAGAAGCTGCTACGATGAAGGCAAACGCTGTGCTGAAACGCTCATGATGGATTATCACAGACAAAATAATGTCGACACAAGAATAATCCGTATCTTTAATACTTACGGTCCAAATATGGATATGAATGACGGGCGTGTCGTTTCAAATTTCATAGTGCAAGCTCTGCAAAATCATGACATAACAATTTATGGCGACGGCTCTCAAACCCGCTCATTCTGCTATGTCTCAGATCTGGTAGATGGCATGATAAAAATGATGAACAACACCCAAAAATTTATCGGACCGGTTAATCTCGGAAATCCTTCCGAAAGAACAATTCTTGATTTTGCAAAATTGATTATTGAAATGACAAATTCAAATTCTAAAATAGTCTACAAACCTCTTCCGGGTGATGACCCGACACAGAGAAAACCTGATATCTCGCTCGCTAAAAAAGAATTGAACTGGGAGCCTAAAGTTGATATCAAGGAAGGATTAACCAAAACAATAGAATATTTCGACAAAAAATTAAAGGAGAATAAATAATGAAAGTTTGTGTAATAGGCACAGGATATGTTGGTCTGGTCGTCGGCACCTGTCTTGCAGAAATGGGAAATAATGTAATTTGTGTTGATAAAGATGAAAACAAATTAGAACAGCTTAGAAACGGTATTATCCCGATTTATGAACCGGGATTGGAAGAGTTAATTAAAGTGAATGTTTCTGAAAATCGTTTAATCTTTTCAGATGATATAAATTACGGAGTGCAGAATTCTCAGGTATGTTTTATTGCAGTAGGAACCCCTCAAGGAGAAGACGGCTCCGCTGATTTGCAGTACGTTTATCAGGTAGCAGAACAGATTGGAAAAGCGATGAACGGCTACAAAGTTATTGTAGACAAATCCACAGTACCGGTCGGAACTGCAGAAAAAGTTACTGAAATAATTAAGTCACAGACAGATGAAGAATTTGATGTTGTATCAAATCCGGAATTTCTAAAACAAGGTGCTGCTGTTGACGACTTTTTGAGACCGGACAGAGTTGTTATCGGCTCAAATTCACAAAGAGCAACCGAAATTATGCAGGAATTGTATTCTCCGTTTTTACGTACAGGAAACCCTGTTATAATTATGGACGTCAAATCCGCTGAAATGACAAAATATGCAGCAAATTCTTTTCTTGCAGTAAAAATATCTTATGCAAATGAAATAGCAAATATATGCGAAAAAGTAGGTGCGGATGCTGAAATGGTACGTATAGGAATGTGTGCGGACAAACGTATCGGCGCAAAATTCCTTTTCCCGGGTGTGGGATACGGCGGAAGCTGTTTCCCTAAAGACGTAAAAGCTTTATTAAAAACGGCAAAAGACAACCATTGCGACTATCAGCTTTTACAGGCAGCAGATGACGTTAACAAAAGGCAGCGTTTGTTATTCATTGACAAAATTCTGAAAAAATTCGGCGAAAATCTCAACGGAAAAACATTTGCAGTCTGGGGACTTGCCTTCAAGCCAAAAACAAATGACATGCGCGAAGCTCCTTCTATCACCGTTATAAATGCACTATTAGAACGCGGAGCAAAAATTCAGGCATATGACCCTAAGGCTTTTGACTGTGCTAAATTCTATTTTCAAGACAAAATAACTTATTCAAAATCCGCATACGAAGCCTTAGAAAATGCAGACTGTCTGATTGTTCTGACCGAATGGAACGAATTCAGACGTCCTGATTTTGATAAAATGAAATCACTGCTGAAGGCGCCGGTAATCTTTGACGGTCGAAACCTCTATGATACAAAAAGAATATTTGAACGCGGTTTTGATTACACCTGCATAGGAAAACAAAGCTACAAAAAATAGGCGGAAACATTTAATAATGCTTAATAGTCTAATATAAATAAATTCTTATTTATGTTAAACTTATTCTTGCAGTGATGAAAAAAATTTAAAGGTTAAGATAATTTAAAAGGATATATAAATATGCCAGCCCTATGGAAAAAAACTATTGAAGAAATAAAAGACAGCGGATATCTTAAAGGTAATGTCTCAATTACAGATGCATTGATTGAGAATTTTTACAACGAAATTCTCAAACCTGAGGATAGAAAATTGTTAGAATTATTTTTCTCAGAAAATCCGACACAAAAAGAGTTGGACGATTTGTTAAAAGAATGGGATATTGAAGTAAAAGGCAGTGCAAAAGCTTTACTGCTTGCATATTTTATGAAACAACATCCGAATCTAAAATTTTCATCATACGAAGCGCCAAGATTGAAAGGTCTTATCAATTACTTCAGATTCCAAAACTTAAAAGTCATTGCGCATTATACAAAAATCGGCAAGGCTCTGAACGCCAACGGCATCATTCCTATGATATTAAAAGGCGGCGCAATGAAATATCTGCGTCAGGAACTGCCGAGAGTAATGGGTGATATTGATGCGCTTGTGCCGGAAAAAGATTTTATGAATTCGATTGACATAGTAATGAAATTAGGCGGATATGAATACGAAAAAATAGATATTCATTCAGTTGATTTCCATGAGATTGGAAGTGAAGCCGGTGCATTAGATTTGCACAAATTCATTTATATGGAAACCGGAAACGAAGAAAAATTTCTTGGCGGGCTTTTCAAACGCGCGCGGGAAGAAAATGTTTTCGGCGTAAAATCACTTGTTCCGTGTCATGAAGATTTGATGTTTATCACGCTGGTAAATTTATCAAGAAACTTGAGAAATAATACAAGTAAGGCTGGACTTTTATACGCATTATTTGACTGTGAATTTTTAATGAGAAAGCCTGATTTTGATTGGAAAATAGTTATAGAAAATGCGAAAAAGACGAAAACTGAAGTCCAGATGAATTTTGCGATAAAATTTATACAAAAGATATCAGAAAATATATTGCCGGATGAAATAAAAGACGCAATGCTTTTTGAAAAAGAGACGCAGGACTATTCAAATGTTATAATGTTTAATAGATTTTATCTTGAGGATTTAAGGAATTCCTGCCGCGGGATGAAGATTAAGGAAGTGCTGACCCATCCACAGGAACTGGGGAAATATATTACCCAAAAACCGGTGTATTGCTTTTTGAAATTATTGCGCGGACACCCGAAATTGATAGAACTAATTGTTCGGGATTTAAAAACACGCAAATACGACTTCGAACCGGTTGAGATGTAAAAATTTTTATTTATTCAACCTGCTCACCACAAGGCAACCCGTGTTGGATGTTATCCATATGACAGTAGTGACAGAATGCGGAGTAAGGTTTAGCGTAAAAATTAATTATTTCGTTTGTCAAATCTTTACTTGATTTTGCTTCTCTAATATTAACAATTTCTTTTTTAATTTCCGGTGTAAGCTCAAGATTTCTTTGTATATACACCGCAATAAAATCCTGGGAGATGATTCCGTCACTAATGGTCGGGCAGTAATTTCCAAAACACTCATTAAATGTTTTGGTTAGAGTTAGTGGCGTTTGTTTATCCTTATAAATTTTTGGCATTGAAAACCAGGTAACAGCTCCTCGTTTTTCTTGATAATTATTAAATCGGATTTTATTTTGAATTAATAACTTTTTAAATTCGTCATATTTTACTTTTACACCATTTTTAATATTTTTAACATGAGAATAATCCGAAATTTGAACAGAAATTTTAGGATTCTTCATTACCTTCAAAAGTTCATCTGATGGTAAAATTGTACAGTTTGTTGCCAGCACAATATGTTTTAGTTGTTTTTGACTTGCCGCATATTTGATAATTTCAGGCAAATCATGAGCAAGCATTGGTTCACCACCAACCAGAACAAAAACATTAATATAATCAACCGCCCTTAGTAATGTGTCTAAATCATCCTTAAATGATTTAAAATCGATTGGTTTAGAATGAGTTTTTTCAGTATATTTGGGCATCATAGAATTACAATGTTTACAATTCAAAGTACACTTTGTTGTAACAAAAAATGCAAAATACGGAAGAACTGGTTTATGAGTTATTGCAAATCTAACTGATATATATTTATTAAAAATTTTTTCTCCAAATTTGAATTTAGAAAGAAAATTTACAGCTTTAAAATCAAACAATTCATTTATCCACGGAATACGACAAACTTTCCAAACTTGTTTAATATTGTTGTTTTTATATAATTCAAATTCTATTTTATCCATATGAACACCTATAACAATTTATTTAAAATGTGATAAAACAGCCCCTAAAAGTATTACAGTATAAGTATTATTGAATTATATGATATAAAAAACTATTTCCTATAATACACTAATTATTAAAAATAATATTTATTTTACTGGTCATTTCAGTATTTTTATGATACAAATATTATATCACATTTTAAATAAAAGGTTATGTTTATATGGATAAACACGATAGAGAACTTATTAACAATGCTAAAAAATTAA